>DASUSS010000129.1:0-16075 GCA_036374995.1 Longimicrobiales bacterium | reverse complement strand
CGCCCTGCTGACCCTGCTGACCCTGCTGACCCTGCTGTCCCTGCTGTCCCTGCTGTCCCTGCGGTCCCTGCTGTCCCTGCTGTCCCTGCTGTCCCTGCTGTCCCTGCTGACCCTGCTGGTTCTGCTGGTTCTGCTGGCCCTGCTGACCCTGCTCCTGCTGCGAGCCGTTCTCGGCCGCGGCGCGCGTACGCTCCTGCATGGACTCGAGGCCGCGGGCGAGCTGGCGCAGGCGGTCGAGCGCTTCTTCCGTGCGCTGCTCGGGGTTCTCACTGATCGCGCTGCGCGCCTGCGCGAGCCGGTCGCGCACCTCGTCGAGCGATTCGCCGATCTCCTGCTCGAACGTGCGTGAGATCTCCTCGTTGCCACGGGACTCCGCATAATCGCGCGAGTGTCTGATGCGCCCCTCGATCTGATTGTCGCGGATCGAGTTTGCCGCCTCCTGTATTCTGCGTGACGCGTCGCGCTGCTGCGTCCGCGATCCGGCCGCGAGCTGATCGAGCTGTCTCTCGAGCGCACCGACCTGCTCCGCCTGTGTCTCCTTTCGATCACTCAGCCGCCGGCCCTCCTGTGCGCGCTCCGCGCCGCTCATGCCGGACAGCCGGTCCATGTCGCGGGCGATCTCGCGCTGCTCCGCGGCGAGCCGCTCGGCGCGTTCCAGGGCATCGTTCGTCTGCTGCTCGAGCGTCGTGCTTCGACTCCGCTCCAGCCGCCGCCGTGCCTCTTCCAGCCGGTTCAGGGCGGCGTTCGCGTTCGCGGTGTTGCCGCTGCGCGCGTTCGCGGCGCTCCGCCGCATCTCGTCGGCCGCCTGCTGGAGCTGGCGTGCGACATCGGCCAGCTCCTGCTGCCGGGTCTCGCGCGAGAGACGCTCGAGCTGGCGCGCGGCCTCCTCCGTCTCCTCCGCGAGCTGGCGCTGGCTCTGTGCGCCACCGCCGCCGCCCTGCTGGTTCTGCCGCATCGCCGCCTGCTGCCGCAGCCGCTCGTTCTCCTGCTCCTGGCGTCGCGCGAGCTGACGCAGCCGCTCGAGCGCGGCATCCACCTCGCTCTCGTTCTGCGCCTGCTGCTGTTCGCCCCGCTGCACGGTCTCGTACTGGTTGCGCAGCTGGTCCCGCTCCAGCTCGAACAGGTCCGCGAGATCCTCCGCGTTCGGCGCTCCGCCACCACCGCCGCCGCCACCCCCGCCCTGCTGCTGCATGGCGACCTGCACCTCCCGGTACAGTGCCTCGGCGCGCTGCAGGTGCTGAAGCGAGCGCTGCTCGGCACCGAGCGCATCGCGCGTCTCCGGACGCCGCAGCTCGACCAGCGCGCTCTCCATCTCGCGGACGGCGAGCGGCAGGATCTCGGCGATCCGCGCGAACATCGAGTCCTGCGTGACCTGGCGATTGTTCATGCGCGCATGCAGCGTGGTGACCTGCTCGCGCAGACGGTCCTGCATCAGCACGATCGTATTCAGGTTCTCGGCATAGTCGCGCGCCGTGAACTGTGCACTGTCGCGAATCAGGTTGAACGTGGCCGTGATGATCTCGCGCTGCCGCGCCGCCAGATCGTCGTCGCCACGGTCGCCGCCACCGCCGCCGCCACCGCCACCGCCCGCCTGCTGGGCCTGGCGGTAGTCGCGGCCGAACGGACGCACATTCATGAAGAAGATGTCGCTCGTCGCCTGCTTCGCGTTCGCGCCGCCGTTGTCCGTCGCACGCGCGAAGTACGCGATGAGGTCGCCCGGCTTCAGCTCCAGCTCCTCGAGGTAGAACGTGTGGCCGGCGCTCGCCTCGGCGAGCGGGCGCGTCGCATTCAGCAGTGGGAGTACCTGCTGCTCGCCGCCGTTCACGCTGTAGACCAGCTCCAGCTTCGCGACGCCGAAGTCGTCCTCGGCGGACACCTCTACGAACACTTCCTCGACGGTCGTCGGCCGGGTGTCGTGGCCCGGCTTCGCGATCCTCACGCTCGGGCCGCGATCGTCGATGACATCGATCAGGTACTGCGGCGAGCCACTGACCGTGGTGCCCGCGGCAGTCGCCAGCTCGATCGTGTAGAAGCCCTCGCCCGATACGACGATTGCACCCTCCATCGCACCGGCGGCATCCGGCTGCATGCGGATCGCGCGGCCGTCATCGAGCAGGATGCGGGCGCCCGCGACCGGCATGGTCGTCAGCGCACGGACAGTCACGGTCGAGCCGCGCAGCGCGAGAATGTCGCCGCCGTCCTCGACGATCTCGTTCGGCAGGCCGGTGTAGTCGGGGTAGTCGTACTCGAGGCGGATGCTCTCGACGTACGGGAGGTCGGCGACATCGATGCGGTAGAGCGGCGAGCGCACGCCGTCGGCATCGATGTAGTACTCGGTCGCCGACGCTACATCGAACAGCAGGACCTCGTACGTGAACGAGGAATCGGTCGGCGTCAGCGGCAGCCGCTGGAACCCACTGTCGCCGGCCGGCCGGAGCAGGATCTCGACCTGCTGCGCCGCGCCGTCGACGCCGGGACGCTGATCCCAGCCGTGTAGCAGCGCCGTGACGATCTGGTCCGAGCCGCGCGCGATCGTCGCATTGCCGGGCATCACATCGATGCGGTACGGGTTCGCGTTCGCTGCGTTGCCGAACGGATTCAGCAGCGCGCCCGCACCGTGGCGTAGGAGCGGGGGCCCGAAGCCGGTGAGGGCGATGCCGAGCACCGCGATCACCGCGAACGCAGTGGCGAAGCGGTTCAGCTCGCGGCGATCGATGCCGCGACCGTCATCGATCTCGCGGCAGCGCTCGACCGCCTGCTCGATCGTTCGCCGCGCGAACGCCGGCGACACGTACGCGCCGTCCGACTCGAGCGCGCTGATCAGTGTGTTCTGGAGCGATGGCTCGTGCTCCTCCAGGTACAGCGCGACCTGCTCATCGGTGACGCGACGGCGCAGCGGCCAGACGACGAACCGCGCGAGCAGCGCGATCAGCGTCAGCACGGCCGCCATGCGGATCGTGACCACTGCGCCCGCAGCGAAGTTGAACCGCTCGAGGCCGTACGCGGCGAGCAGGAAGAGCAGCAGTCCGGCAGCGGCGGTGATGAAGAGGCCGCGCAGCAGGATCTTCATGCGCCAGCGCCTGCGCACGAAGCCGATCACATCGAGCAGGCCGGCCCGCGCGGCACGCTCGTTCCGTGAACCTGTCATTGCCACCTCACCGTAGGGCCGGCCGCGCCGAACGGCGGTTCGCGAACACCGCCTCGGCCGTCAGCAGTACGAACACGACGATCATGAGATACCACCACAGCGCCTGCCGCTTCTCCTGCTCGGTCGCATCGAGCGAGCGTGCCGTCGCGGCCCGCGTCGTCGCCGCCGGCGCGGTCAGCGCGCTGACCAGCTCGGCCGGGTCCATGACGCCGAGGTCCGACTCCGCGACGTCGACGTTCACGGCGTGCTCGCGCAGCGTGCTCCCTCCCGCACGCGCCTCGCGCACCTCGTAGAAGCCCTGCTCGTCCAGCGCCAGCAGCGTGTTTGCCGTATCGACGGTCATGCGGCCGCCCCGCGGCGTGTTCACCACCAGCTCCGTCTCATCGGGGACGCGGACGTCCACGATCTGACCCGCAGTGCTCCATGCCCGTGCCGGCGTGAACCCCGCCGCCCGCTTCACGATCTGATGCACGAGCGGCAGATACACCGGCTCGAGCGCGAGATTCGTCCAGTATGCGTCCAGCGTGGTGCCCCACACGAGTGCACGGCCCGCGCCGACCGGCCGCTCCACCAGCGCGACACTGCCATCGTCGAACCGCGCCAGGATCGTCGCGCCCGCACTGCTGGTATCGCCCGCCGCACGTACGTCCGTTGCGGGAACGGGGCGGTACCGGTAGAACCGTGCCGCACCGAATGCGCCGGCGCGCGGCGCGCGGAACAGCTCGAACACCGGGTGCGAGTACTCGAGGAAGCCGAGCCGGGCGCCGCCGTCCTCGACCCGGTCGACCACCCGGTCCGCCACGCCGCCCGCGAGCTCGCGGGCGGCGGCACTCCAGGATGCGGCCGCGGTCCGGTCTCCAATGGCGAGCACGAGGCCGCCGCCGCCCCTCACCCACTCGACCAGACGCCGCCCCGCATCGTTGTCCGACGGCAGTACATCGTTCAGCACGACGACGTCCGTGCGCGCGAGCGCGGCCGCGCCGGGCAGTGCGCGGGAGGTCGAGACCACGAACGGCGGATCCTCGGCGAGCTCGAGCGCGCGGCGCAGGTAGAGACCCGCATCGCGCCCGGACGACTCCACCACGACGACGCGCAGGCCCGGCGCCGGCTCCAGCACGAAGTGGAACGCATTGTCGATCGGCAGCGCATCGGTCGACGTGCGCACGGTCGCGCGCAATGGCTCCGTATCGAGCGTCACGGGCTGGAGCTCGACTGCACGCGTGCCGCCCGCGGGTACCTCCGTCTGCACGGCCTGGAGCGCGCGCGCGTCCGCTTCGAGCGTCACGGTCGTCGCAGCGCTCGCTGCCCCGCTGTTCGCGAGATGTACGATCGGAGTGACCCGCTCGCGGCCCGACACGCGCGCGCGCCGCAGCGTCACGTGCGTCACGACCGTATTGGAGACGGCAGCATCGCTGATGTGCACCGGACGCAGCGTGCTGCCCGCAGGCAGCTGCGCGCCGGAAGCACCGTCCCAGCCCGCGCGCTGGAAATCGGAGATCAGGATGGCCTCGCGCCGGGGCAGATCCGATGCCGCGAGAATGCTCTGCGCCAGCTTCAGCGCCGGCGTGTAACGCGTCACGGTCGCACCGACCGACGCCGTATCGAGCGCACTCAGCAGACGCGCGTGATCGGTCGTTGGGTCCGTCGCCGCGCGCGCACCCGCACCGAACAGCACGAGTGACGCGCGATCCTCCGGACCGAGACCGGCGATCGCCTCGCGTGCCGCCGCCACCGCGCGGCTCCACCGGTCGCCGTACCCCATGCTGTAGGACCGATCGAGCAGAATGACCACCTCGCGCGCCTGGTCGAGCTGAGCCAGCGCATCGGGGCTGCGCTGTACGAACGGGCGCGCAAACGCGCCGACCAGCAGGATCAGCGCGAGGGACCGCAACGCGAAGAGCCACCAGTTGCGGATCCGGCGCCGCTTCACGACGGGCTGCGGGATGCGGCTCAGGAACATGAGCGACGGGAACTCCACGGCATCGTGCCGCTCGCGCCGGATCAGGTGGATGAGCAGCGGTACGGCGAGCGCGCCGAGGCCGATCAGGAACGCAGGCGTGAGCAGTCCCATCAGCGCGCTCCCGTCGCCCGCGCGGTCCCGCGCGTCAGCCGCTCGCGCGCCGCGAGATACGTGAACAGCGCGTGGTCCAGCGGCATCGACGTGTCGAACAGCGCGTAATCGATGCGCAGCTCCGACAGCTTCTTCCGGATCGCCGCAATGTGCTGCTGCACCATCTGGCGGTAGCGGTCCCGGACCGTCGGCGTGATCACCGGCAGTCGCTCGCCCGTCTCCAGGTCCTCGAAGCTCGTCGCCTCATCCAGCGCGGCGCCACCGACCGTGCCCTCCAGCTCGATCTCCGTGCGGTCCAGCACCTGGAACACGATGACGTCGTGCCCGCGATGACGGAGCAGACCGGCAGCCGTCTGCACCCGGTCAGGCTCCTCGTACAGGTCCGAGATGATCACGATCAGCCCGCGTCGCCGCAACAGCTCCGTCGCCTTCCGGAGCGACGACTCGAGTGCACCCTTCCGCTCCGCACGCACGCGATCGATCGTGTGCAGCACCACATCGAGATGCTTCGCCGATGGCGGTACGTAATCGACGATGTCGTCATCGAACGTGAGCAGTCCCACCCGGTCCCGCTGCTCGCGCGAGAAGTACGACAGCGATGCGGCGAGGTACTTCGCATAATCGAGCTTGCTCAGGCCGGTGCTCCGGTACGACATCGATCGTGAGATGTCCAGGAGCACGGTGAAATTCGAGTTGGTGTCCGCCTCGTACTCCTTCACGTAGAACCGGTCCGTGCGCGCGAACAGCCGCCAGTCGATCCGGCGGATGTCATCGCCCGGGTAGTATGCGCGGTGCTCCGCGAAATCGAGCGACATGCCGAGATATGGCGCGCGGTGGAGGCCGTTGATGAAGCCGTCCACCACGGTGCGCGCGAGCAGCTCGAGGTTGTCGATCCGCGACAGTGTCTTCGGATCGATGAACCCGGTGCCCGGGATCGGCTGGACGGAGTGGCGCAGTCTCACGTCACATCCCCGAGCGCGGCACGGGCACCGTATCGAGCAGCCGCTCGATGATCCGGTCCGTCGTCACCCGCTCCGATTCCGCGTGGAAGTTCGTCAGGATGCGGTGGCGCAGCACGGGATGCGCCAGCGCACGCACATCCTCGAACGAGACATGCGTCCGGCCGCGCATCAGTGCGCGCGCCTTGCCACCCAGGATCAGGTACTGCGCCGCACGCACGCTCGCACCGTACGACACCCATTCCCGGATGAAGTCCGGTGCGCCATCCGGCAGTAGCGACGTGCCGTGCTTCTCCGCGGGCCGGCTCGCGCGCACGAGGTTCACCGCATAGCGCAGCACGGGATCCGACACCGGGACTTTCCGCACGAGCCGCTGGAACGCGATCAGGTCCTCCCCCGTGACGACGTGCTCGAATACCTGGTCCTGAACCGCCGTCGTCGAGCGGACGACCTCCATCTCCTCCGTCTCCGGCAGGTGCTCGATCACGATCTGGAACATGAACCGGTCGAGCTGCGCTTCCGGCAGCGGGTACGTGCCCTCCAGCTCGATCGGGTTCTGCGTCGCGAACACGTGGAACGGTTCCTCCAGCTGGTACGTGCGCCCCTGGATCGTCACGCGGTGCTCCTGCATCGCCTCCAGCAGCGCCGCCTGCGTCTTCGGCGGTGTACGGTTGATCTCGTCCGCCAGCACGATGTTCGCGAAGATCGGTCCCGGCGAAAACACCATCTGCCGCCGCCCCGTCTTCGGGTCCTCCTGGATGATGTCCGTACCCGTGATGTCGGACGGCATCAGGTCCGGCGTGAACTGGATGCGCGCGAACTTCAGGTTCAGCACCTGCGCGAGCGTGTGCACCAGCAGCGTCTTGGCGAGGCCCGGGACACCGATCAGCAGCGAGTTGCCACCGACGAACAGCGAGAGCAGCATGTGCTCGATCACCTGTTCCTGCCCGATGATCAGCTTGCCCAGCTCCGCCTGGATGCGGTCGGCGCCGTCCTTCATCCGCTCCGCGAGACGGATGTCGTCATCCTCGTGCAGCCCCGACAGCTCGATTACCGTCGCCAAAACAGCCCCCGTTCGTTCATGTGTCTCGCGCCCGCAGCGCGTGTGTGCAATCAGTGCGTCAGTGCGTACACCATGTAATTGACGGCCAGCTTGTACGCGTCGTTCGACATGTCGACCGGATAGAACCCCTCGGCGCTGTACTCCATGTATTCGCCGATGTCGTTGTCGGCGTTCATGATCACGAGCTGCCGCTTCGACCGGTCGTTGTCCTCGAACAGGCCCCAGTAGGTCGGGCCGCTGGCGCGGTTGCTCTGGTTGATCGTGAGCGCGCCCAGCTCGATGTCGAAGAACGACTTGAACACCGGCTCGTCGCCCGTCAGCCGGATCGGCTCCAGCTCCGGCAGCGCGCGGTGCAGCTGCTCGACGAGATTCGACATCTCGCCATAACCGCCGAAGTCGTCGAAGATCATGAACCCGCCCTTGAGCAGGTACGCGCGCAGCGCCTCGACTTCATCATCGGTCGGCACCCAGAAGCCGGGCTCCGACAGCCACAACACCGGGTAGCGGAAGATCTCCGGGTCGTCGAGCGCGAACACGTTGCCGCCGGTCGGCCCGTCGAACGTCTGCACGAGCGAGACCTCGCGCAGGATCGCGCTCAGGTTGCGCTCGGCATAGGGCCGGTCGTGATGCCACGGCGGCTCGCGGGTCCGACCGCGGCCGAAGCCGCCGAGCGAACCGCCTCGCGTGTCGAAGTAGACGCGCACGAACGTGAAGCGACCGTCGTACGGTGTGCGCGGGCACTCGTCCGGCTGATTGCACTGCGGCACGTCACGGTACTGCCGGCCGCCGCGCTGCTGTGCTGACGCGATCACCGCGCTGAGCGCGAGCGCCGCGAGCGCGAGTGCGGGCGTCAGCCGGAGCAGGCGCGTCATTGCGTCTCTCCCTGGAGCCGGAGCAGCAGCTCCTGCGCCTCGGCGAAGTTGGGCGCGAGCTCGAGCGCGCGCAGTACCTCGCGTCGCGCACCCTGCCGGTCGCCCGCATCGAGAAGCGCCAGCGCCAGCCGGTACAGCGCGTCCGCGCGGTTCACGGGATTCAGCGCGAGGATCGCGCGTCGCTCACGCACGACCCTCGCGTGCTGGCCGGTCGCCGCATACAGCGCGGCCATGCGGTCGTGCACCGCGGCGTCGTACGGGTGGATGTACATCGCGCGCTCCAGCACATCCGCGGCACCGCGCGCATCGCCGAGCCGCTCCAGCAGGTCCGCGAGCGCGATGTGCGCGTCGTAGTCGCTCTCGCGCCGGGCAACGTGCTCGCGCAGCGCCGCCGCGGCGGCCGCGGTGTCACCGGCCTGGAGATGGACGTCACGCAGCAGCAGGTAAGGGCCATCGGCGCCGGCGTACTCCGGAAAGAGCGATCGTGCACGACCGGCCTGCTGCTCCGCTTCATCGAGCCGGCCGGCCTCGAGCGCGGAGCGCGCGGCGCGCAGCGCAGTCACGAACTCGCCGCCGACCTGCGCCGGACCGCGTGCCATCGACGCCCGCGCCGGCACGTCCAGTGCCGCGAGCTGCGTGGCGAACGTGCTGCGCAGATGGGCATCGAACGCGCGGTCGAACGCGTCCGGCTCCGTGCGCAGCACATCGCGCAGCACCTGCTCGTGCGTCCTGCCATCGGCATACGCCCGCAGCATGTCGCGCAGCGCACGCTCGCCGTATTGCTGCTCGATGTACCCGGCAACGAGCGATGCCTGATAGTATGCGTGAATGATCTGCTCCGGGTACGTCGGCCGGACGAAGCCGGCGTTCAGGTCGCTGACCGGCAGGATCCGTCCGCTCTTCAGCGCGATCAGGAAGTCGAGCGATACGTCCTCGCCCCAGCCCGGCCGCGCGCGGCGCTCCTCGAGGACGGAGATCCCCTCCGTGAGCCAGCGCGGCACGCGATGGCGCGAGGCGGCGAGCGTCACGGAGTGCGCGATCTCGTGCCAGAGCGTCGAGCCCCAGTTGAACTCGCCGGCGGTGCGCGCCGCGGGCGAGTCGAGCGCGAGGATGTTGCCGAACGCGATGCCGAGCGCGCCGAGCCCGGCGAGTCCGACGCTGCGCACGCTGAAGTCTGCATGGCTCGGGTACACCTCGACGCGGATCGGCGGCGTGGGTCGCGCGCCATAGCGCTGCGACAGCTCGTCGTACGCCTCCTCGGCCAGCTCGCTCATGTACAGCGCGAGCACGTCCGCCTCGTCGCCGTGCAGGAACAGCTCGAAGCGCGCGGTCGGCCGCGTGACGTACTGCGGGTAGGTGTCGAGCAGGTCGAGCGTGTTCTTGACCCAGACGTTGTACGGGTCGCCCGTGAACGCCGCCTCGAGACTGCGCCGCGCCGAGTCCACGTTGCCGAGCCGCAGCTCCGTCAGTCCGACCAGCGCGTGCGCGCTCCACGACTCCGGATCCAGCTCGAGCGCGCGCCGACCGATCTCCACCGCATCCGTGTACCGGCGCTGCTGCACCGCCATCTCCGCGACCGTGACATCGAATCTGCCGTAGCGCGGATTCAGCTCCAGCGCCCGCCGACGAGCGCGGTCGTGGGCGCCGCGGTCGCCGCGCAGGAAGTGCACGGCGCCGAGGGTGGCGAGCGCGTCGAGCGACGCGGGGTTCGCCTCCAGCGCTCGCTCGGCATCGCGCACGGCGCTCTCGTAGTCCTCGAGCCCGAGGTGCAGCTGCGCGCGAAACGTGAGCGCGGCGGGCGCTGCTGCGTTCACGGCCAGGCTGCTGTCGACGAGCGCCATCGCCTCGTCCGTGCCGTCGAACGCTTTTGCGCGGGCAAGTCCCAGCAGTGCGACCGGATGCCGCGGATTCACGGCGAGCACCTCGCGGAACAGCGCCGATGCGTCCGTGCTGTTGTACTTCGCGAGGAAGAGCTCGCCCTCGCGCAGCTTCGGCGCCGCCAGCGAGGGGTCGGCCTGCGCCGCCTCCTCGTAGGCGCGCACCGCGTCGTGGAACAGCTGCGGATCCCGGATCCCGAGGTAGCTCACCGCTGTCGCCACCGCAGTCAGGGCTTCGGCGGAGCGGGCCGTGCCGTCGTTGTAGATGTCGATGAACGCATCGAGCTCGCGCATCGCTTCGTCCCGCTCGCCGCGCTCCCATTTCGCGACCGCGAGGTTGAGCCGCGCCTGGAGCGCGTCCGGCGCGGACGACGATGCCGCACGCGCGAACGCCGCCTCCGCGGCCTGGAGTTTCCCGCGCGCGTACAGCGCCTCGCCGAGTGCGTTCGCGAGCTCGGCCGGCACGGCATCGGGGCTGCCGCCGGCGAGTGCCGCGGATTCGGCTTCCTCGTAGCGGCCCGTGTCGAGCAGGACGCGCACGAGCAGGCGGCGGGACGTGGCATCGTCGCGCGTGCGCAGTGCCGCGATCGCCTCGTCATAGCGGCCCGTGCGATACAGCTCCTCGGCCGGGCCGCCGGGCTGCTGCCGCGCGCACGCGGGCTGCACGACCGCGGTGGCGAGCAGGACGGCGCCTGCGAGCAGTGCGGCGCGCATCACGACCCGCCTCCCTCCAGCCGGCGGATCGCCTGGCCGTTGCGCGACAGCTCGAGCAGCAGCCGCTCCAGCTCGCCGTCGTATTCTGCCGCCGGCATCGTGTCCTTGCGCGCGCGCAGCGCGGCGATGGCCCCCTCGATCCGTGCCTTCGCCTCGTAGAGCGCACGAAGCTCCGGCGCCGCATTCAATGCCGCCGCGGCGACCGCGCCCAGATGGAACGAGCTAGCGGCCTGAGCGTGCGGGCTGGCGGCCGCCAGCTCCGCGGCGCCCTTGCCGTCGCCGACGCCGTCGAGCACGGCATGCTCGGTCAGCAGCTTGTTGCCCCGCTGGTACTCGCGCTCGACCTCCGCCCGCGCGTAGTCGAACGCCTCGAGCAGCGAGATGCGGCCATCCTTGTCCGTGTCCGCGGCATCGCCGGTCAGCGCCATAGTGAAGTGCCGGCCGAACACGGTCTCGTTCGCCTCCATCCCCGATTTCGTCGCCGTGATCACGATTCGGTTCGGTGCGGCGAGGTCGTGAATGAAGCCGCCGCTCGCGCTCGTCGTGTTCACGACCGCTACCCGCTGCGTGCGCAGCCCGTCGAGCAGTGCCGCGAGATCCTTCGCGTTGATGTCCGGCCCCGGCAGGTTGACACGCGATTCCCCCGACTGATAGCTGCCGTGTCCATAGATGACGATGAGCACGCGATCGTCCGCACCGGCACGGCCGGCGAGCGAGCGCAGCTCCCGCTCGATGTTCGCACGCGTCGACCGATCCCGGATCCGTTCGTGCGCCTCCGCATCCTCCGCCAGCCACACGACGTTCGCGCTCGGCACACCGTGCCGTGACTCCGCCGCGGCGGCCAGCGCGGCACCCCACGCGACGAAGTCCCGCGCAAACCGCTCCTCCCCCGACAGCCCCGAGATGATGACGAGGTGCGCACTCCCGCTCGCCTGCGCCGCGACCCCGCCCGCCGGCGTGAGGAGCGCCAGCATGCCGAGGAGCATGCGAGCACGTCCCGCCGCGGTCCCGCTCCCGAATCGGTACGTCATGCCAGCCCCCGCCAGCGTCGATACACCCACTCCACACCGAGCAGTCCGACGAGCGCAATGAAGAGAATGGGCATGTCCCACAGGTCCCGCGTCTCCTGCACCGTCGCGCCGCGCCCGGTATACGCGATGTCTTCCGCGAGCGCGGCCGCGTTCGCCGCCGTGTAGAAGCGGCCGCCGGTCTCGTCGGCGATCCGGCGCAGGAGCGGTGCGCGCATCTGGGAGCCGAAGAACTCGTCGCGCCGCTCCTCGGCCCAGGCGTACACGGGGCTGCCGCGCAGCACGCGGCCGTCGCGCTCGGCCGTCACGGCAACCGTGTAGAGTCCCGGCCCGGCCGCGGTCGCGGTCGCGTGGTATTCGCCATCGCGGCCGACGGTCCAGCTCATCGGCACTTCCTGCTGCGACCCGTCCGGCCCCGTTACCCGTGCGAGGACCCGCCCGTCGTTCACCTTCGTGAAGCGGTCGTCGCTCACATCCGCCGTGATGCGGATCGGGTCGCCGGGCGCCACGTGATCGGACGCGACGGCGGCGACGACCGGCTGCGGCACATCGCTGACGAGCCAGCGCATCAGCTGACGCCAGAACGTCTCGTGCGTCTGGTCCTCCAGCGGGATGTCGGCGTGCATCTGCCAGATCCACGTGTCCTGCACCGGCAGTGCGAACGCCTGACCGCGGCCATAGCGCTGCCACGCCAGCACCGGCTGCTCGCCCGTCTGGCGGCCGTCTCCGTTCAGCAGTGCGACCGCGCCCGCCTTGAGCGCGCCGACGCGGTTGTAGGTCGTGGGCTCCGGCAGCGAGCGCCAGCGCTCCGCCGTCTCCCGGTCCGAGGCCGCGATGCGCAGCGCCGGCTGCGCCGCGCCCGCACGCGTGAGCGAGACCCGCACCGTGTCGAAGAACGTCGTGTCGCGCGAGAAGCGCGGGTCGAGTGAGACCGGCAGCGCGTCCGCGACGGGAGTGCCGGCGTAGCCGCCCTCCGCGAATGCGTGCCGGCCGCCGAGCATGAGCAGGCTGCCGCCACGCTCCGACACGAACTCCGCGATCATGCGCAGCTGCTCGTGGGTGAAATGGCTCGCCTCGATGCTGCCCAGGATGAGTGCGCGGTAGGAGAACAGCTCCTCGCGCGTCGTCGGGAATCCGCTGAACAGCTCGGTCGCACTGTCCACGTCCAGCCGCATGAACTTGCTGTCGGCCGTCCGCTGCAGCGTCACCACCTGGAGATTGCTGTCCGCCGCCACCGCCCGCCGCAGAAACGCAACCTCGAAGCGCGGCTCACCCTCGAAGTAGAGGATCTTCTCGCGCACGTCGCGCACGTGGATGAGCGCTTCCTGCTCGTTGTTCTCCAGCACCCGCTCGCCGTCCTGCGCCGGCACGCGGAACCGGAAACGGCGCGGGCCCGACTCCTCGGCCGTGAACTGCACGCGCACCGGTGTCGGCTCGCCCGCCCGCGGCAGCTCGATCTCCTCCGATCCGACGATCCGGCCGGCGTCCTCCACGAGCACCGTCACCCGCTCGCCGCTGTAGCCCGTCTGCGCGACCATGAGGTCCACCACGAGCGACGTGCCCTTCAGCACTTCGCGCGGCGCAGAGACGCGGCTCAGCTCGACATCGCGGTCGTACGACTCGCGGCCGATGCCGATCGGGAACACCGGTACGCCCGCCGCGCGCAGCGCGAGCAGCGACTCCGACAGCGCGGATGTCCCGTCATCCGGCAGGTCCGCGCCCACATCCGCGCCGTCCGTCACGAGCACCACGCCCGACAACGGCAGCGCACCCAGCTCCTCGCGCACACGGTCCAGTGCCGGCGCGATCGTCGTGCGACCGCCATCGAATGCGAGATCCTGCACCGCCTCCAACCGGTCCGCCTGACTCGAGAAGCGGAAGAACCGCAGCTGGAAGCGCGACTCCAGTGCCTTCAGCAACGCCGCATCCGGCTCCGCGAACGACTCCGCCACGAAGCTGCTGCGCGGCTCGCCGCCGTCGTCGGCAATGCGCATGCTGCGCGAATCGTCGATCAGAATGCCCAGATAGTTCTGCTGCGGCACCACGCTCGACAGCACGAGCGCCGGCCGCAGCAGACAGAAGAAGAGAACGGCGAACGCCGCCACGCGCACGGCGGCCAGCGCGATCCGGTCCGTACGCCGCGCCTTCGCCATCGGCCTGCGGTACGTCCACGCCACGAGCGCTATCGCAACCGCCACCACCAACAGCAGCAGCACCGCCGGCAGCGGCGGCTGGAACACGACGTCGCCCTCCTCGAACAGGAGCGGGCGGTACTTGAACAGGAACGTGAAGACGGATTCCACTGCGCTCTAGTGACTCATGGCATAGACAATCGCATTCGCCCCCATCTGGTATGCGAACGTCGAATACTTCAGCGGGTAGTCCGGCTGCTCCGCCCACTCCCAGGCGTCGCCCAGATCCGTGTTGCCGTTGATCAGCATCATCAGACGGCCCGTATCATCGAAGACCGCGCGCACGAACGGATCGTAGCCGTCCTGCTCCCAGGTGCGGCCGCGCCGGATGTTGTTGATCGACGGAACCTGGAGAATCTCCTCGATCCGGTAGAAGCTGCTGAAGATCGGGTGGTCCAGCGGCAGGTCCACGATCGGATACTCCGGCAGCACGCGCCGCATCTCCTGCGCGAAATTCTGCCACTGCCACGTGCCCCAGAAATCGTCGATGAACGCGAAACCTCCCGACAGCAGGTAGGACCGCAGCCCCGCCGACTCCTCCGGCGTCAGCGCCATGTCGCCTACCTCCAGCATGTAGACGAACGGGTAGCGCCTCAGCTCCGGATCGTCGAGCGCTACTGCATGCTCGGAGTCGTAGGCATCCAGAATCGTTAAACGACGCAGCACCGTCAGGAACTGACGGTCCGCCTTCGGATAGTCGATCGCCCAGCTGCGGCCCCAGCCACGGCCGCTCTCCGAGTAGATCCCGCGCGTGAACGCGAACGCATGTCGGGCAGGATCATCGCCGTTTCGTGCCTCCACCCGGCTGCCCGCACCGCGCAGCGCGGAACCGGCCAGGAGAAGAACGGCTGCCGCTGGCAGCGCGGAGCGGAGCGGGCGGGACAGCGAAGGCCGCACGGCGACTCCCGGAGTCAGGGCTGCGGACCGACCCGGCACCCTCGAGTTCGACGGGCGCATCCCGCCTGCCGTGTACAGTGCGGATGCCGAATCACCGGCTCCAGCGCCGCGGGGGCGCATGCGCCGATGAGCCGATCGCATGATGAGGGTGCCTGGTCCGCCTGTATACTAACGCACGGCGCGCCCGTTCCCAAACCGGGGTGGATCGCTCCGGCCCGGTGACCGCCCGCCGGGAACGCGGGATGGAGCGGCCGCGATTGCTGGACAAAACCGGACCGCCCGGCCCATGTTGTATGCAAGTGACGGACGTGAACCCTCGGTCGTGAACCTCACAACATCGGAGTCGGCAATGAAGCGAGGCAGCAGAGCCCTGCCTGCGGTCGCGATGCTACTGGCCATCGGCAGCGGGGCGGGGTGCGCACGCCAGGCCGCCGTGGCGAGCCCGACGCCGGCGCGGGCCCCGGCGCAGGACACTGCCGGACCGGGCGGTGCCCGCGGTGGCGCGGCGCCGCGTCCCTACGCGCGCGTGATCACGTCGGAGGCGATCACGAAGAGCGGCCTCTTCCGGGTCCACCGCATCGACAACCGTCTGTACTTCGAGATCCCGCGATCGGAGCTGGGCAGGGACATCTTCGTGCTGCAGCGCACGGCGGCGGGTGGAGCGACGACGGGTTTCTTCGGCGGCGGTCCGTCGCGAGTGGTGGCGTTCGAGCGCGAGGGGAACCGGATCCTGCTACGGCAGCGATCGTACGGGATCGTGGCGGACACGGGCGCGGCGATCGCGCAGGCGGTGCAGGCGCTCACGTACGGTCCGATCATCACGACGTTCAACATCGAGTCGTGGGGTCCGGACAGTGCTGCGGTGATCGAGGTGACGAAGCTGTTCACGACGAACATCAACGAGTTCGCCAGCGTACCCGGCCTGCAAACGGACCGGACGTATCTGCAGACGTTCTCCGTATTCCCGGAGAACGTGAACGTCGAGGCGACACAGACGGGCAACCAGCCGCCGCCGCCGGGATCGCCGCCGGGCTCGCGTCCGAGCACGGTGACCGCGCGTACGAGCTGGAGCTTCCTGAAGCTGCCGGAAAACCCGATGCGGCCGCGCCTGCATGACCGGCGCGTCGGCCTCGCATCCATCGCGCACATCGATTACTCGCGGCCGGAGCACGAAGCGACGGAGCGACGCTACATTCGCCGCTACCGGCTGGAAAAGGCGAATCCTGCCGTTGCGATCTCCGATCCGGTGGAGCC
>DASUSS010000128.1:0-8604 GCA_036374995.1 Longimicrobiales bacterium | reverse complement strand
CTCCGCGCCCGTGCGGATCAGTGGAGGGCGCCCTGCAGGCTCACGGCGAGGGGAACATCATTGGCATAGAGCGCGTGCACGCCGAGCGACGCGCCGAACATCCAGTCGCTCGCAGTCCAGACATCGCCCGCGACGACGTGGAGTCCGAGCGCCTGCGTGCCCTGCACGAGCTGCGCGGCTGCACCGCTCATCGTCTGCTCGATGTGACCGAGCAGCAGCAGGTCCCAGCTGATGAGCTGCGATCCCGTCGCGAACGCGGTCGCGATCGCCTGTTGCGGCGATGTGTAGCCCGGCAGCCGGTGGATCGCGCCGACCTCCGCCCACTGGAGCCCGTACTCCGGCGCCTTGTCGATGAGCGTGACCGGCAGACCGAGAGCGCCCTCCACCTGTGCGGGTGACAGCATCTGGAGGAAGAGCACCGTCAGCTGGCGCGGGATCTCGGGCGCCTGCTGTGCGGCGAGCGCGAGCAGCACGGGCGACATCGAGTTGAAGTAGATCAGCTCCGTCGCGCCCATGCTGCGGATGATGCGAACGACGTTGTCGACGAACCGCGCTTCGCGCGCGTCGTCCGGATCGCACAGCGGCGAGGACGGCTTGAGGTCGACGGTGAGCAGGCCGCTCAGCCGGTCGGGGTTCGCGATGTTGTAGCGGCGCGCCGTCTGGAGGATCGCCTGGAAGCTGACGATGTCCGGCATCCGCTCCGCGAGCTGCGCGCGCGTGAGCGACCCGATGCACGTCCCGTCGGCGAGAAAGTCATCGTGCCACGCGATGATCTCGTTGTCGGCCGTCATCTGGAGGTCCACCTCGACGACGGCTGCACCGGTCTCGAAGCCCTGCCGCACCGCGGCGAGCGTGTTCTCGACCGGCCGTGTCGCGTCCTCGGACAGGTTCGCGCCCATCCCGCGGTGCGCGATCGCGATGGGTCCGTTCCCGATGGCGAGGAAATCGGCGGTCGTACTGGGCAGCGTCGTGGCCGACGCTGTCCCGACCGGTGCCGGGGCCACGCCGGTCACCGCGGCCTCGTCCGCGCAGCCGGTCGTGATCAGCGCCAGCGCTGCCGCCAGCAGGGACAGGACGACGGCCGCGCGTTGATCGAAACGTATCGACATGGTTCCTCCGGGGTGCAGGGGGCGATCACTGCACCCAGGATGCGCCGATCCGTCCAGCGGAACCTTACGTATGCCTACGCAGCCGGCGACCCGTCGTTACGTAGTCCCGCCGCCGGCGCGCTGACCGGTCACGTAGATGCGCCTGCCGCAGCCTGGCGCCACGCGTCCGACACCGCGCGGCCTCTCTCGATGTCGTCGACCACGAGAATCAGGTGATGGTCATGATCGCTGTACAGCACCTCGATGCCGACGCCGGCGTCGGCCATCATCCGCGTGATCCGACCGAGCTGACCGGGCCTGGCCTGATCGAGTTGCTGCACGAGCACCTCGCGCTCGCCGAGCACGCGGATGCCCGCCGTCTCCAGCGCCGCGCGCGCGGCCGGGCCGTCCTCGAACAGGAAGTGCGCGATGCCGCGGCCATCGACGACCCACGCACCGCCGCCCTCCACGCTCACCCCCGCGCGGCCGAGCGCCTCGCCCATCTCCGCGAGCGCGCCCGGCCGGTCATCGAGCAGGATCGTGACATCGGTCATGCCGGCATCTCCGCGGGCGCGACGCGAACGGTCGCCTCGTGCCGGATCGGTACGGCGCACGAGCGCGCAATGAAGCACCGCTCGTGCGCCGTGTCGTGCAACTCGAGCGCGAGCGCCTCGTGCACGCCGTCCGCAATGGTCACGACCGGGGACAGCACCACCTCGTCGAACTTCCCGCCGCCGCCGGCATGCGTGACCAGTATGCCGCGCGGCCGATCCTCGTAATCGAGCACCACCACGCCGTGTCGCGCGCACAGCGCCAGGTAGGCGAGCATGTGGCATGCGGCAACGGCCGCGACGAACAGGTCCTCGGGGTTGTGCCGTGCGGGATCGCCGCGGAACACGGGGTCCGCGCTGCCGGCGAGCGACGGCTTGCCGATCACGTGGATCTCGTGTTCCCTGCCGTAGCCTGCATAGCTCGCCGTGCCCGTCCCGTGATTGCCGGTCCAGACCAGGTGGCTCGTGTACTCGTGCGTCGTTCCGCTCATCGTTCGACTCCGGTGAAGAGTGGCCGGGATTGCCCGTCGAACGATAGCACTGCGATATTTCGTCCCCCATCGAAATATCCCGGGATTATGGTGAGCGCATGAGGGCAGGCGCGGCGGGACCGGAAGGTCTGGCGCACGTGGGGCTGATGCTGGGGGATGCGAGTCGCGCGGCGATGCTGACGGCGCTGCTGGGCGGCCCCGCGCTGCCGGCGGGCGAGCTGGCGCGGCGTGCCGGCGTGAGTCCCTCGACGGCGAGTGCGCATCTGGCGCAGCTGTCGGCGACCGGTCTGGTCGTGCAGCGTCGCTCGGGCCGTCACCGTTATTACGCGCTGTCGGGCCCCGATGTCGCGGAGGCGCTCGAGGCGCTCGCGCGGATCGCGCCGCCGGCGGAGCCCGATCCCGCGCTGGCGCCGCTGCGATACGCGCGCACGTGCTACGACCATCTGGCCGGCCGGCTCGGCGTCCTGTTGACGGACACGATGGTGGACCAGGGCCTGCTCACGCGCGGCTGCGATGTGACCGCGCAGGGCGAGGAGTGGCTGGGCATGCTGGGCATCGACGTGGCCGGCCTGCGACGTGCGCGACGCCGCTTTGCCCGGCCGTGTCTGGACTGGACCGAGCGCCGCGATCACCTCGCGGGCGCGGTCGGCGCCGCGCTCACGGACCTGCTGCTGGACCGTCGGTGGATCGTGCGGCTGGAGGGAACGCGTGCCGTGCGGCTCACGGTGCGCGGCCGTGACGGGCTCTACCGCGTTCTCGGCCTGGAACCCGGGCCGGACGCGTCACGGTGATCCGGCACCCGATCGGACCGGTCGTCCGGGGACGCGTCATGGTGATCCGGCACCCGATCGGACCGGTCGTCCTGCTGACGCCGACGGGGCGCGTCCGCGTGTCAGGGTGACACGGGCACCCAGAGCAGCACGACCTCCTCGACCGTGACATCGCTCTGCTCGAGCGGGATCGACTTCGTCTCGATGTCGTCCGCGCATGCGTCCCACTTCTCCTGGAGCTCCGCGAGGTCGTCGGCGAGCTCCTGCTCGATCCCGCGCATCTCCTCCGCGAGGTCCTGCGCCTTGCCTTTTGCGGTGTCGAGCCGCTCCTGTGTCCGGCGCGTGATGCCGCGCCGCGATGCGACGCCGGACAGCGACCGCGCGCTGCGCCGGCCGCCTAGGAACATCGACAGCAGCTGACCCGCGCCCGCGACGAGCTCCTGCTGCACCCGCTGCTGCGAGTCGACGGTCAGCTCGCGCACGCGATCCTCGGCCGTGCGCTGGTGTTTCTCCATCCGGTCGAGCTTCGACCGTACCTTGTCGCGCAGCTTCGCCGCATCGGCATCGGCGCTCCCGGAGGCGACCGTGCGACAGCGCGCGATGAAGTCCTCGCGCGACTCACCCACCCGCGAGTACAGCTTCAGCTCGCGGTTCACGAGGACATCCGCCGTGCGCGTGCGGTACAGGTGATCCCTGAGCTGCTTCTCGAGTGTGCGGAAGAACGCCGCGCTGTCGATCGGCGCGTCCGGCAGCGCGTAGATGGCCGCGGGCGGCGGATCCGTGCGCAGGTCGCGCTCGTCGTAATCGACGGCGCGCGCGTCCTCCGGCCGGACGGATTTCGCGAGTGGAAACCAGATACACTCGTACGTCTCCATGTGGTCGACACCCGCTGCCGTGTCATCGTATCGGAGGTGCACGCGCGCGGCGACGGCCGCCTCGAGGTGCGGGCTGCCGGGCGTCGCATCGATCTCCGCCGCCCACGGTGCGGCCGGGTCGAGGTAGCGCACGCGCACGCCGGACGCGACGGTCGGTGCCACCGTGACGGACCCGCTGCCGCCAGCGGCCGTACCCGCTGCCGGCGCACCGCCCGTCGTCTCTTCCCGTGCGCCAGCCGCGCCGAGTGCCGCGACGCGCTCGGGGTCCTCGCCCATCAGCCGCTCGATCTCGCTGCGGGTGAGCGGTCCGCGCAGGAACGACATGGCCCAGCGTGTAGTGAACCGGCGCGGTGCGCCGCCGCGCGAGGTGTGCAGCAGGAACTGGCGCTGACCGAGCCCGCCGATCATGGTGTCGAGCGCATCGATGTCGACGTCGCCCGCGGCAGAGCGCATGCCCTCGAGCACGCGTGCCTTGTCGCGCTCCGTCTGTAGCCGCCCGACCATCCACGTCCCGGCGTTCGACATCGCCTTGTAGTCGAGGTCGACCGGGTTCTGCGTGGACAGCACCATGCCGACGCCGTGCGCGCGCGCCTGTTTCAGGATCGTGAGGATCGGCTTCTTCGACGGTGGCTGTGCCGTGGGCGGTGCGAAGCCCGCCACCTCGTCCATGTAGATGAGTGCGCGCAGGTCGGAGGTGCCCGGCTGTGTGCGCATCCAACCGACCATGCGTGACAGCACGATCGTCACGATGAACTGCCGCTCCGGCTCGGAGAGGTGCGCGAGGTAGAGGATCGCCGCGCGCGGCTTGCCGGCATCGTCGTACAGCATGCGCTGGACGTCGAGCGGCACACCGCGCATCCATGGCGCGAACGATGGCGATGCCAGCAGTGCGTTCAGCTGCACCGCGAGCGCCATGCGGTCCCTGGGCGGCATGAACGTGTCCAGCTCGAACACGCCGAGCTTCCGGATCGGCGGCTCCGCGATCTGCCCGACCAGCCTTGCCAGATCCAGGTCAGCGCCCGCGTCCCACGCGCGCGCGATCAGGTTCGAGATCAGGATGTGGTCCGGGCTGGAGAGCGGGTCGGACGCGCGGCCGATCAATGCGAGCAGGCCGGACGCGAAGCCCTCGATCTCGTCCGCGCGCGTCTCCGCATCGGTCTCCGTGCCGGGCGCTTTCAGGGAGCCGACCACATCGAGCGGCACGCCCGCGGTCGAGCCGGGCGTGAAGATCGTGAAGCGCGCACTCATCCCGAGCCGCCGCATCGCATCCGGCTCGACACCCCACGATGTCAGACCTTTCTGCCATTTTTCGGCAGTCGTGCGCGCGAGCTCGTCTGGCGACTGCTTCGTCCGCGCCGCCTCGGTCTCGTCGACCCACGGCCGGAAGTCCTCGGGCCGCAGGGCGGGGAAGTTGAGCAGCAGATTCCCCATATCGCCCTTCGGGTCGAGGATCAGCGCCGGGATGCCGCGCGAGAGCGCCTCCTCGAGCAGCACGATGCCGAGGCCCGTCTTGCCCGAGCCCGTCATGCCGAGGATCACGCCGTGCGTCGTGAGGTGGCCGGGCTCGATCTCGACGGGGCGACCGCTGCGCGTGCCGTCCGCGTCGATCTCCTCGCCCAGCTGAAGCATGGAGGGGTCGGTCATGCGCTGCACCCGCGTTCCGCGTGGATCCGAGAGCTTCCGCGCGAAACTAGACCGCGCGTGTGCGCCGCTGCAACCGCGCGCCCGCGCGCGGACCCCAGCCGTCGGCCAAAGCGCTGTCGCTGCCGTGCTGCCGGCCATTGCCGCCGCGCAGGGCCGTGGTCATTTTGCAGCACCCACCTGCACCCGGGACCCGCATGTCCGTCTTCACGAATCCCGCGTCCGGCTCGGCCGAGCACGCGCGCGCGTATACCGAAGCCATCCTCGGCCTGCTCGGCTCTGCGGACCCGATCCAGGTGCTGCGCAGCACGCCCGACGCAGTGGAGCGCGCGATCGACGGCATGTCGGACGCGCAGATGTCGCAGCGCGAGGCGCCCGGCAAGTGGTCCGTGCGGCACGTCCTGCGACACCTCGCCGACTCGGACCTCGTGTGGGCCTGGCGGCTGCGAACCGTGCTCGCGCAGGACCGGCCGCAGCTAACCGGCTACGATCAGGACGCCTGGGCCGACCGGCTGCGGTACGACGAAGCGCCGCCGCACGAATCGCTCGCGGAGTTCCGCGTCGTGCGGCGCGGCAATCTGCGGCTGCTCGAGCACGCAGCGCCCGACGATCTCGCGCGGGTCGGCGTCCATGTCGAGCGCGGCGAGGAGAGCGTCGCGCACATGATGCGGCTGTACGCCGGTCACGACCTGCTGCACGTGCGACAGATCGAGCGGATCCGCGAAGCCTCGAGCGGGACCGCGCGGTAGTCGTCCGCGCGCGCACGCAACGTTCAGCCCGAGGGTCGCGTCACCCCGACACGGCCGCCACACCCCGGAGGTCCCATGCGGCTGCGAGCAATCGTCACGATCATCGCCTGCATCATCGTGTTCCCCGGCTCCGGCGCCGGCCAGCAGCGTCCGCTGAAGCTCTTCATCTCCGTCGACATGGAGGGCATCGGCGGCATCGGCACGCCCCAGATGACGAGCGCGAGCGGGAAGGATTACGCACTGGGCCGCCAGCTGATGACGGCCGAGGTGAATGCCGTGATCGACGCGATCCTCGAGCGCGGCCCCGCAGAGATCCTCGTGAACGACTCGCATGGCGACATGCAGAACCTGCTGCACACCGAGCTGGACCCGCGCGTCACGTACATCCAGGGCGCGGTCAAGCCGTACGGCATGATGGAGGGTCTGGATGCGACGTACGACGGCGTCATGTTCATCGGATATCACGCGCGTGCCGGCACCGCTGTCGGTTTCCTCGCGCACACCGGCTCCGGCGCCGTGAAGGGATTGTGGATCGACGGCCGGGAGTCGGGCGAGGGCGACATGAACGCCGCGTACGCCGCTGCGCTCGGCGTGCCGGTCCTCCTCGTGAGCGGCGATTCTGCCGTGATCGAGCAACTCTCGTATCTGAACGCCGCGTCCGTCACGACGAAGGTCGCCGTCACGCCGCAGTCCGCCGCGCTGCGACATCCCGAGCTGGTCCGCGAGCGCCTCGCCGCCGCCGCGCGCAGCGCTGCGGAGCGTGCGCGGACGGCCGGATCGGCGGACGGCGACGACTCCGCCGCTCCGCGGGCCGGATCCACCAATGCCAGCGGAGATGATCATCCCGGCGCTCCCGTTCGCGTCCGGTTGCGATTCGCCGATGTCACATCGCCGCAGATCCTGGAGGCGATCCCCGGCGTGCGGCAGGTGGATGGTTACACCGTCGAGTTCGAAGCCGACGACATGTCGATCGCGTACCGGCTGATTCGTCTCATGTACCGGTTCCTGAGCATTTGACGACAGGCCAGTCCGCGTGACACCTGAAAGGAGACGACATGTACCTCATCCGCGAGATCATGTGCTGCAAGCCCGGCAAGGTCCGCCCGCTCGTGGAGAAGTTCCTCGCCATGGCGAAGCTCACCGAGAAGTCCGGTATGGGCCGGATGCGCGTCATGACCGATGTCACCGCCGAGCGCTACTGGACGCTCGTCGCCGAAATGGAGGTCGAGAGCCTCGACTCGTTCATGTCGATGGACATGCCCGAGGACGACACGAAGGAGTTCGACCGGATCATGAAGGGCTATCACGACCTGGTGGATTACGGCCGGCGGGAGATCTACAAGATCGAGTCGTAGAGCGGGCGACTGGCCGGCCGGCCGCCCGCGGGGGACCGGACGGGCCCGCAACCGCCCGACCCGTCGGCTCGGAATTGCAGGACCCGGTCGGCTCGGAACCGCCGAACCCGTCGGGCGACTTCGGGAATCACCGAACCGACCCCGCCCGACCGATCAGCCGCCGGCCGGTGCAGCGCCGGCACATGACCGACCCGAGCCGGACGAGAGCATTGACCGTCCCCGTGGGCGGGGGCATAATGACGTAACCCCTGCCCCGACGGCGGGCGGCACCATGCCGCCGGCCGGCCGGGGCTTTGTATTTGTGTCTGCACGCCGGCCCGCCCGCCGAGCGTGTAACTGACGGGCACGAAGTGCGGCAGGATGACCCGCCCATCCATGGATGAGCCCCGCCCGGGGCTCGATCGTGAGCGTGTCAGCTCACGAAAACAGGGATCGGGATGGTCATGGAAGAACAGTCGCCGCCAGGGCGTTCAGGCGCGCATGGGACGGGACCGGCCAAGCCGGTATCCGGCGTGTCGCACACGCGAGTGGGCGAAGGTGGCGGATCCGAGCTTCGCCCGCGCGACCGGCACGCGGCTGGACCGCCGCGCGCGCATCACGCCGTCGCCGGGAGCACCCGCCGGTTCATTGCGAACGCGAGCGAGACCGGTACGCGGGCGCACGCGAAGCCTCCTCCTGTCCGTCCGGACCGTCGGGAGCCCGGCGGCAATGACCCGGGGCAATGCGACACTGCACCCGCCGCAGCGCATGTCACGCCCGAATGGCAGATCGATGACCTGCTCGAGGAGGTAAGGCAGGCCATTCGCGCCCGTCAGTTCAGTCCTCGCACAGAGGGAGCCTACCTGGCGTGGACCCGGCGCTATGTGTCCTTCGCCGGCGGAAGCGACCCACGCGAACTGGATGACAACGTCGTGACCGCGTTCCTCACGGATCTAGCGGTCGAGCACCGCGTCAGTTCCGCAACTCAGCGCCAGGCCGCGAGCGCGCTGTTGTTCCTGCATCGTGAGGTGCTTGGCCGGTCCACGGCACCACCTGACGAGATCGTTCGCCCGCACCTCCCGCGTCGTCTGCCGACCGTCCTCAC
>DASUSS010000127.1:0-48301 GCA_036374995.1 Longimicrobiales bacterium | reverse complement strand
GGGGATCAACCCCGGGTGATCAACCCGGGTCCTCACCCGACGTTCATTACCGCAGTTCAATTACCCGCCGTTTATCTACCGCAGTTAATCACCCGCAGTTAATCACCCGCTTTTAATCCCCCGCAGTTCAAGAAGTTCACTGCGTCTGCACGATCTCATCCGTTATCCGATACCCTCCGTCCAGCCACTCGATGATCTCCCGCGCGCCGTCATGCTCGACGCCGGTGTAGTGCTCGCGGATGAGCGCCTCCTTGTCGCCGAGCCGGTCGAGGCCGACGTCCTGGAGGATGAGCACGTCGTCGCGCAGTCGCTCGCCGAGTTCGGGTCCCAGCACCTCGACGGCGGCACGGTGGAACGCGGCGCCGTACTGGTAGTCGGCGCCGAGCCGGTAGCTGTCGGCGAGGGTGAGCATGGGGATGCGGGTGAGCGTCGGCTGGAGTGCGGGATTCACGCCGTGCGCGGCGATGTGCAGGGCGAGCGCGGCCGGCCGGCCGGTGAATGCGCGCAGGTGCAGGTACTGCGACATGCGCTGGCCGTCGTTGACGGGATAGTTGTCCCACAGGAACGGCTTCCGGCGCAGCTGCTCGGTGACGCGCTGCACGTGCGCGACGGAGATCTCGCGCGACACCACCTCCTCGCCCGTCCAGAAGATGTCGATCGACGGATCGATCAGCTCGCCGCACTGCTCGACGTAGTTCGCGGGACGTCTGCCGAAGACGCGGTCGAGGACGGGGTCGTCGGAGTAGTACGTCGGGCAGACGATGATGCGTGTCGCCTTCGTGCGCGCTGCGATCCACTCGACGATCCCGGCCTGCCGCGTCGCGAGGTCGGGCAGGTCGCCGCGCATGTCGTCGAACAGTATGGCGAGATACTCGACGCCGATGTCGTCGAGGAACGAGAGCTTGGCGGCGAGCGCACCGCGCGCCGCGTCATCGAACTGCTGATAGATCTCGTAGGGGCTGAGGCCGACGCCGAACCGGACGTCGATCCGCCGGCAGTGGCGCGCGAGCTCGGCGATGTGCCCGGCCAGCTCGGCCGGATGCGGCTCCTGCCAGCGCCGGCGCAGCCACGGATCGGCCTTCGGCGCATAGAGATAGAAGCGATAGCCGTGCCGGGCGAGGAACCCGATCGTCTCCGCGCGTTCCGTCCAGCTCCACGGCCTGCCGTAATATCCTTCGATGATGCCCAGGTCCATTGCGTCCCGCCGCTGCTGATCGACATCGGTTCCGGCAACATAGCGCCGGCGCCGGCGACAGTCAGGCCCGGGTCGCTGCAACGGTCCGCGTTCCGGTGCTATATTGGCCGGATGGACCCCAGCGCCACGAGACAGACGGAGATCGAGGCAACGGCCGCGGAGGCCGCCGTTCCGCCGCCGGAAATCGCGGCGCCGCGGGGCCGCGCGTCGCGCTTCGATCGCTCGCTGGTGGAGGGGCCGCTCGCGCCGGCCGTGTGGAAGCTCGCGTGGCCGACCATGCTCCAGAACGTGATCGGCGGGCTCCAGGGCATCATCGATCACGCGATGGTCGGACATTACGTCGGCTACACGGGCAACGCGGCAATCGGCGTCAGCTGGCAGATCTTCCTCGTCGTCGTCGTGTTCATCTCGTCCCTCTTCACCGGGATGAGCGTGCTCGTCGCACGCTTCGCCGGTGCGGGCGATGACGAGAAGGTGAACCGCACCGTCTACCAGGCGTTCCTCACCGCCGCGCTCCTCGCCGTCGGCGTGCTCGCACCGATCGGCTACTTCGTCGCCCCGGCGCTGCTCAACGTCGTCAACGCCGCGCCCGCGGTCGCGGCCGAGGCGCTGCCCTACCTGCGCATCACGTTCGTGTTCAGCTGGGGCCTGCTCGTGTTCTTCATGCTCGGCGGCGCCCTGCGCTCCGCCGGCGACGCGCGCACGCCGCTCCGGCTCGGCATCGTCGTCACCGTCGCCAACCTCATCCTCAATGTGGTCCTCATCCGCGGACTCGGGCCGATCCCCGCGTTCGGCACCACGGGCGCCGCGATGGGTACCGCGATCGCGACCTGCGGCGTCGCCATCTACGCGCTGATCGCCCTCTCCCGCGGCTACTGGGTCGTCGGATTCCCGAAGCACGCGAGCCTGCGGCCCGACTGGACCGTCATCCGCTCCCTCTTCCGCTTCGGCCTGCCCACGGGCGTCCAGGGGATCGCGATGAACGTCGGTGGCGTGCTGCTCCTCGCCTTCATCGGCTCGCTCGCCCAGAGCGCTGCCGCTCAGGCCGCTTACACCGTCGTCTACACCCAGCTCTTCTCGCTCGTCACCTGGACCGCCGTCGGACTCATGGGCGCCGCCGCCGCCATGGCCGGGCAGAACCTCGGCGCGGGCAAGCCGGAGCGCGCCGCCGAGGCCGTCCACGCCGCCGGCCGCATCGCGATGAGCGGCGCCGCCGTCATCGGCTTCCTGTTCCTCGTCATGCCGCGCCAGCTGCTCTCCATCTTCGGCATGGCGGAGCCCGAGGTCGTCGAGCTCGGCGTCCAGCTGCTGCGCGTCCTGAGCGTCTCCGGCCTCTTCGTCGCCGTTGCGCTCACCTACACCGGCGGGCTCCAGGGCTCCGGCGATACCCGCAGCCCGCTCCACATCTCGATCATCTCCCAGGTGCTCATCCCGCTCGGCATCTGCTTCGTGCTCCAGCGACTCGGCACACTCGATCCCATCGACATCTGGGCCGCCATCCTCGTCGGTCACATCACCCGCTGCGGCCTCAGCGTCCTCAAGTTCCGCCAGGGACGCTGGCGCGACATCGCCGTCGATATCAGTCCCGCCTGACGATTCGGCTGCGGCTTCCCCGACCCGCCCGGACCCGCCGTCGCGCACCGCCCCGACCGCGCTCCCACCCCCATCCCGTCGTCCTTTTCCACACGCATCCGTGGACAACCGGTTGCCGGCCTGTGGAAACAGTGTGGGAAAATATCGAAAAATTGTGAATCGAAATCGTTACAGAAGGACAAGTCGAAGTGGTGGGGCGCGATGCATCAAGCACGCGCGAACCGCTTTTTCGCGAGTTCCCGATGCGATGCGGTAACGCGTTGAACAGCAAGGATTTGGCCGGATGCATGAGAGGCTTGCGCACCGCCGGGCCGGCGTGTATCCTTGGGTCAGACGTCAGCGGCCACGCGACCGACATGGGCGCAGGCGTCGTTCTCGAAAAGGACGCTTTTCGAGGGCAGCACACCGAGGCGTTCGGAGGCGGTGTGCCGATTGCGAGGTGACTGGTCGCAATCGCAAGTCCCTGGGCCAGGGACAGCCGAGACGCAGGTCGCGTGACTCGGTGACAAGAGAACAGGATCCGGCGCGCCGAAAGGCGTGATACCGAACCCAGCGGACCCTCGTTTCTCGCCAGTCGCATGGATCCCCGGCGCCCGGACTCGTCCGGACGGCGGGGATTCGTGCATCATCGAGTGCCCGTATTCGGGCTACGAAATCCAGGGATCGTTCTCGAGCCAGTTCCTGTCGCGGGGCGAGTACAGGAAGACG
Source organism: Longimicrobiales bacterium (assembly GCA_036374995.1). Classification (GTDB taxonomy): domain Bacteria; phylum Gemmatimonadota; class Gemmatimonadetes; order Longimicrobiales; family RSA9; genus SH-MAG3. The sequence goes on along the minus strand of DASUSS010000127.1, from coordinate 44,805 downwards.
ACGCCGCCGTTCGCGATCATGGGGAGGAGGCGGCGTGCGCGGGCCAACTCCATCGCGGGGCAGCCCTCGCTGCGGCCGGCCTGCGAGGCGGTGACGTAGGGAGCGCCATGGGCGACGATGCCGCGACGTCGTGCGGCGCCGTTGAAGGAACCGGACTCGCCGCGCATGCGGAGTCCGACGGAGGTATAGCGCCGCCCGCCGGACTTGCCGCTGAACGTGTAGGTCTCCTGGGCGAGGTAGAGGCCGAGTGAGGAGGCGTTGCTGCCGGGACGGTTGGAGAACGTCGTGGGCACGGCGTCGCGAGAGCGGGCCGAGCCGCGGCCGTGCGCGACGGTGAACGGTCCCTCGACGACCGTGAGACGGTCCATGTCGAACACGTAGCCGCGGCGAGTGCGGTTGTCGAGCCCGAGATCGACGTAGTAGAGGTACGGCTTGCGCACCTCATCGGGATGCTTCTCGCGATGGCTGAAGTACGCCAGGAACGCGGTGCGCAGGGCCAGCTCGTGACTCGACCGGGTGACGCGCGGCGCGAGCGCGCGGATCGCCGCGTCCGTCAGCTCGTCGACATCGTCCGCTCGCGCCATGGCCGGACTCGGAGCGGTCGGCCGCGCGGCTTCAGCGGGATCGACGCGCGGCGCAGGAGCGGCCGCTTCGGCGTTATCGGCCGGAGCCGCAGCGGCCAGCACGAGGACGAGGGACGCAGCAACAGCCGCGTACGGGCGTGAGGAGGAAACCAGACGCATGAGCTACACCTTCGCTGCCGGATGAGCGTGCGACGCTCGGACTACGATTACGGGGAATGAGGGGCCGGGGCCGCCTCGGAGTTCAGCTACACTGAATCGGCTGGAGTGTTTCCGGGCAGCGAACCCCGTCTCGGGTGGGGCTGTGCCGCGGGGGCGGGAGCCGGGCCGGGCCGCGGCCGGGACGCAGGCCACGACCGGCCGATCCGGATCCCGGCACGCCTCCGTTCAGTTGGCTCCCAGCGCGGCCATGACGTAGATCAGGACCGCCGTCCCGTCCATGATCGGCTCGTTCGTCGAATAGTCTCCCCAATCGTCGTGGTAGACGATGTGGCCGGTGTTCCATTCCGCGTACTCGTCCGGGTTGACGAGCGAGATGCCGAGCAGGTTCTCGTAGATCGACCGGTACACCGGACCGTCGACGAGGCCGCCCCTCTGCGAGAGGTGATCCCTGAGCAGCCGCGACACATCGGAGTGCGGGTCGGTCGGGTAGTCTCCGGTGCGCGGCAGGCCGACGACCATGGATGTACCCCACGGGTTCGTGCCGAACAGCCAGTCGATCGCAGCCTGCTCGTGCGCCCGATACGTCGTATCGCCGGACATCCGGCGATACAGCCGCGCCTGCGTCGCGAAAGCGGCCATCAGGTTGTTCGAGCACCAGATGAACGGAATGCCGATGCCGAAGCCGTTGTGCGCACGGCCGGCGACCGCCTCGAGGCCGCGCCGGTAGTAGTCGGTGACGGTCGTGCGCGCGCCGCCATCCTCGGTGCCGCGCCAGATCTCGTGATGGCCGTAGTTGTGCCACGGATACCACTCGTAGTGCCGCGCGGTGTCGGCGCCCATCCACGGTGTCACGGGTTCCTGAGCCGCATACTCGAGCGCCTGCTCGAGAAATGCGCGTTCGCCGGTGAGCGCGTACATCTGCGCCGCAGCGAGCTCCATGTCATCGACCCAGTTGCCCTCCTCGTAGAAGTAGGGTGCACGGCCCGGCGCGGTCTGGCACACGCCGGGCCGATCGCGTCCCGCATGGTATGCCGTGTGTGCCCTGGCCGCGAGCGTCTCCGCGAACGCGGCATCGTGCTCCCGCAGCAGCAGTGCACCGAGCGCGAACGCCGCGGCCATCTTGCCTGCGGTCGAAGCAACGCCGTTCGCGCGGTTCTTTCCGGCGAACAGTCCCTGGGGCCGTCCCGTGCACGGATACGTCGGGCGGAAGCTGCCGGGACCCCAGCCGTAATCGGAGATGTCGGTCGGCGGCGTGTCCGCGTTCATGTGATCGCGGTCATCGGCGATCTGGTTCAGGATGAGGTCGTCGCGCGGGTGCATGCGCACGAGCCACTCGAGGCCCCAGCGCGCCTCGTCGAGGACGTCCGCAATGCCGTTCGCGCCGGGCAGTCCGTTCGCGTCGTGGGCATCCGTGAACGATGACGGGTGATCACGATACGCGGCGAGCATCACGAACGTCGCATGCCCCGATGTCGTCACGTACTGGAGGTAGTCCGCGGCATCCGCCCAGCCGCCGGCAACGGGGACGAACGTCCCGGCCTCCGGGTGATCGACCAGGACGGCGTCCGTCGTGTGATGCACGGAATCGCGGAAGAACGGATTGAATCGCGAACGCTGCTGCCGCATGTAGGCGAGCAGCGAGTCGGCGGTGCCGCGATAGACGTCCGGCGCGACGCGCACGGTCGCGGTCAGCGGACCGGCCTCTATGGTGTAGTTGCCGCTCGTCGTGATCGCCGAGAAGTCGATGCGCGCCGCCGCGGCACAGCTCGCGAATGCGCCGTCGTTCCGCAGCTCCTCCGGCCCGATTACGGTGCGGCCGGCGTCATCGTGCACGCGGAAGCTGCGCGGCAAGCGCCCGTCCCGCGAGCACAGTACGGCGACCTTCGGCGCATCGGGCAGGTAGCCGAGCTGGTTGTAACGGATCGCCGCCGGATAGTCGCGCGGCGCGGTGGTGGCGCAGGCCGCAATCGCGAGTGGCACCGTCGCGAAGGCGAGGCCGGCTCGGAGTCGAGGAGACATGCGGGTCAACCTCCGGGTGTGGCAGCACGGCCCGCCCACTCGGGCAGCGTGCCGGGCTCGACGCCGAAGGCGAGGAGCGCGAGCGAGTAGACGGTGAGTGTGATCAGCGCAATGAACAGGATATTCAGCCAGACGCCGGCGCGCGACATCTGCGGCACCGTGACGTAGCCGCTGCCGTAGACGATCGCATTCGGCGGCGTCGCGACGGGCAGCATGAACGCGCAGCTCGCCGCGAGCGCGGCCGGCACGACGAGCAGGAACGGATTCTCGCCGAGGCCGACGGACAGCGATGCGACCAGCGGCAGGAACGCCGCCGCAGTCGCCGTGTTGCTCGTCAGCTCCGTGAGGAAGATCACGACCGTGGTCACAATGACCACGATGAGCAGCACGGGCCAGGCCCCGAGCGCGCCCATCTGCGCTCCGATCCACTCGGCCAGGCCGGTCTCCGTGACGGCGCCGGCGAGCGCGAGTCCGCCGCCGAACAGGAGCAGCACGCCCCACGGCAGTCGTTCCGCAGTCTCCCAGTCCATCAGGAACTCGCCGCGCTTCAGATCGACGGGAACGAGGAACGTCGCGAGTGCGGCCGCAATCGCGATCGACGTGTCCGACAGCCCCGGCACGACATCGTCGATCAGCGGCCGCACGATCCAGAGCATCGCCGTGAGCACGAAGATGACCGCGACGCTGCGTTCCGCGCGGGACACCGGTCCGAGCTGCTGGTAGGCTTCGTGGATCGCCGCGGCGCCGCCGGGGATCTCGCGGATCCGGATCGGGAAGACGAGGCGGGTGAGCACGAGCCACGCGAGCGGCAGCGAGATGAGCACCAGCGGCAGCCCCACGATCAGCCACTGCGCGAAGCCGACCTCGACCCCGTAGGTCTCCAGCATGAACGCGGCGAGCAGTGCGTTCGGCGGCGTACCGATCAGCGTCGCGAGACCGCCGATGCTCGCCGCGTACGCTATGCCGAGCATGAGCGCGATCGCGAAGTTGAAGTCCATCGGCCCCTCACCCGCGTCCGGCTTCACCAGCTGCACGACGGAGAGCCCGATCGGCAGCATCATCACCGCCGTCGCGGTGTTGCTCACCCACATGCTGAGGAACGCCGTCGCGGCCATGAAGCCGAGCACGAGCACCGGTGGGTGCACGCCCATCGCCCGCACGACCCCGAGCGCTATCCGCCGGTGCAGCTCGTGCCGCTGCATCGCGAGCGCGATCACGAATCCGCCGAGGAACAGGAAGATGACCGGATTCGCGTACGGTGCTGCCGTCGCACCGGCAGGCAGGATCCCGAGCAGCGGGAACAGCAGGAGCGGCGTGAGCGCCGTCGCCGGTATTGGCACGGCCTCCGTGATCCACCAGCAGGCCATGAACAGCGCGACCGCCGCCGTCCGCCATGCGGCCAGCGTCATCCCCGCCGGCGGATCGAGCAGCAGCAGCAGGATCAGCAGGATCGGTCCGGCGGGCAGGCCAATGCGCTGGCGCAGTCCTATGGGAGGGTCTCCGTCCTCGAGGTCGTCCGAGTCGGCGGTCAATATGCGTGCGGTGCGGTGCCGCGAACAACGCCGAAGCTATTCCCACGGACAGGGGCACGTTTCCCGGCGTTGGGGGAAGTGCGGAGGACTGCAACGGAATTAATCGCGGAGAACGGCTGGAGGACTGCGAGGTTCGGGAGGCATTGTCGCGTGGCGTCGCGCGTTACCGGCGGGGGAGACTCCGTTGTTGTTGAAATTCTACATGTGAAGGATGCGCAGCCGGGAGGAACGAGGCTGCGCGCATGAGACTCCCTAACTTCGAAAGCACTCCGGCAGTTCTCCGCGAATGAAATCCGTTGTTCGGCTGGCTGCGGCCCGCTCCCGGCGCTGCGGCGGTGCGGAGGACTGCTACGGATTCACTCGCGGAGAACGGCCGGAGGGACGGCGAGGCTCGGGAGGCATTGTCGGGTGGTGTCGCGCGTTCCCGGCGAGGAGACTTCGTTGTTGTTGCATTACTACTCACGAAGGATGCCACTGCGGAGAAGGCCGAGGCTGCGCGCATGAGGCTCCCGAACCTCGAATGCACTCCGGCAGTTCTCCGCGAGTGAAATCCGTTGTTCGGCTGGCTGCGGCCTGTGCGGCTGGCGAGAGGGCACCGCCTCTGCCGCTGCCTCCCGATGCAATCCCCCCGTTGCTCCGCGGACGGCGAGGACCTACTCTCCCGACCCATGACCGAGACCGTAGTCGTGAAACGCGATGCCTCGTTCGGTGCGCGTCTGCTCAGTGCGTGGCGGCGATTGGAGCGGCGGCCGGGCGGCAGGTGGCTGTTCAGCCGCATGATCGGCCGCATCGCACCCTACAGCGGCACGATCCGCGCACGCGTGCTCGAGCTCGAGCCCGGACGTGCCGTCGTGCAGCTGAAGGACAGGCGCCGCGTCCGCAACCACCTGCGCTCCATCCACGCGATCGCGCTCGCGAACCTCGGCGAGCTCGCGAGCGGACTCGCCGCCGCTGCCGCCATGCCTGACGGCGTGCGCGGCATACCGACTGCCATCACGATCGAATACCTGCGCAAGGCCCGCGGCACGCTCACCGCGACCGGGACCGCCGTGCTGCCGCAGGTCACCGGCGAGACGACGGCGAACGTTCTCGCCGACATCCGCGACCACTCCGGTGCGAGCGTCGCGACCGTGCGCGTGCGCTGGCAGCTCGAGCGCGTGTGACCACCTTCTCCACACGCATGACGACCGAGCTCGGCATCGAGCTGCCGATCATCGGCGGCGCGATGTATCCATGCAGCAACCCCGAGCTCGTCGCCGCGATTTCCGCCAGCGGCGGCATCGGCATCGTGCAGCCCGTCTCCCTCACGTTCGTGCACGGCCACGACTTCCGCGAAGGACTCCGCTACATCCGCCGCCTCACGGACCGGCCGATCGGCATGAACGCGCTGATCGAGGGGAAATCCCGGATCTACCGCGAGCGCATGGAACGCTGGATCGACATCGCGCTCGAGGAGGGCATCCGCTTCTTCGTCACCTCGCTCGGCAATCCGCGCTGGGTCGTGCAGCGCGCCGAGAACGCGGGCGCCCGCGTCTACCACGACGTCACCGAACGCAAATGGGCCGACAAGGCCGTCGCCGGCGGCGTCCACGGCCTCATCGCGGTCAACAGCCGCGCCGGCGGTCACGCGGGACCGAAATCACCGGAGCAGCTGTTCGCCGAGCTCGCCCCGCTCGGGTTGCCCATAGTGTGCGCCGGCGGCATCGGCACCGCCGATGATCTCATCCGCGCGCTCCGCACCGGCTACGACGGCGTCCAGCTCGGCACCCGTTTCATCGCCACCGCCGAATGCACCGCGAGCGACGCCTACAAGCGCGCGATCGTCGACGCCGACGAGGACGACATCGTCCTCAGCGAGCGCATCACCGGTGTCCCACTCGCCGTCATCCGCACACCCTGGATCGAGCGCACCGGCACGCGCGCCGGTCCCATCGCCCGCCGACTCCTGCGCGGTCGCCGCTCGAAACACTGGATGCGCCAGTTCTACGCAATCCGCTCCGCCATCCAGCTCCGCAGGGCTTCCCTCGACCCGAACTCGACGAAGGACTTCTGGCAGGCAGGCAAGAGCGTCGCCGGCATCCACGAAGTGAAACCGGTGGCCCGGATCATGGCGGAATTCCGGGAAGCGCTGAGCGGTGGAGGAACGGGAGAGCAGACTCGAGTAACTTGAGAACGGATTCAATCGCGGAGCTCAGGGAGTAGGAGGCGAGCGCCGTGAGCGTCACGGTGCATCCGGCTCCGAGCCCGTGCGAAAATTCCACGGTTGACAATTCCAGAATGGCCCTGGCCTCGCATTGCTCGTTACGGGCGTTCTCCCGGAGCGATGTCGTTGCAGTCCTCTCTGTTGCCCCGGCGCCTGAGAGCTTGGCCGGTCTGCTACACAACGGATTTTCTCGCGGAGAACGGCCGGAGGGCTTCGAGGCTCGGGAGCCTCACTCGCGCGGCGTCGTGCTTCCCGGCTGCGCATCCTTCGTGAGCAGTAATACACAACAACGACAGAGTACTCCCTGCCCGGAACGCGCGTCCCCACGCGAGCATGACTCCCGAGCCTCGCCGTCCCTCCGGCCGTTCTCCGCGAGTGAATCCGTGGTTCCAACGGGCCCGACCGCGCTGGCTTTGCATTCAATCCGTTCAGACTTGACTGAACGTCAACCGGCCGCTAGGCTGTCGGGCCTATGGACGAGCAGAATCGGGATGAGGCCGCGGCGCGGTTCATCGAACGGATCGGACAGATCGTCGAGCAGGACGGGCTGACGCGGATCGCGGGTCGGATCTTCGGCTACCTGCTGCTGTCGTCGGAGGCGCACTCGCTGGAGGACCTGGCGAAGGCGGTGCAGGCGAGCAAGGGGAGCATCAGCCAGGAGACGCGACTGCTGGAGCGGCTGGGTGCGCTGGAGCGAGTGACACGTGCCGGGGACCGTCGCGTATTCTACCAGATCGGGGATCGGATGATGGGGCGGATGGTGGCGCTGCGGATCGAGCGGTTCGCGCAGCTGCGGGAGGCGATGGCGGAGGGTTCACGGGTGGCGGACGATGCGGCGGTGCGGGCGCGGCTGAGCGCGTTCGTGGACTTTCACGATCACCTGCTTTCGACGATGCGGGAGGCGCAGGACCGGTGGTGCAGGGGGCACGGCATCGAGACGTGAGGGTGCGAGGAGACGAGATGATCACGAAACGGGTAAAGCGGAGCATGGTTCCGCTGGTGTTATTCGCGGCGGTGGCGGTGGTGCCGGCGACGGCGCAGCAGGTACCGGACTCGGTGTCGCTGAGTCTGACGGAGGCGCTGCGGCTGGCGCAGCAGCGGAGTGAGGAGGTGCGTGTCGCGGAGCAGCAGGTGGAGCTGGCGTCGGCGCAGGTGCGGACGGCACGGTCATCGCTGCTGCCGCAGGTGAACACGCAGCTCGGCTACACGAAGACGATTCGATCGGTATTCCAGGGGGCGGGCTTCGAGATCCCCGACAGTCTGCGCTTCGAGCCGGATTCGCTGGCGTCGCTGGCGGAACGGATCTCGTACCTGGAGCGGAACACGCCGAACGCGGCGTTCGGAGCGCTGGGCAGTCTGTTCGGTAATCTGCCGTTCGGGCGGGAGAACGCGTGGACGGCGGCGGCGACGCTGAACCAGCCGCTGTTTGCGGGTGGCCGCATCGTGTCGGGCGTGCAGGCGGCGCAGCATGCGGCGGCGGCGGCGGAGGCGTCGCTCACGGAGGCGCGGGCGGACGTCGCGTTGCAGGTGCGGCAGACGTATTACGGCGCGCTGCTGGCGCAGGAAGCGGAGCAGATCGTGGAGGCGAGCGTGGAGCTGGCGGAGCAGCACCTCGCGCGCGTGCGTCTGCTGCTGGAGACGGGACAGGCGTCGGAGCTGGACGCGCTGCGCGCGGAGGTCGAGGTGGAGAACCTGCGGCCGCAGCTGGTGCAGGCGCGCAATGCGCGTGAGCTCGCGGCGCTGAACCTGAAGCGCCTGGTGAATCTTCCGATCGATGCGCCGCTCGCGCTGACGACGACGCTGACGACGGCGGATCCCGCGCTGCCGCCGCCAGCGGAGGTGCAGCTGCCGCCGCTCGCGGAGGCGGAGCCGCGGTTGCAGCAGCGTGCGGCGGTGCAGGCGGCGGAGGAGCAGATCGCGATTCGACGGGAGCAGGTGCAGATCGCGCGTGGCGCGTTCCTGCCGAGCGTGAATCTCCAGGCGAACCTCGCGCGTCAGGCCTTTCCGAGCGGCTTCTTCCCGAGCGACTGGCAGGATGACTGGACGGTCGGGTTCGTCGTGCAGTGGCCGCTGTTCCAGGGTCTGCGGCGGGGTGCGGAAATGGATGCGGCGCAGGCGCAGCAGCGCCAGGCCGAGCTGCAGGCGGATCAGCTGCGCGAGGCGGTACGGCTGGAGTACGAGCGGGCACTCGGCGAGCTGGAGCAGGCGCGCGCACAGATCGCGGCCGCGTCGCGCAACGTGGTGCAGGCGACGCGCGTCTACGAGCTGACGGAGCTGCGCTACCAGGAAGGTCTCGCGACGCAGCTGGACGTGTCGGATGCCCGGCTCGCGCTCCAGCAGGCGCGCATGAACGAGGCGAATGCCTATCACGACTTCTATCTCGCGCTGGCGCGTGCCGAGCGCGCGCTCGGGGTCACACTCATCGATGTTCGTTGATTACGGGCGGGGGATGCACATGACTGGATCGATGCGGGCGGGTCGGCTCGCTCTGTTGCTGCTGGCCGGTCCTGCCGCATGTGGTGGAAATGCAGAGGACGTGACGGACGGGGCGCAGGGCCCGCAGGCCGTCGTCCTCCAGCCGACGGATGTCGCGGTGGTGCAGCGGACGCAGATCGCGGGCGGCATCGTGCTCACGGGGACACTCAATCCGCAGCGTATGGTCGAGGTGCGCGCGCAGGTGCCCGGCATCGTCTCGCGCCTTGCGGTCGACCGCGGCGATCCGATCCGCACCGGTCAGCTCATCGCCGTCATCGAGGCGGAGGGGATCCGCAGTGCGGCCGCGGGTGCGCAGGCACAGGTCTCGGCGGCGGAGGCGAATCTCGCGCTCGCGCGGCAGCGACTCGAGTCCGCACGCACCCTGTACGAGCGCGGCGCGATCTCGCAGATCGACCTTCAGGTTGCAGTCGCGGGATACGAGGCGGCGCAGGGGCAGCTCGCGGCGGCGCGGGCGCAGGCCTCGTCCGCATCGGAGTCGGCCCGCCGCGCGAACATCACCTCGCCGCTGTCGGGCGAGGTGAGCCACCGCCACGTGAGCCAGGGCGAGGTCGTCAGTCCGGGTGATCCGCTGATCACGGTCGTGAACACGTCGCAGCTCGAGCTCGCCGGCCAGGTGCCGGTGCAATCCGCGGCGCGCGTGCAGCGCGGCCAGCGCGTCGAGTTCACCGTGGATGCCTATCCCGGCCAGGCCTTCGAGGGTGTGGTCGCGCGCGTGGAGCCGACGGCCGACCCTGCGACCCGGCAGGTCGGCGTGTACCTGCGACTCCCGAATCCGGACGGCCGCATCGTCGGCGGCGTGTTCGCGACCGGTCGCGTGCTCAGCTCCGTGGCCGACAGCGTCCTCGCCGTGCCCGTGTCCGCGATTCGCACCGAGGACGGCGGCACGTACGTGTGGCTCATCTACCAGAACCTGCTCACGCGGCGACCGGTCGTCACCGGCGCGCGCGACGATGCGAGCGGTCTGGTCGAGATCGTATCGGGCCTGAGCGCGGGCGATCGCGTGCTCGCGGCACCGGGCACCGTGCAGGAGGGAACGCCGGTGCGCTTCTCCAACGAGGGCGGTCCGGCAGCACCGGCGGAGGTGGAGCGATGAGCGAACGGAAGAAGCCGGAACAGACGAAGCACTCGGGCATCGGCGGCAGTGGCCTGAGCGATGTGGCCATCCGTCGTCCGGTCTTCACGACGATGCTGATGTTCGGCCTCATCGTGCTCGGCATCTTCAGCTTCCGCCGTCTCCCGATCGACCAGTTTCCGGATGTCGACATCCCGGTCGTGACCGTGCAGACGGTCTACATTGGAGCGAGTCCCGAGACGGTGGAGCGGGAGGTGACGCGGCGGCTGGAGGAGGCGTTCAACCCCGTCGAGGGCGTGGACCGGATCACGTCGATCTCGCTCGAGGGCATCTCGCAGGTCATCATCGAGTTCGACCTCGGGCGCGATGGCGATCAGGCCGCGCAGGACATCCGCTCGAAGATCGACCTGATCCGGCGCCAGCTCCCGCAGGACATCGACCCGCCCGTCGTGCAGAAGTGGAATCCGGCCGACCAGCCGATCATCTCGCTCGCGCTCGCATCGAACTCGCTCAGCGTCGCGGAGCTGACGCGGCTCGCCGATGAGGACGTGCGCCGCCGTCTCGAGGCCGTGAACGGCGTCGGCAACGTGCAGCTCGCCGGCGGCCTGCTGCGCGAGATCCGCGTGTTCATCGACCCCGCGCAGATGCAGTCGTACGGCGTCTCGATCGAGGAGGTCATGGGCGCGCTCCAGCGGCAGAACGTCGAGGCGCCTGCCGGCCGTATCGAGAGCGGGACGCGCGAGGAGCTGGTGCGCGTGACCGGCCGCATCACCGACCCCGCCCAGTTCGCTTCGATCGTGGTCGCGAACCGCTCCGGCCAGCCCGTCCGGCTCGGCCAGGTCGCGCGCATCGAGGATGCCACGGAAGAGGAGCGCTCGCTCGCGTTCGTCAACAGCCAGCGCGCCGTCTCGCTCGACGTACAGAAAGTCTCCGGCGCGAACACGGTCGCCGTCGCCGACGAGGTCAAGGAGGAGGTCGAGGAGCTGCACGCGGGGCTGCCGGAGGGCGTCGAGATCTCCGTGGTCCGCGACAACTCGGAGTACATCCGTCACTCCGTCGAGGACGTCATCTTCGAGCTGATGCTCGGTGCGTTCCTCACGATCGTCGTCGTGATGCTGTTCCTCAACGACTGGAAGGCGACGGCGATCACGTCGCTCGCGCTGCCCGTCTCGGTGATCTCGTCGTTCGTGCTCATGAACGCGCTCGGCTTCACGCTGAACATGCTCACGCTCATGGGGCTCTCGCTCTCGATCGGCATCCTGATCGATGATGCGATCGTCGTGATCGAGAACATCGTGCGCCATCGTGAGATGGGAGAAGACCACTTCACCGCCGCGAGCTGGGGCACGCGCGAGATCTTCCTCGCCGTCATGGCGACGACATTCTCGATCGTCGCCGTATTCGTGCCGGTCGCATTCATGGGTGGCATCATCGGCCGGTTCTTCTACGAGTTCGGCATGACCGTCGCCTGGGCGGTGCTGGTCTCGCTGTTCGTGTCGTTCACGCTCACGCCGATGCTGTCCGCGTGGTGGGGCGTCGAACCCCACATGAGCGGCGACGCCGGGGCGGCGCGCGGCAATCCGGTGACGCGCGGAATTGCAGGGTTCAACCGCTGGTTCGATCGGCAGGCAGACCGCTACCGTGGCGTGGTGGACTGGGCGCTGCGCCACCGCAAGGCGACGGTCGGCATTGCAGTCGGCGCATTCTTCGGCTCGTTCCTGCTGTTCCCGTTCATCGGCGGCGGGTTCTTCCCGGACACGGACGAGTCGCAGTTCTCCGTGGCGTTCGAGACGCCGGAGGGGTCTTCGCTGGAGTACACGCGCTCGCGCGCGGACGCGATTCTACGGACACTCGCCGGGCTCGAGGGTGTCGAGTACACGTACACGACGATCGGCGCGGGTGCGACCGGCACGGTGACGAACGGGAACGTGTACGTGCGACTGGTGCCGCGCTCGGAGCGCGCGAGGTCGCAGCAGGACCTGATGGTCGAAGCGCGTCGGCAGCTCGCCTCGCTGTACGGCGCGCGCGTGTCCGTCTCGCTCGCGGACGCCGAGTCGGGCGGCGGCAAGCCGATCCAGGTGAACCTGCGCGGGCCGGACGTCGCGGTGCTCCAGACGCTCAGCGACACGGTGTTCTCGATCATGAGCCGGATGAGCGGGATCGTGGATCTGGAGAGCTCGCTGGGCCAGCCGCGGCCGGAATACCGGATCCAGGTGAACCGCGACCTGGCCAACGAGCTGGGTCTCGACGTCGGGCAGATCGCGGGCGCGGTGCGGCCGCTGCTGGCCGGTCAGGCGGTGACCACGTGGCAGGATCCGCAGGGCGAGGAGCGGGACGTGGTCGTGCAGGTCGATCCTGCGCGCCGTGCGACGTTCACGGACATCGCGACACTTCCGGTAGCGACACCGATGCGCGCGATGAGCGGAGCCGCGCCGACCGTGCCGCTGGGGCAGATCGCCCGCATCGAGACGGGCACCGCACCCGCGCAGATCGATCGCAGCGACCTCGAGCGCGTGGCAACCGTCGCAGCGAATACGGAGCCCGGCTACTCGGTGCAGGAGGCATCCGGCGCGATCAATGCCGCGCTCTCCGACCTCCGGCTGCCCGAGGGTTACACGGTCCGGCTCGGCGGCGAGACGGAACAGCTCCAGGAGACGTTCGGCTACGTCATCGAGTCACTGCTGCTCGCCATCATCCTCATCTTCCTGATCCTGGCCTCGCAGTTCGAGTCGTTCTCGCAGCCGCTCGCGATCATGATGGCACTGCCGCTGTCGCTCATCGGCGTACTGCTCGCACTGCTCATCACGAACGATACGATGAACATGATGTCGATGATCGGTGTCATCATGCTCATGGGACTCGTCACGAAGAACGCGATCCTGCTCGTCGACAATGCAAACGAGCGGCGCGCGCTCGGTGCCGACCGCCATACCGCGCTCGTCCAGGCAGGGCGCGTCCGACTCCGTCCGATCATGATGACCACCGCCGCCATGATCTTCGGCATGCTGCCGATCGCGCTCGCACTCGGCGAGGGCGGGGGCTTCCGCGCGCCCATGGCCCGCGCCGTCATCGGCGGCCTGATCACGTCGACGATGCTGACGCTCATCGTGGTCCCCGTCGCGTACACCTACTTCGACGACCTGGGCGCCTGGATGAAGCGCCGGTTCGTGTCCGAGGAGCGGGACCGTCAGCGGCGCGAGGAAGCCGTGCACGCGGGCATCGGCGCGGAAACGGCATGGGGTGCCACCACCGGGGATTGACTCCGGCGGGCGTACAGGATCGGCGGCCCGCAGCCGTAAACGGGCCGCCAGTTTTCAGTTAGGTATGCAGACGGCACGGCGGTTGCACGCACTCACGGAAGCGACCACCTGCTCAACCGGCTCAGGAGGATTCCGGAATGGACGTGATCGATCTGAAATCGGGCCGCTGGCACCGGTTCAACGACACGGACGCTTCGGGCGCGGTGATGGAGCTGGTGCAGGTCGGTCAGCCGCAGAACAAGATGCGGGTCCGCATGCCGGAGAGCTGGTGGCAGCTGAGTCATCGCGAGATCGAGACGCTCGCGCGCGCACCGGAAGTGCGGCTGTGGACGGACGACATGTTCATCCCGTGGCGCGTCAGCGCCGTGGGCCCCGGCACCGACTTTCCCTATCCGCTCCAGCGCCGGCACCTCGTATTCGACTCGGATCGGACGTGGGCCGGGATCGTCGAGTTCGACGGTCTTCAGCAGCTCGGCGACCTGACCGACCTGGAGCTGAAGCGGCTGCGCGATGGGATCCGGGACTTCGGCGGCCGGCGCCGCGGATTCCGCCCGCCGGCATCGGCGCGCTCGCACTTCTAGCCATCGACGTTCCACTTCCGACGGAGACCAACTCATGAAGGGTCAACATGCGCTCTGCGCTGCGGTGCTGCTGCTGGGCGGCTGCGCGGCCGATACGCCGGCGCCGGAGCCCGAGCCGTCCGGCATTCAGGAGCGGCTCGACCGATACACGACGGTCACGCTGACGACGGACATGAGTCAGCTGACGGAGCGGCAGCAGCGGGTGGTCGCGCTGCTGATCGATGCGGCGGACGCGATGGACGAGATCTACTGGATCCAGGCCTTCGGCGAGCGCGACCTGTTCCTCGCGAGCCTCCCGGATGACGCGACGCGTCGTTATGCAATGATCAATTACGGCCCGTGGGACCGGCTCGAGGACAACGAGCCGTTCATCGAGGGCATCGGCCCGAAGCCGGCCGGAGCGAACTTCTACCCGCACGACATGACGAAGGAGGAGTTCGAGCAGGCGGCCGCCGGGCCGGACGGTGCCGCGCTGCGCAGTCAATACACGGTCGTGAGGCGGGCCGAGGGCGGCGGCCTCGCCGCAGTACCCTATCATGTCGTGTTTGGCGGTCCGACCGAGCGGGCGGCGGCGAAGCTGCGGGAAGCGGCGACGTACGCCGACGAACCGATGCTGCGTCGGTACCTCGAGCTGCGAGCGGCTGCGCTGCTGACGGATGAGTATCGTGAGAGCGACATGGCGTGGCTCGACATGAGGGACAACGTGATCGACGTGATCATCGGCCCGATCGAGACGTACGAGGATCAGCTGTTCGGCTACAAGGCGGCGCACGAGGGGCTCGTGCTCGTGAAGGATCGTGCGTGGAGCGAGCGGCTGTCGCGCTACGCCGCCATGCTGCCCGCGCTCCAGCAGGGCCTGCCGGTCGACGCGCAGTACAGGGCGGAGCAGCCGGGCACCGACTCCGACCTGAACGCCTACGACATCGTCTACTATGCCGGCGATGGCAATGCGGGCTCGAAGTCGATTGCGGTGAACCTGCCGAACGATGAGCAGGTGCAGCTCGCGAAGGGGACGCGCCGGCTCCAGCTGAAGAATGCGATGCAGGCGAAGTTCGACGAGATCCTGGTCCCGATCGCGGACCTGCTGATAGCGGAGGACCAGCGCCAGCACATCACGTTCGATGCGTTCTTCAGCAACGTCATGTTCCACGAGGTCGCGCACGGGCTCGGGATCAAGAACACGATCAACGGCCGCGGCACGGTGCGCGAGGCGATGAAGGAGCAGGCGTCGGCGCTGGAGGAGGGGAAGGCGGACGTGCTCGGGCTCTACATGGTCACACGCCTGCACGAGCAGGGCGAGCTCGGCGCTGCGCCGGTCGAGGACTACTACACCACCTTCCTCGCGAGCATCTTCCGCTCCGTCCGCTTCGGCGCCGCGAGTGCGCACGGCCGCGCGAACATGGCCCGCTTCAACTTCTTCGCCGAGCACGGCGCGTTCGCGCGCGATCCGGACACCGGTCGCTACCGCGTCGACTACGCGAGGATGCGCGAGGCCATGGACGCGCTGTCCGCGAGGATCCTGACGGCGCAGGGCGATGGTGACTACGACGGCATCGTCGCGTTCATGAATCAGTACGGCAGCATCAGCCCCGAGCTCCAGCAGGACCTCGACCGCGTGAACGCTGCCGGCATCCCGGTCGATATCGTGTTCGAGCAGGGAAAGGCCGTGCTGGGACTGGAGTAGAATCCCCGGTACAGGCGCCCAGAGGTGCGTGTGCAGGATGAGTCCGCGTGCAGTTCGTCGTTGCACGCGGACCCGCACACGCACACGCACACGGCCCAACAGAGCCCGTTCTCGTCGCTCCCCCGACCCCGGAGAACAGGTCTCCCTCTGCGCCTCTGCGCCTCTGCGACCAAACCCTGCCCCTGCCCCTGCCCCCTAAGCCGCGAGCATACCCAGCAGCCACGCGCACGCGAGCCCGCCGTAGATTCCCAGGACGTAGCCGCCGACGGCCATGAGGAGACCGATCGGGGCCATGGCAGGGTGGTAGACGCCAGCCACGATCGGCGCGGACGCGGCGCCGCCGACATTCGCCATGCTGCCGGTCGCGAAGAAGAAGAGAGGCGCGCGGAAGAGCCGGGCGGCGATGAGCAGGATGAGGACGTGGATCGCCATCCAGACCATGCCGGCGGCGAGGAAGAGCGGTGCATCGAGGACGGCCCGGAGGTTCGCCTGTGCGCCGATCGACGTGAGCAGCAGGTAGAGCGCGGCGTAGCCGATCTTCGAGGCGCCGGCCTCCTCCAGCTTCGCGATCGGCGTGAACGACAGGATGAGCCCGCCGGTCACGACGATCAGGACTGCCCAGGTGGTCTGGCTGATGATCGTCGGGTCGCCGATGCTCGGCATGCGCGCGCCGGCGGCCACACCGGCGACGGTGCCCACGAACCCCAGGCCGATGATCATGAGGGCGAGGCGCGTGTCGATCGGGACCCGGCGCGCGCTCAGCTCCGCGAGCCGCCGGTTCGTCTCCTCGATCGCCTCCGTCCGCGCGCCGATCCGCCGGTCGAAGCGCGCCTGCCAGCCGCTCAGGAACAGCAGCACGCCCATCCAGCCGTAGCCCACGACCGTATCCACGACGATGATCGGACCGAGGATCGACTGCGGCGTCTCGACGCTCTCCGCAATCGCCAGCATGTTCGCGGAACCGCCGATCCAGCTGCCCGCCAGCGCCGCCAGCCCCTTCCACGATTCGGCCGGCAGCAGCTCGCCGAAGATCAGGTAGGCCACGGGCCCGCCGATGACGATGCCGATCGTGCCGGCGACCAGCATGACGAGCGCTATGAAGCCCAGCCGCCAGATCGCGACCAGATCGATCGTGATCATGAGCAGGAGCAGCGCGAACGGCAGCAGATAGTCGCCCATCCAGTCGTAGGTCGGCGATGCGGGCGGGATGATGCCGAACGCCGTCGACAGCGTCGGGATGAAGTAGGCGTAGATGATCGGCGGCGTGATCTCGAACAGCGTCCTCAGCTTCGGCAGCCCGCTCAGCCAGAACACGGCGACAATCACGCCGCACAGGTAGGCGAAGATCGCCATCGGGTCGGTGAACAGCGCGGTCTGCGGTTCCATGGTGCGCGTTCGGAGGTACGTGTGGCGAGGCCGGACCGGATAGTGACGGGGTGGCTCCGGCGACGCAACCGGCAGTCGGGAAATCTCCGGGCGATGATCAGAGATTTCCCTACGGAATCAGGCGTTTGTGGAGCCTATGCTCCCTTCGGGACGGCGCGCGGCTCGCGACAGGAGAGGCTCACATGCTGCGGAAAGTGATGGTGCCCCTGGATGGCTCCCCGTTCGCCGAGCAGGCGCTGTCGATGGCGGTGATGGTGACGCGCCGCATGAACGCGCACCTCCACCTGGTTTCCGTCCGCGTCTCACTCCAGCTGGACGCACTGGCTCCCACCGCAGAGGATTATGTGAACGGCGTCGCGGACCGGCTGGAGCCGGAGCTGCCGGGCCGGATCACGCGGAGCGTGCTGACGAACGAGCGGGCGCCGCTGGAGTATCCGCTCGCGCGGAGCACGGTCGCGGAAGTGGTCGCGCGCCACGTGACGCAGGCGGACGTGGACCTCGTCGTGATGACGACGCACGGGCGCAGCGGCATCCGGCGCGCGTGGCTGGGCAGTGTGGCGGATTCGCTGGTCCGCAGCGTGCCGCGACCGATCCTGATGATCCGGCCGAGCGACGAGCAGATCGGCACGGCGCAGGAAAGCGATCGAGGCATCCGTCACATTCTCATCCCGCTCGATGGCTCCGCACGTGCGGAGCGCGTCTTCGAGTATGCGCAGGCGCTCGGCGAGGCGTTCCGGGCGCGCTACACGCTGCTGCGCGTGCTGTCGCCCCTGCTGCTCGCGCCGACCACGGAGTGGACGGGTCCGCATGCAGCGGTGAGCGTGCCGTTGCAGCAGCCGCAGGTGGCGACGGAGTACATGGAGGAGGTGGCCGAGCGGATGCGCGCCGTGAACATGGAGGTGGCTCCGAGATTGATCGAGAGTATTGCGCCCGGTGCTGCGATCGTCGAGTTCGCCCGAACGCACGGCGCGGATCTGATCGCCATGTCGACTGGCGCCGCGGGCGGCGTGCGGCGGCTTCTGCTCGGCAGTGTTGCGGACCGGGTCGTGCGTGGCAGCCCGGTGCCGGTGCTGGTATGCAATGCGCGGAGCATCGATGCGGCCATGGTCGCCGTACCGGCACCCGGCTTCAGGCGGCGGGCCGTATCCCCCGCCCGGGAACGCGTGACGCAGCCGTCACGCACCCGCTGAACCGTGTGCCGCCCGCGTCATCGCGAGCGGCACCGCAGCACCCTACTTCTGCTTCCCGATCGGCACGCGCCGACCCTGGGCCTTCACCGTCTTCGGGAGGTGCACCTCGAGGACGCCGTTGCGGAACTCGGCCGCGATGCTGTCGGCATCGACCGTGCTCGGTAGCGAGAACGCGCGCTCGAACGAGCCGTACGCCCGCTCCACGACACGGTACTCCGCGCCCTTCTCCTCCTTCTCTTCCTTCTTCTCGCCCTTCATTACCAGCATGCCGTCTCTGACTTCGAGCTGAACATCGTCCGGTGCGAGGCCCGGCAGGTCGGCGCGCACGACGATCTCCAGATCCGTCTCGACGATGTCCACCTCCGGCGACCAGGCGAGACCTTCGGCAGCCTGCATCGGACCCATCAGATCGGCCAGCAGCCGCTGAATCCGATTCTCGCTGAACATGGGGCGCATCCAGGACGCCTCCGGAAAACCCGCGCGATACCGTGTGAGCTTCATTGCACCCTCCTCGTCGTCCATGACCGAGCGCTGCTGCCCAGCCGACGTGCGCCGGCGCTCGAGGCGGCGCCACGCGGAACTCCGTTGCATCCATCAATGTCGGTTTCCGCGGGCGGCGCCGACAGCGGAGTTCTCCTCATCCGTGTCCGGCTGCGGCGTCGTCGGGGAGCGGAGCAATCCGCCGGTCACGCGTGTGCGATGTAGGGAATATCCCGGGAGTGCCGCGGGGGCCGCACCATGGCGGTCGAGGGCATCTCCTGCTCAACGCCGTTCCGGCCGGGATCTACTCTTTCGATTCGAGCGAGCACCGCGAGCCATCCAGCAACCGGAGGTGGAAGATGATCAATCAGAACGATCTCAGGCAGGAGGTGATCGACGAGCTGGCGTGGGACACTTCGCTGGATGCGGCGTCGATCGGCGTGGCGGCCACGGACGGCGCGGTCACGCTCACCGGGCATGTGCGCAGCTACGCCGAGAAACGGGCCGCGGAGAAAGCCGCGAAGCGGGTGAGGGGAGTCAAGGCCGTGGCGAACGACCTGGAAGTGAGGCTGCCCAGCAGCCTGCGGCGCGATGACAGCGACATCGCAGCGGCGATCTCGCACGTGCTGGAATGGAATGTCAGCATCCCGCGGGAGGTCACTGCGAGCGTCGAGAACGCCTGGGCCACTCTGGAGGGCGAAGTCGACTGGGCGTTCCAGCGGAATGCCGCCGAGCGCGCCGTCCGGGAGGTCACCGGCGTGCGCGGCGTCACGAACCTGATCCGGCTGAAGGTGCGGCCGCTGCCGCGTGACATCCGCGAGCAGATCCAGCGGACGTTCCAGCGCAGTGCACAGATCGATGCCGATCACATCGCCGTGACGGTCGCCGACGGCATGGTGACGCTCACGGGCACCGTCCGCTCCTGGTCCGAGCGGACGGAGGCGGAGCACGCAGCGCGCGCGGCCGGCGGTGTCCGGAGCGTGGACAACCGGCTCCAGGTGTCGAGCTTCGCCGCGGCACCCGTCTGATCCGGGCGGTCGGATGCGCCCGCCGGACGGGCGCATCCACGACCGGCGGCCGTAGGCATGATCCCGCGCGATCCGGCAAAAAGCGGAACGCAAATCAGCGATGTCCCTACAGCCGTGTCGTGCGCAACGCGTCATAGTCATGGAGGGCTCGGATCCCTCGAGACCCATCAGACAGGAGGACTGACATGCTCCGCAACATCATGGTGCCCCTGGATGGCTCCGCGTTCGCGGAGCAGGCGCTGCCCTTGGCGCTGGCGATCGCGCGCCGCTCCGAGGCCCGGCTCCAGCTGGTGGCCGTGCGCGCGTCGTTGCAGCTCGACACCGCCACTGCCCCCGCCGAGACGTACCTCGAGCAGATCGCGGGTCAGCTCGAGTCCGAGCTGCCCGGCCGCATCACGCGCGAAGTGCTGGCAAGTGAGTTCGGCCCGCTCGAGTACCCGCTCGCGCGCAACACCGTCGCCGACGTGCTCTCGCGTCATGCCGAGGAGGCGGATGTCGGCCTCATCGTGATGACGACGCACGGGCGCGGCGGGATCAAGCGTGCCTGGCTCGGGAGCGTCGCCGATTCGCTCATCCGGATCGCACCGCGACCGGTCCTGCTGATGCGACCGCAGGACGAGGCATTCGGCAGCGCCGCAGGAGCCGATCGCGGGCTCAAGCACATCCTGATTCCGCTGGATGGCTCCGAGCGTGCGGAGCGCGTGCTCGAGTTCGCGCAGCAGCTGGGTGGCGCGTACGGCGCGCGCTACACGCTGCTTCGCGTCGTCTCTCCGCTGACGTTCACGACCGCGCCCGAGTGGTACAACTCCTACACGGCCATGCCGATCACGCCGCTGAGCGTGGACTCCGCGCTCCAGTATGTCGAGCAGGTCGCGGAACGCCTGCGCCGGCCGGATGTGCGCGTTGATGCGCGTGCGTTCGAGAGCCCCGGCCCCGAGTCCGCAATCGTCGACTACGCGACGGAGCACGGCGTCGATCTGATTGCCATGTCGACGGGGGGAGCGGGCGGCGTGCGGCGGCTGCTGCTCGGCAGCGTGGCGGACAAGGTCGTCCGCAGCAGCGAAATCCCGGTGCTCGTCTGCAACGCCCGCGTGATCGACACGGCCGGCGGAACTACGGGCACGGAGTCGGCGGCCATGGCAGGACGCGTGTGAAGAGTGCGATGAGCGAAGCACCCGATCTCAGGGACGACGTGCTCGACGAGCTGGCCTGGGACGCGGCACTCGATGCGACGGCGGTCGGTGTCGCCGTCGCGGGCGATGTCGTGACGCTGACCGGCTGCGTTCACAGCTACGCGGAGAAGCGGGCCGCCGAGAAGGCGGCTCGCCGCGTGCGCGGCGTGGCCGGAGTCACGAACGAGCTGGAGGTCAGGTTGCCCGAGCGGCTGCGGCGCGACGATGCGGAGATCGCGGCCCATGCGGACGCGGTGCTCCGGTGGACGGTCGGCGTGCCGATCGACGTCACGGCCACCGTCGAGAACGGCTGCATCAGGCTCGAGGGCGCGGTCCGGCGCGGCACCGAGAGACGCGCTGCGGAGCGCGCCGTTCGTGATCTGATCGGCGTCCGCGACATCACGAATCTCATCGTCGTGCGGCGGTGTCCGCCGGCGCCCGATGTCGAGCGGATCCGGTCGGCGTTCCGCCGGAGCGCTCAGCTCGATGGCGAGCGGATCGACGTCGTCGCGGAGGGCGGCACGGTCACGCTCACCGGCACTGTCCGCTCCTGGTCGGAGCTGATCGAGGCGGAGCACAGTGCGCGTGCGGCCGCGGGCGTAACGGAAGTAGTCAACCAGCTGCGCGTGGCGCCGTCGCCCGCGCTGCTGCCTGCCTGAGCGGCGGCGACAACTGGAGGCATCATGATTCGGGTGAGGGACGTGATGAGCCCGGAGCCGGTGTGCGTTTCGCCGGAGACGACGCTGCGCGAGGTGGCGGAGATCCTCAGCGGAGCGGGCATCAGCGGCGCGCCCGTCATTGCGGCCGGCGAGGGCGTCGTCGGCGTGATCTCGGCGTCCGACATCATCGACTTCGTCGCATCGTCGCCCGGCGTGCCCACGGAGCGGGAGGACGGCGGCGACTGGGACGACATCATCTCGGCGGAAAAGGACGAGCCCGAGCCGAGTTTCGTCGACCTGTGGGAGGATGCAGGCGCCGATGTGCTGGAGCGCTTCCGCGAGGTCGCGGGTCCCGAGTGGAACGTCCTCGAGGAGCACACTGCGGCCGAGGTCATGACATCCGGTGTGGTCTCGATCGGGCCCGAGCAGTCGCTCGTCGACGCTGCCCGCGCCATGCTCGACAACCGTGTGCATCGTCTCATCGTCATCGAGGACGGCCGCGTTCTCGGTGTCATTACCGAGACCGATCTGGTGGCGAGCCAGGCGGGCGGGAAGACGGAGCGGGCGGAGGCGCCGTCGGAGTGAGGGGCGCGGATCGCTCCGCGCCCCCCGCTCCATCGGGTCAGTTCACGACCGTCGGATCCGGCGGCTCCGGGAGGCACAGCTCCGGCGGCGTATTCGTGTTCCGGTCGCACTCCGAGATCGAGACCGGCATCCACTCGTACTTGACCGGCATGCCGAAGCGGCGCAGGTCCGACCAGCGCAGGTGCTGGAGGTACAGCTCGTAACGGCGCTGGCGCAGGATCTCGTCGAGCATCGCCTGCTGCGTGGGCACGTCGACCAGCGTGAGCGCGGGCAGGCACGCGACGGGCTCCGGCAACGCGGACGTGCACGGCGTGCGGACCTGATTGACGTAGCCGAGCGCGTCCGTCAGCCGGTTCTGCCGCGCCGCCACTTCCGCGCGGATCAGCTTCATCTCATCAGGCAGGTACGCCGGTATGCTGTGCGTCCGCTGGCTGTAGCGATCGAACGCGTCGAGCGGCGCGGCGAAGCCCTGTGAGTCCGCCGCCGTCACCCAGTACTCCACCCGCTGATCGCCCGCCTCGGCCTCCGTGCGCCAGATGTCCTTCGGTCGCATTGCCGTCGAGTTGCCGCCGTTCAGCGCGAAGTTCCACAGCGGGTTCGCGTCCGATGCGCCGAACTGGAACTCCGACCACACGGCCGGATCCACGCTGGCCGCAGCGGCATCCGCGGCGTCCAGGTCTCCGGCGATCAGGCTGTAGCGGGCGAGCATGGCGCGGATCGTATTCAGCAGATCGAACCCCGCCGCGAGCATGTCCGTGTTGAACTCAGCCGACGCGGGCGTCTGCACCAGCTGCGCCTCGGCTTCCTCGAGCAGCGTCACGATCGCGTCCAGCGCCGCCGTACGGTCGGCGAACTGCGGCGAGCGGTTCGTCGGACTCACGTCGAGCGGAATCCGCTCGTAGATCTGGATCAGATTGCCGAGCGCCATCGCCTTGTACAGCTTGCCGATCGCGATGATGCCGCTCACCGTGGCGGCGCCGAAGCCGACGTTGTCCGCGTTCGCGATCACGACGTCCGCGACGCGCACCACACGATACTGCCCCGACCACGGGCCGGTCGAAAAGCCGTAATCGTTCTGCGCATCAGCACTGCCGGTATCGATTACGCGGAAGCTCTCGAACGTGGCCGGTGCGGCGCCGAGCTCGTTCGTCACCATGCCCGTAGTGTACAGCGGCTCGCCGAGCTGGTTCGAATACTCGGCCTGGAGCCCGACCACCACCTGTGCCAGCGTGACGGGCGAGCTGATCACCTGCTCCTCGGTCGGGCGGTTCGGATCCTGAAGGTCGAGATCGCACGCGGGCGTCGACAGCATCAGCGCCGCGACCGCGCAGACCTTAATGCGACTGGTCATCATCTATTCGTCTCCTCGGTCGCTATCAGTAGGTGAGCCGCACGCCGAGCGTGTACACGCGGGCGTTCGGGTAAACTGCGAAATCGACACCGCGCTCGACCGTGTTCAGGCCGAACATGTTGATCTCCGGATCGTAGCCGGAGTAGTCCGTCCACGTGTAGAGGTTGCGCCCCAGCAGCTCGAGCTGGAGGGCGCTCGCACCGATGTTGCGCAGCCAGTCGCCGCGCGTGTTGTAGCGCAGCGCGAGCTGACGGAGCTTCACGTAGCTCGCGTCCTCCACGTAGTTCTCCCAGATCGCCTGATGGCGCGTGCGCTCGGCCGCGGTGATCTCACCGCGCAGCAGCTGATCGTAGAGCGGGCCGGCGCCGAAGATGTCCTGAATGCGGCGCGTCTGATTCCACAGCTCGTGGCCGAACTGGCCGTCGAGCATGAACGATGCCGACCAGTTGCTGCCGAATGTGAACTCGTTCGACAGCGAGCCGGTCCATTCCGGCCACGGGTTGCCCACCACGACGCGGGTCAGGCTCGCCAGCGGGCCGATACTGTCCGACAGGATCGCGTTCGTCACGGAGTCCCGGCGGAAGCCGGTCATGTAGAGCACGCCGAGCGGCAGGCCCTCCTCGATGCGGTTGCCGTACCCGACGAAGTACGGATCGCCCTCCAGCTTCTCGATCCGGTTGCGGTTGCGCGAATAGATCAGCGTCGAGGTCCAGCCGAAGCCGCCGCGACGCACGTTGACGGTGTTGAGCTGCAGCTCGATGCCGCGGTTGCTCAGCTCGCCGACGTTGTCGAGCACCGAGCCGACACCCGTGCTCGGCGCGAAGGGCCGCGGCAGCAGCAGGTCTCTGGTGTACTGGTTGTAGTACGTGAAGGCGAGCGCGACACGATCGTCGAACGTCGAGATGTCGAAGCCCAGCTCGTACTCGCGCTGCCGCTCCGGCTTGAGCTCCGGGTTGCCCGACTCGGCGAGCGGCACGAGCCCGATCCGGTCGATGTTGATCGTCGTGCCGTAGCGCGAGAAGCGCGAGTATGCGCTGCCGAGCGGCGGCTGGTTGCCCGCGTAGCCGAGCGCGCCCCGCAGGCGCAGCTGCGTCAGCCAGTCCCCGGCGCGGTCCCGGATGAACGGCTCCTCGGAGAGCACCCACGAGCCGCTGATCTTCGGGTACATCTGCCACCGCTCATCCGGCCCGAACGTCGAAGACGCGTCCATGCGCAGCGCGCCGGTCAGGAAGATGCGGTCCGCCCAGCCGACCTGCTGCTGGCCGAAGAAGCCGAGCGTCGACGTCTCGACCTTGCCCTGGGAGGCGGACATGTTGGCACCGCTCACCAGCTGCGTCACCGGCCCGAGGTCCGTCGCGGTCGCATTCAGGTTCTGCGCCCAGAGGTAGGTGGCGTTCATGCCGCCGGATGTGGTCAGGGCCGTGCCGCCGAGACCCCACTGCACGCTGGCGAGGAGATCGTTGTTGAGCAGCGTGCTGTAGCGATTGAGTGAGACGGAGCGACCCGTCGGCGCCGTCGCGGTGCCGCGCGGAATGAACTGCGTCGTCTCCATCTGGTAGTTGTCGTAGCCGAGCCGGTACTCGAGGTTCACGTTGTTGATCGGCGCCCAGCGGCCCTGTAGCGAGCCGACGAAGCGGTTCACGTTCTGGCCGATGTCCCACAGATCCAGCACCTCCAGCGGGTTCGGGAACACGAACGCCGTGTTCAGCAGCTCGCCCGTCTCCGGATTGCGCGCCGTGAGGTCGGTCGTCGTCGGCGTGAACACGATTGCCGTCAGCAGACCACCCTCGCCCTGCTCGCCGTTGATCACGAGGTCCGTGTTCGAGCGGATGTAGTTCGCGCCCGCAGAGAGCTGGAAGTTGCCGAGGCCCTGGTCGACGTTCATGCGCACGTTGAGCTTGTCGTGCGCCGCGCCACGCATGATCCCGTTGTCCTCGACGTAGCCGCCCGACAGGTAGTATCGCGTGTCGCCGCCGCCGCCGGACAGCGAGACGTGATGCTCCATCTGCGACCCATCGCGGAAGATCACATCCTGCGGATCGAAGCGCTGGACCGGATTGCCGGCCAAATCGACCGGCGTCAGCGCGAAGTCGATCTCCTTGATCAGCTCGGAGCGGCCGAACCGGCTGCTCACGGTGATCTCGGGCTCGCCGATGCGGCCGCGGCGCGTGAAGATCTGCACCACGCCGTTGTTCGCGCGCGACCCGTAGAGCGCCGCAGCCGCCGCGCCCTTCAGGATCTCGATCCGCTCGATGTCGTTCGGGTCCAGGTCCGCGAGACGGTTCGACGAGTTCGAGCGGTAGCCGAGATTCAGCTGCTGGTCCGCGTTGTTGTCGATGATCACGCCATCGACGATGTACAGCGGCTCTGCGCCGCCCGTGATCGAGCTCGTGCCGCGCAGACGCACCGACACGCCGCCACCGGGCGTGCCCGTGTTGCTCGTGATCACGGCACCCGCCACGCGACCCTGCAGCGCCTGGTCGATCGTCGTCGCCGGCGTCGACTCCAGCTCGCGTGCGCTCACCGTCGAGACCGCGTTGCCGATCGCACGCCGCGCCGTCGGCGCCGCCGTGCCCGTGACGACCACGGCCTCCAGCTCCAGAGCCCGCTCACGCAGCTCGATGTCGGGGACGCGTACCGTCTCCTCCGCGCCCAGCTCGATCTCCTGCGCCACGGTCTCGCGGCCGATGAACGACGCTTCCAGCGTGTACAGTCCCGGCGCCGCACTCAACGTGAACGAGTACGCGCCCGCGTTGTTCGTCGTGCCGCCCGCGTTCGTGCCGCGGAGCAGCACCTGCGCGCCCTGGATCGCATTGCCCGTCCCGCCCGCGAGGACGCGACCGGTGATCGTATACGTCTGCTGTGCGGCCAGCGGGCCGGCAAACAGCAGAACGGCCAGCACGCTTGCGAGCTGGACCGTCAACCTCCGTACTGACATGTGCACACTCCTCGTACTCTGGGCCAGTGAACGACAGATGGAGCGAAGACTCGCGTCGTGCGCGACGCCGGACAGCTTAAGCCCGCAGACCATGGAGAGGCAACCGCGAGGGGTGGAAAACACGCCGTCGTGCCACGAGCCGCAGGCGGTGCGGTGCAGGCCAATCAGAAGGGAACGTGCTTCGTGGTCAGAATGTGACAGGACAACGAGTTACGGCGCCCTCTCCACGGGCTCCTCATCGCGTACGAACAGGTTGAGCAGAGCACTCACGATCGCGAACACGATGCCGCCGAGGAATGCGGCGAGGAATCCGCTCACGTGGAATGCGATACCGAGCGCACCCGCCAGCGCGCTCGTGAGCCAGAGCATGAGCGCGTTGAGCACGAGTACGAACAGACCGAGTGTCAGGATGATGAGCGGGCAGGTCAGCAGTGTGAGGAGCGGTCGCACGAACGCATTCACGAAGCCGAACACGAGCGCGACAATGAAAAGATGGAACCACGGCCCGGAGAACGTGATCCCGGGCACCAGCGCAACGGCGACCCAGAGCGCGGCCGCGGCGATGACGAGCCGGATCAGGAATCCCATGTGCGGAGGATCGGTCGCGCGGGCGCCGTCGTCAAGCCCGGGGCTCGATCAGCGCGACGCCGATGCGTGATGGCTGCGGCTCGAGCGGGACCCGGACGAGGCTGTCGTCGAATGCGACCTCGACGCCGGCGTCGCGCAGCGAGCGCTCGAACGTGGTGCGTGCGAAGCGTCCGGGATCGGTGACGAGCACGCGACAGCCGCCTTCGATCAGCTCGAGCGCGCGGCGGGCGGCCGCGCGTGCCAGCTCCGGCTCGTACAGCAGATCGGCCATGACGACGATGGTCGCCTCGGGGAGCGGCGCGTCCGAGGCGATGTCGGCATCGATCACCTCGACGCGAAGCCGCTGGAGCCGCGCCGCCTCGGTGATGACGGCGCGCGCGAAGGGATCGTGGTCGAGCGCCGTGGACCGGGCGCCCCGTCGCGCAGCCGCGAGAGCGGGCAGACCCGTTCCGGCACCGAGGTCGAGCACGGCGTCACCTCGGCGCACCAGTGCGGCGATGCGTGCCGCGGCGGCGAGGGCGGAAGGCCAGAGGATCGCGGCGTAGGCGTCGCCCGCGCCCTGCGCCGTCTCGTCCAGCACGATGTCGGGGTCGGCGGCCTCCAGCACGAACAGCTCCATGCCGGGCACGACCTCGACGTCGACGCGGCGCACGCGCCGGCCCGCCACGATGTCAGGAACGCTCCGGTCACGCTCCTCTGGTGAACGCATGCCGACCCTGTCACATTCCGGGAGGCCGCGCGGCGACCGCAGCGGCATGGACCGCACGGACAAGAGAACGATGAGCGAAGATCTGCGCTACCCTGTCGGCAGGTTCAAGCCGACGCCGTCACCCGAACCGGCCGATCGGCGGGAATGGATCCGCGCAATCGAGGAGGCGCCCGCCCTGATGCGCGAAGCGGTCGCCGGTCTCACCGATGCGCAGCTGGACACACCGTATCGCGAGGGCGGCTGGACCGTGCGGCAGGTGGTCCATCACGTGCCCGACAGTCACATGAACGCCTACGTGCGCACCTGCCTCGCCCTTACGGAGACCGAGCCGACGATCCGCGCCTACGACGAGCAGGCGTGGGCGAACCTCACGTTCTCACGGCTGGGCCCGATCGACGTGTCGCTCGACCTCCTCGAGACGCTTCACGCCCGCTGGCTCGGCGTCCTGCGCGGCATGAGCGAGGCCGACTACGGGCGCCGGTTCATTCACCCCGACCACGGTCTGATGACGATGGCCGTGCTCATCGAGCTGTACTCGTGGCACGGCCGTCATCACGTCGCGCACATCACCCGGCTGCGCGAGCGGCAGGGCTGGCTGGCCTCAGCTCACGGGATCTGAACCACGCCGCACGCGATCCGCGCGCCGGAGTTGCCCGACGGATCCGTTCGCTGATCGTCGCGCCCCGCATGCACGATGAGCGCGATGCCGCCCGGACGCTGAAGTGACGTGCTGTCGCCGCGCAGCAGTGTGTTCGGCTTCACGAACGTCGTATCCGCGACACCGTCATCGCCCGCCCGGATGTTCGGCATGTCGCCCACGTGCGGGCCCTCCGGGTTCTCGAGGCCGTGCCGCCGCTGCGTCGGGTTGAAGTGGCCGCCCGCCGACTCGAACGTCGGTGGCTGGCACACGCCGTTCTCGTGGAAATGGATGCCGTGCTCGCTCCCGGCCTCCAGGCCCGTTACCCGCACGTGCACCTCCACCCCCGCGCCCTCCTGCGACAGGTGCGCCACCCCGGTCTGTGTGCCCGTCGAGTCGACGAGCTGGACCTCGATCGGCTCATCCTGTTCCTGCTGCGGCTGTTCCGGAAGTTGCGCCGCCATCGTGTCCCGGACCTCCGCATCCGGCACATCCTCCACGCGCTCGCACGCCGCCGTGCCGGCCGCCAGAGCCAGCACCCAGACCCCGAGTCTCCTCATGTGGTTCTCCTTTCCGGTCGTCCATCGCGTGAACGTCGACGCAGAGTACAGGCCATGGGCCGGAAATGCGAGACGGTGCGGTGACCGCACTCGCGGCACCGCTCGAGCCGCACGGCGTCCACGGTGCAGTCCACGTCGTCCGGTCGGCCGCTCGCCCGTAAGACCGGCGCGCCGTGTCGTCGAACCGGGTTCGTGACGGCAGGGTAGGAGGAGGCTACTGTGTTGTGCAGTAGCCGTCTCCGGACCCGGCGCCATCCGGCGGACCGATCTGGCGGACCTGGCACCAGATTTCCATTTCGTCGCATCTGCTCATGCAATCGCCCCTGTCGATCGAGCATCACCGACGCAGGCGCTTGAAGCGGGATCGAGAAGAAGGATCAGGGATGCAGGCAACGACAGGGGCCGAGCGTGTGGCGGCGCGGATCGGTGGCAACGGTGTCTACGCAACGCCGGCGACACTCGACGCATTCCGGCGCACGCGAGCCGAGCGTGTAATGCGCACTCTGCTCACGTTCGTGGGCGCATGTATGGCCGCTCCCGTGGCTTTCCTGATTCCGCCTCACGCCGAGCCGTCCGCGCTCGCCTTCCTGGTCGGTCTCTACTTCACGCGACGGGCGTGGGTTGCAGAATGGGAAGTCGTTCACATGCGCGGGATGTGCGCGCGCTGCGACGCGCCGATCGAGCTGAGGCGCGGCACAGTGCTGTATCTCCCGCACACGATCACGTGTGCGACGTGCCGTGCCGAGCTGTGGCTGGAGGTGGGTACCGCGCCGGTCGTGGACGAGGCGCTCCGACGTGCAGCAATGGAGCAGGCATCGGTGCGCACGCGGGCGGGCGAGCTCGGCGGCCGACCGCCACAGACGTGGTCGCCCGCGGCGAGCAACTGGGGCGACGGGTCATAGCGGACGCGTCATGGTCCCTCGGGTGGGCGCGTCCATGTCCTGATCGGCCAAAACGGAATTCTGGTGCCGCGTCCGCAGCCGCGTCCGCAGCCGCTGCAGTGCCTGCAACCGTTCCGAGTTCCCGATCTTCGCCCGCCGGACCGCATCACTCAGCACCTCGATCGACCGATCGTACGACTCCCGATCGACGGGGAAGGGGAACCCGTCCTTGCCGCCATGCGCGAAGCTGTAGCGCGCGGGATCGCGCGTGCTCGCCGGTGCGCCGTAGAGCAGCTCGGAGATGAGCGAGAGCGCGCGCAGCGTCGCGGCGCCGACACCCTTCACGGCGAGCAGGGATTCGAAATCGGCAGGTGCCGTCTCGTAGGTGCTGAGCAGAACGGACCTGAGGTGGCGCGGATTGATGTCGCGCTCGATGTCGATCCAGTGGCGGCGCGGCAGCTCGAGCGTGATCGCGCGAGCGATCTCCTTCGCCGTGCGGCGCGGGTCCTCGCTCGCGAACCGCACGGACGCCGCGCGCGTCGGTGCGGACTCCGTTGCGACCAGGTTGAGCACGGCCTCGCCTCTCGCATCGGAGGCGACCGCGGCATGCGGCTCGTTCGTCAGATCGGTAATGCGGCTGCCGAGCCAGTGGTAGCGGCGCGCAGAGCCGTCGCGGTCGCGCATGCCCTGCTGCACGACCGCCCACTCGCCGCTGTCCGCGACGAAGAAGCAGTGGTGATACAGGTCGAACCCGTCCTGCACCGCCGCGCTGTCGACTTTCGCGGTCATCCGGCTCGCATACGCGAGCTCATTGCCGTCGAGCCCCGTACGCGCGCCGATCGCGATCAGCTCCTGCGGCGTCTTCCGCGATGCCTTCCCCTTGCCGCCGGCGACGTGGATGCCCGTATCGGCCTCACGCCCGGCGAGGCCTTCCTTGAGCGCGCCGCAGACGGTCGTGGTGACACCGCTGGAGTGCCAGTCGAAGCCGAGCACGCAGCCGAAGGCCTGAAACCAGTGCGGATCGGAGAGTCGCTCGAGCACGGCTGCCGCGCCGCGATCGATGACGATCGCCTCGACGATCGCCGGCGCGAGCTGCCTCATGCGATCGAACAGCCACGCAGGGGCACGGCCGGTGTGGAGCGGCAGGTCGGCGGTTCCGGTGCGACGGGACATGGAGGGAAGATAACAGCCCTGAGACAGGGATGCTGCTCACCGGAGTCCTGCCGTTCTGTCGATCATCGGAATCGTACGCGCCGAGTTGGACGACGTGGATCCGCCGAGCGGATCCTGCACGACGGCGATCCGGATGCTCAACGTTTCGGCGCCCCGCAGCGTCTCCCTTGTGAGCGCCGGTCGTTCACGCACGCCTGAGGTGAGCTGTAATGGAAGGACCACAGATGCGGGAGCGGCGGTCGTTCCCGCGTGCACCGGGTCGCGAGCCGCTGAAGCCGCGCACACGCACGATCGCACGCTGGATGTTCCACGGCCACCTCTGGCTCGGCATCATCACCACCGGCACAGTGCTCATCCTGGGCATCAGCGGAATCCTGCTGAACCACAAGCGCCCGCTGGGTCTCATGCCGGATGTGGCGCACGAGCCGTCCGGCGACTTCGCCGCCGCACTCCCCCTCGCCACGCTCGTCGATGCCGCTTCCGCAGCGGCACCTCGCGCCGCGCCCGCCGGCGTGGACCGAATGGACGTCCGGCCCCGCGACGGCATCGTCAAGGTCCGATTCCGCGATGATGTCGTCACGGAGGTCACGCTCGATGTCAACGACGGTTCCGTGCTGCACGTCGGTGAGCGCAACGACGTGTTCCTCGAGAAGCTCCACTCGGGCGAGATCTTCGGCGACAACTGGATCCTGCTGAGCGACCTGGGCGCCGTCGCTCTCATCATTCTGGTCGTCTCGGGTTACTGGCTGTGGTTGTTCCCGCGTAGCCGCCAGCAATGACCCGTGCGGCATTCCTCATCGGCCTGCTGGTCGTGCCGACGCTCCTGCTCTGGCTCGGCCACCGCCTGCGCGATCGGTCGCCCGCACAGCGACGTGCATTCTGGGGCGGCGTCATCGGCCACACGATTGCCCTTATCGTCGCGCTCGCACTCCTGCATTATCCACCGGTGCTGTGGACGAGCGACCTGAGGGAGGCGGTCGCGCTCGGGGTCATGCTTGCCGGAGGTGCGGGTGGAGCGGCGGTGGGAGTGCTGCGGCGGTAGTTTCGCTCTCGCGCATGCGTGGACGTGTGCGTATGCGTCCGTTGCTGCCTCCCCCCGGAAACGTCAACAGCCGCACACGCACACGTACACGTGCTACATATCGGCCGCCATCCTGATCAGCCGGGCGGGCTCCGCGCCGAGACCGACCTGCTGATGGACGATGCGGCCTTCCGCATCGAGCAGCGTGATCACGTTGCTGTGCTCGAAGTCGGTGTCGCTGACACGGCGATAGCGCACGCCGAGCAGTGCGGCCAGCTCGAGTACGCCGTCTTCCGAGCCGGTCAGGAGCGTCCAGTCGTTCGGATCGAGCAGCGTCGACGCCGCATACTCGGCGAGGCGCTGCGGCGTATCACGCGCGGGGTCGATCGAGACCATGACGTAACCCGCGTCGATTCCAGTGCTGCGAAGCTCGCCCTCGATCCGCTTCATGTCCTTCAGGATGCGTGGGCAGGCATGCGCGCAGCTGGTGTAGACCATGGCGATGACGCGGGGACGGCCCTTCAGGTCACCGAGCGACAGCGTCAGGCCCTGCTGATCCTGCCAGCGCGAGCCGAGGTCGTAGATCGAGTACTCGGCAACGGCCCGGTCGTGCGACGCGGAGGCCTGCCCCTCGGTCGCGTACGCGATGCTGCCCGCAGCGCGAGTGGTGTTCGGTGCACCGCCGCAGCTCGTGAGCAGAAGCGCCATCAGCGTCATCGCGGCAACGATCACGGCCGCGCGGTTGATCCGATACATGATCATGACACACTCCTTGCACAGCGGAACCCCAGATTGGTGTGCGTCGAGCGGGCATTGAGGCTCGCGCGGAACGAGTATCGCAGGAACGCCGGATAATCGGACGGATCGCGTGCCGTGCTGGCGGCTGCGGCGCAGTAGAGCTGTCGGTTGCTGCCGCCGGTTGCACGCGAGTCGTCCGAGACCATCACGTTGTTGAAGTCGGCGACCCACTCGCGTACGAAGCCGTGCAGGTCGTGGATGCCGTACCAGTTCCGCATGCCGCTGCCGGCGGGCGCGAGGCGGTCGGGCCGCGCACGCGTATACAGTTCGAGCACGCGCGTACGGAACTCGTCGACGCGCGAGGCATCGCGCAGCGACTCGCTCGCGGCCGCGACGTACTCCCATTCCGCGGTGGTCGGCAGCCGCGCGCCGACCCAGCCACAGAACGCGCGCGCGGCGAACCAGGAGACGCCGACGACCGGTGCCGCGGGATCCGCGGGCTCGAGCGGCGCCAGCCACCCGCGCAGGTAGCCCTCGTCCGCGAACACCGGCCGGATCGCGCTGCGACGCCACTGCGGATTCTGCTCGACGAACTCGAGGAAATCGTGCTGCGTGACCGGATGGCGATCGAGCTCGAACGCAGCGATCTGCTCGCTCCCGCCACCGCCGTAGAACGGGACGTGCTCGCCCGCGGGGATGGACACGAGCTCGCGCCGCACCGGCGGCGCTTCGACGTCCGCGCGCACATCCACTGGTGCCGCCGCGGCAGCGACGGGGGCCGCCGTGACCGACAGCGGCAGGAATGCGGCGAGTGCGAGAGCGTTCAGCACGATTCCTCGAAGGTCACTGGGCCGACTGCGCGGATGGCCGATTCATCCGCTTCTGCTCGAACACCACGACGTTGTCGGCACCGCTGACTTCGATCATGCCGAGCGCGCCCTTGTTGAAGGCGCGGAAGATCGAGTGATCGACGAGCACCAGCTCGCCCGCAACTTCGGCACGGAACTCGACGATGGCCGAACCACCCGCCGGCACGAGCGTCGTCTGTACGTTCTTCTGCGCGACCTCCGTCCCGCCCTCCGTGTAGACGTTGTCGAAGATCTCGCCGATCACGTGGAACGAGCTGACCAGGTTCGGGCCACCATTGCCGACGTAAAGCCGGATCGTCTCGCCCGTCTTCGCATGCAGCTGGTTGTCGCCCAGCAGTGCGCCGACCGACCCATTGAACACGACGTAATCCGGGCTCTCCGCGACGGCCTTCGCCATGTCGAACGGCTGGAGTCCCTTCTCGCCGTGCGCGCCCCTGGTGTAGAACTCGCTCTGCATGACATAGAACTCGCGATCGACCGGAGGCATGCCCTCCTTCGGCTCCACCAGGATCAGGCCGTACATGCCGTTCGCGATGTGGATCCCGACAGGTGCCGTCGCGCAGTGGTAGACGTACAGCCCCGGGTTCAGTGCCGTGAACGAGAACGTGGACTCGTGACCGGGCGCCGTGAGCGTCGCCTTCGCGCCGCCGCCCGGCCCCGTGACGGCGTGCAGGTCGATGTTGTGCGCTACGGTGCTCGTCGGATGGTTCTTCATCCGAAACTCGACGAGGTCGCCCTCGCGGACGCGGATGAACGAGCCCGGTACGGTTCCGCCAAACGTCCAGAACGTGTAATCCACTCCGTCCGCCAGGCGCATCGTCTTCTCCACAGCCTCCAGCTCGACGATCATCTTCGTTGCGTAATCCCGCGTGATCGGCGCCGGTACGCTCGGCGCGGACGTCAGCACCGCCAGCTCCTCGCCGCGGATCGACGGCGCTTCACGCACCGGGATCGCGTCGTCATCGATCACACTGCTGCCGCGGACCAGCGTCGCGCCCGCGACCGCCATCACCGCCACACCGAGGCCGACTATGTGCATCTTCTTCAACATGTTCCGGTTCTCCGGTTCCTGTTCCATGCGGCTGTGCCGCGGTCAAACGGCTTCTTTCAGCTCGACGACGTTGCTCAGCAGGTCCGCCACCGTCGTCGCCGTCAGCGGCGCGCGCATCGCCGCCAGTACTCCCGTCCAGTGCCGGTGCGCCTCGCACGGCTGTGTCGGGTCACACGGCCGGCCGCCCAACAGGCACATCGGCTCTGCCACCGGCTCGTCGAACGTGCCGATCACCTCCGCGATCGTCAGCTCTGCCGGATCGCGCAGCAGCACGAAACCGCCCGTCGGCCCGCGCAACCCCGCCACGATCCCCGCCCGCGCCATCACGTTCAGCGTCTTCGCCAGGTAGTTCGCCGGCGCGCCCAGCGCGCGCGCAATCGCGTCCGCCGGGATCGCCTTCCGCTTCGGCCCGCGCGCCAGATACAACACGGCGCGCAGCGCATATTCGGCTGTCTGTGACAACACGGTCGTTCTCCTGTTCTATTCGCATGAGAATATGCGGTTTGGGGAGCGGGGTCGGTGGTCGGACGAAACCGGATACTTGCGTGGGGGAAGGTTTGGAATCCGGGGAGGTCGTGTGTGGGGAGATTGCCTATGGGTTGTGGGGAGGGGGCTTACAAGGCGTATCCTTGCGGCGGGTGATTATGCGGCGGATGAATATGCGGCGGGTGATATACGGCGGGGTGATATACTGCGGGTGATATACTGCGGGTGATGTACTGCGGGTGATGTACTGCGGGGGGTATACTGCGGGGGACTACTTCGGTTTGTCGGACGTGTTCGTTTCTGTGTAATCGCGCACTCTCGGGGCGGTACTCCGATGCTGGCCGTCGCAATCACGAAGCCGGCTTCTGTATGGAGGCTCGGCTGTTGGACCGTAGCCGCGAGCGGCGAGCTGTGGGCCAGGGGCACCGTTGCAGCGCAGATGTCCCGCCACGTGTGGGATCAGCTCAACTAGAGCTTCGGGGTTGCTCCCTGCGTCAACTGACGAGTGAAGGCTTCGGACTCCGACAAACGCTGAACCTCCACCTGTAACCGACTCACCTCGGATTCGAGTGCCGCCAGGCGTGGAGCAGAATCAACGGCACCGCGGGTTGCTGAAATGTCGCGCAAGCGAACCAGAGCCTCGATAACCGGCTTGAGCGCGATGCGTGCAGAGATCGCAAGCGCAGGCACGCCAAAGACGATAAACATGAGGACCAGCATGACGCTGTCCCTGATTGTCCCAAAGTCCATGGTTCACTCCACCGGCAGGGCAATGTGGGCTGGTGGAGCTCTACGCGTCGGACGTCCAGCGCGTTTCAGGGAGTGCACCCCATAACACGTAACCGCCGTACATCCCCCGCCATAAGCCCCCGCCGTAAATCGCCGTAAATCCCGCCGTAAATCCCGCCGTAAATCCCCCGCCGCATATCCCCCGCCGTAAATCCCCCGCCGTAACATCCCCGCCTTTCATTCACCCCGCGCCGTATCCTCGCCGCAGTCAATCAGCATCTCCAATCCCCGAATCCGATTGAGAAACGCCGCGAGCTCGAAGATACGAAACTCCGCCAGCTCCCCGGTAGGGTATTCCTGAAACGAATCCAGGTCAGTGGCGGCGGTCATGATCTCGCGGAGGGCATCCGGCAGGGGGCGGGGGTGGCGAAGCCAATGTTCGCGCGCGTGCGCGAGGGCGAGGGCGATGGTGCGGGCCTGGGCGGGCTCGACGAGTTGCTCGACGGCGCTCAGCTCGACCTCCTGCGGGCCGAACAGCACGCGCTGCTCGGTACGTGCCTTCACCTCGATGGCGTGCCGTCCGCGGCTCGGGTCGATCGATGCTGCGGCGGGCGTGCGGGTGCGGATCGGCGCCCACTCCCCGCCCTCGGGGCGCCTGTGAGTCGGCTGGTCGTGCGCGATCCGCCTTGCCTCGGCGGTGACGTCGAGGGGTTGGTAGTCGCGCATGGCGATGACGGTGTTGGCGATGTCGAAGTAGTCGCCGGAGCCGCCGACCACGAGCACGATCGCGATGCCGTGCACATCGGCGAGCTGGCGTGCGCGGTCGATGAACGGTGTGATCGGCTCGTGCTCATCGGCGATGAGCGTCTGCATGCGCGCGTCGCGGATCATGAAGTTCGTGGCCGATGTATCCTCGTCCAGCAGCAGCGCGCCGGCGCCGACCTCGATGGCCTCGACGATCGCGGCCGCCTGCGATGTGGAGCCGCTCGCGTTGGTCGTGACGAACGCGCGCGTGTCGCCGCCGGCGGGGATGCGGCCAATGAAGTTGGCGATGTCCGTGCCCGCCACTGCGCGGCCGTCCTCGGCGCGCACCTTGACCGCTGCGTCACTGGTGACGACGCGCTCGCGGCCATCGTCGGGGATGTGGTCGTAGACGCCGCGCTCGATTGCGCGCAGCAGCGTGGACTTGCCATGGAAGCCGCCGCCGACGATGAGCGTGACACCGCGCGGGATGCCGAGACCGGTGATCTCGCCCGAGTTCGGCGTGTCCAGGGTCACGCGAAGCGAGTCCGGCGCGCGGAACGCGACGACGTCGGTATCGAGCGGGCGGTCGTCGATGCCGCTCCTGCGGGGCAGTCGTGCGTCGTCGGCGACGAACGCGATCAGGTCGCGGGCCTCGAGCTGGGCGCGCAGCGCGCGTGCATCCTCGACCGTCTCGACGTGCCTGCGCAGTGCGGCCGCGTCGAGCGCGTCGAAGCGGAGCGCTTCGCGGATGGCCGCGGTGACATCGCGGGTGAGCAGATCGGCGGCGGCGCGGCCGAGAATGGTGCGGCCGTCGGCCGGCAGGCCGGCCCGGAATCGCGCCTCGATGATGCCGTCGGCAGTGATGCCGATGCTGGTCCGGCGCAGCACTTCCTGGCCCGGCCGCAGGATGCTCAGCTCGCCGCTGCGCCCGGAGCCGCGTCGCCGTGTCGTCCGGCCGAACGCATCGAGCAGCGCGCGGTTCAGGAAGTCCGCGGCAGCGACGGTGCGAGCGGCGCCGGCAAGCGACCAGTCGGGCAGGCGGGCGGTCGCGGCGGGCACGAGCACGCGCAGGCGGCTCGGCTCCGCGAACGGATCGCCCTGCACGTGATCTATGATGAGCTCGAAATCACCGGCATCGTAGGTGCCGGCAATCTGCTTGTATGCCTTGTAGCCGCGCCCGTCGAGAGACCGCAGCGTCTCCGCCAGGTCGCGGAGCGTCGGCATCAGGAGCGGCGGCGCCTGCTCTGACGCGGAATCACCTGGATCGCGTCGTGCACCGTGTTCACACCCTTCACCGCCGACGCGATCTGCACCGCGCGCTCCCGCTCGTCCATGGTGCGGACGACACCGTACAGCTCGATGCGGCCCGACTCGATCTCGTCCACGTCGATCCGCCTGCGGGCGAGGCGGGCATCATCCCAGAGTGCATCCAGCACGCGGTCCTCGATGCGCGTCCGCTCGCGGCCCTCCCACGCCTCGCGTACGAGGTGCCGCCCCTTCCGTGTGACGAACAGGCCCGTGGCGAGCGCGCCGAAACCTATGAATCCTGCAATGCCGATCTTCAGCGCCATGCGCGAGACCGGCTTCTGCTCCTCGAACATTCCTGCTCCGTGATGGGTCCGGGGCGTCCAGTGTAATGGTGTGCCCCGGTCGGGGACAGGTCTAGCCGTTGCGCGGCCGCGTACGGCGGGTCGGCTCGGCCTGGAGCGGGTCATCGGGCCAGTGGTGTTTCGGGTACCGGCCGCGCAGGTCCTTCCTCACGTCGAAGTACGTGGTGCGCCAGAAGCTGGCCAGATCGCGCGTGACCTGCACCGGCCGTCGAGCCGGGGACAGCAGGTGCAGCGTCAGCGGGACGAGGCCGCCGCCGATGCGCGGAGTATCGGCGGCCCCGAACATCTCCTGGAGGCGAACGGGGAGAACGGGTGCAGTGGGGTCCGAGTAGTCGATCGCGACGCGCGAGCCGCTCGGCACCTCGAGGTGTGTCGGCGCGAGACGATCCAGCTCCGTCCGCGCGGACGATCCGGCCACGCCCAGCAGGGCCCTGCCGATGTCGATGCGGCGCAGCACGCGCGTCCTCGTACTCCCGTCGATCCACGGCGCGAGCCAGACGTCGAGCGTGGCGGTGAGCGCCGCATCCGATACGTCCGGCCACGTCGCCGGGTCGAGCACGTGCAGGAACGACAGTCGTGCACGCAGGTCACGCACGGCGTCGGTCCACGGCAGGACGTCGAGACCGGCGCGCCTTACGCCGTCGAGCACGGCGTGTCGTATCGTGGCCGGTGCCACGTCGCGCGCAGGCTGCTCATCCAGGACTATGGCCCCCAGGCGGCGCACATGCGCGGCGCGGACCGCATCCGCATCGATATCGTATTCGACGTCCGTCACCGCGTCGATCTGTGACTCGAAGTACCGTTCCACGCGATCGCGGTCGATGGCGGAGGCCAGGAACACGCGTGTCGTGCGGCCCGACCCGCCCAGCTCGGCGACAACGATCAGTTCGTGGCCGGCGAGCGGATTCGCGGCATCGAGCTCCGCCGCGATGCCCGAACGCAGAACGAA
The DNA here is from genome assembly GCA_036374995.1 of Longimicrobiales bacterium. GTDB lineage: Bacteria > Gemmatimonadota > Gemmatimonadetes > Longimicrobiales > RSA9 > SH-MAG3. Next base: position 5,681 of record DASUSS010000127.1, on the reverse strand, counting down.
CCGGCCGCGCGCGCCGCGCTGCTGTGCAATGCGATCCGGATAGGCGAATGCGAGCAGCATCGCGGCGCATTCGTCTGTCCCTCCGTCCGTACCGCGTACGTGCAGCCGCTGACGCCAGTGCCGTGCCTCCCGCCGGGCGCGGTACAGTGCGGCACGATCGATCACGTGCCCGTGCGGCGGCGGCGCGTCCTGACGGAGCAGTGGCAGACGCAGGCGGATGTCGGGATCCGCCGCACCGTCATGCGCGCGCAGGATGTCCCGCTCGGCGAGCAGTGCCGCAATGTCGGCGGCCACGCCGGCGCAGCCGAGCGCCCGCGAGCGCAGCAGCATGTGCGCGATGCGCGGGTGGGCAGCCAGCCGCGACATGTCGCGACCGTGATCGGTGAGTCCGCCGGACCTGTCGAGTGCGTCCAGCTCGCGCAGCAGCTCGCGCGCCTGCGCATACGCAGCGGCCGGCGGTTCGTCGATCCACCGCAGCTCCTGCGGCCGTTCCACTCCCCACGCCGCGAGCTGGAGCGCGAGCGGCGCGAGATCGGCTTCGAGGATCTCCGGCGGCCGGTGCTCGAGCAATGCTCCATGGTCGGCCTCCGTCCACATGCGATAGCACACGCCGGGTCCGAGGCGGCCCGCGCGGCCTCTGCGCTGATCCGCGGCAGCGCGCGACACGCGCACGGTCTCGAGACGGGTCATTCCCGTCCGCGGCGAGAAGCGCGGCACGCGCATGAGGCCGCTGTCCACGACGACACGGACACCCTCGATCGTCAGGCTCGTCTCCGCGATCGATGTCGCGAGCACGATCTTGCGCCCGCCCGGCGGGCTCGGCGCGATCGCGCGATCCTGCTCATCCTGCGGCAGATCGCCGAACAGCCGCCTCACGTCCGTATGCGCCGGCAGGGCCGCAGCCTCGAGAAGCTCTGCGGTGCGGCGGATCTCGGCGGCGCCCGGTAGAAACACGAGAATGTCGCCATCGTGACGTTCGTGCGCGAGCAGCGTGCGCGCGGCGACGGCACTCTCGATCCGGCCATCAATGCGACGGTCGAGATGGATCGTTTCCACATCGAATGCGTAGCCCTCACTGCGGACGACCGGCGCGCCCTCGAGGACTGCGGCCACGGCCGCGGTGTCGAGCGTCGCGGACATGACGAGCAGCCGCAGATCCGGCCGCAGCAGCGACTGCGCCTGCAGTGCGAAGGCGAGCGCCGTGTCCGCATGGATGCTGCGCTCGTGGAACTCGTCGAAGATCACCATGCCGATGCCCTCCAGCGACGGATCGTCCTGGAGCATGCGCGTGAGGACACCCTCGGTAACGATCTCGATGCGCGTGTCCGGGCCGACGCGCGAGTCGAGACGGATCCGATACCCGACGGTCTCACCGACGCCTTCACCGAGCAGCCGCGCCATGTATCCGGCAGCCGCGCGCGCGGCGAGGCGCCGCGGCTCGAGCATGACGATGCGACCGGAGCCGACCAGACCGGCAGCGAGCACCGCGAGCGGCACGCGCGTCGTCTTGCCGGCGCCGGGTGGCGCCTGGAGCACGACGCGCGTGCCCGCACGCAGCCGGGTGAGGAGCGCGGGCAGGACGCCGTCGATCGGAAGCAGTTCGGCCGTTCTCATCAGCGGATCCGTCGGGGCGGCTCTGCATAGCCCGTCATCTCGAGGTAGCCGCGACCCGTCAGCTCGCGGCCCGCGCGCACGCCGCGCACCCGGACCGTCCCTTCCCAGTAGCGGACCGACAGATCGAGCTCCTGGTCCGCCACGGCGGCGGCGACATCGAGCACGAGATCGAGTGCGGGAACCTCGACGCGCCATGCGACCGGATATTCAATGCCGTCCTCCGCGCGCCACACCTCGCGCGGCGTCATCGTGAACTCGTCGGCCGCCAGCACGCGCGCCGCGCCATCGCGTGCAACGTACGTCGCTGCGCTGAATGGGTCAGCCGATCCATCCCTGCGACGCAGTCGATACGTCATGAGCTCGGTCGAGTCGTCGAGCTGAAGCGCCATCCAGTCCCAGCCCTCCAGGTGCGGCGCGAGCGCGCTCGTGCTCCACTCCCGGTCCAGCCAGCTCGCGCCTCTCACCTCGAACGACGCACTCCCGATCGTGACGACACCGCGGGTCGGCATCCGCGTGATGGAATAGTAGTACGACGCATTGCCGGGCTCCGGTCCCTTCCTGCTGAGCCCGCGCGCGCCCTGCGCAACGATCGGCTTGCCGCGCTCGAGCACCAGATCGATGGCGATGTCCGCACCACTCGCGCGCAGCCGCAGCGGGAACGGCTCGCTGCCGATCGCGGCCGCGGTCCAGCTACCGAGGTGCACGTGCAGCGGACTCGCCGCGGCGCCCGCGAGTCCCTGCGCGGCGCGCGCGAACCGCTCCGCGGCGTGGAACTCGCCCGCGCGCGTGTCGGTGACCGCGAAATGCGCCATGTACGCGTGCCTCGTGCGCCAGCCGCTGCGCGGCGGCGGCAGCATCGCAAACGTGAGCGAGTCGGTGAGCGCGCTCCTGAAGAACGTGAGCTGGTAGCCGAGCTCGCGGCCGTCCGACGCGGCGAGGTTGCCCGTGAAGTACCACCACTCCGTGCGGAACTCCGGGTGCGGCCCGTGATCGTCGGGGAAACGAAAGGGTCGCGGCTCGAGCGCGCGCGCGTGGAGAGTGTCGGGTCCGCCGAGCAGCTCGCCGATGGTCAGCGTGGCAGTTCGCGGCTCTCGCGAGACGGAATCGCAACCGGCGAGTGCTGCGAGCAGCACGAACATCGCCCCCGGCTTCGGCATCACTCTTCCCTCAGTGCCTGTGCCGGTCGGAGCCGTGCCATGCGCAGGGCAGGATAGATGCCGGCGAGCAGCGCGGCGCCGACGCCCGCCGCGAGCGCCTGCACGAACGGCCCGGCACTGATCAGCAGATCGAACGTCCAGCCGAACGACCGGCGGTTGATCACGTGCACCATGGCCCAGGACATGGCCACGCCCAGCGGCGCCGCGAGCGCCGTCGCGGCAATGCCCATGAGCGCCGTCTGTGATGTGAGGAGCGACCACACCTGGAGCGGCGTGAGCCCGGTCGCGCGGAGCACGCCGATCTCACGCGCGCGCTCCAGTTGCAGGGCCATGAGTGCGCCCGTCACCCCGACGAACGCGACGATGAGCGCGAGCAGGCGCAGCACGCCCGTGATCAGGAACGTCCGGTCGAACACCGCGAGCGTGGCCGCGCGCAGCCCCCGCTCGAGGCGCAGGATCGTGCCACCGGCAGATGGAAGCCGGCGGATCCGCTCGAGCACGACACCGGCGTCCGCATCGTCATGCACGAATACGGCGAGCGATGTGAGCGCGCGATCGCGCCACCAGGCCTCGTACGTCCCGCGTGCCATGAACACCACGCCGTGCTCCGTCGCGTAGTCGCGGTAGACGCCGGCGACCGGGAACGGTGCCGGGCCGCGGTCGGTTGGCAGGACGATGGTGTCGCCGGCCGCGGTGCCGCGGCGCCACGCGAGTGGCTCGGAGATGAGGACGGCGCCGCGATCGAAGTCGCGCCAGGCCGTCTGCGCCGGCACGTCCAGCAGCTCGAACGCGGCGCGATGCTGCTCGTACGGGTCGAACGCAAACAGCCGGACCAGGTCCGCATCGCCGCGGACCGGGCCCGCGAGCAGGGACACCTGTCGGTACGTCGACACGCCCGCCACGCCGGGCACGTTGCGCGCCGCATCGGCCAGACCTGCGGGCAGTGTCGCGAGCGAGCGGTTCGCGCCGACATCGGGTGCGGCGATGTAGATGTCCGCCTGGAGCGTCTGGTCCAGCCAGCGGACGACACCCGTGCGGAAACTGTCGATCATCAGCGCGACCGCGATGCCGACGGCCAGTGCGACACTGAGCGCTGCGATCGCAGGGGCGGTCCGGCTGAGGGAGGCCGTCACGCCGCGCGTCGCCATCCGACCGATCACACCGGCCCGGCTCGTGACCGGTCGGAGCGCGCGCATGAGGAGCATGGTGGCGCCCGGCGTCACCAGTGCGGCCGCGAGCACGAGCACGAACAGAGCGGCGAAGCCGAGCGTCACGCTCCGGGTCGGTACGCCGAGCAGGATCACCGTGACCGCCGCGCAGATCAGGCCGGCGGCGGCCAGCCACGGCGCCTGCCGCAGCGCGCGCTTCTCCAGCACCGCGCGGGCGAGCGCCGCGCGCGGACGCACGTGCACCGCCTCCAGTGCGGACGGCACGGCTGCCGCGATCGTGCCGAGCACGCCGAGCAGCGCCGCCTTCATGAACGCGAGGGCATCGAGTCGCAGGGCGCTGACGTTGACCGCGTAGTAGAGGTCGTTGATCGTGCGCGCTACGAGACGCACGAGCTGCGTGCCGAGCGCGAGGCCGCCCGCGATGCCGAGCAGCGTCGCGACCACGCCGAGCAGTGCGGCCTCGAGCAGGATCAGCGCGAACAGCTCGCCCGCGGTCACGCCCTGCGCGCGCAGCAGGCCCAGCAGCGGACGGCGCTGTACGACGGAGAATGCGACACTGTTGTAGATGAGGAACAGGCCGAACACGAGAGCGACCAGCGCGAGTGCAGTGAGATTCGTCTCGAACGCATCGGAGAGGCGCGCAGTGGCACCGGTGCGGGCGCCCGTGGCGACCAGCCGCAGATCGGACGGGAGCGCGGCGCGGAGCGATTCGGCGACCGCCGGCCGGGCCCGCGCGTCCACGCGCACATCGATGCGGTCGATCGTACCGTAGCTGCCCGTGAGCTCCTGCGCGGTCGCGATGTCGGCGAGCGCCGCGTCCGCCAGTGCGCGCCGCGACAGGTCGTCGGCCGCGTCGAACACACCGCCGATCTCTGCGGCCGACGTCTGCACGCCGAACGCGATGCGAATCGTGTCCCCCGACTGCACGTTCAGCGACGCGGCGGTCGAGCGCTCGATCAGCAGCGCACGCCGCGCGAGCAGCACACCCGGCTCGGACGTGCTCGTGACGGAGCCGACATAGCTGCGGAACGGCCGCTCGGCGAACGGATCGAGGCCGATCAGCCGCAGCACGCGGTTGCCGTGGTCCGGCAGCCGCACGTAGCGATCGATCACCGGGGCGACAGCGGCTCCGGCAGGCGCCTCGCCGAAGAGCCGGACATGCACGCTGTCGGGGACACCTCCCGGACCGCCGACGATCTCGTGGGTCGCCCGGCCGGCGACGGCCGCGGTCGAGAGCTCGAGTGCGCGCCGGGCGCTGCCGGTCGCGACGTCGACCGCCACGACGACCGCCACACCGAGCGCAACGCCGAGGACCGCGAGGGCCAGCTGCCAGCGGTGCAGCAGGTGGTAGCGCGCGCCCGCGCGCACGAGCAGCGGGATCATGTGCCCGTCACGATGCGCCCATCCCGCAGCGCGATCACGCGGTGCGCGCGCGCGACGACCTCCGCACTGTGCGTGGCGATCAGCATGGCGCTGCCCCGCTCGCGTACCAGCGTAGTCAGCAGGTCGAGCACGCGTGCGCCGGTCGCGCTGTCCAGATTGCCGGTCGGCTCGTCCGCCAGGATCAGCGCGGGCTCGTGGGCGAGCGCGCGCGCGATCGCGACCCGCTGCTGCTCGCCCCCGCTCAGCTCCTCCGGGAACGCGCGGCCGCGCTCCCCGAGACCCACGCTCTCCAGCAGCTTCTGTGCGGTCGCCGCATCCCGGCGACCGGTCAGCTCGAGCGGCAGCAGCACGTTCTCGA
>DASUSS010000126.1:0-4765 GCA_036374995.1 Longimicrobiales bacterium | reverse complement strand
CGGATGTCCGCGGGCTCCGTGAAGACGTATCCCTTGCTCGGTGGGATGCCGTAGTATTCGCCGGCCGTCCCCGGCAGCAGGACGCCCTCGAACCGTTCGCCGAGGAAGTAGCGCGCGGGATCGTCGAGCTCGGACTTGAGTGCACTGAAGTTCGTGTGCGGTGCGATGTCGTGCGTGCCGCGCCGGCCCACATCGACCATCGTGACATGCAATCCCTTCCGCAGCAGGGAGAGGGCGAAATGCACACCGCTCGCGCCCGATCCCACGACGAGCACTCTGGTCACGCGCGCGTCTCTACGGCATCGGTGAGGATGAGCCGGGCGGGCACGAACACGAGCGCGCCGATGAGGAAGCCGAGCACGGAGCCGATACCGCGGCCGCAGAGCCGCAGGAACAGCAGCACGCGACCGCCGCGATCCACGGAATCGATGATCCCGGCAGTCGGTGCGGCGGTCTCGAGGATTGCGAGCAGCAGGATGAGCTTCCTGCGGATGAGCGATGTCGGTGCGAGAATGGCTGCGTAGGCGTCGACCACCTTCGTCGTGATGCGCCCGGTCCGCGCCGCGCGCATGAGGAACGCGTCGAACCGCGTGCCAGTCGAGTACACGTCGGAGACCCGGTGCGCATCGGCGTACCTGTCCAGCACGTACTGCGTCGGCACACAGCCGAGCAGATACCCGGTGAACAGTCGACACTCGCGGTCGAGATCGCCCTGCCTGCCCGTCATCATGCAGCAGGTTTCAGGGCCAGCATCTCGCGAATGTCGCGCAACCGGCCGCGCCGGCTCTCGTGCAGGGGATTGCTCTCGATGGTGCCGTCGAACCGGAACGTCGACAGCTGGCCGGCGGTGACGGGCAGCACGCCTCCGAGCCCGACGGACTCGGCGACGCGCAGCGCCGGCAGGATGGCGGCGAGCGGAAGATGGACGGGACGCCCGCGCGCGCCGCGCCGCGCCTTACGTATTTCCTGCACGAGCTCCTCGATCGTCAGCTGCCGCGCGCCACCAAGCTCCAACGTCTCGCGCTCGAACCGGTCCTCCTCGAGCACCGCGGTGATGAACGCGACGAGGTCATCCACGTGGATCGGCTGCACGGGAGTGGTGCCATCGCCGAAGATCGGGAGCATCGGCAGTCCGGCCAGCTTCTCGAGCGCGTTCAGGATCGGCGAGCCGGGACCGAGCACCATGGTCGGGCGCAGGATCACCCAGCGAAGGCCCGACGCGCGGACCGCCGCCTCTGCGCGGCGCTTCGCCTGCGCATACGGGTAGTCGCGGGTGTCGGGGAACTTCGCCGCAATCGAGCTCACGAACAGGAACCGCTCGACGCCGCGGCTGCGGCACTGCTCGAGCAGCGCCTCCGTACCGGCGGCATTCGTGCGCATGTGCTCCTGCGCGCTCGCCTTGCCGGTCGCCGCGGCGAGGTGCACGACCGCATCCGCAGCCGACAGCGCCACCGCGTACCGCTCCGGCTCGAGCACGTCGCCTGCGACCACTTCGATCCCGGGCTGCGTGCCCAGCGGCGCCAGCGCGCCCGACCGATCGAGGAGCACCAGGGACACGCCGCGACTGCGCAGCGCATCGATCAGGCGCCGCCCGATGAAGCCGCTGCCACCCGTCAGGAAAACGCGCCGCATCAGCCCGCGCGATGCGCCCCGGCGCGGGCCGGCCGCACGACACCGAACGACGCAGCCGCGTCCAGCACACCGTGCGGGACCAGCACGGGATGCGTATCGCCCGGCTGCTGACCGATCCGCTCCTCCACGATGTACATCGGCCGCGGCTTGACCTCGTTGAACACGCGGCCCAGATACTCGCCGAGGATACCGAGACAGATCAGCTGCACGCCGCCCAGGAACATGATCGCGACCATGATCGTCGCCCAGCCCTGCACCGTGATGCCCATCAGCTTCTGCACGAATACGCTGATCAGGTACAGGAACGCGACGATCGACGAGCCGTAGCCGAGCCACGTCGCGAGCTGGAGCGGCATGGTCGAGAACGACGCGATCCCGTCCATCGCGAACTTGATCATCTTGCGGTACGGGTACTTCGTCTCTCCCGCGTAACGCCGGTCGCGGTGGTAGACCACGCCCGTCTGGCGGAAGCCGATCCAGCTCACCAGCCCGCGCACGAACCGGTCCTTCTCCTTCAGCTGCTTCAGCTGATCGACCGCGCGCCGGCTCATCAGGCGGAAGTCGCCGACATTCGCCGGGATCTGCACCTTCGCGACCTTGCCGATCAGACGGTAGAACGCCGACGCGGTCAGCAGCTTCAGTTTCGTCTCGCCATCGCGCTCCGACCGCACGCCGTACACGACGTCGAAGCCTTCCCGCCACTTGTCCACCATCGACGCCACGACCTCCGGCGGGTCCTGGAGGTCGGAGTCGATCACGACCACGCAGTCGCCGCGCGCATGGTCGATCCCCGCCGTGATCGCGATCTGGTGACCGAAGTTGCGCGAGAACTTCAGCACGCGGATGTGCGGGTCCTGCGCCGCGAACTCGACCAGCTGCTCGTAGGAGGCGTCCTTGCTGCCATCGTCGACGAAGATGATCTCGTAATCGAAGCCGTCGAGCGCCGCGAGTGCGCTGGTCGCACGCTGATAGAACGCGCCGATGACCTGCATCTCGTTGTAGACGGGAACGACGAGCGAGATCAGGCTCGTGCCCCGGTTCGACTCACTGGTGTACATGGTCACCTCGCTAGCGCATCCGACTCGGTATCAGAGAGTTACATCGGCGGCCCGACGCCGCGCCTCCAGCCCCGCGCCGCGACGCCACAGCCACCCGATCAGCAGCAGCGTCCCGGTCAGCACTGCCAGCGCCGGGAGCTGGCCCGACAGCCAGGTCCCCGGTGCCGGCGACGTCATCCGCAGCACCCGCAGCCACGGCAGCTGAATGCCTTCCGCCAGAAACAGCCGCCAGGATTCGTGCACCGGCTCGCGAAACACGGTCAGCACCCACGAATTCGTCACGACCAGCGCCGCGATCCCGATCCGCGCCGCGCGCGACAGCCGCACCCAGCGGTCCGCCATGGCGAGCAGCAGGAACGGCAGCGCGGGCACCAGATACCGGAAGCCGCTGTTCCACTGGAGTCGCGCGTACTGATTCGCCGAGCTGAACAGCAGCAGCGCCACGAACCACGTCATCACGAACAGCCACTCCCGCCGCGGCAGGATCGTACCGCTTCCCTGCTCACGAACGGGCAGAAAGCTCAGAACGAACAGCGGCGCCCAGAGGAACAGGCCATAGCCGGGATGAAACAGGTTCATGAAGATCAGGTCCGGCGCCGGCAGGCTCATGCCGCGCATACCGATCTCCGTATACTGATTCTGCTGCGGCATCCAGTGCTGCCCGGGCAGGAACGGATTCCCGTACATCGCCCACTGGCTGTACAGCAGGAACAGCACGGGCGGGATCGCTCCCGCAACGAACACCAGCGATTCGCGCAACGACGTGGTCCACGATGCCGTGCGCCGCCGGTCGAGCAACAGATAGCCGTACAGCAGCGGCAGGATGATGATGCCCACGTAGTCGGTCGCGAGCGTGATCCCGGCGAACAGGCCGGCCAGCAGCCGCGTCCGCACCGGCACCGCCGTGCCGGAGTGCCGCCACAGAAGCACGTACGAGATGAACATCGCATACATCACGAACAGGTTGTGATTCAGATGCGATGTCCGAAAGAACAGCGGTGTGCCGAACCCGAACAGCAGCGTCAGCCACGTCGCGTCCGCCCGCCTCATGCCTCGCCCGACCAGCACGTCATACACGAATACGAGGAACAGCGCCGTGAGCGGTGCCATGAAGAGCACCGACGTGATCACCGTCGCCGCGCCGAATCGCAGCTCCAGGCCCCGCTCCTTCACCAGCCGGTAGAACGCCACGCGGTTCGGCTTGTCCGTACGGTACTCCGCATGGCCCACGCCCTCCGTCGCCAGCCGCCGCCTGCTGTAGCGCTCCAGCGCATCCAGCACCGGATCGAAGACGAACAGCGGAACCGCTGCCAGCACCGACACGAGCACCTGGTTCCCGATCACCGAGTGACCGTCCGTGTGCACGAAGATGTCCGCATGGAATCCCTGATACTCGTCCACCCGGAACGTCCCGTGCTCCGCGATGCTGAACGCCGGATAGTGCTCCCGCACGACGTTCGTCGCGAAGTGCACCGAGTACAGGATCCACGCCGTCAGGAAGATCCGCCATCGCCGTGACGCCAGGAGCGCACCGGCACCCGGCCTGCTTCGCACCGGGACCGGACTGATGCGCTCGGCTACCTGTGTCATGCGTCTTCCTCGACGGCCTTTTCGATGATTCGGATCGGACCCGGCGCAGGCGGGCACACTGCCACGCGCCGCGTTGCCGGTGCAAGGCACGTTCCCGCTGCCGACCACGGCCAACTCGTTTTCACATCGTCGATTACGCCGCTGCACCGCGCGGCCTGTGCCACCGGGACCACACTGCTTCCCGCGGGCGTGTAGGACGCACACAACACCCCGCGCTCCCATGCCGATCCGGACCGGCATGGGAGCCACCGGAACGGGCGTCTCGGGCGTGATCGCGCGCGGGCGCGTACGCGCGAACACTGCGCATCGCGTCTTCCGTATCCGAGGCGGATGCCGCGGGGCCGCGGCGATGTCGCCGTGTGGATCGGTGCGCGTCCCCTACCAGCTGTGGTGGACGCGCAACAGGTTCAGGGCCGTGGCCTGTGGTGAGCATGCGTCTACCGGTCGGAGCGGCGTGCGGCAACGCGGTCGCAGACAGCGGAATT
>DASUSS010000125.1:0-19245 GCA_036374995.1 Longimicrobiales bacterium | reverse complement strand
GACGATTCCGTGCTCAAGCTCGATTACGTCCGCGGGCGGGGTCGGGACGAGTTCAACAACGCCGCGGAGCATGCGTTTCTGCTGCTTTCGTTGGCGACGTATTTTTGACTGGTTTTGTAACTGCGGGTGATGAACTGCGGGTGATGAACAGCGGGTGATGAACTGCGGGTGAATTACTGCGGGTGAATCACTGCGGGTGAATTACTGCGGGTGAACACGTCGGGTGAACACGTCGGGTGGATACATCGGTGTGATTCGTCCGGTGTGATCCCACCCGAAGTCCATCACCCGAAGTCCATCACCCGAAGTTCATCACCCGAAGTTCATCACCCGAAGTTCATCACCCGCAGTTCATCACCCGAAGTTCAGACGAACAAAGCATTCGACGACTACCGCGCCTGCTTCATGAGCCCAAACCCGAAGTAACACGTCTTCGTCTCACACGTATACATGTAGACATTGACGGTATACTGCCCCGCAGCCTTCGTCTCGATGGTGACGACGGGCACATCGTCTTCGGTGTCGTCCTTGACGACCACATCGCCGTTCGCGTCCTCGACGATGATGTCGACGTCGGAGCAATCGGTGTCGCACGCGCCGGTGATGAGGTACTTCGTGTTCTCGGCGAGTGCGAACGTCCAGGAATCGGCGCGGCCCTGGGCGAGATGGCCGATGATGTAGTTCTCCAGCGTGAAGCCGCGTTGCGCCTGACTCATGGCCTCCAGCTGCTGGAGCACCTGGTTCGCGTAGGTCTGCGCGTGCGCGTCGGGCGCGCGGCCGAGGAGGCCGGCGCCCGCCACCAGCGCGAGGATCAGCCGGGTGCGCATCAGCTGCGGCTCCGGATGATCTCGACGATGATTTCGGGAATGGACGTGCCGCGCTTGCGCGACTCCGCCACCCAGTCGTACTCGGCGTCATACGCGTGATCGCCGTAGAGGATGAACGCGCCGGCGGGCACGCGCCCGCGACCGACGAGGCTCGAGCACGAGGTCGGCTTCGGCTGCTGCCCGGGCGGCTTGCCCGAGTACCACAGGCGGCACTGGCCGGGCTTCGGGAAGTGACCCGGCGGCACGCCGTTCAGCTTGCGCGGGCCACGCGCCTTCTCGCCGCGGCCGTTTCCGTTGCCGCGCTCCGCACGGTCGTCGCGCTCCGCACGGTCGTCGCGCTCGGCGCGGTCGGTCGTGACCGACGCGGGCGCGGACTGCGCCGGCACGGTCGTCCTCACGGTCGACCCGCAGCCGGCGAGGGCGATCACGGCGGCCGTCATCAGCACACCAGTTCTCATCGTCGTACTCCGTCAGGGTTGAACGAATGGCAGGTTCGCGGGATCAGTGCAATCGCGATTCCCGTCCATCGCGTGCGCGGCGCACGGTTGGACCGTTCCGGCTAAACGCGTATTGTTGCAATGCGTTAGCCGTCTTCGCAGGAAACGTGGCCGTGTCGCGACCGTGCGCACGCCGTATCCTGTCGGCGATACAAAATGCCGGGTGCGGCCGTTCACGCCGTCCGCGGCACGGGGCGGGCTGGTGGCCGGGGCGTTCACGCCCTGCGCGGCGCGGGCGGGCTGCTGGCCGGGCCGTTCAGGCCGTCTGCGGCGCGGCCGACCGTTCGGCCGACCGGCCGCCGGCCCGCTCGGGCGCACGGCGCAGACCGGCGGCGACGGCGACGAGGAGCCAGATGCCGGATGCGAGCAGGGTGATGCGGGCGCCGAGGTGTTCGGGGCGCGTGGGTGCGAGACGGACGTCGACGTCGTGATCTCCCGGCGGCATGTCGATCCATATGAGGCCGAGCGGGCTGGGCCGAACGGTGAGCGATCGATCGTGAGATGCCGCGGTCCAGCCGGGAAAATGGAGCTGACGGATCTCGAGCGTGGTGGAATCGGGGCTGCTGGTCCGGGCGCGGATCCGGCGCGGTCGCCAGTCGAGCAGCGTGACGGAGCCATCGTCGTCGACGAGAGTGGCCCGCGGTGCGCCCGGGAGCAGGGTGCGCCCGTTGTCCGTGCGCGTGCGCCACAGCCACTCGGACTCCCGCGTGCGGTATTCCACGGGTGCGGTCGCGCGGTCGAACAGGAGCCGGCTCCAGTCCTCGAGCGTACCGGGCCTCATGACGGAGAACGTGAACGCGATCCAGGTGAGCGCGATGCCGGGCAGGAACACGAAGCGGAGGATTGCCGGCAGCTCGCGATACGCGACGCGGCTCCCGTTCAGTGTTAAGCCGGTGACGGCGGCGGCGGCGAGCGTGAGCACGGTCCCGAGCCGCCAGGGGAACTGGACCTCGTGCGCCACGGGCACCCGTTCCCAGATCGCTCGGGTGTGCACGGTCATCAGCGCGTACGCGGCGAGACCCGTGACCACCCAGAACCGCCGCGCGGCCGTGCCGCTCGTCGACGCGCGGGCGATCATCTCACCGGCGAGGATGGCGCCGATCGTGGTCGTGAGCAGGAACGCGAGCTGGTTCTTGAGCCGGGAGACGGGCTCGCCGAAGAGGAACCAGCGGGGAACGCTGTACGCGCCGGAGCTCATCGTGTCCATCAGCACGGCGTCGCGCAGCTGGAGCGCCGGCAGGATGTACAGCGCCGCGATGGCCGCACCGAGCAGTGCACCGGCGGCGGCGGCGGCCGCGGGTTTGACGGCGCGGCGCTGCCAGCTCGTGAAGAGGACGTAGGCGGCGGCGAACGGCGCGAACAGGAGCGACGTCGGCAGGTGTGTCATGAGCAGCAGCGCGACGGCTGCCGCCGTGAGCGCCACGCCGGCCAGGACCGAGTTCCTGCGAATGCCGATGAGCACGAGCGGCAGCCAGACGAACGCCCACACCTCCGCATACGCGCCGCGCACGTAGCCGTCGATCGCGAGATGGTACGGCGCGATCATGTAGACCACGGCGGCGGCCAGCGCCGCACGGCGTCCGACGAGCTCGCTCATCCAGGCGTAGAGCGTGATGCCGGACAGCATGATCGCAACGAACAGAGCGAACCCGATCTCGAGCCACGGATCCGCGGTCCACACCGTGAGCAGCGAAGTGAGCGTGGCGGCGTAGTAGGGGATCGGCGGATAGTAGAAGAAGACGGGCGCGCCGTAGCCCGCGTTCATGTCCGCGAGCCAGCGCGGGTATGCATCGCCGGCCAGGAGCTGCGAGGAGAAGTGCTGCGCGACGAGCGCGTGGAACGCGCCGTCGTGACTCGGCTTCGGGATACCGAACAGGAGGAGCGGCAGGCAGCACGCCACCGCCACGGCCGCGAGGATCGCGATATCGGCCGCGCGCGGACGCGCGCACAGCAGGGTCAGCGGCGAGCGACGTCCGGGCATCTGCTCACGTGCGCTGGTAGATCCGGTACGCGCCGAGATCGGCGAGCAGCGCGTAGTCCTTCATGAACTCGACGAAGCGCGGATCGGCGGAGAAGTAGGCGAAGTAGTCGAAGCCGTGCAGCCGGCCGCCGGGCGGATAGCGATCGACCAGGATGAGCGTGGGCCGGGCGCGGAACAGGTCCTCGAGTGTCGCGTCGAACACGTACCTCTCCGTCTCGCCCATCTCGTCCGGCGTGCGATACGGGAAGCGGTCCGTGTTCGGCGGTGTCGCTTCGTAGAGTCCCGACAGCGGCCACAGACAGTTGAACCGCGCGCTCCACTCCAGGTCCATGTACGTGACGAGTGGCAGCGAGGTCTGCATGCTGGCGGACAGTGCGAACCAGCTCTGCGGGCCCTCGAGCTGCTCGATGATCGTCGCGATCGAGGAGAACTGGTAGATCCGGTTCAGCCGGACCCACGCCTCATCGGCTGCGGCGCGCGCGGACGAGACGCCGGCCCACGTGAGCAGGATCCCGAACGTCCAGAGCGCGATCCGCCGCAGTGCTCGAGGTCCGCCGTGGACCGGCAGGCGCACGCGGCCGAAGACGACACGGGCGGCTTCGATCGCGAGCGATGTCCACACGATGCCGCAGGACGCGTATACCGGCAGCCAGTGATAGTCCCAGTTCTTGTTCTGCACGAACACCATGAGCGTGAAGCCCGCCGCAGCCAGCGCAAAGACGTGACGCACGGCTGCGCCCGGCCGGTGCCGCGCGAGGAACGCGGCCGGCATCGTGAGCGCGGCCAGCCACGTGCCGGCCGAGCCCGCGATCTCCCGTGCGGACGACGGATAGAAGTCGCCGTACACGCGCGATGCCCAGGAGGCGAGGCCGAGATACGGGCGCGCGACGAGCAGGAGCACGAGCGCATACAGCAGTCCGACCGCGACGATCGCGACGAGCTCCGGCCGCCGGGCGATCCACGTCCGCCGCGCGTATCCGAGATACATCTCCGAGCCGACGAACGCGATCAGGAAATGCGGCTTCAGCGCGAAGCCGATGCCGGCGAGCACTCCGATCACGACTGCATGTCCTGCCGGAATCTCCTCGCCGGTGCTGCGCAGCGCCACGGCAAAGAGATACGGCGATGCGAGCAGCAGCATGAGATGTTCGCGCTGTCCGATTTCTGCGTGCGGCAGGAAGACGTAGATCGCTGCGAGCGCGACGATCAGGATCGGCGCCTCGAGCCGGAGCGTCGAGAACGACAGCGTCCGCGCGACGAGCCAGAGCGAGATCCCCGCGAGTGCGAGCACGCCGAAATAGAACACGGAGATGTCCCACACGCCGAGCAGCCGCGAGATGGCTGCCGCCGGCGTGAGCAGCATGATGATGAGCGGCGGGTTCACCTCGACGACGTCCACGTAGAGGCGCGCGCCCTCCAGCCATCTGCGCGCGACGTGCAGCATCCACGCGCTGTCGTGATTCACCGGATACCAGGTGAGGACGACCGCGCCGGCAGCGAACAGCAGTGCGCAGACAATGAGCAGCTCCAGCCGGTGCCCGTTACCGACCGCCGCCGGAGTCCGTTCCTGTACTGGCATCATTACCCTGCCCTCTCCCCGTCCGCGCGGACGGCGCGCACCGCGGCGCGTCGCCGGCGCAACGCTTCGATGACTGCGAGCAGCGCTGCACCGAGGAACGCGATGATGGAGACGAGCGACCCCTGCCGTTCCGCAGCTGTCCGAGTCAGGGAGAGCGTGAGCGTGTGCCGTCCGGGCGGCACATCGATCCACAGCAGGCCGAGCGGACTCGCCCGCGTCGGTATCGGTGTATCACCACTCAGCGGGCGCGCCGTCCAACCCGTGAAATGCAGCTGCCGCAGCTCCAGCGTCATCGGACCGCCGGCACTCGTGCGCAGCTCGATGCGGCGCGACTCCCATGAAAGTACGCTCGCCGTGCCGGCGCCGCGGACGGCGGTCACGCGCGGCGCACCGGGCAGCAGTGTCCTGCCGTCATCGGTCCGCGTGCGCCACAGGAACTCGGAATCGGCCGGACGATACTCGACGGCCGGCAGGGCATCGCGATCGTACATCGGCTGTATCCACGGCGGTGCCTGACGGGGCAGCATCATCTGCGCGGTGAACGCGAGCCACAGGAGCGCGATACCCGGCGCGTACACGAAGCGCACGAGTGCCGGCACTTCGGCGGATCCCGTATGCGCGGCGACCGCATGGGCGACCGCTGCCGCGAGCGCGAGCGACAGCACACTGCCCAGGCGCCACGGGAACTGCACCTGCTGGAGAACGCGAAGCTGCTCCCACAACGGAAGTGCGATCGCCGTCATCGCGACGAACGCAATCGCACCGGCTACGACCCAGAACCGGCGCACCGCAGCGGCGCGCGCCGCGCGGCGCACGACGAGCTCCGCGACGAGGATGGTGCCGGCCATCGTCGTGAGCATGAGTGTCAGCTGCCGCTTGAACGGCGGATCGGGCGCCGCATCGAACAGGAACCAGCGGCGGAAGTTGAGCATGCCCCACTGCATCACGTCGGCGAAGACGGCGTCCCGCAGGAGCAGCGCGGGCATCAGGTACGCGGCGGCGAGCGCGGAGCCGAGTGTGGCACCGGCCACCGCGCCGAGCAGCGGCTTCACCGAGCGGGCGCGCCGGCTCTCGAACGCGGCGTACGCGGCAGCGAACGGCGCGAGGAGGAGCGCGGTCGGAGGATGCGTGGTGAGCAGGAGCGCGACGGCGACGGCCATGGCGAGCACGGCTGCGATCCCGACTCGCGCCCTCACGGCCGCCGGCACGAGCGGCAGCCACGCGAACGCCCAGACCTCGGCATACGCGCCGCGGACGTACGTGTCGATGGCGAGGTGATAGGGCACGACCATGTACAGGATCGCGGCGGCGAGGGCCGCACGCCGCGTCGTCGCGCCGCGCAGCCATCCGTACAGCGCGATCCCCGAGATCGCGATGGCCGCCCAGGCGGCGAAGCCGATCTCCAGCCACGGATCCGACGTCCAGAACGTGACCGGGGACAGCAGTGCAGCCGCGTAATAGGCTGCGGGCGCGTAATAGAAGAACAGCGGACTGCCGTAGCCGGCGTTCATGTCGGGCAGCCAGCGCGGGTACGCGTGTCCCGCGAACAGCTGCTCGGCGAAGTGCCGGAACGCGAGCACATGGAAGAGCCCGTCGTCACTCGCGCGCGGGATGCCCGTGAGGAGGAGGGGCAGGCACAGGAGTACCGCGAACGCGGCAAGAATCAGAATATCCGTGCGTATCGCGCCGGGCCGGTCGACGGCGGTTGCCGTGCCGGGCACCGGGTGGTGCGCGGCGAGGTCGATTCCGGCGGCTGCACCGATGCGCTGCACGGGTGCCGGTCTCAGGATCGGCTGAAGACGGCGATCACGGACCGGCCGACGAGCGGGCTCAGCAGTCGATCCGTGATGCGCGAGATCGGGATCACTCGACGATCCCAGAACGCGACCTGCTTCTCCGTCGGCATGGACCGCCGGAGCAGCAGCCGATTGCCGAGCGAGAGCACGAACCCGACGGAGTCCGCGTAACGAAGCACCCGACGCCGCATGCCGGGCGGGAACACGCGCGCCAGGGTCCGGCGCGTATACCTGCGATAATGTCCGATGGCCTCGTCGAACGGGCTGTACAGGAAGTCGAACGCGGGCGCGAGCACGATCAGCCGGCCGTCGTGTCGCAGCACCTGCGCCGCACGCCGCAGCTCCGCGACGTCGTCGGCGATGTGCTCCAGCACATCGATGTAGAGGACGGCATCGAAGCGCTCGGCGGGATCGAGGTCCTGGATCGTGCCCGTGACGACCCGGACGCGGGGCCGCATGGCAGCTGGAACCCGCTCCTCGATGCGTGACGACAGCCGGGGATCCGGCTCCAGGCACGTCCAGCGCCGCGCGCGGTCGTCGAGCAGATGCGCGGTCGTCTCGCCGATGCCCGCACCCACCTCGAGCACATCCCCGCCAATGTGCGGCCGCAGCAGATCTGCGAAGTAGGACTTCCAGCGGTCCGCTCTGGCGAACAGCTCGAGCTCGTCACCGGGATAGGAGATGTGACCCATCGCGTTCCCAGCAGCAGGTGATGCGGGCGACGAAATGAACGTAATCGCGGATCGGAATGAAATCGCCGCCCGATCTCGCGTGCTGGATCATGAACGCGAAGATCAGCGCGAGCGAGGATGTCTGCACGAGCAGGATCACGATGACACCGGCAGCCGTCGTCGCCCAGCCCGGGATCGCGGCGGTCGTGAAGAACTTCACGATGGCCACGACCATGAAGGTCAGGACCAGGATCACGCCGGCCAGCGCACTCGCCGCCAGCAGCCGGACGCCGATGCGGTCGGCGAATACTGACATTGCGCCCATCCCGTGCGCGACCAGAGAGACGAAGCCCATGCGGGACCGGCCGACCAGCCGAACGCTCCGGCTCGTCGGCACGAACGCGAGTCGCGTGCGGGAGCGGAACACCGCGGCGGCGTAGTGGTTCCACAGCTCCGACATCGTGATCAGGCGCCGGACGGCCTGCGGCGGAATGACACTGAAGTTGCCGACCTGCACGCGAATCCCGGTCAGCAGGTAATGGATCTGGCGGTAGAGCCAGTAGAACAGCGAGAAGATCGGACCCTCCGAGCGGCGGATGCGCTTCGCGAACACTGCGGCAGCGCCGTTCTCCTGCGCGAACCGGCTCAACAGCCGTGGCACATCCGCCGGCGCGTCCTCGCCGTCGGAGTCCATGACGACAAGGGCGCGATGCGGCGTCGTCGTTGCCACGTGGCAGAGCGCGCACGCGATCGCCCGCTGATGGCCGAGGTTGCGCGCGAGCCGCAGCACGTCGACGCGCTCGATGTTCGTGAGCCCGGACGTGACCAGCTCCGCCGGCTCGGTTTCCGAGCCGTCATCGACGCACAGCACGTGCACGTTGCGCTCGCCCGCCAGCTGCCGATCCAGCTCCGGCAGCAGCAGCCGCACCGATGCCCAGTCATCCATGACCGGCATCACCACGATGAGCGGGTCCCTATCGGGGGCGTGCACCTCGTCAGTCCCTTTCGCCGGCGTCAGGTCGGTCGCGTTGTCGATGGAGCAGTGAAAACATCTGGGAGTGGGGGCGGATGTGCAAGGGAGACGTGCGGGCGTGACTCCGTCAGCGGGCCGCGGCCTCGATCGCCTCCGCCAGGCCGGTGATTCCCTGCGGATCCGCGGAAACGACGCCGTGCTCGGTGATCAGTCCGGTCACGAGACGCGCCGGAGTGACGTCGAACGCGATGTTCAGCACGCCTGCCGCCGGATGTACGCACACCTCGGTGCTCCGTCCGTCGGCCGTCGTGCCGCGCACCCATGCGAGCTCGCGTGCGCTGCGCTCCTCGATGGGGATCGCCGCGATGCCGTCCTGCGCGGCGAAGTCGATGGAGGGCGTGGGTGCTGCGGCATAGAACGGCACGCCGTTGTCGTGCGCCGCGAGTGCCTTCATGTACGTGCCGACCTTGTTCGCGACATCGCCGTGCGCCGTGACGCGATCGGCTCCGGTAATGACGATGTCGACGCGACCCCGCTGCATGAGGTGAGCCGCCGCGCCGTCCACGACGATCGTGTGCGGGATCCGCTCCTGTGCGAGCTCCCACGAAGTGAGCGCGCCCTGCAGCCGCGGCCGTGTCTCGGAGACCCACACGTGGATCGGGATGCCTTCCCGCGCAGCATGGTACACCGGTGACAGGGCCGTCCCCCAGCCGACCGTGGCCAGCCAGCCGGCATTGCAGTGCGTCAGGACCTGCACGGGCTCCGCCGTCTTGCGACGGGCGATCTCGCGTATCAGCTTGAGGCCGTGAGCTCCAATGCGCCGGTTGATCTCCACATCCTCATCACAGATCTGCGCTGCAATCCGATACGCCGCGTCGACGCGCTCCACGGGCCGGATGGCGCGCAGCGCTGCAGTCGCGCGCGACAGCGCCCACTGGAGGTTGATGGCGGTCGGCCGGGTGCGGAGCAGCCGGTCCGCGGCCCGGTCGATCTGGTCGTCACCCGGGTCCTCGCGCATGGCCAGCGCGAGACCGTAGGCGGCGGCAGCGCCGATGAGAGGCGCGCCGCGCACGCGCATGTTCCGGATCGCATCCTCGACGTCGGCGAGGCTGCGCAACGATGCCAGGCGCAGCTCGTGTGGCAGATACAGCTGATCGATGATGGCGACCGTACGGCCATCGGGCTCGAGCCATATCGTACGGGAGGCGACTCCCTGCACATTCATAACGTATCCTCGTCGATCGTCTGAGCACCGCGTGAATCAGGTACCCGAGTCATGACAGGCACGCATCGGCCGCGTCTCGGCATCATCGGCGGCAGCTCGTTTCTCGATGAGCAGAACCTGCCGGCGGAGTCGTTGCAGCGCATTGCCACGCCGTGGGGCGACGTCGATGTGCGGGTCGCGTCGGACTGGGTCTTTCTCCGCCGTCACGGCGAGTCCGGGTACCGGCCGCCGCATCGCATCCCGCACCACGCCCATGTGGTCGCGCTCCAGAGTCTCGGGGTCGGCGCCGTGGCCGGCTTCGCATCGACCGGCTCGCTCCAGCCGACGCTCCAGCCCGGTGACATCGTGGTGCCCGATGACTACATCTCGTGGCACCCGCCTCCGACGTTTGCCGGGGACGAGTACCTTCACATCGTGCCCGCTCTTGCACAGGACGTGCGCGCGCTGCTGCTGGATGCCGCGCACGCGGCGGCGGCCAGTCCGGCCATCCGGGGCATGCGCACTCCGAGCGTACGCGATGGTGGCGTGTACGTCCAGACGCACGGCCCGCGCTTCGAGACCCCGGCCGAAGTGCGGCTGCTCGCGCAGCACGCGGACCTGGTCGGGATGACGGCCGCCTCCGAGGCCACGCTGTGCCAGGAACGCGGCATGGCGTACGCCTTTCTCTGTGTCGTCGACAATGCCGCGCACGGCATCGGACAGGTGCCGCTGACGCTGGAAGCATTTCAGGAGCAGCTCGCGCGGAACGCGCTGCTCGCACGCACCATCCTCGCGGAGCTGATACGACTGTGGAAGAGCTCCTGATCCGCCACGCTATCGTCGGCGGCGAGCGACGCTCGATCCGGATCCGGGGCGGCTCGATCGTGGAGATCACCGCGGCCCCGGAGCCCGGTGGCACCGCCGGACCCGCGGCCGGCGTTCGCGTGATCGAGGCCGAAGGCCTGCACGCATTCCCCTCGTTCAAGAACGCGCACACGCACGTGCCGATGGTCCTGTTCCGCGGGTACGGCGATGACATGCCGCTCATGGAATGGCTCCAGACGCGCATCTGGCCGGCCGAGGCACAGCTCACGGAGCAGGACGTCTACTTCGGCGCACGCCTCGGCATCCTCGAGATGATCCGCGGCGGCACGACGTTCTTCAACGAGATGTACTGGCATCGGCCGGGCATCGTGCGGGCGGTCGAGGAGATGGGCGTCCGGTCGCTGATCGGACAGACGCTGATCGGCGTCGGCGACCCGGCGGTGCTCGAGGCGCAGCAGCGCGATCTGCTCGAGCTCGCCGCACGACCGCACGAGAACCCGCGCGTGCAGCTGGGCGCGGCGCCGCACGCCATCTACACGGTGCCCGAACCGGTGCTGCGCTGGGTCGGCGAGGTGGCCGCAGAGCACGATCTCCTCGTTCACATCCACCTCTCCGAGACCGCCGGCGAGGTGGAGGAGTGCATTGCGGCGCATGGCTGCCGTCCCGCCCAGCTCCTCGATCGGGTCGGTCTCGTGAATTCTCGACTGATCGCGGTCCATGGCCAGTTCCTCGACGCCGACGAGCTCGCGCTCCTGGGCGCGGCCGGCGCGACGCTCGTCACGAACCCCGCCGCGAACCTGAAGCTCGCGACCGGCGGCATCTTCCCGTACCGCGCCGCGCGCGCGGCCGGCATCCGCGTGTGTCTCGGCACGGACGGCGCGGCGTCGAACAACACGCTCAGCATGCTCGAGGCGATGAAGCTGGCCGCACTGCTCCAGAAGCACCGCGAGAGCGACGCGACCGAGCTGCCGGCATCACAGGCGCTGGAGATGGCCACAACGGCCGCGTCCGAAGCGTTCCGGCTCGGCCCCGGCGGGCTCGTGTCGGGCGCGCCTGCGGACCTGGTCCTGATGGACTTCTCCGCACCCTCCACCCAGCCGGTGCACGATCCGGTTTCCGCTCTGGTCTACGCCGCCGGCGACGCACACGTGCACACGACGATCTGCGACGGTCGGGTGCTCATGCACGAGCGGAAGGTGGAGGTGTGTGACGAAGCCGAAGTCATCGCCGCTGCCGTGGAGGTCGCGCGGCAACGTCTGAGAAGCTGAACGCCACCATCGCGCCGGACAAAAAAAGGACCCCGCCGCGATGCCGCAGCAGGGTCCCTCGAGATTCGCGTTGCCTGCTACGCCGTACGCTGTGCTGCGCGACGCCGACGTGCGGCGCCGCCCACACCGAGCAGTCCGGTTCCGAGCAGAATCATGGTGACCGGCTCGGGAACGGTGCTCGGCGGTGCACACGGCGCCAGGCCGGCCGTCGCGTCATCGTCACACTTGAAGGAGCTGCCATTGACGCCCGCGACGCCGCGCATTCCATAGCCGAACTGCGTGCCATCGAACATTGCCTGGGTAAAGTTCTGCGTCGCGAACGTGAACGTCACCGCTCCGGCATACGTCGGCGCGCACGTCTGGAAGTACGCCTTCTGCGACGAGCCGGCGGGCTGGCAGCCGATGATGCCGCCCTCCTGCACCTCCGTGTTGCTGCCCGTCGTCGTGACGCCGCCGGCATTGACCGTGATGATGCCGTTGCCACTCCCGTTCCCGGCGATCGACGTGGCATACGTCCAGTAGGATTCCGGATTCGCGTAGCGATAGACGCTGCCGTTCCAGCTCACGGCGCTGAGACCCGTCACATAGCTCAGCAGTGATGGGCTGCCGATGAGACCGATGCCGACCAGGCGGTACCCGCCAACCACGCTGCTCCCGGTGGCGTCCCACGCATCCGCGTTCTGGACGGACAGGACGATCGACTTCGTTACGTCGTTCCAGCTCACGGAAACGCTGGCGCATGCATAGAACGAGACCGGAGCCGTGTTGTTGTCGGGCGCGCAGATCGTATCCGCGTATCCGGCAGCCGGCAGCAGTCCCGCTGCGAGCATCGATGTCAACAGGATCTTTTTCACCAGACCGCTCGACTATTCCCGTGAAAGGCGGAACGACCGCCAGCCGTAAACCGTCAACCAGGTGTAGAACGCAACGTAGACGAGCATGAACCCGCTCGTCCTCATGACTGCGCGCTGGAGCGCACCGCTTGCCCCGGCCGGAACCGCCCTGAGCGCGACGGGCAGGTTCAGCGCGTAGATCAATATACTTCCCAGCAGACCCAGCAGCACGATCGTCGCGACGGCGGCCACGGTGCCGATCAACCACCGGGACGGTCTCGAGACCGCCGCGGCCGCCACCAGGCCGATGCCGACGCTGACGAGCGCCAGGCTGTCGAACGTCCGGCTGACCGTGCCGAACTCCCATTCGCCGTTCCCGAAGCGCCAGGGGAACCAGGCGAACCCGAGATCGATGAAGCCGACCGCGGTGATGGCGAGTCCGAGCGCCAGGAACAGGCCGGCCGGAACGCGTTGCGCGCGGGTGGCGGCCTTCGCCCCCGCGGCACTGCCCAGGATCACATTCGACATGCGGCCCGGTCTCCTCGACGCCGGGCCGGAAACCCGCGTCGGCGTAGTGCACGTATCCTGCCACGCAAGGGCGTGAGGGTGGCAGGCAAAGAAGTCCTTCCGGCGCCTGTCGTTCCGGCCGCAGACGCGTGCGGGCAACCTCGTGGTCTACGATGCGATTGCGCAACATCCGTTGCGGACCGCCCGTTGCGGCGGCGTCCGCGTGCGGCTGCGCCACACTCGCCCGGACGGGCCGCGGTCAGTTCTTCACGACCTCCGACACCGTTCTCGGCTTGAGCTGCCAGGCGGTGCCGGCGGCATTCGGAACCAGGAGGCCGCGGGCGCGAATCGAGTCGCCGGCCATCCAGGCGCCGGCCGGGAAGACGTCCCTGTCCAGCCGCACGACCAGGTTGCCGGAGCCGTCGTTGATCGTGAGCAGGAGGTCCGCCGTTCCGGCTTCCGTCACGATGCTGCTGATGGTTCCGGATACGGCGGCCTGGTCCGCGTCGCGGGCTCCGGCCCCGGCGGTGGCGGCGGTCTGGGTGGTCATCGAGTCGGGCGCACCGGTGCCGACGCCGGTCAGCAGGACGGCCACGCTGAGCGCTCTCATGACCGGCTGCCCGTTCCGCACGTCCGCGGTGCCCAGGATCTGAATGCTGTCGCCGGCGAAGACAGTGGCCGAGGGCATTCGGAGTGTCCGGATCGCGCCGGTGCCATCGCGCAGGTGGACGGTGGAGTCGCCGAACGTGGCCCAGCCGTTGAGCGCGATCCCCACGATGTAGGCGCTCTGGCCGACGGGTGCGGCCCGGGCCTGCGCGACGGTCAGCGTAGGATAGGTCGCAGTGGCGTCCGCGGGTCCGCGCGGCTTCAGCTGCCAGGTGCCGCTGCCGGTCGGCACGAGCACGCCGGCCGCGCGCAGCAGCGCGCCCGGCACATAGGGTCCCGGGTTCCGGCTGACACTGACATCGAACACCACATCCAGCGGCCCCGAGCCGTCGTTCACGGTGAGGAGCAGATCGCCGGAGGGGAGCGTCTGCGAGCCGGTGACGGTGCCGCCCACGCGGACCTGTCCGGCGTCACGCGTGCCCCCGGCCGCGCTGCGCGCCGTGCTGGTGGGTACGGAGTCCGGCTGCGGCACGCCGACACCGGCATCGAGCACGGTCGCGGAGGCCGACGACAGGACGGGCTGACCGTCGCGCACGTCGATCGTGCCGAGCAGCCGCACGCTGTCGCCGGCCGCGACATTGCCCGTGACGCGTACCGCGCGGATCGATCCGGTCGGGTCGAGCAGATGCACGGTCGAGTCGCCGAACGTCGCCCACCCCGTCAGCGCAATACCCTCGACGGCGACGCGACGGCCGACTTCCATGGCCCGCGCGGCGGACACCAGCACTGTCGGGAAGGAGATCGTGACCTCGTTGCGCTCGCGCGGCTTCAGTCGCCACGCCGAGCCGGTCGGTGCCGGTGCGAGAACGCCCGCGCCGTCGAACGTCGCTCCTGGGACGTACTGCGCCGGATCGAACTGGATGCTCCTGTCGAGCACGACGACGAGCGGCCCGGATCCATCATCCACCGTGAGCAGCAGGTCGCCGGCCACGCGTGCGGTGTCGATCACGGCCGCGCCGGCGACCCGTACCTGTCCATCGGCGCGCGTGCCGCCATCGGCTGTGGCCGCTTCGCCCGTCGTGACGAGATCGATCGGCGGGAGTCCGCGCGCTGCGGAGATCACGTGCACCGTGGTCTGTACGAGGGCCAGCCGGTTTTCCGGACCCAGTCCCGTCGTCCCGACGAGCTGTACGCTGTCGCCGGCGGACACCTGCGTGGGCGGGACGCGCACGGCGCGCAGCGCGCCCGTAGCGTCCTGCACGTGAAGCGTCGAATCGCCGAACGTCGCCCAGCCGTTGAGCGCGATCGCGTTCACCGTGACGCGGCGGTTCGATGGCATGAGCCGGACCGCCGCGGCCGAGGCGATCGAATAGCCGAGCCGCACGAGCCGCACTGCGGTATCGCCGACTGCGACCGTGAACGCGGTAGGATCCACGTGGAGCACGTCGAGCGTGTCACCCGCAGTGCCGCGCGTGGCAGTCAACCGATAACGGCCCGCGGGAACGCCGGTCATGGTGAAGGATCCGTCGTCCTTCGACGTGGCCGACGCGATCACGTCCCCGGTGGCATCGAGCAGCAGCGATGCCACAACACCGGCAACGGGAGCATCCGCAACCGTAAGAGTGCCGCCGCCGTCGTGATCGACGTAGGCGATCCCCACGACGACGCCCTCATCATCGATATCGGTCGGACCGTTGTCGCATGCCAGCACCAGGCCGGCGAGGAGTGCAAGAATCAGAGCCTGACGCATAGTCCTGCCTACCACTTGAGCGAAAGGGCGACACGCAGTCTGCGGCCGGGTTCCGGGCGCGCGAGCGGCTTGCCGAAGTTCGGGTTGACGAGCAGGGGCAGATCCACCGTGCGGGCGACGGTGTCGATCGCGAGTGTCCCGTTCGGGTCGACGAGGTACAGCGCGGCATCCGGAATGTCCCGCTCGGCGTCCAGCAGATCGAACGCGTCGAGGATCAGCGCCGCCGTGAAGCCGCCGGTGCGGATCAGCCGCGCCGTCACGGACATGTCGAGCGTGTGCAGGAGACTGCCGCGGCATCCGTTCCGCTCCACCACGCTTCCGATCGACTCCCTGAGGCACGGCCACGCGTCGAGCAGCGCATCCATGCCGGGCAGCGCCGCGTCGACGAACGCCGGCTCGTTGCCCGGAACGCCGTCGGCGTTCGCGTCGACGCCGTACCGGAAGCCCGGCGTGAACGGCCGCTCGGACTGAACGCGGTACAGCAGCGAGAGCTGCGCGAGACCCGCGTCATACACTGCGCCGGCCACGGCGCGATGGGGCACGTCGAAATCCGACGTGCCTTCGGCCCACTCGCCGGAACCGGGTACGCCGTGCGGCACCGGGACCGTCCAGCCGCCGTGAGCTCCGGCAAACCAGTTGTCCTCCGTGTGCCCGAACGTGTAGCGGGCCAGGACGCCCAGGCCGCGCTGCAGCTCGTGCTCGAGCCCCACCGTCAGACCCCAGTGATCGGACCAGCCATCGGAGACCGCGCGAGCGACCACATCATAGGTATCGAACCGACGACCGGTGCCCGGCTGCACGGTCAGCACGCCGCCCACCTGGACGGGCGTGCCGAACACGGGACCGCCGAACTGATCGGTGAATGCCGGCAGCGGAAGCAGATTCATGTCGACCGTGCGCGGCAGGCGGTCGGTGCGCCGCACCGTGCCCGACAGGTTCAGCGTCGTGCCTTCGCCCAGCCGGTGCGTCACGCCCGCGCTCAGCCGTCCCGTGCGCGGCGCCGCGAAGCCGGTCGAGAGCAGCGTCAGTCGCGGCAGCGTTGCACCCGTGCCGGGATCGTCCGGCCACGACAGACCGCCCGCCGTGCGGCCGGTGCTCGCGGTACCGTCATCGGTGATCCAGCGCGCGATCAGCAGTGGGTCGACACGGTCGTAATCGATCGCGGCACCGAGCTGCAACACCCACGTCCTGTCGCCTGCCACGTCCCACGTGACTCCCACTCTCCCGGCCGGCTTCAGCTGCATCTTCTCCGGCGCGTTGTTCGCCAGTCCCGAGAGACGCTGCCATTCGCTGTCGAGCCGGATGTCATCGACCGGAAGCGACTCCGTGTCGATGCGGAAGCCGACCAGCACTTCCACGCCCTCGCCCGCGCTCCACAGGTCGCGCGCGAAGCCGGTCAGCCCGAGAGTCGTCCAGTCCACCGAGCGGGCGGCCGTCCGCGTGCGCACCAGCACGCCCGTGTCCGTCGTGAAATCGGCGACACTGCCGTAGAAGAACTCGCCCGCCGTATCGGGCCGGGCATCGTACTCGAGCCGACTCAGACTCGCACCCGCCCCGATCTGGAGGGAGTGATCGCTCCGCGCAATGTGGAGTGCATCGTTCAGCAGCAGCCGCTTCTCGTCGTTTCTGGACGAATGCGTCGGCCCGCCGAACGCGATCGCATCGCCGGCCAGCACGGTCGTCGGCACGTCGCTCGCCTCAGAGGTGCGTGTGGAGGAAGTGAACGAGATGCGCACGTCGTTGCCGACGCGCGGGCCGAACGTCGAGAGCAGGCTCATGCCGGCGACCAGATCCGTCCCCTCCAGCTCGCGCGTCACCAGCGTGCGCGGGTCCAGCCCGGGAATCGCCGACTGCGAGGCGAAGTGCACGCCGGCCGTCCAGCGGTGCTCCGGTGCAACGGACCAGTCGAACCGGGAGAAGGCCGAGATGCCCTGGTCACGCGAGAGGCCGAGCGGCCGATCCACGTCAACGCCGCGAGTCGCGACCTCGGCGATGAGCGCGTCCACCTCCGGCGTCGAGGGCCACGCTTCGCCATTCGACAGTCCGAGACTGCGAACGTCCACACCCGCGCTCATTCGCGCGCTCTCGCCCAGCGGTGCACGCAGTACCGCGCTCCCCTGCCCGTTCAGCTCGTCGCTCGATGCGGCGTCGGATTCGGGCTCGGTCGTCCAGCCCGCGCGGGCATCCAGTCCCACGCGACTCGAGCCGCGCTGCGTATGTGCCGCCAGGTAACTACCCGCGGCACCGCCCCACTGCACATCCACTCCATTCGTCACCAGCTCGGCCGCGCCCGTGAACGAGGATGAGAAGGCCGTCCCGTCGCTCCACGCGCGACGCAGCAGCGGATGACCCGCCGCACGGAACGGAATCCCATCGACGACGGTCGCCGACAGCCACGCGGGCAGACCCTCGATCACCAGGTCATCCGTCGCCTGCGACGACAGCCGGCCCAGCTCACCGATCCGACGCGTCGGCAGCGGCCACACATCCGCCGCACGATCCGCCAGCCACTGACTCCGTCCCGCCCCACCACCGCTCCGGGCCGCCGCCCGCGACACCTCCTCATCCAGACCGCTGACCGAGCCGAGCGCCATGAGCTCCGCATGGACCCGGATCTCCGGTCCCGGCCGCACGCGGATACCCGTCACCCGCTTCGGCACGTAGCTGAGCCGCTCCACCCGCAGCTCGTACGTCCCCGCGAACAGGAACAGGAACCGGAACGTCCCCGTGTGGTCCGTCGAGAGACTGCGCACCTCGCCCGTCTCGATTTCCGTGATCGTGACCAGCGCGTCCGACAGGGGCAGGCCCGCGGCGTCCACCACGACACCCGCCAGACTGCCCGTTGCAGGATTCTGTGCCGCTACCGGCAGGCACAGCACGACCGACAAGGCGGCTGCGAGTAGGCCCGGCAGCACCTGGCGACGACACAGTCGCTTCATCAACCCTTTCCCCGATTTTCTGACAAGCAGCCGGCTGTCCTGTCCGGAAGCGCGCGCTTGGGGGAGCAGAGAATGTGCCCTGCGCCGGTACCCGTGGGCATCCGAGTCAAGACGTGTTCCCGCAACGAGTTATGTACGGCGTCCCCGCTTTCCGTCCTCCGTGTCCGCGCGCGGGAGGTGTGGCGCCCACGCTACAGCGTCCGACGGCGGTCACGCGCCGCTCGAGCCCGATCAGACGTGCCGCAGCGCGCCATCTCATACGCGCAGCGGCGCGTCATCGCTTCCAACGTGTGCGGGAATTCGCGCAATGGCGAGGTCTCTCGCAGTGTCTCCGCTTCTTGCAGGACGGCGCCCGTGGCGGCGCATCTCCCCGCCCGGAACGGTCGTGGTTCAGGACTCGGCCGGCCCTTTCTGTAGGACAGAAGCAACACCAGACCCCGGATGGACATGTCACGGCGGCTCGAGGTTTTCGGCAGAAGAATGCGCGAGATCGCGCGTGCGCTTCGGCACGCGCCGGATCGCGTGCTGCATCCGCTGCGGCGGATGCGGAGCACGGCGGCGGTGAAGGAGCTGGGTGGTGTCCGGCTCGTGCTGGTGGTCTGTCTGGGCAACATCTGTCGCAGCCCGTATGCGGCGGCAGCGCTTCGGCGGCTGACCGGGAGCGGGATCCGGATCGAATCCGCGGGATTCATCGGTCCCGGCCGGAGCGTGCCCGAGACGGGAAGGCGTGTGGCGCAGCGGCGCGGTCTGAATCTGGAGGACCATCGCTCGCAGCTGGTGACGGCGGAGCTGGTGTCGACGGCGGAGCTGATCATCGTGATGGATCGGAGTCAGGCGCGGGAGTTGTGGCGGCGTTTCGGTCGCTCCGGTGGTGTTCTCGTGCTGGGCGATCTGGATCCGTTCCCGATCGACATGCGGACGGTGCGCGATCCGTTCGATCAGGCGGAGATCGTTTTCGAGATGGTGTACGAGCGGATCGACCGGTGCGT
>DASUSS010000124.1:0-14100 GCA_036374995.1 Longimicrobiales bacterium | reverse complement strand
GTGGCGATCAGCTTGCCGGTCCGGTTCGCCTCCTCGCGTGCCTTCTCCATGGCGTCCAGGAACGCCTGCGGCATCGGGGCCGAGCTCTCCGCGCACTTCACCAGTGTCATGAACCGCATGCCGTGTATCCTCCGGATTCCGATTTCGAGCGGGTGCCCGTTCTGTACGGGTCGCGTCGTTCCCCGCCGCAGTTGGGTCGAACGGGCTGCGGCGAGATCGACACGCTAGAACCGCGACGGCGGTTCTCCGCTCCGCGCCCTGCGGTCAGCGATCCAGGATCGGCAGGTACGCCCGCCAGGGGCCGACGGCGTCGCGGTACCGCTTCGCCATCACGCGTACCGTCTGCGCGATATGTCCGAGATCGTGCGCCACCCACGCCGACAGAAGCTGGGCCAGCGTGACCGTCGCCAGTGCGGGATGCTCGCCCTGGAGCGCGAGCTCGCGATCGGACAGCTTCCAGTCGCGCAGCGTGGCGAGGTTCTCCGCCCGCAGACGCGCGAGGACATCGAGAAGCTCATCCACGCTCCGGCCCTCGATCTCACGGATGTGCGCGAAACGATCGAACGGCTCGAATCGCCGGCTCGCGCCCTGGGCGAGGATGATCCGGGCACGTGGAATCCAGTCCGTGCGCTCCGCGTGGATCAGGTGGCCCACGTTGTCGAGCGGCGTGAACGTGTCCGGACCTTCATCGACGCTCGTCCAGCCGTCCGGCAGCCCCTCGAGCAGCGCGCGGAACACGGACGGCGTGCGTTCGAGCACGGCCATCGCCTCGGACAGCTGAAAGCTCATGAGTCCTGTCCCGTTCATGTGCCTGATCGGGAATGGTAGAGATCGTAGAGGGCGGACTGCACATCGGAAAACACGAACTCGAAACCTTCCTCGCGCAGCCGCCGTGACACGCAGTAGCGGCCGTAGAGCGCCAGCTCGGGGTCCGTCCGCAGCAGCGGCGCCGCCAACCGGATCATCCACTCCTGCGTCGGCAGGCCGATCGGCGCTCCGAGCGCGGCCCGCAGCGCACGCATGAACTCGGCGTTGGAGACCGGATTCGGCGCGGTGGCGATATACGCGCCACGCATGCGCTCGTCGGTCATGGCACGGGCGAACAGCCGGTTCATGTCGCGCTCGTGGATCCAGCTGATGCCCTGTCGCCCGCTGCCGACACGGCCGCCCAGTCCCCAGCGCGTCACGCGTGCGAGCCGGCGCAGCGCGCCGCCGTCGCGCCCGAGCACGAAGCTCGTCCGCAGCACCACCTGCCGCACGCCGTCCGGCACGGCATCCGCGTACGCGTCTTCCCACGCCTGCCCCACGAACGGAGCGAGACCGTAACCGAACGCCGCATCCTCGTCACACCGGACTACGGGCGGGTCGCCGTAGCGGTGCGCCGTGCTCATCTGAACCCATACCGCAGGTGGTCTGTCGACGGATCGCAGGGCGCGCCCCAGCGCGCGCGTCGACTCGACGCGCGAGCGCAGAATCTCGTCGCAGTGGTCGGGCGTCTTCACGCAGTCGACCGAACGCCCGGCCAGATTCACCAGCGCGCTCGCGCCATCGAGATGACGCACCCAGTCGCCCGGCGTGCTGGCGTCCCAGCGTGCATGCCGCCACGGTCCCCCGGCCGCCGGCTCGTGCCGCGAGAGCAGAACGACTTCGCACCCCGTTTCCGTCAGGTGCCGCGCGAGGCTCAGGCCGAGGAACCCGGTGCCACCCGCGATCATGACGCGACCCCCGGGAACCCATTCCCCGCCCATCATCGAAACGTGGCGATCGCGTCCAGTGACTTGCGCGTCAGTCGCGGGACGCGCGCGTCCGGCGCGGGATATCCCGTCACGATCAGCATCATCGGTTTCTCGTTCTCGGGCCGATCGAGGACACGGCTCAGAAACGTCATCGGGCTCGGCGTGTGCGTGAGCGTCGCGAGCCCGGCATGGTGCAGGGCGGCAATCAGGAAACCGGCGGCGATGCCGACCGACTCGCTCACGTAGTAGTGCTTGCGCACGGTGCCGTCCGCACAGACTCCGTAACGCTGGGCGAAAACGGCGATCAGATACGGAGCATCTTCCAGATACGCCTTCACCGCGTCGGTGCCCAGCGGCGCGAGAGCGTCGAGCCATTCCGCAGGCGCGGAAGCGTAGAACTTACGCTCCGCCGCCTCGGCCGCGGCGCGGATCCTGGCCTTCAGGGCCGCATCGCTCACGACCACGAAATGCCACGGCTGCTGATGCGCACCGCTCGGCGCGCTGCCGGCCGCACGCACACAGTGCTCGATCACGGAGCGCGGCACCGCGCGATCACTGAAGTGCCGCGTCGTCCGCCGCCGCGCCATCTCGGCGGCGAACGCCCGCGCACGGGCCTCCATCTCGTCCGGCGGATACTCCCGGTATGTCGAGAGTGGCTCGAATCCGGCCGCGCCCATGTTCGCTCTCATCGGGTCGTGGTCCGTCATCCGTTCAGGCGAGCCGGAGCTGGAAGCTGAGAATGTACACGAGCAGCAGCGCCACGCAGACCACGAGCACGGCCGCGTGCACGCGCTCGCGCGCGCTCCGCATGGCTACGAGCAGCAACCCGACCATCACCAGTCGGAACAGATTGGAGAGGTCCTGCAGAGGCAACCCACGCACTACGATGGCCGTCACTCCCGCAAGCAACCCGTACAGCGCGAACGTTCCGAAGAACCCGGTCCGGTTCGAGTAGTAGTGGTCCCTCAGATCGGCAGCCGCAGCGGACGGATCCGGAAATGCAATCGCGGTGAGCAGATAGAAGACAATCGTGGGACTGAGATAGAGCACGAAGCGGAAGAAGTTCCAATCCTCGATGGTGCGGTAGTTCCAGAACGTCCACCACAGGAGAAAGCTGAAGACTACCAGCACGGCGACCCACGCAGAGTGCAGCCAGTAGGTACGGACGATCTTCCTCGTGCGATAGAGCTGTGCGACGCCCTTGAGCAGCTGTGTCACCGCGAGCCCTACGATGATGGACATCACGACGACGACGTGTTCGTATGGCGTCATCCGGACATTGACCCGTTGAGGGTGTAAGCCGCCGGTCAGCTGATCGGCACCGGATCCACTACGCGGACGATGAACAGGCCTTCGCGCACACTCGTGAACACGATGATCCCGCTCTCGAAGAACGGGTAGTTGCTCCAGGCCCCGCTCTGCGTCGCGCTGTGACCCGGACCGTCGTCGTTGTACGGCGCGCTGTCGAAGAACCCGATTTCCCTCGGGTTCGTGCGGTCGCTGATGTCGAGCACGCGCAGTCCGCTGCCGTAGTTCGACTCGTACACGCGGTCGCCCTTCACGAACAGGTTGTGATCCGAGGAACGGACCGGGCCGATGTATTCGCGCGCGACGATCGGGTCGTCCAGCTCCGTCAGATCCCAGACGATTGTACGCGTGCCCGCAACGGTCCCCGCCAGCTCGTCCAGCTCGTCGTTCATGTAGAAGTACCGCTGCTCGTCGTCGAACCAGCCCTGGTGCGCATACGCGACGTTCGGATAGCTGTTGCGACCGACCGTCACGGGACTCGACTTGTCCGTCACATCGGCAATGTTGATCTCCGCCTCGTTCGACCCCACGCAGATCTCCCGACCGTGATACCGCGCGTCCGGCCCGCGGTACGTCACGCACTGCGCGTCGTGCGTGTATCCCCGCCGGTTTGCGCCTGCACGGTCGTTGTAGCAGCCGGCGAAGACCGGGCGCTGCGGATCCCGTGCATCGACCATGTGCAGACCGCCGCCGCACGTCTCGCCACCGCTGTTCGCGCCCACGACGTACAGGAACCCTGCGGACGTGTCGGCTACGACGTTGTGGGCGCTGTACACTTCGTCGTAAGTGGTGTCGGCCGCGAACACGGCGGGCGTGTCGGTCACAGCGCGCAGGCGCGTCAGGTCGAATACCTGCATGCCGTGCGCGCCTGCACCGTCCGCTACGATGTACGCGTGGTCGTTCAGCACCTTGATGTCGCGCCACACCGACGGAGGCGAGCCCTGCGTCCGCGGCAGACTGCCGATCAGCCGCGGCGATGACGGTTCGGTGACATCGACGAACGCCGCACCGTCACGCCGCGCAACGAGCGCGTAGTCCCTGCCCGTCTCCGGATCGGTCCAGCCCCACACGTCGTTCACCCACACACCGCGCTCGCCGCCCAGCGCGCTGACGGGCATGTGCGCGACCAGCTCGATGTTCGTGCACGGGAACTCGCCCATCCGGCCTCCGTCGCAGCGGGCTCCCGGCCGGAGCGAGCGACCGATGGAGAAGATCTGCCCCTCCAGCAGCTGTCCCGTCTGCCACGCGCTCCCGTTCCGCGCGAGTGTCAGCACGCGACCCTCGCCGAAGTCGCGCTGCGGCATGCCGACGACCGCGCGATCGCCCGCCGAGGCGATGGCGTAGCCGAACGTGAACGGCCACGATGTGCCATCCGCCGAATCGGCATCCAGGCGTATCGCGCTTCGCCAGTCGCCCGCCGCACCACGGACGAAGCGGTAGACGCGGCCGCTGGCCGCGTTCACGCCCGGCGCGCCCACCCATACCTCGCCCGCAACGACGGCAATGGCGTGGCCGAACTGCGCGCCGCGTCCCGCATCGAACGGATGCAGGCCACCGGCAGGAGTCCACGACCCCGCGGCAGTGCGCGCGAGCACGAACACGGTCGAGACGCCCGGCGCACCGACGTACGCCCGGTCGCCATCGAGCAGCACCGCCGAGCCGGCGCGCGCTCCTGCCGCGGCTTCCGCACGCGGCAGTGTCACGGCCTGAGCCTCTCCCCACTTCCCGTTCGCCTGCCTCCTGAACACGAACACGCGACCGCTCGCGGAATCCGCGGCCGGCGCACCCACGAGCAGCCATTCGCCCTGCCGGCTCAGCGCACGACCGAAGCCGGCTGCGCCCTCCTCCCGCGCAGGACGGATCACGTCGTGGACCGCCCACGTTCCGCCCTGACGACGGTAGTGGTACACGACGCCGGTCGAGTCCGCGGCCGGCGCGCCGATGAGAAGGTCGCCGTCCGCGAGCACGAGCGAGACGGCGTACTCCGAGTGGTCGCCCGCATCCGGCGGCTCGATGATGCCCGCCTGCCTCCACTCCGTGGTAGCCGATGCGCGCTCGAACACGTACGCAACGCCGGAACCGTCGCGCTTGCGCGGTGCACCGACGATCAGCGTGTTCCCGGAGACGGCGAGTGAGCGTCCGAAATCGTCCATGCGCGACGAGTCCGACGCCACGAGCCGCGCTGCCTCCCGCCACGCACCTGCTGCGTCGAGCCGGTATGTGTAGACCACGCCGGGGCCGTACCAGTTCACCGGCTGACCGATGAACAGCTCCGTCTCAGTCAGCGCGAGCGCGCGGCCGAAGTTCGGCTCCTGTGCCGCTGCCGGCCAGGCGATCGCCGTCGCGGCGAAGGCCGCGACTACGGTGCTCCTGCTCTTTCGCATCCCCACTCCCTTCGTGAACCGTTCGCTCGAGACCTGCACGATGCGCAGCGCCTCGAGCAATGATCCCGATGTTGCCCGGTCAAGCCGTGACGGCTCAGTCGGCGCCGGCGTCGGCGGGCGAACGGAGCCCCGCCTGCTCGGCCGCCGTCGCTGCCGTCGGCTTGTCGGACCCGAGGTCCAGCGCATTGAATACCACTCCGGCTGCCGCGCCACCGAGGAGATTCGCAACCAGGTAGAGCCACAGATTGCCCCACGACGAGATACCCAGCAGCGTGATGCCGACGGCGACCGCCGGATTGAACGCACCGCCGGAGATGCCGCCCACCGCGTACGCGCCAACCATGACCGTGAAACCGATCGCCAGCCCGTAGTGCGAATTCCCTTCATTGCCACGCGCTGTCGCCACGTTCAGCACCACGTACACGAGAGCGAACGTGAACAGGAACTCGGCGAGCAGCGCCGCGGGCACGTTCGGATCCAGCGGCGTCACGTCGAACGCGCCCTTGAGCGCGCGCACCGCGAGCACGGCGACGACGGCGCCGAGCGTCTGCGCGATCCAGTACGCGATGAGGTCCGTGCGGTCCGCTCGGCCGCGCAGGAACACGCCCAGAGTGACCGCCGGATTGTAGTGCCCGCCGGAAATGTGCCCGCCGGCGAAGATCATGACCATGAGCACGGAGCCGATGGCGAGGGGCGCGAAGTTGCCGGCGCCCGGCTCGATCACGACCTGACCCACGGTGAGGACCAGGAAGAACGTTCCGATCGCCTCGACGATGCTCTTCCGTAACATGATGATCGCTCCGTTGAGTGTGTGACTCACCGTCGTCACAGCCAGCGTCGCGCGCGAACCCTTCGCTCGTACATCGCGCCGCTCAACCGTCCGGCGTCTCACCGCGGCGGATCGCGAGCCACACGGTATGATCACCGCACTCGGGATCGTCGATCCGGTGCGCACGGACAGCGAAGCCGTTCCTCGCGAGCAGATCCCGGTACTCGCCCGGACTCAGACTCGCGTGATACAGCGGCTCGCCGTGGTACGATCCGATGGCCACGCCTTCCGACGATCCGCTCGTGAACATCAGCGGCGCACCGTCTTCCGCGTGGGCGGCAAAGCGGGCGAACATCGCGCGCTGATCGTCCAGGTCCAGATGGAAGAAGCTGTCCCACGCAATGATGCCATCGAAACGCCGGTCGAGATGCAGCCGGCGCATGTCGGCCACCAGCCATTCGGCCCCCGGCAACCGCGTGCGGGCCATCTCCACCAGCGTCGCCGACGTGTCCACGCCGAGCACATGGTAGCCCCGGTCGAGCAGGTAGCGTGCGATGGGATCGCCCATGCCGCAACCCAGGTCCAGAACCGTCCCCGCGGGCCGGACGTGCTCCAGGAACCGATCGAGCCAGTGTCGCTCCTGGAGCGACCGGCCCCGATCCCGATCGTACTCCCGCGCACGCCGCTCGTACAGCCCGATGATGCCCTTGCTGCTCATCCCGTTTCTGCACCTCCCGCGCGTCCGCGGCCGCGACGCGTCATCACTTTGATCAGACCATCACGGCGCGAGCGGTGACGAGCGGCTCGATGAGCTCCTCCGCGCCATCGACGCTCAGAACGGATCGGATCCGGGCAGTCGGCATCCGGTGCATCAGGATGCGGGCGAGATCCAGGTCGGCGACGTCGATCCGGGCCTCGGCACGGTGCGTCTCGCCGCGGACGACGCGCCAGCGCGCGCCGCACTCGAGATACCAGTCTCCGCCGGCACTACCAGCCACGTGCAACGCCACGCGCGTGCCCTCCGCCGCCACAATCGAACGATACGCGTGCGGCAGCGCCAGCAGGGATATCTCGAGCACGGGCAGCAGCCAGCGACGGTCGCCGAGCGGGGCGGCACCCGCGGCTTCACGAATCTGATCCTGATGGTGCCAGCGCTCCGTGTATTCCCTGCCGATGTCCAGCCACATCGGGGAGGACGTCTGGCCGGTCCATGCGACCGGGAACGTCGCCTCGGACTCCGGGTCTGCCGCCTCCATCACGTCCGCAACCGACTCGCAGGTCGCGGCCAGGTGATCGGTCAGCACGCGGGGACTCAGCCGACGCGCGGCCGCAACCCACTCGGCATTCAGGCGATCGAGGTAGTGCACCAGGTCGCCATCGCTGCCGATCGGTTCCTCGGGCGGCGGCGGCAGCCATCCGTCGCGCGCCGCGGACAACCGCCTCAGGTCTACATCGAGGAGATGCGCGACGACGTCTCTGACCGCCCATCGCGGCGCCGAGGTCGGGCGCGTCCACGCGTCCGCATCGAGGCTCCGCAACAGCCGGATGAGCTCCTGGCCGAGCGGGCGGAACAGGTGAGCGGTGGGGATCATCGCGACGCGGCTCGGGGCCGGATGCTCTCGCCCGGCGTCAGCGCCGGTTGATCACGGTGAGGCGCCCGGCACATGTGCTCGCCGCGCTGAAACCCGAGGATGAACTCCCGCGCCGGATGTCTGGAGCGGCGCACGGTCTCCGTGAATGCGTCGTGATCATACGCCACACGACGATGCTGCACGCGCGTCCCTGCGAGCGTGGATTCCAGCACCACGTAGCAGGCTCGCAGGTCCGGCGCTCTCGGGTTGCTCACGCTGCCGGCGTTGACCACCAGGACATCGTCGACGCGACGCACCATCGGCTCGTGAGTGTGCCCCACGAGCACGAGGTCGGCATCCGCACCGGTGATCAGGGCGCCGATCTCCGAGCTCGCGCGCCCCGGGTGAACGCCCTCGCCGTCATCCGTACCGGGCGACGCATGAACGGCCAGCACGCGCGTGCCATCGGGAGCCGTCAGACGAATGTCCAGAGGCAGCTTCTCCAGCCACTCGAACCACCCCCGCGCCGTGACGTAGCCGCGCGTCCACGCGAACGATGCCGCGATCAGGGTGTAGGTCGGGATCAGAGCAGGGTTGGCGCGCACGGCATCCAGCGACGGCGGCGGACCCTCGCCCGTGACCACGTAGCGGTCCGTATTCCCGCGGATATGCCGGGCATCCCGGAGCGCTGCGATGCGATCCAGGACGGCTACGGGTTCCGGGCCGATGGCCACGTGGTCACCGAGGAACCAGTATTGGTCGACACCCTGTGATCGAGCATCGGCCAGCACCGCATCGAGAGCGATGGTGTTGCCGTGGATGTCGGAGATTACGGCGATCCGCACGTCAGCCATCCGGTCTTGCAGAATCATTCGCGAGCCGCAGGGACCAGCTCGCCGAATCCAGCTGTCTTCGAACGCGCGTCAGACGTGCTGATCGACGAGGATGGGGTTGCCATCCGGATCCACGGCAATGAAGCTCGCCGGCCCCGTCGTGCTTTCATCCGCCTCGGTCACCAGCGTCACGCCTCGCGACTTCACCTCGCGCTGGATCTCGCGCACATCCACGAAGCTGCTCAGCCGCTTCGCGTTGCTGTCCCACCCCGGGTTGAACGTGAGGATATTCCTTTCGAACATGCCCTGGAAGAGGCCGATGACGTGATCGCCGTTCTTCAGCATGAGGTAGTTCTGCGTCGCATCTCCGGCGAACACCGTGAAGCCGAACTTCTCGTAGAACTGCCGCGACGCTGCAAGGTCCTTGACCGCCAGGCTGATCGAGAACGCGCCCAGCTCCATGGCCACCTCCGTTGAAGAGTATCGGCTGTCGATCAGTCGGTTTGCCGCTTCGCCCGTTTGGCGGCTCGACGGGGCGGTTCCTCGCGTTGGCTCGACTGCGCCTTCAGGGCCGCCCTGGCGCGCTGCGATGCTTTCCGCTTCCGCGCGGCACGCTCGAATGTCTGCCTTCTCTTTGCCATGTGGTCTCCTCGGGTACGGGACGAAACGACGGCTCGGTGCTCCGGTGACCGGCTACGGGAGCTCGTCCGCGAGACGCAGCAGCTCCTCCACGGGCGTGATCTCGAAGTCGGTCTCCTGGAAGCATCGCCCCGGATCGCTCGATGGATACCGGGGCACGACGTGTGTACGATAATGCGGCATGCTCTGCGCGGCCGACACACCATTGTTCTGGAACACGTTCATCCCGGTCGCGCCCGGCCGCTCAGGCACAGAACGGGGACGGCCCGCCCGCTCAGTCGACATCGCCCGCTGACCGCGCCTGTGACCTCGTGCCGGTCGGCACTCGACGACGACGCCACCGCCCCGGCGACTCCCCGGTCCAGCGCCGGAACGCCCGGTTGAAGCTGCTCTGGTCGCTGAAGCCGAGCAGGAACGCAACCTCCGCGATCGACACTCCGGGGTCAGTCAGGTATTCCTCGGCCAGCTGACCCCGGACGGTGTCGGAAACCTCCCTGAACGTCGTTCCGGTCGCTACCAGTTTCCGCTGCAGGGTCCGCACGCTGACGTGAAGCGCGCGCGCTACGTCCTCGGCCGAGCCGCGTTCGAGAGGAGCGGCCGCGATCGTCTTCTGCACCTCCGCCCTGAAGCCCGCCGCGGCGTGCGGGATCCGGCGGGCGAGGATCCTCGCGTGCTCCTCCAGGAGACGGGCGAGCGTCGCGTCCGCGCTCTCCATCGGTGAGTCCCACTCCTCCCCGCTGAAGCACAGGCGGTCCGCCCCGGCACCGAACCGGACGGGCGCACGGAAGACCTCGCCGTACACCGCGGACGCGCGTGGCTCGGATTGGCGTAGCTCGACCCGACGCACCTCCAGGTTGGAACGGATACGCATGCGGATGCGGCTGACCAGCGCGGCAAAGACGTAGTCCACGTACACCGGAGCGATCGGGCCGCCGGACGCCGTCCCCAGACTGAGGCAGTGCTCGTCGTCCGTACCGTTCACGCTGAGGACGACGGCGTCGGCGATCAGACTGAAGAAACGCGCGAACCGACTGATGCCCTCACCGACTGTGGCAGAAGCGCCCACGAGATAGTCGATGATGCGGTACGCGCCGAACGGGAGACTGGTCGGCGCGGCGAGCTGGAGCGCCGGGTCGGCTGTCCGCTCGCGCAGCGCATTCCAGATCCCCAGCACGGTCGGACCGGGTATGCGCGAGTCCGGATCCTCCAGCGATTCGCGCGTGAGCCCCACCGCAACCAGCAGGTCCGCGGTCTCGATGCCGCGCGACTCCGCCGTCCGGAGCATGGCCAGCGTACTGGTCGCGGCGATCGAGGGAGGTGGTTTCGACATTTCGCCCCTGCACGACACACTTGCGTTTCTCTACGAGCCGGCCCGCTCGGTTACCGCTGTCTGGCTGCCCACGAGATCATGTCGGCCACCCAGTTCGCCGCGGGTCGCGCCGCGAGCCACGGTGACGGAGTCCACGAGCAGGTTCGTCAGCGGATAGTGGAGCGCGTACTGGCTCGGCACGTCCACGGTACCGGGCCATCCGGCCGGCTGGCGATCGATCACGATCGTCAAGGGCAGCGTGGCCGTACCCGTGCGCGCCTCGCCGTGCCACACGCCGGCGGCATCATCCGGCTCGGGGCGAATCTCACTCCGCGAGGCGCATGCGGCCAGCAGAACGACGGTCAGCTGCAGCAACCATCGACCGGCTCTCGGCACAGGATTTTCCAACATCACATCACCGGTTGCAGCCGGCGTCGGGACTCAGCGGAGCCTCCAGAACGGATCCGTCAGACCCAGACTCTGGAACAGCCCCTCCGTCTCCTCCGGCGTATGACGCCGCCAGTGCGGATGCACCTTCTCCCGGTACCAGGCGCGCGCCAGGTCCCACGCCGTGTCCGGCGTCAGCACGGCGCCTCGTGCGAGGTCACGTGCGGCGCACCAGCGATCAATGTGTTCTTCCGACCGGAAGATGAGCATCGTGCTTCAGGCAAAGCCGATGTTCTCCCACCAGTGTCGAGCGGGCACCGCGAAATGGATCATGCCCTCGGATCGTGTCAGGGCTCCATCCCTGAACTCCAGTTCGAGCACGTCGCCACACGCGCCGCACGGTGCACGAACCGTCGCGTCCGTCGCCTGGATGGCAGCCACGATTCCCAGCGCATCCCAGATGCAGATTCCCCAGTAGCGCGTCCCGTTCGCCTCGACGCGGAATCCGGACGGAACCGCGCAGAACGGATTCGCCGCCCAGATGTCGCCATTGTTCGGCGCAAGGATGAGGGCCTTCCCCGCAGCCAGGCGCTCGAGCGCTCCTCGCACGTCCGCCGCCGCTACTCCCAGGGCATCGGCGATCTGGCGCGCCTGCGGCACGGAGCCTGTCGCGGCGGCCCGGCCGAAGACATGGACTCGGACTGCATGGTCGAGCGTGCCGCCGATGGAAGTCGATTCGTCGATCATCACACGTCCTCGGATGGTCCGGTCAGAAATCGGATGACTTCAATCACGAAGAGTTCCGCTGCTCGAGCGCGGATGACACGAACTGCCATGTCGTCGTGTCGTCAGCTGTTGCACCGTGCACCGGGAG
Organism: Longimicrobiales bacterium; assembly: GCA_036374995.1. Classification (GTDB taxonomy): domain Bacteria; phylum Gemmatimonadota; class Gemmatimonadetes; order Longimicrobiales; family RSA9; genus SH-MAG3. The sequence goes on along the minus strand of DASUSS010000124.1, from coordinate 2,290 downwards.
GAGCGGCGGCCCTGTGCCGCTGTGCCACACCGCTATGGTGTCCCATCCCGCGACGTCACCCTTTCCTTGATTGATCGGGTGTATCGCCGAGATCCTTGCGCAGGTAGAATCGCGTGTGTCCGGGCGGGTAGTCCTCCAGTGTCCCGAAAAGCTCGTAGCCCGACTTTTCGTAGAACCCTCGCGCCTGGAAATCGAAGGTATCCAGATACGCGTGCCGCATCCCCCGGCGCAACGCCTCATCCTCGGCCGCGCGAAGAAGTCGTCGTCCCAGTCCCCCGCCCCGATAAGCATCGGATATCCACAGGAGGTCGACGTATAGCCACCTCCAGCCCGTTTCGCCGACCAGACCGCCAATCACGCTGCCACCCTCGCGGGCAGCGAGCACGAGAGGCCGGAAATCCGGAGCCTCTGCCCGCTGACGGTTGTAGGCGCGAAGGCCGGCCAGGACAATGGAACCCACGTCGTCGCCGGATCCCGGCTCGAGTGTCACGGCGATGTCGGAGTCAGGCCGGAGCATTGCCCTTCCCGGAATGAGTTCAACAATGAGCCGTTCGTTCATGGCTCCTTCACACGCGCGCCCGTTCGAGCCTCACGAACGCACGGCCCGATGCGTGCGAGCGGCCGACGGCGCACCGGAGAGCTCGCTGCGAACCGCGCGGTACGCCATGCGTGACAGTCGGCGCTCCGCTGCGAGCCGCGCCGCCACCTGTAGAAATGTCTGCTGGCCATCGAATGTGGCGTCACCTTCGATCCGGCGCAGGTCCACCGACCGGACCGCTCTCGCGTCGTGCCAGCGGCGCGCCGATTCCGCCATGTTCTCCGTCCGGTCGACGACATCGGTCGTCTCGAATCCGGACTCGCGCAGCATTTGCTCGTCCAGACCCGGGGGAACGAACACGAAGAAGCCGATCGATGCGCGCACCGCGATCTCGGCGTTCGTCAGAGCGCCGGTGACCACGATCGGGTCGGTGAAGACCAGCCGGCCGCCGGGACGGAGGACACGGGCCCACTCGCGGAATACCGCTGGACGATCGGGCAGGTGGTTCAGGGCGTCCGTGCAGATCAGGCCATCGAAGCTGGCGTCCGGAAACGGGAGGCGCTGACTGGCGTCGACCACGTCGAACCCGGCACGTTCGCTCAGACTCTCATCCCGGGCTGCCTCCGTCGCAGCCGCGATGGCCGCCGGGTGGATGTCGATGCCCTGCACGCTGCAGCCCGTTACGCGCGCGATACGGAGCGTCGTCCGTCCCGACCCGCAGGCAACATCCAGGAGATGCGATGCAGCATCCAGATCCAGCCAGCGGATGAACAGGTCGTGCTCGCCCGCCGTGACCCAGCCGTTCTGCCCGATATCCCCGCCGAACGCAGCCGTTCGGATCTCGGTGTAGAGTCCGGATGCAAACTGGCCGTACTGGGCGTCGTAATGTCGAACGGTCTCCTGCTCCGCCATGCTGGACCTCCCGCTAGTGACGCAATTGCCACTTCGTGCGTGTATAGACGACTCGGAAGCCGTGACGCTCTGCATTGCGCTGTGAGCCGCTGCCCGGCAGCGCTACCATCATGGCGAGTTGCACTCCCTGTGCGGCGGCATACCGCAGCCGCGCGTCGAGCAGCGCGCGCTGCGCTCCCTGTCTCCGACCGTCCGGAATCGTGCTGGCCCCGGCAAGCAGAGCGACATCCGTGTTCAGGAGCAGGCCCGCGGCCGCGATCGGTCGTTCCTCCCGGTATGCCAGGAAGCAGTGTGCACCCCGCGCCCGGCCGATGACCTGGCCGAAGCCCGCGACGACATCCGCCAGTTCCGGGGATTCGCTGCTCCACCCCGTTGCGGACACGCGCGACCACAGATCGATCTCGGACGCGCCGATGCGGCGAACCGATACCCCGTTCGGCGACATGTCTGACGCGGCGTCGGTGGGACGAACCAGCACGGATGAGAATTCGATTGGCTGATAGCCGCGCGTGTTGAGCAGCTCGAGCACGGGTGCCGGAATCAGCGGACTCACCTCGTGGCAGACCGGCGCGCCGCGGTCTTCGAAGAAGGCCTCCAGCTCCCCGAACTCCGCCTCACCCAGCTCGTCGAAGAGTCCGAGTCCGAACGTCTGCGTGATGGGCGACTGCGGACCGTCGAACATCGCGTAGACGCCACCCACGTCCGTCCACGTGGCGCCGATGTGCGGGTCGAGTTGCGCGCGCGCCTCCACGAATGCCGCACTGGATTCTGCTTCGGTGCGCTCGAGACGGCGGGCGAGTGCGAGGTCCGTCAACGGATGCGATGGGACGATGATGCTCG
>DASUSS010000123.1:0-2206 GCA_036374995.1 Longimicrobiales bacterium | reverse complement strand
CCGCAGCCGGCGTTCGGTCCATTGAACTCGGAGGGGACCTCCGCGGGAGAGCGGTAGACCTCGATCGCCTGAACCACAGCCGCAGGTACAAGATCATCAAGCACAGCCGGTTCACCACCCGCCGCCGGAAGGCCGCCCGTCGAAACGAGCTGCCGGTCAATGTAGACCATCGGCCAGCAGACGTCGTTCGGTCTGAGAGTAATGCTGAACGCACTGCGGATACCGCCGCGGAAATAGATGGCACGACCGCCGATCACGTTTGCCGGTTCGGCCGTGAGTATACCGGGAACGCCCAACAGGACGTCGCTCGTCCGCCGTGGCGTTCTCTTCTCGAGGATCGCGAGGCGGCCGCGCGCGATCTCGAGGGCCTCGCCCGGGAGCGGTCGATAGCCGAGTGCGTCGGCCGACAGGACGTACCTGCCGGGAAGCGGCGCATGGACGCGGAAGAAGCCGCGGTCGTCGGTGATGGCATCGCCGACCATATCGCCCACCGAGTTGCGGATGGTTACCGCGGCGGCGCGCACCGGACCGCCGGACTCGTGATCGGTCAGGATGCCCTGCACGCCCTGACTCCCGCTGCGCTCTCCGGCAGTAACCGTCGCTGCTGCTCCAGCAACCGGGAGTTCCACCGTCAGGTTCACGGTCCCGTGCTCAGGCCGGGCAAACGACACCTGTGCCGCGGCGCCGCTGCGGGCGAGCAGCGATGCGCGGATCGTGACGACCTCATCGACCGGGACGCCGCATGCGATGTAGCGGCCGGCGGTGTCGGTACGGACCTCGAACCACCGATCGCGCGCTTGCACGACCGGCTGCATCCGCTCGACCTGCTGCCACTGCACGCGCACGGTGGCGCCGGGGACCGGTCCACCGCGTCTGCGATCGCTCACGATCCCCGATACCACGGCCGTGCCGGAGTCCGCTTCCGCTCGACAGCGGGCCACCAGGATCGTCGCCAGGGACGGGATCGCGAGCCGCAGCTCCGCTGTGTCACCGGCGCTCACCTCGACTTCCGTAACAGCCGGCTCGATCCCGAGCTCGTCGAGCCGCGGATGCGTGAACCCGGCAGTGAACACGCCCGGCGCGAGTCCGCGCAGCTCGAAGCGGCCAGTCGCGTCCGTGGTCCCCGCGTGTGCGGTGCCGCCGAGGTAGACGGTGGCGTCGGCGAGCGGCGCGGCGCGCGTGCTGTCCCAGACAATCCCCGCAACCGTGCCGCGCTGCACTTCGCGGATCGGAGCGTTGGCGAGCGACGTGATGCTCACGACCTCGCCGCCCGTCTCGCGCACGCCGACGACGCGGATGCCGGCATCGCCCGCGCGGGCCATGCCGGGGTCGCGCGCGAGCACGGGCGCGCGGATCCACCAGCTGCGGATGATCCACGAGCCGTCGGGCAGCGCCTCGAATTCCGCACGTCCACCCGCGAGGCCGCGCGCTTCCTCCTGCGGCACGGCCGTGTAGCGGTACTCGAGCACCTCGAGCCGGCCCGACCGGTCGTCGAGCCAGAGCGTGCCCGCAATGTCGGGCCGCGCCGCATCCGCCGGCGCGAACGTCAGACCGATCGACGCGGCGCGCGCGGGCGAGCGCGCGAGGCCGAAGCAGTGCGAGTTCAGGAACTCATCGGACAGCAGCAGCGCCGCGTCGGCACCGAGCCATTCGTGGCCGCCATCCGGCAGCGAGCGCACGAAGCCGGACGCGAGCTCGGCGGGCGGTACGCTCCGGAACGGCGTGCGCGTCACACGGCTCCGCGTGCGCCGGCTCTCGCGCTCGACCGTGCGGCCGGCCGCATCCAGATCGCGCTCGTACGAAGAGATCTCCAGACGATACCGCGCCTGCTGCTCCGTCCACGCCTGCACGCGCAGCGACGTGCGTACCGACTCCCACACCCGGGCGATCCCTTCCGCGTGGTCCGGTCTGATGCGGCACTGCTCCTCCGCCTCGACCCGGATCGCATCGAGCGACACCGCGTGCAGCGGGAGCAGCAGCCGCACGTGCTCCGTGCGGCCGCCGTGCAGAGCGAGCAGTGGGCTCGCCCGTGTCGCGCGCCCGATCAGCTCCGCCTGTACCCGTGTCCGGCCGGCGATCGACATGACGAACAGCGCAGTGCCGGATTCGTTCGTCAGACCGCTGCGCACCACGGCACCGTGCCCGTCGAGAATCGTCACGAACGCGCCGGCCAGCGGCGCGCGCGTCTCCGCAGTCAGCACCTGCA
>DASUSS010000122.1:0-7882 GCA_036374995.1 Longimicrobiales bacterium | reverse complement strand
CGGCGCTGCATCCCGTCACCGAACACGACCGGCGCCTCGCCGGCCAGCAGCCGGTTGATGAAGATCGTGATCACGCCGACGTACGGCGTGAAACGCTGGCCGGGCCCGAACGTGTTGAAGTACCGGAGCGTGGTGAAGTCGATGTGCTTGTGCGCGAGAACCTGCTCCGCGAGCTGCTCGGCCGTGCGCTTCCCCACGCCGTACGGCGACAGCGGCCGGCACGGATGATCCTCGCTCACGGTGCGCCCGGGACCCGACTCGTCGTAGACCGCCATGCTCGAGGCGAGCACGAAACGGCGCACGACACCGGGCTCCAGGCACCGGAGCACGTTGGCCGTGCCGAGGATGTTCGTGTCCGCGTCCTCGTAGAAGCGGTCGAAGCTGTCGCGGACCGACACCTTCGCGGCGAGGTGGAATACGGCGTCCGCACCGTCGAGCCCGGCCCGGACGTCCGCCTCGCTGCGCACGTCGCCCTCCACGAGCCCCGCTCCGGCGGGCACCGCCTCGCGCCTGCCGGTGGACAGATCGTCCAGCACGGTCACTTCCATCCCGCGCGCCAGCAGGTCCCGGACGACGCGCGAGCCGATGAACCCCGCTCCTCCGGTCACGAGCGCGCGCCGCAACGCCACATTCTCTCTCACAGGCGCTCCCTCAGACCGGCTCGCGGCACTGGATGAGCGTCGCCGCGTGCGCGATCACGTGGTCGTGATCCGTCCGGTGGTCGAGCCGCTCGCCGGCGAACACGAGACTGTTCGTGAGTCGCACGGGGTGCGCGAACGTGACTCCGGCGCCAATGACGCTGCCGGTGAGGTCGGAGCCGGCCGGTACGTCGACCCCATCGCTCACGAGCTGCGACAGGCCGCGCTTCCGCACTTCCATCAGGTTGACGTGAAGCAGGTCGTCCGGGAACGTGAGGTTCATGTCCTCGCGCACGACCGGACTGTGGAAGACCCGCTGGCCGTCATCGATCATGATCTGGATGCTGTCCGTGATCTCGTACTCGTCCCGCATCGCCGTGCGCGGCGTCCGCCGGATCGCGTCGAAGATGTGCTGGTCGAACACGTAGAGGCCGCAGCCCTTGATCGAGCTGCGCACGTAGCTCGGCTTCTCGATCACGCGCCGCACCTGGCCGTCCTCGTCCGCCACGATCGCGAAGTTGCGGCGGATCATCTCCGGGTCCGGCTCCGGCTTGCTCGCGAGGCAGCCGTTGATCTCGCCGGCCAGCACCTTGTCGATCATCGGCCGGAGGTCATCGGTGATCAGGTAGATGTCACCGAGCAGCAGCATGAACGGCGAGTCGATGAAGCGCTCCAGCTTGCCCAGCGCGTGCGCCAGTCCCAGTGTCTCCCGCTGCTCCACGTACCGGATCGTGACGCCCCAGCGGCTGCCGTCGCCGAGCGCATCGACGATCGTGTAGCCGAGGTGGCCGATCACGATGATCACCTCGTGCACGCCGTAGCTCTTCAGCAGCCGCAGCTGAAACCCGAGCAGCGGCTCGTTGCAGATCGGCAGGATCGGCTTCGGCATGGTCTCCGAGAACGGACGGAGCCGTGCGCCCTTCCCTGCCGCCAGGATCACACCGACCAGCTTGTCGCTCATTCCGATCACTCCACACCCGGAGACGCGCTGAGCCGGCAGCTGATCAGCTTCTGGATCACATGGATCGCGTCGCCCGCACGGATCTTCTTGCCCTCCGCGTGCGTGCGGCCCACGAAGCTGATCGGCACTTCACGGAAGCGCGCACCCCGGCGCGCGAGCTTCGCCGTGAACTCCGCCTCGAAGTTGAATCCGTTCGCGTGAATCGTGACGCCGCGGAGCAGATCGGCCCGGTACATCTTGTAGCAGGTCATGAGGTCCGTCAGCTCGATGCCGTAGAGCAGCCGCGCCATCGCGGACATCACGCGGTTACCGAGATTGTTCACCGCACGCATCTTCCGGATCTCGCCCTTGAACCTGCTGCCATACACCACATCGGCCTCGCCGGCGAGGATCGGCTCCAGCAGCGTGCCGTACGCGGCCGGATCGTACTCCAGGTCGGCGTCCTGATGGATGATGATGTCGCCCGTCGCCTGCGGCAGCAGATGCTTCAGCACGCCGCCGCGGCCCACGTTCTCGTCCATGAACACGATCCGCAGATCCGGGTGCGGCGGCAGACTCGTCAGGATCTCCCGCGTGCCGTCCGTCGAGCCGTCGTCACAGACCAGGACCTCCTTCGCGATCGGCACGGGCGCGGCGAGCACCCTGCGGAGAAGCTCGGAGATCGTCCTCGCTTCGTTGTAGACGGGAACCAGAACACTGAGCTTGTTCACGCGCGCTCCAGGATGAAAAAACGTTTGCACACCATCACGGTCCCTGCCGTAGCTCTTCGATCAGATCGCGGGCACGGAGCGGCCCGGCGACCACGCGGAACCCGCCGCCCGTCGCGGTCGGTCCGTCGAGGATCCATACGGGCCGGTCCTCGTACGCGAGCAATGCGTCGCGCGTGATGCGCGGATCGCGATCCCAGATGTAGACGGGAGCATCGGCCTGGAGATCGAGCGGGTTGTAGATCGCCGCCGAGGCGTACTCGACCCGCCGGGCGCCGCGCACGAGCACGATGCTGCGGCCGAAGTCGTGCGCCGCTGCGAGCTGCCTCACATCCGGCCGCATGTTGCGGTAGTGGTAGTACTTGTCGAGGGCGCGCCAGGGGAAGAAGCAGATCAGCGCGCTCAGGGACAGCGCGAGCATGCCGGCCAGCAGCCGGTCGTGCAGCGTCGAACGGTGCGCCGGCCGCAGATCGGTGTCGAACCGCTGCGCCAGCACGGCGGGCGCACGCGCCACGAGCGCGATGCACGGCACGAGGATCAGATACCAGTAGCGTGCTCCGAAATCCGGCCCACCGCTGAACCAGTACAGCGAGTGCACTCCCACCACCGCCGCGATGGCCGCAAGCAGCCACCGGTCGGCGCGCGAGGTGCGGCCAGCGAGCACGAGCAGCAGTGCGAGCGGCAGCACCGCACCGATGCTCCACCCGAGCAGCTCCACGTTGACGCTGTACGTGTTCAGCGCCGCATTCACCACGACATCCGGCAGGCCGTGTCCGGGGAACGGGTCGAGTCCCGACCAGCCGAGGCCGCGCTCCGGGCCGAACCCCAGCGCGTTCGAGCCCGGACCGTAGACGGCGTCCGTGTAGGCCATCAGCGGGAACGTGAACGCATCGCCCGCGAGATGCGCGTTGTACGGCAACGTCGTCGCTCCCGCGGCAATCGCGACGGCGGCCAGCGCGGCGACACGGCCCAGCTGACGCCCCGACCACGGCCACCGGCCGAGTCCCCAGAACCCGAGCAGCACTGCGGCGGTGAGTCCCTCCAGCGGCCGGATCATGCCCATCACGCCGATCCCTATGCCGCCGGGAACCGCCCACGCGATGGAGCCGCCGCGCCGCAGCCGCGCGACCGCCACTGCCGCGCCGAGGCCGCACGTCAGCGTGAACGTGTGCGTCATGAAGTTCATGCCCATGAACACGAACCACGGCGAGACGCACAGGAGCAGCGTCGCAATGCGCGCGGTTCGCAGGTCGAGGACATCGCGCAGCAGGGCGTACGCGAGCAGCACGTTCAGCCCGTTCAGCACCGGGCTCACCAGCCAGGGCACGCCGAAGAACGCACCGATCGCGAGCGCCGCCGGCCACCCGGGCGGCACCGGCGAGTACCACCGCGTCGCCTCGTACGTCATGAGATCGAGATTGAACGCCTCGGGAACGGGCGGCAACGGCATCGACAGCATGCCGTTCGCGAAGTAGCGCGCGTGATACAGGTAGACCACCTCATCGGGGACGTGCGGGTGCGCCTGGTAGACGAACCACGCCAGCAGCGCGCACACCACGAACGTCCCGCTCGCGGCGACCAGCGCGAACCGGTCCACGCCGCCCGGCCGAGGTACGCCGGCCGCACTGCCCAGCACCCGATCGAAGCCGCGGCCCAGCCGCGCGAGTGCGTCGGTGGGCAGCGCGGCGGCCGCGAGCGCGACCGTCGCCAGATTCACGGCCTGGACCGCGCTCGCGAAGATCAGCTCCGCGCCGTACGTCACGACGTTCGCGGACAGCGCGGCGCTGGACAGCACGAACGCGGCGGCGACCAGCAGCATCCGCCCCGCGCCCAGCCCGTTCCACAGCGCCCGGAGCCAGCCGCGCAGCCGGCCACCGCCCGCGATCATCACGATGGCCGCCTGGACCGCCAGGACGATCAGCGCCGGCATGTCCGCGCGGGCCAGCAGCGCCGCCGGCGGTGGGTAGTGCTGGTAGCCCAGCGCCGTGCCCGCGTTCACCAGCTGGAGCGCCGCCGCCTGACCTGCAATCGCCAGCGCCAGCCACCCTGCCGCGCGCGCCCACACCGTCCGCGCCGCCGCACCGAGCAGCAGAATGGCCGCCGATGCCGCCAGCGGAACGCAGAACAGCGCGTTCAGGGCGCCGGTTTCCCTGCGGAAACCGGGGTGCATCAGGCCGAACGCGACGATCGCGCCCGCAGCCAGAACCGCGGCCGCGCGCAGCGCCACGGCCGGCGGCCAACCCCCGCCCGCCGTTCGCGGCGAACCGTCCGCGGCGGCTCCGCGCGCGGATCCGCTCCGCGCCCGCACCCCCGTCGACGCTCCGGTATCGAGACCTGTCCGCACCACTACCTGCTTCGGCTCACTTTGCTCGAGATGTCCGTATCCATGGGCGGCCAGCCCCCACGGCCGATGCGCGGCAACCGTACCGCCGGCGGGTCGGACGCCTGGCGCCACACGCCTCCGGGGGCGACTGTTGCGACAGCGCAACATCCTGTGCCGTGTATCGCGTCACGTGCGCGTCAGGAGCTCTGGCAGTCGGCCGGCGCAGTTCGGGCCAGCGCGCTCGTACGATCGGGCGCTTCCGGTGCTGCGTCCCTGCGGTAGAGCCGTCGTCCGATCCATGCGACGAGGCACACGGGCAGCAGAATTGTCACTTCCCGTGCCATCAGCGGCAGCACGCCGCTGGTGAACAGTGCGCGGATCGGACCGAGCTCGTCGATGCTCGACGGGAACGCGCGGAACACGGACCACGGGGCCATGTGAGGCTCGGTGCTGAACGGCCAGAACACCTGGAGGCCCATCGATCGCAGGAGCACGCCCGGCCCGAGCAGCAGGTCCAGGCAGACGTGCGACGCGTACGCGGCTCCGCCGAGCAGCGCCATCGGCAGGAAGCGGCCCGTCAGGCGGCGGGCGACCAGGCCGGCCAGCAGGCCGGCGATCAGCGCGGCGGCGAAGCTGTGGGTGGGTCCCCAGTGATAGAGCCGCGGCTCGCCCGCGAGGTAACCCGGCAGGAAGTCGATGTCCGGTAGATTCGCCAGCACCACGAGGATCAGCGCCGGCACCCATTGCTGCCGCAGCGGTCGGTTCGGAGTTGTCAGGTGGATGGCGAGAGCGGCGAGCGAATGTCCGACGGGTGTGGGCATCGGTTCCCTGGTTCATGTGGAGCGACTCCGGCGGCCCGACGACCCCGTGCCGGACTCGAAGATGGAATCAGGCAACGCCGGTGCCAAGTCGGGTGATGGCGGCCCGCCCCGGACCCCGGGCCGGCCGCTGTGGCATGGACGCCTCACCTGCCTGTCGAATCGTGCGCTTCGGGGGGCTCGCACCCCCGCCGTGCGGGGGCGCAACCGGTCGAGAGCAACCAGCGTAAATCGCTCCGCGACAACAGCTAAGGTGATCCGCCGCCAGCCGATCCGGAGCCCGCCGGAGCAGGGCACATGAGTTGCTCGACTGCCTGTGTCCCGCCGACCGGCGCGATACCCACAGGAGAAAAACGGATGATGAACACCGCTGAACGGATCAGGCGACACGCGCGCATCACGATGAAGAATTACGGGGAGCTGCCGAGCCCGCCCTTCCTCGTGCTGTTCATCAACTCCGTGTGCAACATGAAGTGCGACCACTGCTTCTACTGGCGCGCACTGAACCAGAAGAACGACCTGACGAAGGAGGAGATCTTCGAGCTGTCGCGCTCGCTGGGGCAGATCGAGAACCTGAACCTGTCGGGCGGCGAGCCGTTCATCCGCAAGGAGTTTTCGGAGATCTGCCGTCAGTTCATCACGCACAACGGCGTGCGGCAGATCTACGTGCCGACGAACGGCTACTTCACGGCGAAGACGATCAAGGCGATCGAGGGCGTGCTCGAGGAGCCCTCGCTGGACCTGTTCGTGGCGGAGATTTCGCTGGACGGTATGCCGGAGTTCCACGACACGTTCCGGGTCACGAAGAACGCGTTCGCGAAGGCGATGGAGACGTACGACGCGCTGGCGGAGCTGCAGAAGAAGGATCCGCGGCTGCGGATCCACTGCATCTCGACGGCGACGGACGTCAACATGGAGGAGATCAAGCAGCTCACGACGTTCCTGTACGACCGCTGCCCGCAGATGGACCATCACAATCTGGCCATCATCCGGGGCGACCGTAAGAACCCGACGCTCCAGGGACCGAGCCTGAAGCAGTACGAGGATCTGTACGAGTACATCCGGCAGCTGTGGTCGCCGCGCGAGGTGGGTCGCTACGGCGCGATCGTGGAGCCAATGCTCCAGTGGGCGAAGGTGAAGACGATCAAGGAGCAGCGGCAGGTGGTGCCGTGCAAGGCGGGCCGGATCAGTGCGGTCGTGTACGCGAACGGCGACGTGAGCGTGTGCGAGATGCACAAGCCGCTGGGCAACCTGCGGGAGAAGCCGTTCTGGGAGATCTGGGGCTCGCCGGAGGCGAACGCGCTGCGGGAGTCGATCGCGCGGAAGGACTGCTTCTGCACGACCGAGGTGTTCATGTGGTCGAGCATCACGTATCAGCCGACGCAGCTGGTGAAGGCGATGGTGGGCGGCAAGGTCTGGCAGCGCGCGAAGCCGCTGCCGGAGGACCAGCGTGTCCAGTATCCGCCGCTGCCGGTACTGAACGGCGGCGGAAACGGTGCGGCGGCGGACGAGGAGCCGGATGCGGTTCCGGCCGGGCCGGCGCTCGTGCAGCTGCGCCCGGAAGCGCAGTAGCGGCCCGGGACGTCCCGGCGCATGCGCTACATCCTCGGCGTGTCGGCGTACTATCACGACAGCGCCGCCGCTCTGCTGGGCGACGGCCGGATCATCGCGGCCGCACAGGAAGAGCGGTTCACGCGGCGGAAGGGTGACGCGACGTTCCCGCACCGTGCCGTCGAGTACTGTCTCGGTGAGGCGGGTATCCGCGCGGCCGACCTGGAGTGCGTCGGCTTCTACGACAAGCCGCTGCTCAAGTTCGAGCGCATCCTCGAGACCTATCTCGGAATCGCGCCGCGCGGCTTCCGTCAGTTCCTGCGGGCGGGCCCGCTGTGGGCGAAGGAGAAGGTCTTCATCGACCGCCAGATCCACACGGCGCTCGAGTACGACGGGCCGGTGCTGTACGCGGAGCATCACGAATCGCACGCCGCCAGCGCCTTCCTGCCCTCGCCGTTCGACGAGGCCGCCATCCTCACGATGGACGGCGTCGGCGAGTGGGCGACCGCGTCGATCGCACACGGCACAGGCTCCGACTTCGAGATCCTGAAGGAGCTGCACTGGCCCGACTCGCTCGGCCTGCTCTACTCCGCGTTCACGTACTTCACGGGGTTCAAGGTCAATTCCGGCGAGTACAAGGTGATGGGGCTCGCGCCGTACGGCGAGCCGCGCTATGTCGATGCGATCCTGTCGGAGCTCATGGAGCTGCGCGACGACGGGTCCTTCCGCATGAACCAGTCATACTTCAACTACCTCGGCGGCCTCACGATGACGAACGGCGGCTTCGACCGCCTGTTCGGCGGGCCGCCGCGCAGGCCCGAGTCGAAGCTGACGCAGCGCGAGATGGATCTCGCGCGCTCGGTCCAGGTCGTGTGCGAGGAGGT
>DASUSS010000121.1:0-4197 GCA_036374995.1 Longimicrobiales bacterium | reverse complement strand
CGTGTGCATCACCGCCCGGCAGGTGGACAGCTGGCTGGCGCTGGAGGTGCGGGATGACGGCGTCGGCATGCCGCGCGTCTACGGCGAGCGGACCGGGCTGACGAACACGCGGGAACGACTGGAGCGCTGCTATCCCGGCCGGCAGAGCTTCACGATCGTGTCCGGCGAGCCGAAGGGGACGCGCGTTCTCATCCGCCTCCCCTGGTCGACATTCCCCTCGACGGCACAGCATGCCCCCGCAGGCTGAGCCGATCCGGGCCATTGTCGCCGATGACGAGCCGCTCGCCCGGCGGCTGCTCGTCCGGCTGCTCGCACGCGAGCCGGACATCACCATCGTCGCCCAGGCCGCCAACGGACCGGACACCGTCGAGGTGGTGCGTGAGCACTCGCCCGACGTGCTCTTCCTCGACGTCCACATGCCCGGCGCAACCGGCATCGAAGTGCTGGAGGCACTCGGCACCGGCACCGTGCGCGCCGTCGTCCTGGTCACCGCACATGACGACTACGCCATCGCCGCGTTCGAGCATCACGCGCTCGACTACGTGCTGAAGCCGATCGACGAGTCCCGCTTCCGCTCCGCCGTCCAGCGCGTCCGCAACCGGCTCCACGAGTCCCGCGCCGCGCTCCTCACGGAAACGAGCATGCGCGCGCTCGCCCAGTTCTACGCGGCGGCAGCGCCGGACGGCGCGCAGCCCTGGCTCTCCCGTCTCATCGCGCGCACGGCCGGAAAGGTCACGGTCGTCGAGGTCGCCGACATCGACTGGGTCGGAGCCGCGGACGACTACCTCGAGGTGCACGCCGGCACCACCGTCCACTACGTGCGCGGCAGCATGGCCTCGCTCGAGAGCCGCCTCGACCCCGCCGAGTTCATCCGTATCCACCGCTCCAGCCTCATCCGGCTGAGCCGCGTGAAGGAGCTCGAGCCGTATTTCCACGGTGACTATTCCGTCACCCTGCACGACGGCACGCGACTGCGGCTGAGTCGTACGTACCGCGCGCGCTTCGAGCAGGCCCTCGGCCACGCCATCTGACGCGGACCACCCTTCACTTTACGGTTTGCTCCATCCGGCCATGGTTTCGCCCCGGCCTGAACGCCATCCTTCGGTCAGAGCGCACAGCCGGCTGGCCTTCCCTTTCTGAATCGGTCTCGATCCTGTGGACATCGCCTTTCCGGACGAGCCGTAACCGGATTTTGGAGCCAGGTCCGCCAATTCGGTTGGCCGTCCGCCGGTCGACGCTTCGTCCGTGAGCTCAGCGACTGCCGGGCAACCGTCGCCGCAACTTCATATACGTGCTCACGAGGCGGGTGAAGCGTCGCTCACCGAAGCCGGGTGGCGGCGCGATCGGCGCCAGGTACTGGATCGCCACGGTCTGCGCTTCCGTGAACCGGCGGATGCCCTCGGCGCCGTGGCGGCGGCCCATGCCGGATGCCTTGAACCCGCCGAGCGGGGCGTCCACGGATCCCCACGTGGCCGTGAACGAGTCGTTGATGCTGACGGTTCCGACGTCGAGCCGGAGCGCCAGCTTGCGGGCGGCGCGGGGCCGGCGCGACCAGATCGAGGCATTGAGGCCGTAGGGCGTCGCGTTGGCGTGTGCGATGGCGTCGGCGGGATCGTCGAAGCGGTAGAGCGTGACGACGGGTCCGAACGTCTCCTCCGCGGCGACGTCCATGTCGTCGGTGACACCCGCGAGCACGGTCGGCTCGAAGAAGGACGGTCCCAGCTCGGGGCGGCGCCGCCCGCCCGCGAGCAGAGTGGCGCCCTTCGCGAGCGCATCCCGGATGTGACGCTCCACCTTCCGCACCTGCTCCTCGCTGGCGAGGCAGCCGACGTCGGCGCCGTAGTCGAAGCGCGTGCCGAGCCTGAGCCTCGCGGTCTGCTCGACGAACGCGGCGACGAAGCGGTCGTAGAGGGCGGCGTGAATGTAGATGCGCTCTGCGGACATGCACAGCTGCCCGGCGCTGGCGAACGCGTTGCGGACTGCGCCGCTCACGGCGCGGCCGAGGTGCGCATCCTCGAGGACGATCATGCAGTTCTTGCCGCCGAGCTCGAGCGAGAAGTCGATGAGCCGTGCACCGGCCCGGGCCGCGACTTTCCGGCCGGTCTCGCTGCTGCCCGTGAACGCGATGCAGTCCACGTGGTCGATCAGTGCGCTGCCGATCTCGGCGCCGGGCGCCGTGACTGCCTGGAGCAGCCCGTGCGGCAGGCCGGCCTCGTCGAGCAGCTCGAGCGCGGCGAGCGCGCTGAACGGCGTCAGGTCCGAGGGCTTGATGATGACCGCGTTGCCCGCGAGCAGCGCCGGCACGGCGTCGCTGATCGGGATCGTGAGCGGGTAGTTCCAGGGCGCCACGATGCCGACGACGCCGACGGGATGGCGGTACTCGCGTGTTCGCGTGATGAGCGGGATGAGACCCGCGCGACGTTGCGGCCGCAGGTGCCGGCGCGCGTTGCGCGCATAGTAGCGGGTGACGTTGACCAGGTCGGCGATCTCGTCGAACGCGTCCCGGCGCGCCTTGCCGGCTTCGAGCTGAAGCACGTCGATGAGGAGCTCCTGCCGCTCCAGCACGAGGTCGTGGAAGCGGAGGAAGATACGCCGTCGCTGCGCGAACGACGTCTGCCGCCATGCGCGCTGTACCGACCTCGCGCGCGACACCGCTGCGGCGACATCGTCGGCCGTGCAGTGCGGTACCGTGCCGATCGGCTCGCCCGTGAACGGCGAGCACACGATGTGACCGGGGCGCTCGGCAGCCGTGCCGACGCGCGCCGCGAGGCGGCGCAGCGCCGCACCGTCGACACGCGGCGTCCAGCGGATGTCGGGCACCGGCGCGGCCGTCCCGCCGGGCGCGGGGTGTGTCACACTCATGACGATGCCCGTCCGCGTGCCGGCGCGATCACGCGACGTCCGATCGCCCGCCCGATGAAACGGAGTCGATCCGTCCACGGCAGGCGGCCCAGGTTCGTACGCACCACGCCGCGCGTGAACCACGTCCGGTGCGCGTAGTCGATCGCGACGTCGACGACCACCGGCCGGCCATCGCGCAGCGTGCTCTGCACGACATCCAGCACGCCATCGACCGCGCCATCACTGCTCAGGTGCAGGCAGTCGACGCCGAGCGCGGCGCACAGCGCGGCCAGGTCGTAGTCGTGAACGGCGCTCGCGCTCTTCCGGTTCAGCGCCGTTTCCTGGAACTGCGCGATCTGCGCCAGCTCGCCATCGCGCAGCACGAAGATCGCCACCGGGATGCCGTAGCTGGCGGCGGTCAGCAGCTCCAGGCCGGTCATGAGGAACGCGCCATCGCCCGCGAGCGCCACCACCGGTCGCTCCGGCACGGCCAGCGCCGCACCGATCGCGGCCGGCACGGCGTAGCCCATGCACGAGTAGTCGACCGGTGCGAGGAACCGTCCCGGTCCGTCCAGCCGGAGCATCTCCATGGCGAGGAAGGTGCCGTTGCCGCTGTCGGTCGTGAAGACCGTGTCGCGGCCGAGGCGCCGCTGGATCGCGCGCAGCAGTGTGAACGGCGTAACGCGATCGGCGGATCGTGCCGCCTCCCATTCCGTTTCGACCTGCCGGTGCCCGTCGGCGATGCGGCGCCTCAGCGCCGGCTCCTGCGGTCGGTTCGCGAGCTGCGCGAGCAGCGCCGCAACGGCCGCCGCCGCGTCGGCATGGATGGCGGCCGCGGCGGCGTAGTTGCGCCCCGGCACGTTCGGATCGATGTCAATGTGGACGAGCGGGCCGGGCAGCTCGAGGCCATAGCTCCCCGTCGCTACCTCACCGAACCGGCAGCCGATGGCGAGAACGGCATCGCAATCAGCGGCGAGCCTGCGAGCGAACGGCGGCGCTGCGGCGCCGAATCCGGGCCAGACGAAGAGCGGATGGCTCTCGGGAAAGATGCCCTTGCCCTGGAACGTGGAGAACACGGGCGCATCCAGCCGCTCCGCCAGCGGCACCAGCGCATCGCGCGCGCGCAGCGCACCGAGCCCGACGTACAGCAGCGGCCGCTGTGCGGCGTCGAGCACCGTCACGGCCCGATCGATCGCGTCCGCATCGGGCGCGGCGTGCATTCCGGCCTCGGCGTGCACGGCCGGCTGCGCGCGTTCACCCGGTCCTGCTGCGCCGTGCGCAGGCCGGGCACGCTCGGCATCCGGATCCACGGAGTGCGTGAACAGGTAGAGGTTCGCGGGGACTTCGACGAAGACG
>DASUSS010000120.1:0-3590 GCA_036374995.1 Longimicrobiales bacterium | reverse complement strand
CCGATCGGCATCAGCACCCGCGGCTCGGTGAGCGGACGGAAGCTGCCGCTGCCGAGATCCGCGCCGCTCGCGGAGTATCCCGTGGCCGTGCTCTGGACTCGGACACCCGCCTGCCGCGCCGCTTCCTGCACCAGTTCGTGCAGCCGCTCCGGTGCGATGCGTTGCGCGTGCACCGGGATCGAGATCGAGCCGCGCACGTATGCGCGCTCGCCTTCGTTCGTGCGCGCAGTGAACGGCGCGAACGCGACCTCCGCGTGCACCTCGTTCGCCAGCAGATGGTACAGCGCGCGCGGCGCGTAGTAATCGCTCCAGTCGAGCAGATACGCATAGCGCGCGGCAGGCACTTCGGCCGCCGGCGGCGCGGGCGGCTGCGTGACGCGTGCGCCGAGCGGCACGCGACCGGTCAGCTCGGCGTCCGGGATGCCGTACGCCAGCGAGACGGTCCACGTGGATGCATCGTAGAACGCGCTGTCGGCGTATGCGCTCGTCCGCTCGAAGATCGAGCGTGCCATGCGGTACTTCGGCTGCGCCATAGGCACCACCCAGGCACGGCCGGGCTCGAACGTGTGCCCGTCCGCCTGCACCGTCTCCGGCAGCTCGTACACGTCGAGCCGGTGCCGCAGCAGCAGCTCGAGGAACGCGCGGTTGCGGCCGGCATCGTACGGATCGCCGAAGACCCACGCCTTCACCCGGTACCGCTCCGCCTCGCGTAACGCAGACGCGAAGAAGTCTCGCTGGTACTCGTGCAGCTTCGCGCGATGCTGCACCGCAGCGCGTACGGTGGCCATGCTCGTGCGCACGTGGTTGCGGATGGCGAACGGAAACGTCAGCTCGCCGCGCCGCGTGCTTTCCTGCACGTGGCCGCGCGCGCTCGCCTGCTCGAAGACCAGGCCGAGCCCGCCGAGGAAGTTCGGATACGTAGAGCCGTAGCCGGGATACATGTTGTCGTAGACTTCCTTCGTGAAGTAGAGCGAGCCGATGTCATCGAGTGCGGCCGCCCAGTGCTCCGCGAAATCTATCGTGATCTCGGTGTAGAGCCGCTCCGGCAGCAGCGGATTCCACGAGCTGTACGGCTTGCTCGGCTCGAAGAAGTACGTGCTGTTCGTGCCCATCTCGTGGTAGTCCGTCACCACGTTCGGATACCACGCGTGATGGAAGGCGATGCGCGCGCGACTCTCCGGGTTCTCGAGCGGCAGCCAGTCGCGGTTCAGATCGTACCAGTAGTGGTTCGTGCGGCCGCCCGGCCACACCTCGTTGTGCTCCCGGTCGAGCGGGTCGGCGACGAACGGCGAGGCCTTGTGCATGTTCGCCCAGTGCGTGTGCCGATCGCGCCCGTCCGGGTTCAGCACCGGCTCGATGTGGTAGATGCCCTCGTTCAGCAGCTGCTCGATCTCCGTGCCCTGCCCTGCCACCAGCCAGTACGCCGTCAGCAGGGCGGCTTCCGACGACGAGGTCTCGTTGCCGTGCACGCCGTACCCGAGATGCACGATGACCCTGCGGTCGGGCGCGGCAGCAGCGCCCGGCGCCAGCGCCGCGATGTGCTGCTGGCGGATCTCCTCGAGGCGCGCGTGGTTCGCCGGCGCTGTGACCGTGAGCACGGGCATGGCGCGATGCTCGTACGTGCGGCCGATCTCCTGGTACGACGCGCGGTCGGACAGTCGCGCCAGCTCCTGCATGTACGACACGATCCGGTCGTGACGCGTGTGATGCGTGCCGATCGCGTAGCCGAGGAACTGCTCCGGCGACGGGATCCCCGGATCGAAACGCGTGCCCTCCGGGAAGAAGTAGTCCGTGCTCTGTGCCATTGCCGGCGCAGCGGCAGTCAGCGCGAGGAGCAGGATGAAAACGGGCCGGATCGACTCGGTAGTCATGGGCAGTGCGGCGCTCGTGCGGGTTCGGTGTCGATTGATTGTGGTCGGCGTGCGAGCACCGGCATCGCCGGGTACCAGCACCGCCGGGATCGGCCTAATCGGCGGAGACCGCCCGGACGTGTGCCGCGCCGGTGTCATCCCAGGTCACGGTGAGGAGCATCGGCCGGCAGCACACCTCGCAGTCCTCGACGTAGTGCTGCACCGCACCGCCGCCCGGATCGATGCCGAGCTCGATCGCTTCGCCGCAACAGGGGCACGTGACCGCCGCCGTCAGATCGGCGACGCCATCGCCGAGCGGGAAGTTCTCGTCCAGGCTGCTCACGGCTGCCTCACACGGTCGGGCATGCTCGATGAAGGCGCTACGCGACGCGCAGAGGTTTGATCCGGGCGATGTCAGCCTTGATGGTCTGAGCGGCATCCCACAGATCTACGGCTCTCTGCGCATTGAGCCAGAAGTCCGGCGTATTTCCGAACAGCCGGGAGAGGCCAAGCGCCATCTGTAATGCGTCACGTGACAGATGTCAACTGGCCCCGAAAGCATGCCGGGCGTCAGTTTCGCCTCCCAATGGTAATCGGCGTAGATCCGGGGGCCATGGCTATCAGAGACCATTGTATGCGCAGCGCGAGCACCGCCGGCGGGCGGGTCAGGATCCGCCCGCGCCGCTCAGCTGAAGCTGCAACCCGGCATCCAGCGCGCGGTCGATCAGGTCGCGCGATTCTGCGAGGTGCGCGCGCGTGTAGGCATCCGTGGTCCCGGGTCGCTGCAATGCGGCGGCAATGCGCCGGTCGAGATCGCGCAGCTGTGCGCGTGCGACGGCGCGCGCATCGCCGGGCAGCCGTTCGGGCGGTGCGACGACGAGCGCCGTCACCCGCTCGAGGTGCGCGCGCTGGAGATCGCGCCGCTGCGCGTCGATGGATCCGCCCTGCGTCTGCCACAGCTCGGCCCAGATCGCGCGCGTCAGCTCCGACATCAGCTCCGGTATCGACAGCACGTTGTCGGCACCGTGACGCAGCTCCATGTCGCGCATGCGGGCGAGGCGGTACGGATTCAGGAGCTGGGTGAGGTAGCGCGCCTGCACCTGCGCGATCTCCTCGTGGAACGGGAAGTCGATACGTCCGTCATAGGTGTTGCTGTAGCCCCAGTGGTTCCAGCGCTGCGGTCCGAAGCGCGCGAGTGTCTCGCGCGGCAGCTCGAACGCGTCCTGGCCGAACGCGCGCTCGCTCAGGAACCGGAGTGCATCGAGCTGCACCGCACGATCGATGGGCACGAACGGGCCGCGGTCCGCCGGGTCGCCGGGACGCGTCCGGTACACGTACGATCCGCCGATGTACTTGACGGCCGGCGCCAGCGCCTGTCCGTACTGGCCGAGCAGCGAACGGAACGCGGCAGTCAGGTCGGCGTAGCGTGAGTTGTCCGTCAGCACCGTCTCGTCCAGCCGCTCCCACAGACGTGCGACGAGCGCCGTGCGCTCGCGTCCCCACGCGAGCGGATCCGCACTCAGATCGTACGTGTTGACTGTCGGATCCATGGCACCGCTGCCGCTGTTGTCCTCATCCGAGCCGTACGTGCGGCCATCCGTCTCCGCGAGCCGTGCGAGACGTTCGGCCTCCTGCGGATCCGCCGTGTACGCGAACGCGATCTTCCAGCGGTCCGCCGAGCCGACGCCGGGGCTGTAGAAGTGCCCCTGGTCCCGCGGGTCCGGCGCGACGTTGGGCGCG
>DASUSS010000119.1:0-3432 GCA_036374995.1 Longimicrobiales bacterium | reverse complement strand
CGGCGATGTCGCCGTGTGGATCGGTGCGCGTCCCCTACCAGCTGTGGTGGACGCGCAACAGGTTCAGGGCCGTGGCCTGTGGTGAGCATGCGTCTACCGGTCGGAGCGGCGTGCGGCAACGCGGTCGCAGACAGCGGAATTCCCGCAGAAATCCGCGAGATCGAGGGTGTGGTGGGCGGGTGGGCAGGTGGCACATGTCCTGCTCCCTGGCGCGGCCGTAGCAACGCCGTGAATCCCCTCGCTTGCAGGACAGCACACGTTCCGCGATACGCGCTGGACGCGTCATAGCCTCGGCCGGGACCGCAAATGAAGAGCTGTGAGGCATTCGTGACGATCGCGACTCCTGCGTCCGCCGCCGTGCGGGGGCAGACGGCTTGAGCGCGACGGTCGTGGCCGGCGGCGGGGTCCGGGTGTCGGCCGCCCCGACGGCAGACGCCGTGGGCGCGGGCGGCGAGCGGCCGCTGCGGTTCTGCATGATCACGACGTTCTACCCGCCGTACAACTTCGGCGGGGACGGCATCGGGATCCAGCGGTTGTCGCAGGCGCTGGTCCGGCGTGGCCATCACGTGACGGTGGTGCACGATGCCGATTCGTTCGTGATGCTGAACGGCGGCGAGCCGACGGCTCCGGCGCCGGCCGATGGTGTGGAGGTGATCGGGCTGCGCAGCCGATTCGGTCGGCTGGCATCGCTGCTGACGCACCAGACGGGTCGGCCGGTGGTGCACGGTGCGACGATCCGACGGATCCTGGAAGCGGGCGATTACGACGTCGTCAACTTCCACAACATATCGCTGGTCGGCGGTCCGGGCCTGCTTCAGGCGGGCGCGGGTCTGAAGGTGATGATGGCGCACGAGCACTGGCTGATCTGCCCGACTCACGTGCTGTGGCGCCACGACCGCGAGCCGTGCAGCGGTCGGGAATGCACGCGCTGTGTGCTGAGCTACCGGCGTCCCCCGCAGCTGTGGCGCTACACGGGTTACCTGGAGCGGCAGCTGGAGCACGTGGACCTGTTCATTGCGATGAGCGAGTTCAGCCGGGCGAAGCACCGGGAGTTCGGCTTCCCGCGCGAGATGGCGGTGCTGCCGTACTTCCTGCCGGGCGATGGCGGGTCGGACCCGATGGTGGCAGCCGAATCGCCGCACGCGCGGCCGTATTTCCTGTTCGTGGGCCGGCTCGAGCGGATCAAGGGCCTGGAGGATGTGATCGAGGCGTTCCGCGCGTACCGCGATGCGGATCTGCTCGTCGCCGGATCGGGCACGCACGAGGCGGAGCTGCGGCGGCAGGCGGCGGGTCTGGAGAACGTGAAGTTCCTCGGGCGACTGGACGCGGCGCGGCTGGCGGAGGTGTACCGTCACGCGATCGCGCTGGTAGTGCCGTCGGCGGGCTACGAGACGTTCGGAATCATCCTGATCGAGTCGTTCCGGGCCGCGACGCCGGTGATTGCGCGGCGGCTGGGGCCGTTTCCGGAGATCGTGGAGCGGGCGGGCGCGGGCGAGCTGTTCAGCACGCAGGCGGAGCTGATCGATGCGCTGGCGCGCCTCCAGCAGGATACGGCGTATCGGGCGCGGCTCGCGGCGAACGGCCGCGCCGCGTTCTTCGAGCACTGGTCGGAAGACGTCGTCGTGCCGCGCTATCTGGAGCTGCTGCGCGACGCCGCGGAACGGAGCGGACGCGTGCAGACCGCCCGGCTACTCTCAAACGGGGTCACGTCATGAAGGTGTTCATTACGGGCGGCGCGGGCTTCATCGGCTCGCACCTGGCTGAAACCCTGCTGGCGAACGGCCACCAGGTGCTCGTGCTCGATGATCTGTCGACCGGCCAGATCGCGAACATCGATCCGCTGATCGGGCGGCCGGGGTTCGACTACCGGATCGGTTCGGTGATGGATGCACCGCTCGTCGGCGAGCTGGTGGACCGCTGCGATGTGACGGTCCATCTCGCCGCTGCGGTCGGCGTGCGTCTCATCGTCGAGCGGCCGGTCCATACGATCGAGACGAACGTGCACGGCACGGAGGTCGTGCTCAGGGCCGCGGCCCGGAAGTCGAAGCCGGTGCTGATCGCGTCGACCTCCGAGGTCTACGGCAAGAGCGAGCGGTTCCCGTTCAGCGAGGCGGACGACCTCGTGATGGGCTCGACCGCGCATTCGCGCTGGGCATACGCGTGCTCGAAAGCGCTCGATGAGTGGCTGGCGCTGGCCTACTACCGCGAGAAGGGGCTGCCGGTCATCATCGCGCGGTTCTTCAACACGGTCGGGCCGCGGCAGACGGGCCGCTACGGCATGGTCCTGCCGAACTTCGCGCGCGCGGCGCTCGCGGGCGAGCCGATCCGCGTGTTCGGAACCGGCGACCAGTCGCGCTGCTTCGCGCATGTGGCCGATGTGACGGAGTCCGTCTACCGTCTGCTCCGCACACCCGCGGCATACGGCGGCGTCTTCAATATCGGCAATGACGAGGAAGTCTCGATCAACCAGCTGGCGGAGCGGGTGCGCGACGCGGCGGGCAGCACATCGCCGATCGTGCACGTGCCCTACGAGGAGGCGTACGCGGGTGGCTTCGAGGACATGAATCGGCGCGTGCCGGACGTGTCGAAGCTGGAGCGAACGATCGGCTTCCGTCCGCACACCCCGCTGTCGAGGATCATCGCGGACGTGCTCGCGTACGAGCGCGCCAGCGCGGAGCTCGTGACGGCGTAGCAGGAGTACTAGCGAGTGATCATCGGGACTCATGGAGGAAGCGGGCACATGCCAACGCCGGATCTTTCGCTGATCGTGCCGTGCTACAACGAGGAGGAGTCCTGCGGGATCACGATCCGGCGGCTGCTCTCGGCGTTCGAAGGCGCGGGCCACACGCTGGAAGTGATCGCCGTCGACAACGGCTCGCATGACCGTACCGGAGAGATCCTGGCCGGGCTCGCCGCCGAACACCCGCTCGTGCGCCCGCACCGCGTGGATGTGAATCAGGGCTACGGCTTCGGTGTCATCTCCGGGATCCCGCACGCGACCGGGCGGTGGGCAGGAATCATCCCGGCCGATGGGCAGGTCGATGCCGAGGACGTGGTCCGGCTCTACGAGTCGGCCGCGGAGACGCGCGGCAACGTGGTGGCGAAGGTGCGGCGCCGATTCCGCATGGACGGCCCGCGCCGGAAGCTGGTCTCGATCGCCTACAACCTGCTGATCCGCATCCTGTGGCCGAGCCTGGATTCACTGGACGTCAACGGCTCGCCGAAGATCATGCCGCGTCAGGCGCTCGCCGCGATGCGCCTCGAGTCGCGCGGCTGGTTCCTCGATCCGGAGCTCATGCTGAAGGCGCACGCCATGGGGCTGCGCGTGCTCGAGCTCAATGTGTTCGCCCGCATGCGCGGCAACGGCGTCTCACACGTCCGTGCGAGCACCTGCTGGGAGTTCCTCCGCTCCATCCTGGTCTTCCGCTTCGG
>DASUSS010000118.1:0-46647 GCA_036374995.1 Longimicrobiales bacterium | reverse complement strand
GCATCAACTGCGAAGTGACGGGGCGGCCCAAGCACCTCTGGTCCATCCATCGCAAGATGGAGAAGCGGCAGCGGCCGTACGACGAGATCTACGATCTGATGGCGGTGCGGGTGATCGTGGACACCGTCACCGACTGTTATCACGCGCTCGGCATCATCCACAATCGCTGGACGCCGCTGCAGGAGCGTTTCCACGACTATATCGCCACGCCGAAGTCGAACCTCTATCGGTCGCTCCACACCACCATCTTCGGTCCCGGTGGACGGCTGTACGAGATCCAGATCCGCACCCGCGAGATGCACCGTACCGCTGAGTACGGCATCGCGGCGCACTGGCGCTACAAGGAGGGCGAGCGGCGTCCGGCCGATGAGGTCGACGAGACGCTCACGTGGTTCCGCCAGGTGCTCGAGTGGCAGCAGGACACGCGGGAGCCGGAGGAGTTCATGGAGTTCCTCCGCATCGACCTGTTCCAGGACGAGATCTTCGTGTTCACGCCGAAAGGCGATGTGAAGCAGCTGCCGCGCGGCGCGACGCCGATCGACTTCGCGTTCGCGGTGCACACGGAGGTCGGTCTGCACTGCTCGGGCGCGAAGGTGAACGGTCGGATCGCGCCGCTGTCGCGGGAGCTCAAGAACGGTGACACCGTCGAGGTCATGACGGACGCGCGGCAGAAGCCGTCCCGCGACTGGCTCGCATTCGTGAAGACGGCCCGGGCACGCCAGAAGATCCGCCACTGGATCAAGCAGATCGAGCAGGAGTCCGCACTCGACCTCGGCAGCGAGCTGTTCACCCGCGAGCTGCGCAAGGTCCGCAAGGATCGCCCGAAGGATGAGGCCGTGCTCCAGAAGGCCGCCACGGCGCTCAACCACGAGGACTTCGATGCCGTGATCGCGGCTCTCGGTCGCGGCGAGATCGGACTGTCCGCGATCCTGAGGGAGCTCTTCCCGGGCGAGGAGCCGGCCGTCGCGAAGCCGCCGACCGCGCTCGAGCGCCTCGTCGACCGCGTGCGCGGCAACGGCCGCGGCGTGCGCATCCAGGGCCTCGACAACACGCTCGTCCGCTACTCGCAGTGCTGCCAGCCCGTCCCCGGCGATGCGGTGATCGGCTACATCACGCGCGGCCGCGGCATCTCCATCCACCGCACCGACTGCCCCAACGTGCTCAACCTCTCCGAGCACCCCGAGCGGCGCATCGAGATCGAGTGGGAGGCCGAGTCCAGCGAGCGCTTCTACGTCCGCATCATCGTCGAGGGCAACGACCGGCGCGGCCTGCTCTCCGACATCGCGACCGCCATCAGCGACACCGGCACGAACATCGCCTCCGCGGAGATCAAGTCGAAGGAGGGAGGCATGACCGGCTCCTTCGTCGTGGAGGTCCAGGACCTGCCGCACCTGAAGAAGGTCATGAAATACATCCGGCGGGTGAACGGGGTCATGTCGGCGGAACGTCGGGAGCACTTCGCGGGGTCGGAGATGGAGAGATAGGGAGAGGGGGAGGGACGGAGGGGGACGGAGGGGAACGGATGGGAGCGGAGGGGAACGGATGAGAACGGCTATTCACCGCAGAGGCGCTGAGGGCGCTGAGGACATCTGAGGGTCCCTGTAGTTCAGGACGATGCGGTGGATTCCGTTCTTCAGTAATGCAACGTTGAAATTGATCAGAAGGGCAACCTGGAGATTTGTCAGTTTGAGATACGTCAACACGGTGGCAGTGTGAACCGGATCCAGTTTCTCGACAGCCTTGAGTTCCACGATGACGCAGTTGTTCACAACCATGTCGAGCCGATATCCGCAGTCGAGTTGAACACCCTGATAGGTCAGCGGAACGGCCTTTTGTACTTCCATATCGAAGCCACGCCGTATGAGCTCATACGCGAGACACGCCTCGTAGGCAGATTCCAGCAGACCGGGCCCGAGCTCACGGTGCACATGAATCGCAGCCCCGATAATGCCGCTCGTAACCTCATTGATATTCAACTCAGCGCCCTCCGCGCCTCTGCGGTGAAATTTCCGTTTGAAGTTTGCAGTGCGACGAAGCCGGACGACATGCCGCACCCTGCCATCCTCATGAGCCGCTGAGTCATGTCCGGCTTCGATCTCCGCCTCCCGTTCACCATCTCCGGTGACCAGCCGCAGGCCATTGCGGAGCTATCCGAGGGACTCGCGCGCGGCGAGACGCATCAGACGCTGCTCGGGGTCACCGGCTCGGGGAAGACGGTCACGATGGCGAACGTCATCGCGAATCACGGCCGGCCGACTCTCGTCATGAGCCACAACAAGACGCTGGCAGCGCAGCTGTACGGTGAGCTGAAGCAGTTCTTCCCGGCGAATGCGGTCGAGTACTTCGTGTCGTACTACGACTACTATCAGCCGGAGGCGTACGTGCCGTCGACGGACACGTACATCGAGAAGGACTCGTCGATCAACGAGGACATCGAGCGGCTGCGGCTGCGGGCGACGTCGTCACTGATGGAGCGGGAGGATGTGATCATTGTCGCGTCCGTCTCGTGCATCTACGGCCTGGGTGATCCGCGCGAGTACCGCGAGCTGATGCTGATGCTCGAGGTCGGCCAGAAGATGGAGCGACGGGACATCCTGCAGGCGCTCGTGCGGGTGCAGTACTCGCGCAACGACGTCAACTTCGAGCGCGGCACGTTCCGCGTGCGCGGCGATGTCGTGGAGGTGTTCCCGGCGTACGAGGAGCAGGCGATCCGGATCGAGCTGTTCGGCGATGAGATCGAGCGGATCACGCGGTTCGATCCGCTGACGGGGCAGTCGATCATCCGGCTGAACCGGGCGGCGATCTATCCGGCGACGCATTTCGTGTCGCAGCGGAGCACGGTCGAGCGGGCGGTGGTCCGGATCCGGGACGAGCTGGAGGAGCGGCTGCTGGAGCTGCGCGGGACGGGCAAGCTGCTGGAGGCACAGCGCCTGGAGCAGCGCACGAATTTCGACATCGAGATGCTGCTCGAGATCGGCACGTGTGCGGGCGTCGAGAACTACTCGCGGCACATCGCCGGTCGGGCGGCGGGCGAGCGGCCGGCGTGTCTGTTCGATTATTTCCCCGAGGACTTCCTGCTGATCCTGGACGAGTCGCACGTGTCCGTGCCGCAGATCCGCGGGATGTACAACGGCGACCGTGCGCGCAAGCTGACGCTCGTCGAGCACGGGTTCCGTCTGCCGAGCGCGCTGGACAACCGGCCGCTCACGTTCGAGGAGTGGGAGTCACTCGTCGAGCGTGCGATCTTCGTGTCGGCGACGCCGGGCGACTACGAGCTGAAGCGGTCGGGTGGCGTGGTCGTCGAGCAGTTGATCCGTCCGACGGGGCTGCTCGATCCGGAGATCGATGTGCGGCCCGTCCGCGGCCAGGTCGATGATCTGATTGCGGAGATCCGGGAGCGGGAGGCGCGGCGCGAGCGCGTGCTCGTCACTACGCTGACGAAACGCATGGCGGAGGACCTCACGGACTACCTCCAGCAGATCGGGATCCGCGTGCGGTACATGCACTCGGACATCGACGCGATCGAGCGGATGGAGATCCTGCGTGATCTGCGGCTGGGCCGGTTCGACGTGCTGGTCGGGATCAATCTGCTGCGCGAAGGTCTGGATCTGCCGGAGGTGTCGCTGGTCGCGATCCTCGATGCCGACAAGGAGGGCTTCCTGCGTGACGAGCGTTCGCTGATCCAGACGGTGGGTCGTGCTGCGCGGAACGTGCGCGGGCGGGCGATCATGTATGCCGACCGGATCACGGGCTCGATGCAGCGCTGCATCGACGAGACGAACCGGCGCCGCGAGGTGCAGCGGCAGTTCAACGAGGAGCACGGCATCACGCCACAGACGATCGTGAAGAGCGTCGAGGAGATGCTGCTCAGCACGCGGGTTGCGGATGCGCGGCTGGACCGCCGGCCGTCGGCGGATCACGTCGCGGAGCCGCGTGCGACGTACGCGGACGAGGTGAATCTCGAGGAATGGTCGAGGATCCTGGAGCAGGAGATGCGGGAGGCGTCGGCGGCGCTGGACTTCGAGCGCGCGGCGCGCCTGCGCGATCAGCTGCTGGAGGTGAAGGCGAAGCTGGGCAGCGGCGCAGGCTCGGCGCCGTGACGCTGACGCAGCCGCAGCTGGAGGCGTGGGGCGAGCGTGTCGGCGCGACCCTCGAGCCGCCCGTGTTCTTCGCCCTGCGGGGCGAGCTGGGCGCGGGCAAATCCGTGCTCGCGCGCTCGATCGCGCGGGGCGCCGGCGTGGCCGATCTCATGCCGTCGCCCACGTTCAACCTCGTGTTCCGCTACGCCGGCCGCGACGGCATCGAGGTCGTGCACATGGATCTCTACCGGCTGGAGCGCGCCGGCGAGGTGTGGGAGCTCGGCTGGCGGGAGCTGGGTGGCGACCGTGAGATCGCGCTCGTCGAGTGGCCCGAGCGTGCGGAGCCGCTGCTGCCGCCCGACCGCTGGGAGATCCTGCTCGAGGAAGCCGGCCCGGACCTGCGCACCGTGACCGCACACGCGATCGGCACGGTGCCGCCCCTCCCCGGCACCGCCGCCTGATCATGCTGCTCGCCATTGAGACCTCGACCGACCACGGCTCGATCGCGCTCGGGCGCGGCGCCGATCTCGCCGGCGAGGTCGTGATCGGGGCACGGACACGGCACGCGGAATCGCTGCTGCCCGCGCTCGACTTCCTGATGCACGCCACCCGCACGGCGCGCAGCGACATCCGCGGCGTCGTCGTGGGTGCGGGCCCCGGCTCGTTCACCGGCGTGCGCGTGGCCGCGGCCACGGCGCGCGGCCTGGCGGCGGGTCTCGACGTGCCGCTCCGCGCATATTCGAGTCTCTTGGCGCTCGCCGTCGAGACGACCGCGTCGAGCCCGGTCTGCGTCGTGTTCGACGCGCGGCGCGGCGAAGTGTATGCCGCCTGCTACGAGCGTGACGGCAGCTCGGACCGGATGATCACACGAGTCGCGCCCGAAGCACTGCACGTCGATGATCTGCGCGCGCGCACGACGGGCATGACCGTCACGTACGCGGGAGATGGCGCGCGCCGGTACGCGGACGCGCTCGGCATCGCACCGCCGCCGCCCGCCCATCCCCGTGCGGCCGCGCTGCTGCGCCTGGCCGCCGCGGATCCGCAGGGCGGTCTGATCGAGCACGTTGCGGGCTGGGAGCCGAGCTATCTCCGCGCGTCGGGCGCCGAGCGGGGTATTGCCGGATGAGCAGCATGGCTCAGGAATCCGGGCCGCGCGCCGACGTACAGCTGCGCGACATGACGTCGACGGACGTGCCGGGCGTCGTCGCGATCGAGCGGGCGTCCTATACCATGCCGTGGAGCGAGGCCACGTTCCACGGGCTGCTCCGGCGGCGGGATGCCGAGATGGTCACGGCCGACGCGGAGGGCGTCGTCGTCGGCTACGCCGCCTTCTGGTGTGTCGTCGACCAGGGCGAGCTCGGGAACGTCGCCGTGACCGCCGCATGGCGCGGTGCCGGGATCGGCGGTCGCCTGGTCGAGGAGGTGCTGCGCCGCGCCGCGCGGCGCGGCGTGCGTGAGGTCTTCCTCGAGGTGCGCCCCTCCAACACGGTCGCGCGCAGACTCTACGAGCAGCTCGGCTTCAGGCCCGTCGGCCGGCGTCGCGACTACTATCAGCGGCCGCTCGAGGATGCCATCGTGCTGCGCCGCGCCGTCGATCCGCTCTGACTCCAGCGAACTCGAACATGCCCCGATTTCCCCAGTACAGACCGCGCCGTCTGCGGCGCACGCCGGCACTTCGCCGCCTCGTTCGTGAAACGACCGTCGAGGTCGACGATCTCATCCAGCCTTACTTCGTCACGACCGGCACGGGCGTGCGCCGCCCCGTCGGATCCATGCCCGGCGTGTGGCAGACCTCCAGCGACGAGCTCATCAGCGATGCGCGCGATGCCGCCGGCCTCGGCATCCCCGCCGTCCTGCTGTTCGGCATACCCGATGACAAGGATGAGCGCGGCACCAGCGGCTGGGCCGAGGACGGCGTCGTGCAGCACGCTGTGCGCGCGCTCCGGCGCGAGCTGCCGGACCTCATCATCATCACCGATGTCTGCCTCTGCGAGTATACCTCGCACGGACACTGCGGCGTGCTCCACGACGGCACCGTGGACAACGACGCCACGCTCGAGCTGCTCGCCCGCCAGGCACTCAGCCACGCTCGCGCCGGCGCCGACATCGTCGCACCCAGCGACATGATGGACGGCCGCGTCGGCGTGATCCGGCGCGCGCTCGATGCCGAGGGCTTCGGCGACGTCGCCATCCTCTCCTACGCCGCCAAGTACGCCTCGGCGTTCTACGGCCCGTTCCGCGAGGCGGCAGGCAGCACCCCGCAGTTCGGCGACCGCCGCGGTTATCAGATGGACCCCGCCAATGCCGAGGAGGCCCTGCGCGAGGTCCGCCTCGACATCGAGGAGGGCGCCGACATGGTCATGGTCAAGCCGGCCCACGCCTACCTCGACGTCATCTGGCGGGTCAAGCAGGCGACCGGCTATCCGGTCTGCGCCTACCACGTCTCGGGGGAGTATGCCGCCATAATGGCAGCCGGACAGCTGGGGTGGCTGGACGCCGAGCGGGCGCTCGCGGAGACGCTCGTGGGGATCAAGCGGGCGGGTGCGGACCAGATCATCACGTACTGGGCGACGGAGTTCGCGAGGCGGCGGCGCAACAGCGAGCTTTGACGCGGTGTAGCAACGCATTATCTTGTACTGCCCCGGAGCGAACCCAAAGCCAGGCGACGAATGAGCCTCTGCCTGCACGCCGCCGTGCATCGATCGGCCGGGACCGGCACCCGGCCGCAGGCGCGCGCGGCCGGCGGGCCCATCCCAAGGAGATCGACTTGCTGAGAAACCTGGTCCGTACTCCGGCCCGCATC
This sequence comes from Longimicrobiales bacterium, assembly GCA_036374995.1. Lineage (GTDB taxonomy): Bacteria > Gemmatimonadota > Gemmatimonadetes > Longimicrobiales > RSA9 > SH-MAG3. The sequence goes on along the minus strand of DASUSS010000118.1, from coordinate 39,765 downwards.
CTCCTCCCCGTAGTTCTGATGATGGCCGCGTCGTCCGCGCAGGCGCAGGAGCCGGCGGCGGAGCCGCAGCAGCAGCGCGAGCACCTGGTGCGGCGCGGGGACACGCTGTGGGACCTGGCGCGCGCCTACCTGGAGAATCCGTTCCTGTGGCGGCTGATCTACGAGGCGAACCGGGACGTGGTGGAGGACCCGCACTGGATCTACCCGGCCGAGCGCCTGGTCATCCCGCCGCTACTGGCGCAGGACGCGCCGGGCTCGGTGACGCGTCCGCCGCTGGGCACGCCGATCAAGCCGCCGCTGGGGACGCCGATCGGCATGGAGCTGCGGGAGATCCCGATGGCGCCGCCGGTGGCGGTGTCGGACACGCCCGCGGCGACCGTGGTGGAGACGGTGGATCTGCGGCATCCGGTGGTAGCGCTGTCGGAGTACCTGGCGACGCCGTGGGTGAGCGAGACGGCGCGGCGTGAGGTGAACGGGAGCATCCTGCGGCTGGCGGACCCTGCGGCGATGCAGGACCGCCTGGCGTCGAATCTCCATCCGAACGATCGCGTGCACCTGGGCGATCTGGGCCGGAACCGGCCGGAGGTGGGGGACAGCCTGCTGGTGGTGCGGTTCGCGCGCCGGTTGCTGGGCCGGGGCGACGTCGTGGAGCCGCTGGCGGTGCTGCTGGTCGAGGATGTGACGGCGACGGTCGCGACGGCGCGGGTGGTCCGCCAGTTCGGGGCGGCGCGGCTGGGTGACTCGGTCATGCCGCTGGCGCCGCTGCCGGCGATCGGACTGGGCGAGCCGGTGGCGATCGAGAACGGTCCGGACGGCGAGCTGATCGAGTTCGTGACGGAGGATGACCCGCTGTACGGGACGACGGACCTGGCGTTCATCTCGCTCGGACAGGCGAGCGGGGTCGGGATCGGTGATGAGTTCATGGTGTACGTACCGGCTCGCGGCGTGCGGCTGCAGGCGGAGACGCTGCCGCCGGAGGTGGTCGCGACGGTGCGGGTCGTGAAGGTGGCGGACAACACCTCGACGGTGCGGGTGCTGTCGGTCAACAGCGGCGCGCTGCGCGATGGACTGCCGATCCGCATGATTCGCAAGATGCCGTGATGGCGCGGCGCAGCCGCACCGGCCACGGGTTCTGAAGAGCTCGATACGGGCGCCGCAACCGGCGCCCGTATCTTTACGGGGTATGATGGTCACGATTCTGTTCGCGATCGCGCTGGTCCTGTACCTGGGCGCGTCCGGGACTCTCGCGGTCTCGTTTGCGGACGGCCGCGGGTCCGCGCCGCGCGCGCCGGCGGCGCTGATCGGCTTCGGCATGGCGATCCACGCGGCGGCGCTGATCGCCTACACCGCACGCTACGCCGAGCTGCCGCTGGTCGGACTCGCGCCGTCGCTGTCCACTCTCGCGTTCCTGATCACCGCATTCCTGTTCGTCACCTCGCTCACGGAGACGAGGCCGGTCGGGATCGTGCTCGTGCCGCTGATCTCGATCCTGCTCGCAGTCGCGCTCATCATCGGCATTGCGCCGTCCGGTGAGCCGATCGCGTTCGGCGGCATCTGGTTCAGTTTCCACGTGCTGCTCGCGTTCATCGGCTACGCGGCGCTCAGTGTCGCGTTCGCGGCGGGCCTGCTCTATCTGCTCCAGTTCCGCGAGCTGAAGGACAAGCGGCTCGGCCGCATCTTCCAGTTCCTCCCATCGCTGCCCGCGCTCGATTCACTGGGGCGTCGCGCGCTGGTCGTGGGCTTCCCGGCACTCACGATCGCGCTCGGTCTCGGCTGGGCGTGGACGGTGCGGTTCCGCGGCACGCTCGCGCCGACGAACCCGCAGGTGATCTGGGGCGTGATCACGTGGCTCACGTTCGCTGCCCTGTTCGCGGTGCGCCTGACGGGCGCGCGGAACGTCCAGCGGCGCGCCGCGCTCGCGAATGTGGTCGGGTTCCTCATCGTGCTCGTCTCGTATCTCGCGCTGCGGCTGTTTGCCGCGGGCGGGCAGGTCTTCCTGTGATGGCCGGGGCGGACTGATGCCGCTGGCCGTCGTCGGGATCAGCCATCGCACGGCCCCGCTCGAGGTGCGCGAGCGGTTCGTGATCGACGCGCAGGCGAGCGCCGCCGCGCTCCGCCGCCTCGCCGCGATCGGCTTCACCGAGGCCGTGCTGCTCTCCACGTGCAACCGCACCGAGCTCTACATGCGGGCACCGTCCGCACAGCCGGATGCCGGGCTGATCGGCGTGCGGTTCCTGAGCGACCACGCCGGGATACCGGAGACGGATGCGGACCGCTACCTGTACACGCTGCACGATGACGGCGCTGTGGAGCACCTGTTCCGCGTGGTCTCGAGTCTCGACTCGATGATCATCGGGGAGGCGCAGATCCAGGGACAGGTGAAGGCGGCATACGAGCACGCCGTCGAGACGAACAACGGCGACTTCATCGTGGGCCCCGTGCTGTCGCGGCTCTTCGAGACCGCGCTCCGCGTCGGCGGTCGTGTCCGGAGCGAGACGAAGCTGGGCGCCGGGGCCGCATCCGTGCCATCGGCCTCGATCGAGCTGGCCCGCAAGATCTTCGGCAACCTCCACGGCCGCAGCGCGCTCGTGCTGGGCGCCGGCGAGATGAGCGAGCTCACGATCGAGTGCCTGCGCGGCGACGGCGTGCACGATATCATGGTGGCGAACCGGACGGCCGCGCGTGCGGAGGAAGTGGCGCGGCGGCTGAACGCGCGGGCCATCGCGGTGGAAGACATGCCGCGCCTGCTCGGCACGGTGGACATCGTCGCATCGGCGACGTCGGCGCCGCACGCAGTGCTCACGTCAGCGATGGTCGAGCGGGCGCTCGGCAGCGGGCGCCGAACGCCGCTGCTCATACTCGACATTGCACTCCCGCGCGATGTGGAACGCGAGGTCGGCGAGCTGCCGAACGTGTTCCTCTACGACATCGACGACCTGAGCCAGATCGTGGAGGGCAACCTGGAGCGGCGGCGGTCGGAGATCGCACTGGCGGAGCAGATCATCCAGGAGGGCATCCACGAGTTCCAGGCGTGGCATCGCGCGCGCAACGTGGTGCCGCTGATCCGGCAGATGCGCGGCCGCGCAGAGGAGCTGCGCGAAGCGGAGACGGCGCGTACACTGCGGTCGCTGCGACATCTCAGCCCGTCCGATCGGGTCGCGATCGAGAACCTGACGCGTCAGCTCCTGAACAAGGTGCTGCACTCGCCGACGGCCCGGCTGCGCGAGGCGGCGGCGGACGGACGCGAGGAGGAGATCACGCAGGCCGCGCGATACCTGTTCGGGCTCGACAACGGGTCCGGTACTGAAGACGACAACGGCGAGGGATGATGGCGAAGCGGGTGCTGGTGACCGGCGGGGCGGGGTTCATTGGGAGCCACGTGGCGGACGCGTACCTGCGGCAGGGCGCGCGCGTATGGATCGTGGATGATCTGTCGAGCGGCCGGCGCGCGAACGTGCCGGCACGCGCGCAGCTCGTCCACCTCGACATCCGCGACGCCCGCCTCGCGGACGTGTTCAGCGAAGCGGGCGGCTTCGACGTCGTCAGCCACCATGCCGCTCAGATCGATGTGCGCGTCTCGGTCGCGGATCCGCGACGGGATGCCGGCATCAACGTGGACGGCTTCCTGAACGTGGCGGAATGCGCCCTGCGCTACGGCTGCGGCCGCTTCATGTTCGTGTCCTCGGGCGGCGTCGTGTATGGCGAGCCGGAGGTGCTGCCGACGCCGGAGACCACGGAGAAGCGGCCACTCTCGCCCTACGGCGTGACGAAGCTCTCGGGTGAATACTACCTGAGCTACTACGCGAACGCGCGCGGCCTCGACTACGCGGCCGTGCGCTACAGCAACGTCTACGGCCCGCGTCAGGACCCGCACGGCGAGGCGGGTGTGGTCGCGATCTTCTGCACGCGCATCGGCTCGGACAAGCCGCTGACGATATTCGGCGATGGCGAGCAGACGCGTGACTACGTGTTCGTCGGCGATGTCGTTGCCGCGAACGTGCTGCTGGCCGAGGCCGAGCTCGCGCCGGCCACGACGCTCGACGCGCGCGCATTCAACGTCGGCACGAGCACGGAGACATCGGTGAACGAGCTGGCCCGTACGCTGATGGCGGCCGCGGGGCGCGACGTCGAGCTGAGCTACGCCGCGGCACGGGCGGGCGAGGTTCTGCACTCCTGCCTGGATGCGGCGAAGCTGCGCGCACTCGGGTGGGCGCCGGCAGTGACGCTGCGTGAGGGGCTCGCGCGCACGTACGAGCACATCATGGCGCAGGGGGTACCCGCGTGATCGCACTGCTCCAGGAGACCAGCGGCATCATCGAGACGTTCGGCATCCTGCGCGAGGGCAGCTCGATCACGGGTCTGATCGTCATCGCCATCCTCACCGTGTTCTCGCTCGTCAGCTGGGTGATGATCCTGTGGAAGTGGCGGCAGTTCCGGGCGCTGCGGCGGGACGGGTTCCGGTTCGTGCAGGCGATCGAGCGCTCGCAGCGGCTGGATGATGCGTATCGCACGGCGATGCGGCTGCCGGAGACGCCGTACACGCGGCTGTTCCGTCAGGGCGCCACGTTCTTCAACGAGCTGCGCCCCGGCGCGCTGAGCGAGGGTGGCGCGTCGCACGCCGGGCTGTCCGAGACGCAGCTGCATGCGCTCTGGCTGGTGCTCGAGAAGGTCCAGGACGAGGAGCGGGATGCGGCGTCCGGCGGGCTCATCTGGCTCGCCATCATTGCCGTGGTCTCCCCGCTGCTCGGGCTGCTCGGCACCGTGCTCGGCATCATGACCTCGTTTCACGGGGTGGCGCGCATGGGCTCGGCGAACATCGCGGCGGTCGCGCCGGGCATCGCCGAGGCGCTGATGACGACGGCATTCGGTCTGGTCGCCGCGATCCCGGCGGCCATCGCATACAACTACTTCGTGAACCGGGTCGATCGGTTCAGCGGGGAACTGGACGGCTTCGCCAGCGAGTTCGTGGGCACGCTGGCGCGCGAGGGGAGACTCTGATGCGCAGCATCCGCAGCATGCGCCGACAGCAGTTGCGCATCAATGCCGAGATCAACCTGACGAACCTGATCGACGTCGCGTTCGTGCTGCTCATCATCTTCATGATCACGGCGCCGATCATGCAGGGCGGGATCGAGCTGGATCTGCCCGATGCGGATGCGACGCCGCTCACGACGAGCGAGGCGGTCGTGGTGTCCGTGGCCCGCGACGGCCGGATCTATATCGGCGAGACGGAGGTAACGGAAGCGGAGCTGCGGCAGACCATGCCGCTGTACATGTCGGACCGCCAGGGTGACCCGATCACGGTGAAGGGCGATGAGGGCACGACGTACGGCAGGGTGCTGCGCGTCATGGGCATCCTGAATGCGCTCGGATTCACGGCCGTGAATCTCGCGGCGGACCCGATCATCGAGAGCTGAAGCATGGCGGAGCGCACACGGAGCCCGAAGGGTGAGGCGTCGACGTGGGGCGCGCGGCTGCGGCGGCACCGGTCCCGGCCGCCCGCGCGCGCGCTCGTCGCGTCCGTACTGCTCCACGTCCTGGTGATCGCCGGGTTCTGGCTCGCCGGGATCCAGATCACGCCGGAGCCGGACTTCGTCCAGTACCGCGTCACGCTGGTATCGCCGCCGCCGCAGGAAGAGGGCGAGCAGGAGGAGGTCGTGACGCCGCCGACGCCGGTGGTCATCGAGCCCGAGCCGGAGCCGCCCGCACCGGAGCCGGAGCCGGATCCGCCGAAGCCGGATCCGGACGCGGCGAAGCCGCCGACGTCGACGCCGCGGGAGGTCGAGAAGGAGCCGGACCCGGAGCCCGTGAAGGGACCGGACCCGAAGCCGTCGACCGCGGGCGGCGAGAACCTCAACGTGCAGCTCGAGGGCGAGGAGTTCCCGTACCCGGACTACCTCGAGAACATCGTGCGGACGCTGCACAACTATTTCCGCTGGAGCGGTGCGTCGAACCTGGAGGCGGAGGTGGTGTTCTACATCCGTCGCGACGGCACCGTGGGCGGGATCCGCATCGTGCGGAAGTCGGGCAACTTCCAGTTCGACCTCCAGGCGCACGAGGCCGTGGACCGTGCGGGCAGGACGGGCGCGTTCGGTGCGCTGCCGGATGGCTGGCAGCAGGACCGTCTCTGGATCTCGTTCACGTTCGAGCCCGCGAAGTAGCACACAACCTCGAGGACTGCTCATGCGACGACTGCTGTTGCCGCTTCTGCTGATCGCACTCGCCGCCCCGGCCCTGGCGCAGGATCCTCCGCCGGGAATCCGCCTCTCGACCACGTATCAGACGCAGCATCGGCCGCTGCTCGCGATACGCCCGTTCGACGGTGCTGCGCCGATCGCGGAGGCGGTCGACTCGATCACCCGCATCGTTCAGCGCGATCTCGATTACAGCAGCCGCTTCAACGTCGTCGAATCGATTCCGGAGAGCCTGCGTGCCGGTCCGATCGATTACAGTCAGTGGAGCTCGCTGCGTGTCGTGTACCTGGTGACCGGCAGCGTCACGCCGCGCGCGGACGGCTACGAAGTCGCGCTGACGGTCCACGACGTCGTCTACGCGCGCGTCGTGCACGACGCGAGGTATCACCTGCCGGCCATGAACAGCGCCGCGTTCCGCATGGCGGTGCACGCACTGTCGGATCAGGTCGTCGGCTCGGCCGTGAACGCGCCCGGCAGTGCCGCCACGCGCATCGTGACCACCCGGCAGCACGGTGACGGCAACTACGACCTGCTGATCGTCGACTCGGATGGGTTCGGCATGCGCCGCATTGCCGGATTCGGCGGCCAGATCTACTCGCCGGTGTGGTCACCGGACGGGCGGCGCATCCTGTATGCGACCGGTGGCGACCAGTGGCAGCTGGTCGAGCGCGAGGTCGCGACGGGACGGCAGAAGACGTTCGCGCCCGGCGGCGACATGGTGATGCCGCCCGCTGCCTACGCACCCGACGGCAACCGCATCGTGCTCGGACTGTGGCGGCAGAACGGTGCGGAGATCTACGAATACGACGTGTCGCGCGGCTGCTGTCTGCAGAAGCTCGCCGGAGATCGCAACACGATCTCCATGTACCCCGTCTACTCGCCCGACGGGAGTCAGGTCGCGTTCATGTCCGACCGCATCGGCAGGCCGGCCATCTACGTGATGGATGCGAACGGCGGCGGCGCGACCATGCTGTCTCCGTTCGTCGCGGGGCAGGCGAGTGACTACGCGGCACCGTCCTGGTCGCCGACGGGGTCGCGTGTGGCGTTCCACGGCGTCTGGAACCGACAGATGCGCGGCTCCTACCAGATCATGATCGCCGATGCCGCGCGGCCGGGCGCGCAGATCGAGCAGATCACGTCGCGTGGCAACAACGAGGATCCGAGCTGGGCACCGGACGGGCGTAACATCGTGTACACGTCCGTAGGCGACGGCGCCGGCGGCCTGTATATTATCGACGCCGAGACGAAGAGCCGGCGGCTGCTCGCGCCGGGCAACAACCTGCGGATGGCCGAATGGTCGCCCATCCTGCTGCGCGCGAGCGATCTCATCGCGCGGCCGTGAGGCCGCACCGTACTCGACCCGTTCAGGAGACTGCCCGGATGATCCGACGCCTCGTTCTGATGACGGTACTCGTAGCCACGCCGCTCGCGGCGTGCTCACGGCGCCAGCCGCCGCCGGCGCAGCAGCCGGCCGCTCCCGATACTGCCGGCGAGGGTGCGCGCCGCGCCGCGGAGCTGGAGCGGATGCGGCAGGACTCGATTGCGCGTGCGAACGCCGCCGCCGAGGCGGATGCACGCCGCCGTGCGGATGAGGCGACCGCGCGGGCCCGTGCGATTCTCGAGGAGATGGTGCACTTCGATTACGACGAGTCCGATCTCCGGCCGGATGCGCAGGAGACGCTCGGTCGCAAGATCCCGATTCTGCGGTCGAACCCGGGCCTGCGGCTGCGGATCGTGGGGCATGCGGACGAGCGCGGCTCGGTCGAGTACAACCTCGCGCTGGGCATGCGGCGGGCGAACGCCGTGCGCGAGTACCTCGCCGGCTTCGGCATCGACGCGGCGCGGTTCGAGACGACCAGCATGGGCGAGGACCGGCCGATCGCGACGGGCGGCAACGAGCAGGCCTGGGCGCAGAACCGCCGCGCCGAGTTCGTAATCACGGCGGGAGGCACACCCCTGACGCTCCCGGGCTCATGACCATCGGGGCAGGAGGCAGTATGCGGCTGATTCCGCTGGCAGCGGCGGCGCTGCTCGTGCTCGGAGGGTGCGCGACGAAGGGCGACATGCGCAACCTCCGCAACGAGATGTACGGGATGCGGCAGCATCAGGACTCGGTGCTGCTCGAGATCCAGCGGCAGAACCGGCTGCTGCTCGACTCGATCCGCACGACCATGGCGCTGACCGTCGATGCGCGGGGGACCACGGCGAACCAGCTGCGACAGTTCGAGCAGAACGTGTCGCAGCTGGGTCAGCTCGTCGGCCAGGTGATGGGTACGCTGAACCGGATCGAGCAGCGCCTGGCGGGGCTGGAGCAGCGGTCGTTGACAGCGCCGCAGCCGTCGGGCGGCCAGGCGAGTGGCGGGTTGAGCGCGGAGGAGTACTACGCGGCCGGCATGCAGAAGATGAACGAGGGGTCGTTCTCCACGGCACGGCTCGCATTCGAGCAGCTGCTGGCGGAGCATCCAGGGCATGCGCGCGCGCCGGATGCGCAGTTCCAGATCGGCGAGGCGTACTACCGCGATGAGGCATACGACGACGCCTACGAGGCGCTCGAGCGAGTCGCGAGCGAGTGGCCGGACGCCGCGCGCGCACCTGCCGCGCTGTTCCGCGCCGGCGTGATCGCGGAGGAGCAGCGTGCATGGGACCGGGCGCGCCGCTACTACACGAGGGTGCGGGAGAGCTATCCGGAATCGGAGGAGGCGCGACAGGCGCAGGCGAAGCTGCGCTCCCTGCGCAATCGGTAATGCGGTGTCCCTACTGCCACGGGATGGAGGATCGCGTCGTCGACTCGCGGACGAGCCAGGAAGGCCGTGCCGTGCGTCGGCGGCGCGAGTGTCTCGCGTGCGGTAAGCGGTTCACCACCTACGAGTACGTTGAGGAGCGCCAGCTCCTCGTCACGAAGCGCGACGGCTCCTCCGAGCCGTACAGCCGCCAGAAGGTGATGACCTCGCTCCAGCTCCCCTGTGCCAAGCGACCGGTCACCGGCAGCGAGATCGACCTGATGGTCAATGCGATCGAGGACGAGCTCGCGAAGCTGAACCTCGACGAGGTGAAGAGCGACCAGATCGGCGCGCTCGTCATGGACCAGCTCCGCTCCAGGGACTACGTGGCGTACGTCCGCTACGCGTCCGTTTACCGGAACTTCCAGGACCTCGATGAGTTCTACGAGGAGTTGAAGGACCTCAGCGCGAAAGAGGCGATGGCGGCGCTCAGCAGGAGCCAGGTCGAGCTGCCGCTGAAGTGAGACGATGCGGATCCCGAAGCACCTGACCCGCAGCCCGACGGGCGAGATGCCCTTCTTCGATCACCTCGAGGAGCTGCGGTGGCGCATCCTCTGGAGCCTGCTCGCGCTCGTGGTGAGCACCGGCATCGGTTTCTATCTGACGCTCCGGTTCGATCTGCTCAGCCTGCTCAAGCGCCCGATCGACCCCTACATCGACGGCTCGACGCTGCTCGCGCTGAGCGTGACGGCGCCGTTCATGGCCACGTTCAAGATCGCACTCACGGTCGGCATCGTGCTGTCCGCGCCGATCATCGCGTACCAGCTCTGGGCCTTCCTCGCGCCCGCACTGACGAAGCGGGAAAAGCGGTCCATCATACCCGCACTGTACCTCGGCGCCGTGCTGTTCTGCGTCGGCGTTGCCCTGTGCTACGTCTACGTGCTGCCGATGACGCTGCGGTTCCTGGGCGGATTCCAGTCGGCGAGTCTCAGCTGGGCGATCACCGTCGACTTCTACTTCAGCTTCGTGGTCAAGCTGCTGGTCGCGTTCGGCGTGATGTTCGAGCTGCCGGTCGTCGTGATGGTGCTCGCAACGCTCGGGCTCGTCACGTCGAAGTTCCTCGCGTCGAAGCGACGCTACGCCATCGCGGGCATGGCCATCGCCGCCGTGCTGATCACGCCCGGCGATGCGGTCACCGCCTCCGCGTTCATGATGGGACCGCTCATGCTGCTCTACGAGCTGAGCATCCTGCTCGCGAAGCTCGTGGAGCGCGGGAAGGCTCGCGCCGCGGCGGAATCGCTGGCGGAGGCCCGGTGATCCGCGCGCTGCTGCTGCTCGCGCTGCTCGCGGCGGCGGCGGCGCCGGCAGCGGCGCAGCAGCGGCCGCCCGCCCAGCGACCCGATACGCTATCGCCCCAGCAGCGCGCACTCCTCAGACTGCGCAACCTGCCGGCGCCGGCGCGACCGGACACGGTCACGACCGCCACGGACTCGATTCCCGCACAGCAGGTCCAGGTGACGGGCGCCGCGGCGCGGCCGGCCCCGTCGCAGATCCAGCGGGACTCGATCATGGACCAGTTGCTCCGCATCGGCACCTACATCGGGACGGAGTACAGTGCGGACAGTGCGCGGTACGATGCGGGCAGCCGGGTTCTGGAGCTGCGCGGTCAGCCGCAGGTCGCGCGGGAGGGCAACCAGCTCGTCGCCGACTCCAGCATCGTCTACGACGAGGCGCGTGCGCTCGCGTGCGGCTACGGCAGCCCGGTGCTGCACGCGGCGGGTCAGCCGGAGCCGCTGGCGAGCGACACCGTGTGCTTCGATGTCGAGCGCCAGGTCGGTCAGGCGATCGGTGCGAGCACGCGCGTACAGGAGGGCGCCACCTGGAACGTGCGCTGTGACGCCTACTTCCTCGAGGACCAGCTCTACTGCCACGACGCGTTGTTCAGCGACTGCGACCTGCCCTATCCGCATCAGCACTACGCGTTCGGCGCGAAGGAGCTGAAGGTCGTCCGCAACAACGTGATGGTCGGGCGGAACGTGACGATGCGGTTTGCGGACGTGCCGGTGTTCTGGCTGCCGTTCATGGTGCAGAGCCTGTCGCGCGGGCGGCGCAGCGGGATCCTGATGCCGCGCTTCGGCATCAACGACATCGCGCGCAATAGCTCCAGCTACAACCGGCGCATCGAGGACGTCGGCTTCTACTGGGCGATCAATGACTACATGGGCGCCGAGCTGGCCATGGACTGGTTCTCCGACAACTGGACGAGCCTGCGCGGCAGCTTCGACTACAACTGGGCGCGCCAGTTCCTGCGCGGCGGTCTGACGTATCGCCACTTCTGGCGCGAGGGCGGCGGCAGCAACTTCACGCTTGCGAGCAGCAACTCCTGGCAGCCGGACGAGCGGACGAGTCTGTCGCTGAGCGCGAACTTCGCGCAGGCGGAGTTCGTCCGGCGGCGCTCGTTCGACCCGAACGAGCTGAACCAGTCGATCCAGTCGAACGGCGGCATCAACCGGCGCTTCGACTGGGGCACGATCAACCTCACGCTCTCGCGCCGGCAGCAGCTCAGTGACAACACCGTCGCCATGACGCTGCCGAACGTCTCGCTGAACTTCCTGCCGCTCACGCTGTTCGAGGCGATGCCGGGCGAGGAACGGTGGTACAGCAACCTCACCTGGAACGGCGGTGCGAGCCTCAACCGTGCGACGGCGACGGTCGGTGCCGCGAACACGAACCCGCAGGCGCTCTCGCGCCAGGATCTGACGGGTCGCGTGAACAGCAGCATCCGGCTGGGTCGGCTCGGTTGGAGCCAGAATTTCGACTTCCAGGAGAACACGCGGGAGTCGCGCACGCTGCCGGGTGATTCCGTCGCGCTGCCCGGCTTCTCGGAGCAGCGTGGCAGCTGGAGCACGAGCCTGTCGTTCCAGCAGCGCCTGATCGGCACGAGCACACTCACGCCGGGCGTCTCGATCCGGGGCGACTACGTCCGCAACGACAGCACGGGTCAGTCGATCGTGTCGGGCCCCATGCGCGTCGATTTCAGTTCGGCGCTGCGCACGGACCTGTTCGGCTTCTGGCCCGGGTTCGGCCCGTTCCAGCGTTTCCGTCACCGGCTCTCGCCGTCGTTCACGTACAGCTACTCGCCGGCTGCGCGCGCGGACTCGCTCCAGCGCGCGATCTTCGGCGGCACCGGTGTGGCGGAGCAGAACCGGATCACGATCGGGCTGACGCAGACGTTCGAGGCGAAGTACCGGGACGAGCCGGAGTCGGAGCGGGCGGCGCCGCGCGACACGGCTGCGGTCGGAGACACCGCGCAGGCTGACACTGCGCTCGCGACCCGGCGGACAGCGGCGGCGGGTGACACTCTGGGCGGCGTCGTGCTGCAGCGGCGCGAGCAGGTCCGCACGGTATCGCTGCTCGCGATCAACACGCAGGCGATCGTGTACGATTTCGTGCAGGCGCGGGATGGGTACGGCCTGGTGACCACGACGTTGAACAACAGCGTGCAGTCGGAGCTGCTGCGCGGGATGCAGCTGTCGTTCACGCACGACCTCTTCCGCACGAGCACCGATTCGCTCGGCGTGCAGGAGCGCTCGTTCGCGCCGCACCTGTCGCAGGTGAACGCTTCGTTCTCATTGAACGCGAACTCCTGGCTGTTCCGCGTGCTCGGGCTGGGCCGGCGCGACACGGTGTCGACGCAGCAGGGCGGCGCCGCACTCGAGCAGGGCGAGCAGGACCAGGCGGGCCCGGCCGTCGATCGCACCGAGAGTGAGTACGGCCTGATCGGGACCGGCCGCCGGACGGCACCCGGATCGCCGCGCGGCGCCGTCGGGACGTGGAACGCCAGTTTCAACTACTCCCTGGTCCGGCCGCGCTCGACGATTCCGGGCGTCACGAGCAATCAGATGCTGACGGCCAACGTCACGTTCCAGCCGACGGAGAACTGGACCGTGCGGTGGAACACGGGCTACTCGTTCACGGACTCGGAGTTCGCCAATCACGTGCTGACGCTCACCCGGCGGCTGCACGACTGGGATGCGAACTTCGATTTCGTCAAGGCGCAGAACGGCAACTTCAGCTTCATGTTCCGTGTGCATCTGCGCGCGAACCCCGACGTGAAGCTGGACTACTCGCAGAGCGAGGTCCGCGGCCTCCAGGGTCGCTGAGCGGCGCGTGTTTCTCGCTGAGAACGGCCCGAGAGACTTCGAGGTTCGGTAGCCTCGTTCGCGTGGCTCCGATCTCGAGGGTGGAATCAGCCGGGGCGACAGGGGTGCGTCACTCGCTCCCCGACCTCGACGTCACTCCAGCAGTTCTCCGCGAGAAATTGCAGTTTCCCCGACCTGGAACACGGGCGGGGTGCTTCAGGCCGGAGCTTGTCGCCCTCTCCGGGCCCGTCTATCTTGCCGCCCCATGAACGAGACCGTGATGCTGCGCGGCGCGCTCGCGCTGGCCGATGTGGAGCGCGTCGCCGCGGGCGCCGGTTCGGTTCGTGTCATCCTCGATGACGCGGCGCGCGCACGCGTCGTCGCGGCCCGCGCCGTCGTCGAGCGGGTGGTGCGGGAGCAACGTGTGGTATACGGGATCACGACCGGTTTCGGCGCGCTCTCCGAGGTGGTCATCCCGCCCGACCGCATTCGCGAGCTCCAGGCGAATCTGATCCGCAGTCACGCCGCGGGCGTGGGCGATCCGCTGGACGAGGTCACGACGCGCGCCGTCATGCTGCTGCGCGCGAGTGTGCTCGCCCTCGGTCATTCCGGCGTGCGTCCGGAGATCGTCGAGCTGCTCGCGGAGTGCCTGAACCGCGGCGTGCACCCGGTCATCCCGTGCCGTGGCAGTGTGGGCGCCTCGGGTGACCTGGCGCCACTGTCGCATCTCGCGCTCGTGCTCATGGGCGAGGGCGAGGCGGTCGTGAACGGCGCGGTGTTGCCGGGTGCGGCCGCGCTCGCGCAGGCCGGACTCGCGCCCGTCGTGCTCGAGGCGAAGGAGGGTCTCGCGCTCAACAACGGCACGCAGGTGCACACGGGCATCGGCATCCTCGCACTGCTGCGCGCGGAGCGCGCGCTGGAAACGCTCGAAGTCGCCGGCGCCATGAGCCTGGAAGCGCTGCGGGGTACGCCGGACGCGTTCGATCCGGCGATTCAGCGCGTGCGGCCGCAGCCCGGGCAGCAGGTGAGCGCGGCGCGGCTGCGCACGCTTCTCGCCGAATCGGAAATCCGCGAATCCCACCGCCACGGCGACCCGCGCGTGCAGGACGCCTACTCCCTGCGCTGCATGCCGCAGGTACACGGCGCGGCGCGCCAGGCGCTCGTGTTCGTCCGCGAGGTGCTGGAGGCCGAGGCGAACAGTGCGACCGACAATCCGCTCATCTTCCCTGAGGACGGCCGCATCCTGAGCGGTGGCAATTTTCACGGACAGCCCGCCGCGCAGGCGCTCGATCTGCTCGCGATCGCGGTCGCGGATCTCGGCGCGATCTGCGAGCGGCGCGTCGCGCGGCTCGTCGATCCCGCGCTCTCGGGCCTGCCGGCGTTCCTGACCGCCGATCCAGGAGTGAACTCGGGCCTGATGATGGTCCAGATCGTGGCGGCCGCGCTCGTGGCGGATCTGCGGCTGCGCGCGCATCCTGCCAGCACGGACACGGTCCCGACCGATGCGAACAAGGAGGACCACGTCTCCATGGGCGTCGGGGCCGCGCTCAAGGCGCGCGAGGCCGTCGGCCTGCTGGAGACGCTCGCCGCGATCGAGCTGCTCACCGCCGCCCAGGGGCTCGAGTTCCTCAAGCCGCTGCGTCCCGGCCGCGGCGTAGCCGCCGCCTACGACATCGTCCGCGACGCCGTGCAGCCGCTCGCACGCGATCGGGAGCCGGCCCCCGACATCCGCGTTCTCGAGCAGCTCGTGCGCGACGGCGCATTCAGCGGAATCTGGAATCGGTTCGGCGACGCATGAGAGTTCTGTTCACGGGCGCGAGCGAGATCATCACCTGCACCGCTACGACGCCCGACATCGTGATGCGCAATGCGGCGCTCCTGGTGGAGAACGGTCGCGTGAGCCGTGTCGGTCCGCTCGAGGCGATCGGTGCGGCCGCCGCCGACGCGATGCGCGTACCGTGTGACGGCTGCGTCATCACTCCGGGATTCGTCGATTCACACACGCACGCCGTGTTCGGCGGCTGGCGTGCCGCGGAATACGCGATGCGCAGCCGCGGCGTGCCGTACATGGAGATCGCGCGCGGCGGCGGCGGCATCAATGCATCCGTGCGCGATGTCCGCGCCAGCTCCGAGGAGGAGCTCATCGAGCTGACACGGCAGCGGCTCGAGCTCATGCTGGGCGGCGGCACGACGACAGCGGAGGTGAAGAGCGGATACGGTCTGGATGCGGCCACCGAGCTCAAGCAGCTGCGCGTCATCCGCGCGCTCGACGGCGCGCCGATGAAGCTCGTGCCGACGTTTCTCGGCGCGCACGAGTTTCCGCCCGAGTACCGCGAGCGTCGCGACGCGTACGTCGACCTGATCGTTCGGGAGATGATCCCGGCCGTGGCGGAACAGAAGCTCGCGATCTTCTGCGATGTCTTCATGGAGCCGGGCGTGTTCGACGGCGCACAGACGCGTCGCATTCTCGAGGCCGCACTCGAGCACGGCCTGGTTCCGAAGCTGCATGCCGATGAGCTCGAGAATTCCGGAGCGGCCGAGCTGGCGGCGGAGCTCGGCGCGGCTTCGGCCGATCACCTCGGCGCCATCAGCGACGCCGGCATCGCGGCGCTCTCGCACTCCGATACCGTCGCGACGCTGCTGCCCGCCACGCTGCTCTTCCTCGGCCGGACACGCTTCGCGCCGGCGCGGCGGCTGCTGGACGCGGGCGCGGCGGTGGCGCTGGCGACCGACTTCAACCCCGGTTCCTCGCCCACGACCAGCATGCAGCTCGTGCTGACGCTCGCGTGCTCGCAGATGGGAATGGACCCGCTGGAGGCAATCGTCGCGGCCACGGCCGGAGGAGCGCGGGCCCTGCGCCTGAGCGACGGTACCGGCACGCTGCGTCCGGGCGCGCCCGCCGACCTCGTCGTCTGGCAGATCTCCGATCACCGCGAGCTTCCGTACCGCTTCGGCGCCGCGCCCATGCGGGAGCTGTGGCGGCGCGGCGAGCGTGTCCTGCCCCGCTTGTGACGACGCAATACCGCCTTTATCTTCGAATGCCATGAGCCCGGCCCGACTGCTCGAGGCCGTGCCGAACTTCAGTGAAGGGCGCGATCCCGCCGTCGTCCTCGCCATCGTCGACGCGATGAAGGCAGCCGGTGCCGACATCCTCGACTGGTCCGCGGATGCGGATCATCATCGTTCGGTCGTGACCCTGGTCGGATCGCCCGACATCATTGAGAACGCCGCCGTCGAGGGTGCGCGGGTCGCTGTCGAGCGGATCGATCTGAACCGGCATCAGGGAGTGCATCCGAGAGTCGGTGCCCTCGATGTGTTTCCCGTCGTGCCCGTGGCCGGTGCGACTCTCGACGACGCCCGCACCGCGGCGCGTCGCATCGGACAGCGCCTCGCGCGGGAGCTCGGAATTCCCGTGTACTTCTACGGTGCGGCGTCGGAGCCGCCGGGACGGCCGCTCTCGGCGCTGCGGCAGGGCGGATTCGAGACGCTGCGCGCGGGCTGGCCGTCGGATCGGCCGGCGGACATCGTGCCGACCGCCTGGCCGCATGCCGGCGCGCACCCCACGGCCGGGGTGACCTGCGTGGGGGCACGGCCGGTGCTGCTGGCGTGGAATGTATTCGTCACGGGTATCACGGATGCGCAGGCGCGTCAGATCGCGCACGGTCTTCGCGAGACCGGTGGCGGATTCCCGGGTCTGCGGGCGCTTGCGCTGCGCCTGCGCGCTGCGAACCGGCTCCAGATCTCGATGAACCTCGAGAACGTCGAGCGGACACAGCCCATGGATGTATTCCGCCGCATCGAGGTACTCGTGCAGGAGCTGGGTGGCGCGATCGTGGAGACGGAGATCATCGGCATGCTGCCCGATCCACTGGTCTGGGGCGCGGCGGCAGATCGCCTGAAGCTCGCGCCGGAGACGGCTTCGCGGCTGCTGTCGCGCAGCCTCGTGGATGTACTGACTCGGGAACGACGCACGTCGCAGGACGCATGAAGTCCATTACGAAGCTGAAGGACGAAGCGCGCAGGTACGAGCAGCGCGAGGAATGGGAGAAGGCGATTCAGACCTATCTCCAGGTCCTCCGTATTGCCGACGAGGGAGAGACGGAAGTGGAGCTTCCGCTCTACAACCGACTCGGCGATCTGTGCGTCCGGCTCGGCCGTCCGCAGGAGGCGATGCGTCACTACGAGCAGGCGGCCGACCGCTATGCGGAAGCGGGTCTGTACAACAACGCGATCGCGCTCTGCAACAAGGCACTCCGGTACAGCCCCGATCGGCTCGAGCTGATCCGCAAGCTCGGTCAGTTCAGCGCATCCCAGGGCTTCATCACGGATGCGCGCCGCTATTTCCTCGATTATGCGGAACGTCAGCTGCGGGCCGGCAAGGTCGGCGATGCGCTGAAGGCGCTCGAGGATTTCGCGAACGTCAGCGACGATCCCGAGATCCGCGAGATGCTGGGGCGTCAGCTGCACGCGCATGGCCGCACGAACGACGCACTGGACGAGCTGCGCCGGGCGCATGCGATGCGCGTCAGTGCGGGCGAAACGGAGCTGGCGGAAGCGCTGCGGCAGGAGATCCTCTCGATCGATCCCCGCGCTGCCGTCGAGGGCGGCGCCGCGGCTGCACCCGCACCGCGCGCCCGCGATGCAGCGGCGGAGCTGCCCGGCCTGGTCGAGATCGAGACACCGGAACCGGAGAGCCGCGACATCCCGCCGCCGGCACCCGCCGGAATCGAGAGTCTGGAGACGGGTGGGCCGGCCGGCGCTGAAGCCGGCGGCCTGGATGTCACGGGCTACGAGCCGGGCGGCGAGCCGCTGCTCGAGGACATCACCGCGGAGGACCTCGGAGACATCGAAGGGCTGGAGCGGGGCGCGTTCGACGACACTGCGCTCTCGGATTTCAGCATCGAGCGGCAGGAATCACCGTTCGGCGACGCGCTCGGCCGCGATGCGGAGACCTTCGACCTCGCCGCGCCCGACGTCACGAAGCTGCCCGGCCTCGATGACACCGAGGACAGCACGTTCGATCTGCCGCTGCTCGGCGACGATGATGACGAGGAGGCGACGCCCCTGCGCACGGTCGAGATGGACTCGATGCCGCCCGCAGGTCCGTCGGAGCCGCCACTCGATCCGCTCGCGGGCGATCTGCGGATCGACCTGAATGCACTCGGTTTCACGTTTCCGCCCACGGCGCCGGAGACTCCGGCGGCCGAGCCGGAGCCGACTCCCGAGGAGATGGCTCCTGCGGTGGACGAGCCGGCGATCCCGGCGGACCCGGAAGCGCAGGAGCTCCCGTATCTGGAGACGGAGGCGGCTCCCGCGGCCGAGGCGCCGGTCGAGGCGCCGCCACCGATCGACGGGACGGAGGCCGAGGTCGTGGAGGTGCCGGCAATCGAGCTGCCGACCTGGGACCTGAGCCCCGTCGTGGAGCCCGAGGAGCAGGAGGCGGAGCCGTACGAGGCCGCCTGGATCGACGCATCGGTGACCGAGGAGGAGGAGACCGTCGCCGAGCTGCCGACGTTCGAATACGAGGACGAGGACGTCGCGCCGACGGAGGTGATCGGGGAGGACGAGGACCCGCTCGGCCTGGCCGAGCACCTGGGCGGCAGCGCGCCCCCGCCCATCGCTCCCGATCGTGAGCCGCCGCCTGCGCGGAAGCCGCGCCCGCCGGTGACGCCGGCCGCGCCGCCCGCGAACGAGACGCCGCCGGCGATCGAGTTGCCGGACGAGCCGGTGCCCGACACCGACTGGCTGGACGACGTCGCGGGCGACGAGGAGCGGGCACCGTGGGAGGCGCCCGCCGCAGATGCGGCGCTCGACGGCAAGGACGTTCCGGAGACGGATCGTCCCGAGGCGATCGTGGAGGATGTTCCGGCCGAGCTGGACCACGCGCAGGAATCGGCCCGCGAGATGAGCCAGCCGCCGTCCGCGGGCTTCGTCGACCTCGGTGCCCTGATCACCGACGACGATGAAAAGGGGACGACACGCTTCCGGGTGCGCGAGACCGCGCCGACAGGTGACGAGGACCGCGATTTCGCCGAGCTGCTGAGCCAGTTCAAGTCGAAGGTGCAGGAACATCTTCCGCCGGAGGATGCGGCGGCGCACTACGACCTGGGACTCGCGTTCAAGGAGATGGGCCTGATCGATGAAGCGATCGGCGAATTCCAGGTCGCGCTGCGTGCCGGGCACATGCGACTGAAGGTCTACGAAGAGCTCGGCCAGTGCTTCCTGCAGAAGGAGCAGTACAACATCGCCGAGAAGGTGCTGAGCCGCGCGCTTCAGATGAAGTTCGATGATGAGCTGGAGCTGCTCGGCGTCTACTATCATCTCGGCCGCGCCTACGAGGCGCTGGGCCGGCGCGAGCAGGCGCGGGACGCGTACGAGCGTGTGCTGGGGATGGACATCAACTTCGAGGACGTGACGGCCCGCCTCGCGCGGCTTTGACACACCTCCGGCGGCACCGTAACTTGCCGCCGTTCTTGACCGTCCTGCGTTCCCAGGCTCTCATGCTGCGCACGCGAACGCCCAAGTTGTCGCAGATTCAGCGGCCCGTCCGGGACGAGGTCGAGCGCGTCATCGGCGAGCTGCGCCGCATCGTGCTGTCCGACTTTCCCGCGATCGGAGAGGTGAACGACCACCTGCTCTGGGCGCGCGGCAAACTGTTCCGGCCCACTCTGCTGCTGCTCGCGCACCGTGCCTGCGGCGGTGCCCAGCCGCGTGCCGTCACGCTCGCGGCGATCGTCGAGCTCGTCCATCTCGCCACACTGGTTCACGACGATGCCGTCGACCACTCGGTGCTGCGGCGCGGCATGCCGACGGTCAACGCTCTGTGGAATCATCAGACGGCCGTGATCATGGGCGACTACCTCTACAGTCGCTCCATCAGTGCGCTCGCCGACCTCGGCAACGTCGAGTTCATTGCCGTGCTGTCGCGCGCGGCGAACGAGATGAGCGTGGGCGAGCTGCGCCAGCTGTCGTCGTGCGACGCACTGGAATTCAACGAACAGGATTACGAGCGGCTCATCGCGAGCAAGACCGCTTCGCTCATGTCAGCCGCGTGCGAGCTGGGCGCCGCCGCGGTCGGGGACGACCACCGCGAGCCGCTCGCCCGATACGGACACGCGCTCGGCATGGCGTTCCAGGTCGTTGATGACCTGCTGGACTTCACCGGATCCGAGGCGACGGTCGGCAAACCGACCGGTCAGGACCTGCGGGAGCACAAGGTCACGCTTCCGCTGATCGCCGCGATGCGCGACATGCCGTCGGATGCGCGGCGCGATGTGGAGCACTTCTTCGCGAGCCCGGTCCCCTCCGACGCAGGCATCGAGCGCCTGACACAGCTCGTGCGCGATCACGGTGGCCTGGAGTATGCCCGTAGCCGCGCCGACGAGTACGGCAGGGTGGCGGCGGAGGCACTTCTCGAGCTGCCGGATGGGGAGGCGACGGAGTCGCTGAGGGCGGCGGTCAGTTACGTGGTGGAGCGCAGCAACTAGCCGGATGGGGGCATGGAACCTGTCGACAACAGCGTAGTACGATAATGGGTCCGCGACGCGAAGCTGTGCCGCGCATGGTGTGGGCGGTGATTGTGGGGTTGTTCCTGGGCGCGCTGTTCACGAAGATCGCGGTGCTGTTCATGCCGGATTCTGCGGCCAGGGAATTCCTGACCACCGCCGTTTCGGCGTCACTGGGGCCGCTGAGCATCGATCTGATCGCGGTCGCTTTCGTGATCGGTCCCCTCACGGTGAGCCTGAACGCACTCAGCCTGGTCGGCATTCTGCTGGTCGGACTCCTGATGCGATCCTGGTTCTGATACGCGGAGAAGCAACATGCCGTTCAATATCGGGCCGATGGAGATGGTGTTCGTCGTGGTGGTCCTGCTGCTGATTTTCGGCGCAAAGCGACTGCCCGAGCTCGGGAGCGGCCTGGGCAAGGGGATCCGCGAGTTCAGGAACTCGATGCGCGACATCAGCTCCGAGATCCAGAAGCAGGACAATCCCAACCAGATTCACGAACCGATGCAGCGCACGCAGGTCACGCCGCCGGCGAACGAACCGGCTCGGCGCGATCCGTAGGCGTCAGCCTGGCGGGATTGGCATCGGTGCTCGTGAAAGCGCCCGGCGGTCGATCGGACCGCCGGGCGCTTTTTGCCGCATGGCCGGCCGGCGCCGGCGGTTTCAGCGGCTGGCCGTCTCCGGGGTACCGCGGAGGACCTCGTTGCGGTTGTCGACGATGTCGGCGCTCTCGCGGAGTGCGAGCAGGAACTGATTCCAGCGGGTATCGGCGAGCGCCTGCACTACCTGAGCCCGCTGCTCCTGCACCTGTGCCTGCCATGCGCTGCGGTTCGCCTCTTCGCGCGCGACTCCACGGATGAGATAGAGCAGGCCGTCGGCCTCGATCAGCGGGCTCGTCTCGCCGGGACGGAGTGCGAACGCGGCGCCGACGGCGGCATTCAGCCGCCCCAGCCCGGGCGCGCCCTCGCTGCGGGTGAACGGTCCTGCCTGCGCCACCGTTGTATTGTGAATGCGGGCGAGCGGCTCCAGCGGCTCGCCCGCGCGGGCACGCTGCTCGATCGGCTGGAGCGCGGCGCGAGCCTGCTCGATCTGCGCGGTCCGAACGAGGCCCTGCCGGATCGTCGGCTCCGCATCCGCGAACGGGAGCGGTCCCTCGTCACGACGGGAGACGAGCTCGAGGATGTAGAACGACTGGCCCGACTCGAACACCTCGCTGGTCTCGCCCGGCTCGGCCAGCATCGCCCAGTCGAGGCCCTCGGCGATCTCGCCGACCCCGGGCAGTACCGGCAGCGCCGGTGTCACCTGACCCGTCTGAACTTCGAGTCCGAGCCGCTGCGCCGCCTGCTGGAGACCGGCCGACAGCGCCGCGTCCTCCAGCTCGTCGGCCAGGTCCAGCAGGCTGTCCTCGGCCGCAGGCGACAGCTCGATCGGAACCACGAACTGACGCACCTGCGCCGTGTCGCCCTGACGGCTCTCCACCTTGATCACGTGATAGCCGGCCTGGGTCAGCAGTGGAGCCGTGATCTGACCCGCCGGTGTGGAGAAGACGGCCTGGTCCAGAACGGGTGCCGACTGCCCGCGTGCCACCGCGAACTCGGCACTGTTCGCCTGCGGCGTTCCTTCCGTCGCACGCTCCGCCACCGCCTCGAACGCCTCGCCGCCAGCCGCCGCCGCGCGCAGCTCCTGAGCCCGCTGCCATGCCGCGGCCGAATCCGCGGGCGGTGGTGCACGGTTCAGGGCGACATAACGCACGTCGACCTGCGCAGGACGAATGAAGTTGGCGCGGTTCTCGTCGTAGTAATCGCGCACCGCCTCATCCGTGACGCTCACCTGGGCGGCGGGAATGATGGCCGCGGGCTCGAACGCGGCGAACTCGACCGTGACCGTCTCGTTCGCATCCCGGTACATTCGCCAGAGCTGCCCGTCGCTGACCGTGACGCCGGCCGCCGTCTGGAAGAACAGCTTGCTGCGCGGGATCACGTCCCGATAATACGCCTCCAGCTGGAGCAGGAACTGTGGATCCTGCGACTGCGCCAGGAACTGGTGGTACTTGTCGATGTCGAACTGGCCATCCGTCTGGAACACGGGCGCGCTCTGCAGCTCCGGCGGCGGAGCGACCCGGGCGGCGTCCCGGATCTCCTCATCGCTCACGCGGATCCCGCGTCGATCGAGCTCCTGCTGGAGCAGCCGCTGCGTCACGATCTGGTCCCACGCGGCCTCCTCGATCTGCCGTCGCATCACCGGCGTGATCTGACCCTGGAGGGTGCTCTGCTGCTGCTGGTAGATGTTGTTGTAGACGGCCAGCCACTCCTCGTACATGATCGGCTCGCCGTTGACGCTACCGATCTCGCCCGTCGCCGCGCCCGTGCTGCGGCCGGTCATGTCCATGCCCCACTCGAACACCATGAGAGCCACGAATGCCAGTGCCGTCACCAGCATGATCCACTTCGTGTTCTCTCTCATCTGACGCATCATAACGCGAGACTCCAGCCGCAGCGGTACCGGGATGTGCAAGTCGAAGGACGAGCGCTGGAAAGTAACGCCGGCCCGGTAACGGTTCAACACGCATTCCCTTATTTTACTGCGGAGCATAGGCCTACGCGCGTTGACACGGTGCTGCGGCCGCTCCTATCTTGGTCCACTCGCCCAGTAGCCTACCGTGATCATCCGTGGAGCGGGTGGATGGCTGAATCCCACCGGGAAGAAATCGCCAAGCTGGAAGCCCTGTACGCCGGCAACCCCGGCGGCCGTGTCTTCGTCCATCTGGCCGAGGCCTACCGGAAGGCGGGGGAACACGAGCGTGCGCGCCGCATCCTGGAAGAGGGTCTGGCACGGCACGCGGACTCGGCGAGCGGCTACGTCGTGCTCGGGCGCGTGCTGGCCGACATGCAGGTCGTGCCCGAGGCGGAGACCGCGTTCCGCCGGGTGCTCGAGCTGGACGGCGGCAATCTCGTGGCGTTGCGCTGGCTGGGCGATCTCGCCCGGCAGACGGGCCGCAACACGGAGGCGGCGGCACACTATCGGGAGCTGCTGGTTCGCAACCCATCCAACGAGGAGGTCCGCGACCTCGTCGAGATCGTCGAGCGGGAGCAGAGCGGCGCGCCGCCGCCGCGCCCCGCCGCCGCGGAGCCCGGCGTCTCCACTGCCGCCGCGGTCGAGGAGCCGGGGGCCGCCGTCGCGGAGCCGGTGAGCGCGGAGGAGGAGCCGGCGGTGACGCAGGCGCCGCAGGCGGGGGCGGCGGGCGAGGACGCCGGGTCCTGGAGTGCTGCACCGGGAAAGACGGGCGAGGCGGAGGAGAGTGCCGTCGAGTTCGGCCTGGTCGAGATTGCTCACCCGGTCGAGGCGGGTCCCCCGGCCGGGGACGAATCCGCTGCTCCCCCCTCGTTCCGGATGGAGGAGTCGGACCTCGTCGCGCGGGTGGAAGAGGACGGCACACTCGAGCTGGACGAGCTCAGCCGGGACGATGAAGCGGGACCGGTGGAGATCCATCTGCTCGATCCGGCGTGGGAGGCGGAGGTGGCGAGAGAAGGCGACGAGGAAACCCTCGACGTCGCTCTCGACCTCACGATGCCCGGCGCCGAGGAGCCCGCGTCCGAGGGTGAAGCCCTCGAGGAGCTCGATCTGACCGATCTCGCGCCGGTCGCCGAGGAGGAGCCGGAAGGCGAGTACGCCGATGACGAATTTCTCGCGGATCTCGTTGTCGCATCCGCCGACGAGCCGCAGGAGCCTGCCCTCGAATCCGAAACGCTCGACGTGCTGGCCGAGGGATCGCCGCTCCGGCTGCTCGGCGATGAGACGGAGCAGACCGCGGCGCCGTCACCCGGGGAGGCGGGTGCGGCCCTGAGTGAAGCGGCACTGGCGGGACTGTCCGGTGTGTCCGAGCCGGCGGCGGAGTCCGAAGCGGTCGAGGAGCCCCCCGTGCTCGCGGAGCTGCCGGAGCTCGGGGAGGCGCCGGAGCACGGTAAGCCCCCGGTCTTCGAGGTGTCCCCGGAGCTGGAGGAGCTCCCCGTGCTCGAGGAGCCGCCGGCGCCTGAGGAACCGCCGGCGCTCGAGGAGCTTCCGGTCCTGGAGGAGCACCCGGTAATCGATCTCGCGGCCGCGGCCGAGGAGCCGGCGGACGAGCCGGTGGCCGACGAGCTTCCCGAGTCCGCAACGGCCGGACTGGTGGAGTCGGAGGTCCCGGAGGAAACGCCGCCCTGGGAGATCGAGCCGGTCGCGGCCGAAGAGGCCCGCGCGGAGGCACCGGCAGAGGCACCGCCGCCCGAGCCGGCCGTACGGGAGGCGGCGCCCGGTGCTCCGGCGCCCTCTGCTCAGGCGCCCGCGGCAGCGGCGCCCCCGGCAGCGGCGGGCCGCGCGCCCGGCGAGACGGGTCTGGTCACGGAAACGATGGCGCTCCTGTACCGGAGCCAGGGTTTCCACGACCGGGCCGCGGAGGTCTATCGGGCGCTGCTGCGCCACCGGCCGGACGATGACCGGCTCAAGGCGCGGCTGCAGGAGGCCGAGGCGGCGGCGGGCGCGGCGGCAGTCGGCGCGGACGACGATACCGGTGAAGTGTGGCTCCGAGGGGTGGGTACGCCATGGACCGCGGAAGACGCGGTACCCGTGGATGCGACGCCGTATGCGTGGACCATCGAGGAGGAGAGCGAACACGGCGAGCCGATCGGCGCCTACCTCCAGGACCTGGTGTCGTGGCGGCCCGGCGACAGCCGCCGCTCCGAGATGGCCGCGCCGGCCGCCGAGCCCGCGCGCCCGCCCGAGCCGGAAGGTATGCCGGAGTGGCTGACCCGGCCCCCGCCCGCGCCCTGGGAGACCGGCACACCGCCGGAGGAGCCCCCGCTGGATCCATGGGCGGCGGCGGCGGCGGACGAGGTCGCGAGCTGGGACCCCGCGTCCGCAGCGAGACCGCCGCACCCGTCCGCGGAATCCCTGCCGCTCGAAGAGGTTCCGGCCGATCCGTGGCTCCAGGCGCCGTTGCGGGAGGCGCCGGCCGCGGACGCGGTCGAGGCGCCGTGGACGCCGCTCGAGCTCGACCGCGACGCGGGGACGTCGGCCGATATTCCGGCCGGCACGCCCCCGCGACCGCTGGCGGAGCAGCAGGAGGGCGAGGAATCCGACGACGAGGATCTGGAGATGTTCAGGTCCTGGCTGCAGAGCCTGAAGAAGTGAGAATCGCGGTCGTCAGCGGACCCAACCTGAATCTGCTCGGGAGCCGGGAGCCGGAGCTCTACGGTCAGGAGACGCTGGAGCAGATCGGCGAGCGCCTGAGACGGACCGCCGAGACGGGCGGTGTCGAGCTGGAGCTGTTCCAGTCCAACGCCGAAGGCGAGCTGATCGATTACATTCAGGCTGCCGCGGAGCGCGTGACCGCGTTCCTGGTCAATGCGGGCGGTCTCACGCACACGAGCGTGTCGCTGCGCGATGCGCTGATCGGAGTGGGGCGGCCGTTCGTCGAAGTGCATCTGTCGAATCCGGCGGCTCGTGAGCCGTTCCGGCACGTCTCGCTCCTGGCCGATCGCGCGCTCGGCGTCGTGGTCGGCTTCGGTGCGGACAGCTACGTACTTGGACTGCAGGGGCTGATCGCGCGGTTGTCCGCGGGGGTTCCGGCCCGAGGGAGTTGAAGATGGCCCAGACGTCTGGGAAGCGTGCGACCAGGACCGGCGCCACCGCGGCCGCGGAGCAGAACGGTCGGGGGCCGGCCGCGAACATGACCGATCTCGATTTCCTGCGCGGTCTCATCGACGCCGTGGACCAGAGCGGCATCGACTCGCTGGAGATCAACCGTGCGGGCACACGCATCCGGATCGCGAAGACACCGGCGACCGTGATGTCGCCGTTCCCGCCGGCCGCGGCGGCGGCACCACCGGCCGCAGCGCACGTCGCGCATCCCGCGCCGCCGGCCGCACCCCACGACGCACCCGCTCCCGAGCACGCGCCCGCGCCGGCCGCGAAAGCAGAGGCGCCGGCGGAGAAGAGCCACCTCGTCGAGGTGAAATCGCCGATGGTCGGCACGTTCTACCGCGCGCCCGCGCCGGATGCGCCGCCGTACGTGGAGCCGGGCACCGCGGTCACGAAGGGTCAGACGCTCTGCATCCTCGAGGCGATGAAGCTGATGAACGAGCTGGAGTGCGAGGTGGACGGCGTCGTGCGCGAGATCCTCGTGGAGGACGCCGACCCGGTCGAGTACGGTCAGGTGCTGTTCCGCATCGAGCCGAGCGGCGGCAGGTGACCCCGCGCCTGGCCTGACATCATGTTTCGTAAAGTACTGGTCGCGAACCGCGGCGAAATCGCGCTGCGCGTCATCCGCGCCTGCCGCGAGATGGGCATCCGTACCGTTGCGGTTTACAGCGAAGCCGATCGCGAGTCGCTGCACGTCCGTTTTGCCGATGAGGATGTCTGCATCGGACCCGCCCAGGCGCGCGACAGCTACCTGAACATTCCACGCATCATCGCGGCGGCCGAGGTCACGGGCGCCGACGCGATCCATCCCGGCTACGGGTTCCTCGCCGAGAACGCCGAGTTCGCGGAGATCTGCGAGCGCTCGGACATCGTGTTCATCGGTCCGTCCGCCGAGCAGATCCGGCTGATGGGTGACAAGGCGACCGCGCGGAAGACCATGGCCGGCGTGGACGTGCCGACCGTGCCGGGGAGTGCCGGCGCGATCGAGGATGCGGAATCGGCGCTCGAGACGGCGCAGTCGATCGGCTTCCCCGTGCTCATCAAGGCCGCAGCGGGCGGCGGCGGCAAAGGCATGCGCGTGGCGCAGAGCGCAGATGTGTTCCCATCGCAGCTCCAGATGGCGCAGAACGAGGCACGCTCCGCGTTCGGTGATGCAGCGGTCTACCTGGAGAAGTACCTCGCGCGTCCGCGTCACATCGAGATCCAGGTGCTGGGCGACCGCCACGGCAACGTGATCCATCTCGGTGAGCGCGAGTGCTCGCTGCAGCGCCGCCACCAGAAGCTGATCGAGGAAGCGCCCTCCGTCGCACTCACGCCGGAGTTGCGCGAGCGGATGGGTGAGGCGGCGACGCGCGGCGCGAACGCGATCGGCTATTTCTCCGCAGGCACCGTCGAGTTCCTGCTCGATGAGGACGGCAGCTTCTACTTCATGGAGATGAACACGCGCATCCAGGTCGAGCATCCGGTGACGGAGCTGGTGACGGGTGTGGATCTCGTGAAGGAGCAGATCCGGGTCGCGGCAGGCGAGCGGCTGTCGCTCACGGCGACACCGGAGCTGCGCGGTCACTGCATCGAGTGTCGCATCAATGCGGAGGACCCGAAGCGGAATTTCGCGCCGAGTCCCGGACAGATCACGATCTTCCACCCGCCGGGCGGGCCGGGTGTGCGCGTGGACACACACGCGTACGCGGGCTACGTCGTGCCGCCGTATTACGACTCGCTGATCGGCAAGCTGATCGTGCACGGCGTGACGCGCGAGGAAGCGCTGGTGCGGACGCGGATCGCCCTCGATTCCTTCATCATCGAGGGTATCCACACGACGATCCCGTTCCTGCTCGATCTGCTGCGCGACGACGATGTCGTCGCGGGCCGACTGGACACGAAGCTGGTCGAGCGGCGCATGAGCGAACAGGCAGCGAGTGCCGCGTGAGAGTCGATGTGGCGTTCACCCCGGCCGAGGTGAAGCTCGCCGCCGGCCGGCGCGTCGTCGTGGTGATCGATGTGCTGCGTGCAACGAGCACGATGGTCGAAGCGCTGGTCAACGGCGCCCGCGCGATCCTGCCGGTGGCGGGCGTGGATGAAGCCGTGCGCAAGGCGGAGGAGATCGGGCGCGATTCCGTGCTCCTCTGCGGCGAGCGGGATGCGGAGCCGATCCGCGGCTTCCATCTGGGCAACTCGCCGCTCGAGTTCACGCGTGACCGCGTCGCCGGGAAGGCACTCATCATGACGACGACGAACGGGACCGGCGCGCTGCTTGCCGGGAGCACGGCGCGGACGTGTCTGGTCGGCTCGCTGCTGAACGCGCGCGCGGTCGCGCAGCGGCTGGTGGAGCGGGACGAGGATGCGCTGCTGCTGTGCGCCGGTCGCGCGGGTGGGTTCGCGCTGGAGGATGCAATGTGCGCGGGGCGGATCGCGCGGCATGTGCGACAGCTGGCGGGCAGGGTTGCGGGCAATGATGCGCTCACGGCCACGCTGCGGCTGTCGCGCCGCACACCTTCGGCGCGGACGCTGGCGCACACGGCGGCGGGCCGGCGGCTGGCTGATATCGGTCGCCATGAAGACATCGCTTTCTGTGCTCAGGAGAACCGGTACGATGTCGTGCCGGTGCTGGACGAGCACCGCATTCGTCTGTAGCCGGACCTCGGCATGATCGGCAGTCGCCAGCGTCGACACCTCCTCGGCATCGGGCTCCTCTCGCTCAGCGCGTTCACGCTGCTCAGCCTGCTCCCCGTCAACGCGCTCGGCGGGGATGCGCTCCGCGTGTTCGCGGAGGGCAACGTCATGGGTGTGCTCGGCGTGCACTTCGCCACCGGCGGCATTACTGCCGTCGGACTCGGCATCATCATGGTGCCGGCCATCCTCGGCGTGGCGGCGGCCTCGTGCTTCGACTGGATCGGCGGCGAGCGCGCGCTGCGCATCTGCGCCCTCCTGTTCGGACTCGCGATCCTGCTGCCTGCATGCGCCGCATTGTTCGCGGCGGACACGGGGTATGCGCTCGTCGAGGTGCTGCCGGCGCGCAGCGCGGGCTGGGTCGGCCGCACACTCACCCTGCCGTTCGCCGCGCTGCTCGGCCGCGTCGGCGCTGCACTGGCGCTGCTCGCGCTGCTGACGGCGCTTTCCGTGGCGACCGTTTCGTGGAACCCGGTCGGCGCGCTCGTCCGGCGGCTCCGCTCACTCCGCCGCGCCGCACCCGGTGCGGAGCAGGGGAGCGCCGGTCCCGTCGAGCTGCCGGAGCCGGAGCCCGTGCTCGCCGGGATGGGCGCGCTGCCGGAGCCGGTCCAGCCGGAGATCGCCGCGAAGCCATCGCTCGTTCCGCGGCTGCTGCGGCGCAGGAGCGCGGCCTCGATCGTGCTCGAGGACACGGGCGATCCGGATTCGACCGAGACTCCGCCGCTCACGCTGCTGAGCGAGCCGCCCGCGGCCGATCCGGCCGCGAGCGATGCCCACTTCGAGCGTCTCGGGCAGGTGCTGATCGACACGCTGCGCACGTTCAAGGTCGAGAGTCAGATCGCGGGCCGGACGACCGGCCCGGTGGTCACGCAGTTCGAGGTCGTGCCCGCGCCCGGCGTGAAGGTGAACCGGATCGCGGCCCTCGATGCGGACCTCGCGCTGGCGCTGCGCGCGCCGAGCATCCGCATCGTGGCGCCGATACCGGGGAAGGGCGCGGTTGGTGTAGAGGTACCGAATCCCGAGCCGGAGGTCGTCTACCTGCGACGCATCCTGGAGAGCGCGACGTTCCAGCGTGCACGCGGTGCGCTGCCGCTCGCTCTCGGCAAGGACCTGAATGGCCGGCCCTACGTGGCGGACCTCGCCAAGATGCCGCACCTGCTCATTGCAGGCACGACCGGCTCCGGCAAGTCGATCTGCATCAATACGCTCATCACGTCGCTCGTCTATCGCCACTCGCCGAAGACGCTGCGGATGCTCATGGTCGATCCGAAGATGGTCGAGCTGAGCATCTACGCCGAACTGCCGCACCTGCGACACCCCGTCGTCACCGACCCGCAGGACGCCGCGACCGTGCTGAAGTGGGCCGTGCTCGAGATGGAGCGCCGCTACTCGCTGCTCTCCGAGAACGGCGCCCGCTCGCTCGCGGAGTTCAACAAGCGCGCGGAGGACGGCGCGCCGCTGCGCCGCTCCGAGCCGATCGGCGCCGATGACGACCCGGAGCGCTGGACCTACACGGACGGACCGCTGCCGTTCATCGTGCTCGTCATCGATGAGCTCGCCGACCTGATGATGTCCGTGCAGGCGGAGATCGAGAAGCCACTCGCACAGCTCGCACAGAAGTCCCGCGCGATCGGGATCCATCTCGTCGTGGCCACGCAGCGGCCGAGTGTGAACGTGATCACCGGCCTGATCAAGGCGAATTTCCCGTGCCGCATTGCGTTCCGCGTAAGCTCGAAAGTGGACTCGCGCACGATCATCGACCAGAACGGCGCGGACGCCCTGCTCGGCAACGGCGACATGCTCTTTCAGCCGCCCGGCTCCTCGGATCCGGTCCGCATCCAGGGCGCGTACATCTCGACGGAAGACACCGAGCAGATGATGGACTGGTTCCGCGCGCGCAGTGCGGAGCGGCCGGCGCGCGAGGAGGACATTCTCGAGATGGTCCGCGCGCGCGAGGCTGCCGAGGCCGCGGGCGACGACGACCTCGCGTTCTTCGAGGAGCGCGATGCGCTGTTCCGGCAGGCCGCCGAGATCTGTGTCCAGTTCCAGCAGGGATCCACTTCGCTGCTCCAGCGCCGTCTGCGCATCGGGTACGGTCGAGCTGCCCGTATCATCGACCAGCTGCATCACGCGGGCGTGCTCGGTCCGCCGGACGGCTCCAAGCCGCGCGAGGTGCTGGTCGGCATGGAATCCCTCGAGCACATCTGCGGCGACCGCTGAGGAACGGCCGTGCGGGGGGTGTGTATCGTCTGAGGAGCGGGGCATCACCAGGAGGTCGATTGAACAGGTTCGTTGTCGTTCTGGCGGTACTGGGCGCGGGGTGCGGCGGCGAGGAGACGGACGCTCCGCGGAGCGCGGCGCCCGCGGCGCCCGCTGCCGAGATGCCGGACACCACGCCGGTCCAGGCGGACACCGCGCTGCCGCCGGGTCTGGCTCCGGTGGCGATCGATGAGGACCTGCCCGCCCGGACGCCGCGTGATACGGCGCGACGTCCGGCACAGCCGCCCGCCCAGGCGCCACCGGTGGACACCGGGGCGCCGGCCGCGACGCCCCGGGATGAAGGCGCCGCCGTGCTCCGGCGTGCCGCCACCGCATACGAGAGCGTCCGCTCCATGCAGGCCGCATTCGTGATGCACTTCGACAATCCGCTGCTCCGTCAGCAGACCACCAGCCGCGGCACGCTGTACCAGCAGCGGCCCGACCGAATCGCGCTCCGCTTCAGCGACCCCGAAGGGGACGTGATCCTGAGCGACGGTGAGTCGTTCTACGTCTATCAGCCGAGCGTCGACGCGCACCAGGCAACCCGTACGCCGGCCGCTCCCGGCGGAGGCGGCGGCGTCGACCTCCAGGCCCAGTTCGTCGGCAACCCGGTGGAGCGGTTCCGCTATACGCTGCACGGGACCGAAAGCGTCGGCGGGCGCGAGGCGCACGTGATGACGCTCGTCCCGCTCGAACGGGCGGAGTACCGATCACTCAAGGTGTGGTTCGACACGCGCGACTCCCTCGCACGCCGTTTCGAGATCACCGAGCACAACGGCAGCGTGCGCCGCTTCGACCTCTCGGAGCTGCGGACCAATGCCACGATCCCGGCGGACATCTTCCGCTTCACTCCGCCGTCCGGAGTCCGGATCGTGAACGTGGGCTGAGCCGTCGTACATTGGTTTGATGACGTCCCCGGGGCCGGGTATATTGCGGTTCCGGGGACGTTACGCGTCGAAGGGGGATGGCGATCACGAGAACGAAGCGATCCGAGCTGCCGGTGCTGCGCGCTGCCGGAGACGTCGCACGGCCAAGCGCGCCGCTGCGCGCGGATGCGCCGCGCGTGGGACTGGTGACGCTCGGCTGCGACAAGAACACGGTCGACAGCGAGCGGCTGGCGGCGCGGCTGGCCGGTGCGGGTGCGCGTGTCATCGATGCGGCGGAGGATGCGGATGTCATTCTCATCAACACGTGCGGCTTCATCGATGTCGCGAAGGAGGAATCCGTAGATGCGATCCTCGACGCGGTGCGGTTGAAGCAGGGCGGGCGGGTGCGCGCGGTGGTCGCGATGGGCTGCATGGTGCAGCGGTACCGGGCCGAGCTCGAGGCGGAGCTTCCGGAGGTCGATCTGTTCCTGGGCCTGACCGAGGCGGAGCGGCTCGTGCCCGAGCTGCGTGCGCGCGGTGTGTTGCAGGCTGCGCAGATCCCGACGATGGAGCGGCCGCTGCGCCTGCTGTCGACCGGGACACGGCATACATCGCATCTGAAGATCAGCGAGGGCTGCGATCACACGTGCGCGTTCTGCGCCATTCCGCTGATGCGCGGGAAGCACCGCTCGACACCGATGGACGTGCTGGTGCGCGAGGCGCAGCAGCTGGAGGCGGCCGGCGTCGTGGAGCTGAATCTCATCAGTCAGGACACGACGTGGTACGGCCGCGACACCATGCGCGGTGCGGACATCAGTGGAACGGAGTGGTTCATCGGACGTCCGTATCCGGGCATGGCGGGTGTGCCCGAGCCGCCACCGGCGCGGTCGCAGTTGGCGGTGCGCGGCGGGAATCGGCACGGGCTCCTGCCGCAGCTGCTCGAGTCCCTGATCGCGGACACGAGGATTCCCTGGTTGCGCCTGTTCTACATGTACCCGTCGGGGATCCATCGAGAGCTGGTCGAGCAGATTGCGCGGGAGCCGCGAATCGTGCCGTACGTCGACATGCCGATCCAGCACGGCAGTGACAGCGTGCTGAAGCGCATGCGGCGGCCGGAGCGGCAGGCGACGATCCGCGAGCGGGTCGCGTGGCTGCGCGCGGCCATACCGGATGTCGCACTGCGCACCACGGTCATCGTCGGGTTCCCGGGCGAGACGGACGAGGAGTTCGAGTCGATGCTCGAGCTGCTCGAGGAGATCCGGTTCGATCACCTGGGTGCGTTCGCGTACTCCGAGGAGGAGGACACGCTCGCGGCGGGGATGCCGGACCAGGTGTCCGCAGACGTGAAGCGCGAGAGACTGGAGCGCCTGCTCGATCTTCAGCGCACGATCTCGCAGGAGCGCAACGAGCAGTGGCTCGGTCGGACCGTGCGAGTCCTCATCGATACCGTGACCGGCCGGGACGGGGATGATCCCGATGCGGCGGCAGGGCGGCGCGGGGCGGTAGGCCGTACGGCCCGGCAGGCGCCGGAGATCGACGGGGTCACGCACATTGCCGATGCGCTCGGCGCCTCGCCGGGCGATTTTGTGACCGTGATGATCACGGGTGTCATCGAGAACGACCTGACGGCGGAGATCATGGGCAATGCACGCAACGCAGATTGAGAGCAGCGCCAGCGCCCGCCTCTTCGAGCAGGCGCGTGCGCTGATGCCGGGCGGTGTCAGTTCTCCGGTCCGCGCGTTCGGCCGGGTGGGCGGATCGCCGTTCTTCGTGGATCGGGCCGAGGGCGCAATCCTCCACGATGTCGACGGTCGCGCCTATTTCGACTACGTGATGAGCTGGGGTGCGCTCATGCTGGGCCACACGCATCCGGCGATCACGCGCGCACTGACCGAAGCGACCGGGCGGGGCACGAGCTATGGCGTGCCCTCGGGATCGGAGGTCGAGCTGGCGCAGCTGATCGTGGAGCTGATGCCATCCGTCGAGATGGTGCGCTTCGTGAACAGCGGGACCGAGGCGACGATGTCGGCCGTCCGCCTCGCGCGTGCCGCGACCGGCCGCGACGTGATCCTGAAGTTCGACGGTTGCTATCACG
The DNA here is from genome assembly GCA_036374995.1 of Longimicrobiales bacterium. Classification (GTDB taxonomy): domain Bacteria; phylum Gemmatimonadota; class Gemmatimonadetes; order Longimicrobiales; family RSA9; genus SH-MAG3. The sequence goes on along the minus strand of DASUSS010000118.1, from coordinate 5,638 downwards.
GGCATGCCGATTCGTTCCTCGTGCGGGCCGGTAGCGGTGTCGCAACGCTGGGACTGCCCGACTCGCCGGGCGTACCCGGGGCGGTCGCAGAGCTCACGCTCTCGGTTCCGTTCAACGACGTGGACGCACTGAGCGGCGCGTTCGAGAGCCACGGAGACCGCATCGCGTGCATCATCGTCGAGCCGATCGTGGGCAACTCCGGGTTCATTCCCCCGCGTCCCGGCTTTCTCGAGCTGCTGCGCGAGATCACCACCATGCACGGCGCACTGCTGATCCTCGATGAGGTGATGACGGGATTCCGCGTCGGTCTCGGCGGTGCGCAGGAACGCTTCTCGATCGCTCCCGATCTCACGACGCTCGGCAAGGTGATCGGCGGGGGTCTGCCCGTGGGCGCCTACGGCGGACGCCGTGATCTGATGGCGCTGGTGGCGCCGGCCGGCGCCGTCTATCAGGCCGGCACTCTCTCCGGCAACCCACTCGCCATGGCGGCGGGCATCGCGCAGCTGCTGTTCCTGCGCGAGACGGCACCGCACGCCGCGCTGGAGCAGCGCGCGAAACGGCTGCTCAACGGCCTCGCCGCCACTGCCAGCGAGCTGGACGTCCCGTTCTGGGGCGATGCGGCGGGCGCCATGTTCGGTTGGCATTTCGTCGACGGGCCGGTGCACGACTTCGCCAGCGCGGCGCGCTCCGACGCCGAGCTGTTTGCACGCTTTCACCGCGCCGCGCGCGAACGCGGCGTGTTCCTGCCGCCCTCGCCGTTCGAGGCGGCTTTCCTTTCGGCTGCACACACGGACGAGCTCATGGACGATACGCTCGAGCGTCTGCGTGACGCGTTGCGGGAGGCGATTCGATGAGGCACCGCGTCCTCTGCGTTGCCGTGGTGGCGGCGCTCGGTGCATGCACGCCGGGCGAGCCCATGCCGACCGGTCCGACACCGCCGCCGACGGCGGGACTGCCCACCGCGGAACCGACTGTCCGCGTCGGCATTATCGTGGACAGCAGCAGCGCGACGGTCGGTGCCACATCCGGTTTCTCGATCCGCGTCGCGGGCGGCGATGAGATCGCACGCGGTGCGGCCGGCGAGATGTGGACGTTCGTGGTGGACGCGGGAGGCCGGCTCAGCGCGCGCGGACCGAACGGGGTGACGCAGCCGCGCGCCGCCTCGCTGCGCGTGGTCGCGGACCAGCCGGGAGCACTCAGCATCGGCGGCCGCACGTACCGCGGCGAGGCGCTGATCATCCCGCGCACGGGCGCGCGGCTGTCGGCGCTGAACGTCGTCGACCTCGAGCAGTATCTGCTGGGTGTGGTGCCCCGCGAGATCGGGCGGCTGCCGGCGGCCGAGATCGAAGCGATGAAGGCGCAGGCGGTCGCGGCCCGAACGTACGCGATCGGCAACCTCGGCGGCCGCGAGAATCTCGGCTTCGACTTCTACGCGACCGTCGCCGATCAGGTATACGGCGGTGTGGCCGACGAGGACACGATCGTGAGCCGCGCCGTGCGCGAGACGCGCGGCGAGATCCTCACGTACGACGGTGCTCCGATCCTAGCCTACTACTCGTCCACCTGCGGCGGCTCGACCGCGAACATCGAGCATTCGTGGCCGTGGCGCGAGCCGCTGCCGTATCTCAAGTCGGTCTCAGATCGGATCCCCGGCACGAACGACTCTTACTGCTCCTTCTCGAGCCGGTTCAACTGGACGACCCGCTGGAGTCGCGCCGAGCTGCTCGACGTGCTCGGCCAGACGCTGCGGGCGCACACGGGAGGCGCCGTAATCAGCGTGAGCCGCGTCGACGATGTGCGCATCACCGGCCGCTCGTCCGAGCGCGCGACCGTGCAGCTGACGGCCGATGGCCGGCAGCACACGCTGCGCGCCGACTCGATACGCTGGGTGTTCCGCCCGCAGCCCGGACCGGCAATCCTGAACAGCTCGCGCATCTACGACGTCGCCGCCGAGACGGGCGCGTCCGGCGTGGAGTCGCTCGAGATCCGCGGCGGCGGCTGGGGCCACGGGATCGGGATGTGCCAGGTCGGCGCCATCGGCCGTGCGCGCGCCGGCCACCGCTACAGCGAGATCCTGCGGGCCTACTACACCGGCGTCGAAGTCCGCCGGCTCTACTGATGCCTCGGACCACCCTGCGTCTGCTGCCGGCCGTCGCGATCCTGCTGAGCGCGCCCGCCACTCACGCCCAGGAACTGGCGGACTACGACTACGAGAACCTCGCGTTCCGCGGAATCGGCGTCGATTACGGCTACATATGGCCCAGCAAGGTCGAGGCGACGCCGATGTACTCGCTGCGCCTCGATCTCGGCTTCCTCGGTCCTGCCGTCCGGATCGTGCCGGGCATCTCCTACTGGAGCTCCGAGTTCAGGACGGCGGAGCTGGACCGTCTCGCCGATCGCCTGAACCGCCTGCCGCCGCTCCAGGCACAGGGCGTCCAGATCACCGCGGCCGACCTCGGCACCGTCGAATGGAGCGATCTCTCGATCTCCGTCGATGCCCACATCGTCTGGACGGCGCCGCTCGACCTCATCACCTTCATCGGGCTCGGTGCGTCGCTGCATGCGCTCAACGGCAGCGGCGATGCGATCCGCGATACATTCGTCGAGGATCTCCTCGACTCGACGACGGCAGGGGCTGCGCTGATCGGCGGTGTCGAGTATCGGGTGACCGATCGGCTGCGACTCTACGGCGAGGCGCGCTACACGCTGGTCAGTGACGTACGCTACCCCGGCATCAGGATCGGCGCCGCGCTCATGCTGCCGCCGCGCACGGTGACATCCACGGTGGAGAACGGTCGATGAGTGATGGGAAGCTGCGCGTTGCGCTGATGGGTGTGGGGGCCATCGCGCAGGTCGTGCACCTGCCGGTGCTGAACGAGCTCGACGACGTCGAGCTCGCCGGCGTCTGCGATGTCGACCACGTCCGCGCCAACGCGCTCGCCGCCCGCTTCGGCATCCCGCACATCTTCCGCCGCGATGAGGACGTGTTCCGCTCCGACCTCATCGACGCGATCATCATCTGCACGCCGAGCTACCTGCACGAGGAGCAGGCCGTTGCCGCGCTCGAGGCCGGCAAGCACGTGCTCGTCGAGAAGCCACTGGCGCTCTCGCCCGAAGCCGTCGAGCGCGTCTGCGCCGTCGCCGGAGGCACCGGCCGCACGCTCATGGTCGCGATGAACAACCGCTACCGCCCCGACACGCTCGCGCTCCGGCCGTTCGCCACCAACGGCGAGCTCGGCGACGTGTTCCTCACGCGCGGCGCGTGGCTCAACCGGAAGACGCGCGTCGTGCGGCCGACGTGGCGTCACCGCCGCGCTACTGCCGGCGGCGGCGCCATGATGGATCTCGGCGTCCAGACGCTCGACCTCTGCCTCTGGATGCTCGGCTGGCCCGACCCCGCCAGCGTGATGACCCACATGCACTTCCCCGACGGCATGGAGGTCGAGGACACCGCCGGCATCATCGTCCGCCTGAAGAACGGCGCCGGCATCTCGCTCACCGTCAGCTGGTCGCTCCTCGCCGAGCGCGACCGCCACTACATGCGCATGCTCGGCACCCGTGGCTCCGGCGCCATCTCCCCACTCGGCGTCTACAAGGAGACCGACACGGGACAGATGATCGATGTCACGCCGAACGTCGCGCAGAGCCGCGAGAACCTGTACACGGCATCCTATCGGGCCGAGCTGTCCCACTTCGTCGCCGTCGCGCGCGGCGCCGGCGAGGAGCCGCTCCCGCGCGAGCAGGTGAACATCATGAGGATCGTCGAGGCGGCGTACCGGTCGGCGGCGGAGAAGCGGGAAGTGGAGGTTTGAGCCAGCCGTAAGAGGGCGGGGTTGGAGCGCACGGCACGCGCTGCTACTATAGCCATAGTTATCAGCCCTGCGTACTTCCGCCTGGGGGATGTGTGCGACCCCGATCCAGAACGCCGAGCCTGCCAGTATGTCCTGTCGGCGCTCCACCGACGCTTGTGATTGCCCTCGCGCTGCTGCTCCTTCTCATCGCTCCGCTCGACACTGCCGCGCAGCGGACGGTCCGCCTGGATGACCGCGATGCATGCCGGCAGTGCCGAATCCGGCTGGTTTTGAAGGTCACGATCGGCGACACGATCGGCGAGGGCATCGTGGACAGCCAGGACTATCTGTGGGTCCGGGATGCCCAGGGACGCTACTACCACAGCGGCAACGAGATCGGGCCGCAGATCAGAATCTTCGATGCGGCTGGTCGCTTCCGGGGACTGCTGGGGCGGGCGGGCAGCGGACCCGGGGAGTACAGCTACCGGTCACCGATGTTCGTCGGCGCCGGCGACACGCTGCACGTAATCAGCTCAGGAAATCGTGCGCACAATGTCTATGGCCCGGGGCGCGGGCTCGTGAGGAGCTGGAAGATTCCGGCCGTTGCGCGATCCATGCTGGAGGCGCCGAATGGCGACCTGATCTATGCGTCACTCGTGCGCACACCAGCGGCGATCGGCTTTCCGCTGCACCGGTTCAGCCGGACGGGGGAGTACATCTCGAGCTTCGGGCCGGAGGATCCCTACATCGAGGTCCGCAGTATGTTCGGCCTGCGACGCCTCACGGCCGACCCATCCGGCAGCTCGTTCTTCAGCGTTCATTATGCGCGGTTCACGATCGACGAGTTTGCATGGGATGGCACGGTTCTGAACACGATCACCGCCGAGCAGTCATGGTTCGCACCCGTGAGTCCGACATCCGGTCCCAATCTCCCGATCGACGGGTCAAGTCCCCTTCCGGCGGTCCTCGTCGGTGGACACGTGGACCGGGATGGAGTGCTCTGGCTCGTCGCCAACATCCCGGACCCGAACTGGCGAGACGCTTTCTTCGTGCACGGAACACCCGGCGCGCACGGCATGAATCCGGACCGCAGGTACCTATACGATTCCGTCCTCGTGGCCATCGATCTCGAATCGAAGAGAATCCTGAAGCGGGCGCGAACCGACCGGTTGATTGCTGGCTTCGTTGCCGGTGATGTGATCAGCCTCGAGGAAACGGGGCTGGGACATCCGCAGGTGCAGGTGTGGTCGCTGAGCCTCGTTCGGTAACTGGACGTGGCGCATGCGCCGGAATGGAGGCTTCATCGGAATGGTTTCCCGACGTGTTGGGGCCGGCTGTGGGTGCGGCGGTCATGGGTCGAGCCGGCAGCCTGTCGGCCCCGTCACCCCGTGACGATCCTCGGGCGTTCCGCGCCTGCCGTCCGGCGAGTGCAGCAAATCCTCCATACGGTGCGCACCCGGCCTGGTCGGTGGCAGGTTTGCCGCTTCCCGCGCAGCCAACGTTCCATACTATCCTGACGCGGCTCCTCGTGGAGGATTCGCAGCTCCTGGCGCCGCAAAGTTTCCATCGGGACGACAACCTGTCTTCCAGATGGAAGGTTGGGTGCGGTAGCCGCCCGCGCGGTGACCCTCGCGCTGCCTCCTCGCGCGTGAGCCTCGCGTGACCCTCTTCGCTGACCACCCGGCTTGCTCGTGCCGCGCTTTTCCGTTAGCTTCCCGGTCTGCGAACGACGAGAATCAGGGCATGATATCATGAAGCCAGGAATCCATCCGGACTACCAGACGGCCACGGTGCACTGCGCCTGCGGCAACCGGTTCGAGACGCGGAGCACGCAGAAGGACATTCAC
>DASUSS010000117.1:0-5400 GCA_036374995.1 Longimicrobiales bacterium | reverse complement strand
TGTCGCCGCGCTTGCGCACGTCGACCGGGATCCGCTCGCTGCCGCGCACGAGCGTCGCGTCGCTCCACACGCCCCAGCCCTCCAGCGGGTCCGCCTGGACCAGCGCCCATGCGGCCGGGTCGACGATGATGCGGATGATGCCCGGGTCGGCCGATTCCGCATCGAGCTCGAGTCGCAGCGTGGCTGCGGATGGGGCACGCAGCACGGCATCGACGCGCGAGCGGAACATCCCGGGTATCGAAGCGCCCGCACTCCACCAGTCGTCGAACTGTCGCGCCCTCCGGTAATCGAACGCCGCAGCCACGGCGATGTACAGCGCGCAGGCGACGATCGGCAACGTGAATCCCACGGCGTCGCGCAGGCGCAGCTCGCGCCAGATGCGGCCGAGGCGTCGGAGCACGCGGCGGATCACGGCTGCGCCTCCGGTCCGGGGAACGAGCGGACGCGGACCGAATCGAGCGTCGCATGCTCGAGACGGTTGCGATGTGCCATCTGCACCGTATTCCACGTCGTCGGGTCGACCGGCTTCGTGAGGCGGACATCGAGCCGGACGGCCGCGAGCGGCGCATTCCCCGGCGTCAGCGGAATGCGCAACCGCCGCTCCGGGTGGGGATCGGGCTCGGGCTCGGTGACTCGCTGGAAGATCGAGGGCGTCTCCATGCCGCCGGTCGAATCCAGGAACCAGCCGTGACGTGCGTCCGGCAGCACGCGCTGCTCCGGCACCGGCGCTCGCCCCGGCGGCAGGTCGTACTCGAGCACGACGGATCGCACCTCGAGACCGTGCCCCCCGGGCCCGAGCGCGAGCCCGCCGGCTGCACGCAGCGCGCTGGCCGTCGAATCCGCCAGCGGCAGCCGGACTTCGTGAAACCGACCATCGACGAGCACGGGAACGAACGTGCCGATCCCGCCCAGGTCCACGATCAGATCCTGCACGAGGAAGCTGTCGAGGTAGTTGCGGTAGGACTGCGTGATCGCTGCCCAGTCCGCGTCCGCGAACTGAAGCTCCACCACCGCCGCGACGGCCGGCAGGTGAGCCCCCTTGAGTGCGAGGATCTCCTGGAAGTGAAGCAGCGCCTCGTCGGTCTCGTCGAAGCCGAGCGCGGCGCGGGCGAGCGCATCGTGGTTCACGTAGTTCAGCGGATCGAACAGCACGGCCCGGCGGAACGCATCCAGCGACCGCCCCTTCCGGCCCAGCTGCGCATGCGCGTGTCCGAGCGCGCGCAGGATCCGCTCGCGCTCCTGGTCGCGGGCATGCCGTACATGCGTCGCCGGGAACGAGCGATCGAGCGCCTCGAGGTAGGCCACGCCCTCCTCGTAGCGACCACCCGTCACGAGACCGACACCGTGCTCGACCCGGGCCGACCACCGGCCGTCCCACGCGTCCAGACCGGATTGCACGCCTCCCAGCAGCGCCCGGTTCGCGGGCGGAAATCCGAGCGCGAGCAGAACGGCCGCGACCATCACGAGCCAGCCGCGCGCCAGCGCCCGCTCGTGCCTGCCGATCCAGGATCGGACCGGGTGTTTCCGGGCCGCCGTGCCGGGCATCAGATCGTGATCGTCTGCTGTCCGGGCAGGAGCGAGACCCGGCCGCTGCCCGTCACCGAGCGCACCTGCTCCAGGAACTCCCGCTCGTCCGCTCCCCGCTTCAGCTCCACCGAGTAGACCACCTCCAGCACCGCGCCGTCCCGCACCGATTCCACGCTCAGCAGCGAATGCTCCCGCACGAACCGCAGGAACACGTCGTTGAACACGGCGTGATAATCCGCATCCTCCGGAAGCTGTACCTTCAGCAGCACCTCCCGCGTCTTGATCGCGCCGACGTCGAACCGGAACAGGAAATACACCATGGCGGTGATGAACAGCGTGAACACCACCGCCGCGGCGTAGAACCCCGTCCCCGCCGCCATTCCGATCGCCATCGTGATGAAGATGAACGCGACATCGCGCGAGTCCTTCACGGCGTTGCGGAACCGGATGATCGAGAGGGCGCCGACCAGAGCGAACGCGCGCGCGATGTTGCTGCCGATGATCAGCATGATGATCGACACCGTCACACCCATGATCACCATGGTGTGCACGAACGCGACCGAGTAGGAGATGCCCTGATGTGTGACGCGGTAGAAGTAGGCGACCACCAGACACAGGAAGAAGCTCAGCGTGAGTGCGGTCATCGCCTCCCATAGCTGGAAGCCGCCTCCCGCCGCCGTGCTCTGCATCATGTCGCGGATCAGCTGGTCCACGTGTCCGTCCTCGCGTTGTACGTTGATGTCTGGCAGCCCGGCCAGCGGGTCGTCACGTCAGCCGGTTCCCGAACCACGTCCTGTCCACGGCCGTGCAATACTTCGACAGACGCGTCATCTGGAAGCCGTGACTCTGCATCGCGCGGCTCAGCCACAGCGGCACGCGGTCGTTGAACTTGACCTCCATGATCGTCAGCCGCGGATCCAGCAGGTCGCGCCCTCCGCTCACCGGCTTCGATACGTCCAGACAGAACGGGTCGTAGCGCAGGCGCCGGTCGAACGTGATCCGCAGACCCGGCTCGAAGCGGCTGAAGAACGCACGCCGCACGTACGACACGCACATCCGCGGCTTCAGCCGGTGGCGGTAGTACATCTCCAGCGCCTCGGCCGCCACTGCGTCCCCCGGATCGTCCGCGCCGCCGCCCGACCCGCCGCCGTTCCCGTTGCCGCCGAACACGTGCAGCGCTTCCCCCACGCTCCACCGCGTCCGCCGCTTCTGCACCGTCCGGTCGACCCGCTGCTTGATCTCGACGAACACCTCATCCGTCGCGTCGCCATACCGCCGCAGCCGCAGCTTCCGCCGCAGCATCAGGCCCTCGATCTTCTCCCAGAACAGCGCGAGGTCCGCCGAATCCCAGTACACGCTGTGGACCGGGTAGCCCCACTCGCCGTCGCAGTGCGGATCCGGATAGACGTACGGGTCCTGGTCGCGGATGAACCGCTCCGCCAGACGCTGTGGTACGATGTACTTGTACTCGTATCTGTTGAACGTACGCTGGTAGGTCGTCGACAACCGGTCCCTCGTGCTTTTCGTATTGCCGGCTCGCAGCGCATCACGGACTGAGCCACGACGCCCACGGGTGGCAAGGAGAATGCCCTACGTCGCTGCTGCCGAAACGGTCGCCCGGCCCCACATTCCCGTGCGACAACAGGGTTTTGCGCGATGACCGCGCGCCCGCGACGCGCGCCTGATGCACGATCGCATCAGGTCTCGTGTTGCGGTAGCGCTACATGCCGTGGCCGCAGCGTTGGAGGACGCATGGGAGTCGAGGACGGGACGCAGACGGGGATTCGTCGAGGTGCAGCTTCCGCGTCGACGGCGGCGGACGTGACGGTGGCCGTGGTCGGCATCTGCGGCGCGGCCCACCTGAGACGGTGCCTGGACGCGCTGAGGGCGCAGGAGGGCGCAGCGCCGTTCGACGTCGTGGTGGCGTACGATCCGGCCCTGACGGATGTGCCGGACCTCGCCGCGCTCTATCCGGAAGCGCGCCTGGTCGCGAACGTGGGGCAGCGGACGCCGCTCGAGCTCGCGTCGCGCGCCGTGGCCGAGAGCCGTGGTGACGTGGTGCTGCTGACGGAGGACCACTGCGTGCCGGGACCGGACTGGGTGGCCCGGCTCTCGGCCGCGCTGCGGCCGGGCGAGGCAGCCGTCGGCGGCACGGTGGTGCTGGAGCCCGGGGCCTCGGCGACGGATTTCGCGTTCTATTTCGTCGACTTCTTCCGCTACGCCCCTCCGGTAACGCCCGGCCGCTCACCGAGCCTGACGGTATGCAATGTGGCGTACCGGCGGGAGGCGCTGGTCGCGATCGGCGAATTGTGGCAGGAGCTCTTCCACGAGACGGCCGTGAACGAGGCGCTGCGTGCCCGTCATGCACCGCTGCGCCTGGTGTCGAACGCTCCGGTGCGCATGCGGCGGCACGTGCGGCTGGCGGACGCGGTGTACGAGCGGTACGCGTTCGGTCGCCTGTTCGGCTGCACGCGGCTGGAGTTCACGAGCGGCGCCCGGCGGTTGTTCTACTCGATCCTCGCCCCGACGCTGCCTCTCCTGCTTCTGGGCAGAATGGGCCGGAAGGCGCTGCCCAGCCCGGCGCTGCGGGGCCGTTTCCTCAGGGCACTGGGGCCGCTCACGCTGATGGTACTCGCGTGGTCATGGGGCGAGTGGCTGGGCTACCTGACGCGGAAACGGCCGGGCCGTCTGACGGTGGCGCCCGAGGCGACGCATGGGGCGGCGGTGCCGTAACGGGTTGTATCGACGGAGGGAACCGTAGCCACGGGCGCGGGGTGTGCATATCGTGAGGGGTGGTGCGGCTGCGCTCGACCGGGGCTTCCCCAAGGCGCAGCACGACTTACAGCTCCGTGCCGAAGAGGAACAGGTGACTTCCATGGGAAGTAAGTGCGGGCGGGCGGGCAGAACTTTCGGACTCGTGGCGTTCATCGCGGCGGGTTGCGGCAGTGATTCGGTGGGGCCGCAGCCTCAGCCGCAGCCGCCGGACTCGATCCCGACGGTGCCGTCGACGCTCTCGCTGTCGCTCGACTGGTCGACGTATCTCGGGCGCGGCAACTTCGAGGAAGCGCGCGAGCCGATCGCCCTCGGGGGTGGCCGCGTGCTGTTCAGCCTGCGGACGCTCTCGACGAACATGCCCACCACGGGCGGCGCGTTCCAGTCCCAGTTCGGCGGGCACTCGGACACCTATCTCGGGATCCTGTCGGCGGACGGCTCCACGCTCGAGGCGGCGACGTACTTCGGCGGTTCGGGGATGGAGCGGCCGGCGTACGGGATGGAGCTGACCACGGACGGCGACATCGTCTTCACGTCGGGCACGAACTCGACGGATCTGCCGGCGACGTCCGGCCGTTACCTGGCGCAGAACAACTCGCCGGTGGACGCGGGCTACGTATGCCGCGTTTCCCCGACGCTGACGGCGATCCGCTGGTGCACCTACCTCGATGCCTGGCCGCGTGGCGGTCTGGCGCTGACGCCGTCCAACGAGATCATCGTCGTCGGGCACATCCTGCAGGGCTCGCTGTTCACGGCGACTCCCGGTGCGTACCAGTCGGCGCAGCGCGGCTTCGATGACGCGTTCGTGATGAAGCTCAGTGCGGACGGCAGGACGGCGGCGTTCAAGACGCGTCTCGGCGGCACCGGCAACCGTATTGGCGAGGTCGCCATCTCGGCAACGTACATCCAGGGCGACATCGTCGTCAGCGGCGTCTCGCAGTCCCAGGACTTCCCCGTTACGCCGGGTGCATTCCAGACGCAGTCGCTCGGGCCGTCCGACTTCTTCGTGGCGCGGTTGAGCGGTGACGGCTCGCAGCTCGAGTACTCGACGCTGCTCAGCGGCAGCGACATCGACGCGCCCGCGCATCGGGACGCAGCGAC
>DASUSS010000116.1:0-14208 GCA_036374995.1 Longimicrobiales bacterium | reverse complement strand
GATCTCGCCGGGCGTGCGGGCGCCGATCGTGCCGCTTCGTCCGTCGCGGCGCAGCGGCGCGAGCGGGGAGCCGCGTCCGCGCGCGGCCGCCTCACCCAGGGCGATGGCCGTGCCGCTCGGCGCGTCCGCCTTCCGGCGGTGGTGCGCCTCGATGATCTCGATGTCGAACACATCGGGATCGAGCGCTGCCGCGGCACGCTCGACCAGCCCGAGCAGGAGATTGACGCCGACACTGAAGTTTGCGGCGCTCAGCACGGCCACCTCCGCCGTGAGCTCATCCAGGCGCTGGCGGGCAGCTTCGCTCAGCCCCGTCGTGCCGATGACGAGGGCGCGTCCGGCCAGGAGCGTGCCGGCCCGATCGATCAGCTCGGCGGTGGCGGAGGGCGTCGAGAAGTCGATGACGACATCGCTCCGTCGCATGAGTTCTGCTGCGTCATCGATCGTGCAGACCGGCACGCCGGACAGCTCCGTGCGTGTGCTGCCAATCCCGCCGACCACGCGAACGTCGCCGTGCTCGGGCGCCAGTCGCAGCAGCGCCTGCCCCATCCGACCGCGGATGCCGCAGATCGCAATCCGTGTCACGGTGCGGTGCGTGCTCCGGGCGCGATGCCGACTCGCTCGAGCTCCTCGACCACGAGCTGCTGGCGCTGCGGATCGGCAGCGCACAGCGGCGCGCGCAGCGGACCGACATCGAACCCGAGCCACGCTGCCGCGGTCTTCACCGGAATCGGGTTCGACTCCGCGAACAGGGCGCGGATGAGCGGGAGGTACCGGAGCTGGAGCGAGCGGGCCAGTTCATGATCCCCGTCGAGCCAGGCGTGCGCCATGCGGCTGGTGTCCCGCGGCGCGACGTTGCCGAGCACGGAGATGACGCCGCGGCCGCCGAGCGCCATGATCGGGATGACCTGATCGTCGTTGCCGCTCCAGATCGCGAGGCGCTCACCCACGAGCCGGGCGAGCTCCGCCACCTGCACGATGTCGCCACACGCCTCCTTGACACCGATCACGCGGCCGTCCCTGGCCAGCCGCGCGATCGTCTCCGGCAGGATGTTCACCGACGTGCGGCCGGGCACGTTGTACAGGATCGCCGGAAGGTCGGCGGCATCCATGACCGCGCGGAAGTGATCGATGAGGCCGCGCTGCGGCGGCTTGTTGTAGGGCGGCGCACTGAGCAGCACGCCGTCCGCGCCGGCGCGCCGCGCCTGCTCGCCCAGCCGGGCGACCTGGCGCGTGTCGGTGCCGCCGCAGCCCACGATGACCGGGATCCTGCCGCCGTTCGCCTGGACGACACAGACCGCGGCGCGATACTGCTCCTCCGCCGTCATCGCGGCCGCCTCGCCGGTAGAGCCGCACACGATCAGTGCGTCCGTACCCTCCTCGTGGTGAAACGCGACGAGCTCGCCGAGCACGCGCTCGTTCACGCCGTCGCCCGTGAACGGGGTGACGAGCGCCACACCGGAGCCATCGAAGCGCGGATCCGCCATCAGAGGTTGTTCAGATCGTGGAGGTCGCCGCGCGTGACGTCGGCCGCCGAATCCGTCGTCAGCACATCGCGCTCCGTGGAATCGCGGAAGTCATCCGACGTGTCATCCGTACGCGTGTTCGCATAGAAGGAGCGGAACACGGCATTGCCGCACTTCTGGCACTTCAGATCTTCGGGCGGCTCCTGATTCTCGAACATGTACTCCTTGCCGCACTCGAGGCAGACCTGCACGAGCACACCTTCGCTGCCGCCTTTTGCGCCGGCCATCTGCGCCTCCTTGCCGTAATCCCGATTTCGGCGCCAATTCGCCGCTGTTGCTGCCATGAGCGCAAATACTCTGCCCGGGGACTGGGAAGCACCGGCCGGGTGAGGTAAATTACGCGCGGAACAGGGGTCGGCAACGCTGCCAGCAGGAGAACCGGTTGAACGAGCTGTTGCGGGTGGCGCGGGCGGCGGCGCAGGACGCGGTCGCCATTCACCGCGAGCACCTCGGCCGTGTGGCCGTGGCCGAGTGGTCGGAAAAGGGCACGGCCGACTTCGTGACCCACGTGGATCGGGCCGCGGAGGCTGCGATCGTCGAGCGGCTCCGGCGCGCGTTTCCGGACCACCGGCTGCTCGCCGAGGAGGCGGCCTCGGAACGCGCGAGCGGCTCGGGGTTAACGAACGGGGACGGCAGCTGGACGTGGATCATCGACCCGCTCGATGGCACCACGAACTACCTGCATGGCTATCCGGCCTACGCCGCGTCGATCGGTGTGGCACGCGAGGGTCGCATGCAGGTCGGCGTGGTGAGGAACGGCGCGACCGGCGAGGAGTGGAGCGCCGTCCGCGGCGGCGGCGCGTTCCTGGATGGCACGCGCGTCAGCGTGTCGACGATCGACACCCTGGCGCACGCACTGATCGGCACGGGATTTCCCTTCAAGGCGCTGCACATGCTGCCGGACTACACGCGCCAGCTCGAGGCGGCGCTGCGGTCCACGGCCGGCGTCCGGCGTGCGGGATCGGCCGCACTCGACCTGTGTCACGTCGCGACGGGGTACTTCGATGGGTTCTGGGAGCTGTCGCTCGCACCCTGGGATGTCGCTGCGGGCTCGCTGATCGTCATCGAGGCGGGAGGCGTCATCACACGGATGGACGGGAGCGACGACGTGATCGGCGACGGATCGATCCTGGCGGGCAATCCCGCGATCCACGAGGCCCTCGGCTCGCTGCTGCGTGCCGCGGCACTCCCTGAGGCGATGCGCAGCGGATAATCACCCCGAATGGACCGATGAATCGACGAGGAACGTTCATGGACCGCGTACGCGGTACACCCGGTGCTGTGCGTGACTGGCTGCACGACCACCCCGGCTTCGTGCGTGCTCTCGGTCTGGGCGTCATCGCCCTGATCTCGCTGCTCACCGGACTCGCGATCGGATCCTGGCAGGCGGTCTGCCGCGACTGTCCGTCCGTCGCCCAGATCTACGCATGGGAGCCGAAGGAGGCCACGCGCCTGCTCGACCGCGACGGCAAGCTGTTCGCCGAGCTGTTCGAGGAACGGCGCACACCCGTCCAGTTCGAGACTCTCCCGCCGCACGTCGGGCAGGCGTTCGTCGCCGTCGAGGACAAGCGCTTCTACGAGCACGACGGCCTCGACTACCGTCGCATCGTTTCCGCCAACCTCCAGAACCTGCTGAGAGGCCGGATCACGGGCGGTGGCAGCACGATCACGCAGCAGCTGGCGCGCAACATGTTCGAGGAGGGCATTGGCTTCGAGCAGGTCATCACGCGCAAGCTGAAGGAGTTCAAGGTCGCGAAGCAGATCGAGCAGATCTACGAGAAGAACACGATCCTCGAGGCCTACATCAACCTGGTCAACTACGGCCACGGCTGGCGCGGGATCGAGACCGCCTCGCAGCACTACTTCGGCAAGCCCGCAGCGCAGCTGAATCCGGCCGAGGCCGCGATGCTCGCCGCGGCCGTGAATGCACCCGGTCGCTACTCGCCGTTCATCAATGCGGAAGCCACGCTGAACCGGCGCAACACGGTCCTGCGCCTGATGGCGGAGCAGGGCTTCATCACGGATGCGGAGAAGGAGCAGTGGCAGCAGGAACCGCTGCCGACGTCGCGGCAGACGACCGATGTGAATCGGATCGCTCCCTATTTCGTCGAGTGGGTGCGCACGACGCTCGAGCCGGTGTACGGCGAGCGGCTCTACAATGGCGGCCTGCGCATCTACACGTCGCTCGACATCGAGATGCAGCGGCACGCGGAAGCCGCGATGGACAGCGGGTGGGCCCGCATCGAGCGCCTGCCGGAGTACCGTGCGCCGACGTACGGCGAGACCATGGCGGACGAGGAGCGCGAGGCGACCGGCGAGGCACCCTATCTCCAGGGCATGTTCATCGCGCTCGACCCTGCGACGGGCGAGGTGCGCGCGCTCATCGGCGGCCGCGACTTCCGCGACTCGAAGTTCAACCGCGCCACACAGGCGCTCCGCCAGCCGGGCTCGACGTTCAAGCCGTTCGTCTACTACGCCGCGATCAACAGCGGCGTCCCGCCGTCCACGATTCTGTACGATGCGCCGCTCAACATCGAGCTCCCGGATGGAACGATCTATTCGCCCGGCAACTACGAGCCGACGTTCCGTGGTCCCGTGCTGATGCGTGAGGCGCTCCAGTTCTCCATCAACACGACGACCGTACGGCTCGGTGTCGACATCGGACTGGAAACGGTCGCACAGGCCGCGCGCGATTTCGGACTGCGCACGCCGATCCTCGCCGTGCCCGCGATGCCGATCGGCGCGGCCGATGTCGTCCCGCTCCAGCTCGCCGAGGCGTACACGGTGTTCGCAACGGGCGGCACCCGCGCCCGCGGCCGGCCGATCCTGCGCGTCGAGGATGCGGAAGGCACGGTGCTCTGGCAGCCGCCGCGCGACATCGAGCAGGTCGCGAACGCGCAGGCCGTCGCCATCACGCGGGACTTCATGCAGACGGCGCTGAACAACGGCAGCGGTTACCCGGCGCGCGATCCGGCGCAGGGCAATCTGCCGTTCGACATCACGGCAGCCGGAAAGACGGGTACGACGAACGACTATACGGACGTCTGGTTCGCCGGCTTCACGCCCGATCTGGTCGCAGTCGTCTGGTTCGGATTCGACCGACCTCGCCGGATCATGAACAACGCGGCGGGCGGCCGCCTCGCCGCGCCCGTGTGGGGTGACTTCATGCGTCGTATCTACGTCGGCGAGGATGCCGAGCTGCCCACGCCGCAGCCCTGGCCGTGGCCGGAAGGGATCGTAGCACGCGAGATCGACCGCGAGACCGGCCGCCTGGCGAACGAGTGGTGTCCGATCAACGTCGTCACGGAGTACTTCATTGCCGGCACGGAGCCCGCCGAGGCGTGCAGCCCGTACCGGGGCGGCCTGTTCGGTGCCCCGCTCCGCGGGCTCGTCCCCGACAGCACGCCCCCGGACACCGTGCCCCCCGACACGATCCCGCCGGACACGATACGCAGGTGACGTTTTCGGGAGGCGCGGGCACCGCTCGAGCAGCCCGGACGGCCGGGCGTTGCCTATCCCGGCGTTTCGAAGAGTCTGAATTCGACTCCGGCGTCCCGCAGGACGTTCAGCAGTGCTTCCTGCTCTTCGAGCAGGTACTCGATTGCGAGGTCGCACCGGGCGCCGGCTTCGGGCGGTGCCGGCGTGACTTCCGCGGCCAGGCCGTGCCCGTGCGCGAGCTGCTCGGCGAGCAGCGCGTGGTGCGTGGTATCGAACGTCAGCAGTCGGGGCATCCGGATCAGACCGGTATTTCGGTCAGCGCGTCGATGCGCCGGACGATGAGCGGGAGCGGGTCGGCCGGTCCATCCCCGATCTCGATCGCACCGAGCAGACGCGCCGCGGCCGCTTCCGCGGTGGGACCGGTCCGCGCGTGCACCGTCGCGATCGGCTCGTCGTGCTCCACGCGAGATCCCGGCTTGATGGTGATGTGGAATCCGACGGCAGGATCGATCTCGTCGCCCAGTGAGCGACGTCCTGCGCCCAGCTCGACCGCCGCCGCGCCGATCGCCCGCACGTCCATCCGCGTGATGATGCCGCTCCGCCCGGCGTGCACGACGCGGCGCGCCTCGGCCTGCGGGAGAATCGCGGCATCGTCGAGCACCATGGCGTTGCCACCCTGGGCCTCGATCACCTCGCGCAGCTTCTCGAGCGCTCGGCCGTCGTCGAGAGCCGCCGTCGCCATGGCCTCTGCGGCGGCGGTGTCCGCGGCGGCGCCGGCGAGCACGAGCATTTCCGCCGCGAGCGCGAGCGTCAGGGCACGCAGATCCTCCGGTCCGCCCCCGCGCAGCGCGAGCACGCACTCCTCGACCTCGAGCGCATTGCCCACCGCATGGCCCAGCGGACGGTCCATCGCCGTGAGCAGAGCAACGACTCGCATGCCGCTCGCCTCGCCGATCCCGATCATCGTGCGTGCCAGCTCCGCCGCGCGTTCCGCCTCCGGCAGGAACGCGCCGCTGCCGACCTTCACATCGAGCACGAGCGCATCGATTCCTTCCGCGATCTTCTTGCTCATGATGCTCGAGGCGATCAGCGGGATGGACTCGACCGTGGCGGTGACGTCGCGCAGCGCATAGAGGCGGCGATCGAGCGGCGCAATCTCGTCCGTCTGCGCGATCAGCGCACAACCGGTCCGCAGCAGCTGGTCGGCGAACTCCCGCAGCGAGAGATCGGTGCGGAAGCCGGGGATCGTCTCCAGCTTGTCGACCGTCCCGCCCGTATGTCCGAGCCCGCGCCCGCTCATCATCGGCACCGGCACGCCCAGCGCGGACACGAGCGGCGCGAGGACAATGGAGACCTTGTCGCCGACCCCGCCGGTCGAGTGCTTGTCGACCTTGATCCCGGACACGGCGGACAGATCGGCGACGGCGCCGGAGCGGATCATGACATCGACGAGCGCGGCGAGCTCCGCGCTCGAAACGCCCCGGAAATACACGGCCATGAGGAATGCCGACATCTGGTATTCCTCCACGGCGCCCGTGCCATAGCTCTCGAAGAACCAGCGGATCTCGGCGGGGCTCAGCTCCGCGCCGTCGCGCTTCCGTCGCACGATGCCGGCTGGCGTCACCGCGTGCGGCTCCACATGTCGGCCGACGAGAGCGGCGCGACTCCGCCCCGCGCGACTTCTCCCCAGACCTCGAAGATCTCGCCCATCCAGTCGTAGATCGTGCGCAGCGAGGCGTGCAGACGGCGCATCCGCTCGCGCCGCTCATCCGCAGACATGAGCAGCGCCGCGCGCAGCGCCTCGGCCGTCGCCTCGGGGTCGTACGGGTTCACCTCGAATGCGCCGTCCAGCTCCTCCGCCGCACCCGCGAACCTCGAGAGCAGCAGCACGCCGCCCGGGTCGTCGACCTGGCAAGCGAGGAATTCCTTCGCGACCAGGTTCATGCCGTCCTGGAGCGAGGTGACCAGACAGACATCGGCCGCACGGTAGAAGTCCGCGAGCCGCTCCTGCGACAGCGATTCCTTCAGCAGGTGAACCGGCTGCCAGCCGCCCGCGCTCCAGCGATCGTTGATGGACCACACCGCTCGCTCGATCTTCTCGTTCAGCCAGTCGTACGTGTCGATGCCGGTCCGGCTCGGGACCGCGATCTGGACGAACGTGAACCGTTCGCGCAGCTCCGGATGGCAGTCGAACATCACGTCGATCGCCTTGAGCTTCTCCTCGAGACCCTTCGAGTAGTCGATTCGATCGACGCTGATGCCGAACAGCGTATCGCCGGGTGCGTACCGCGCACGCAACCGCGCCACGCGCGCATCCGCATTCGGCCGCAGCGCCGCCTGGCGGAACTCGTCGATATCGATCGAGATCGGGAATGCCCGCACATAGCAGGAATGTCCATCGACGTCGACGGCGCGACGCTCCCAGTCCACGCGCAGGTCCGGCAGCAGCGATTCCGTGCAGCGCAGGAAATTGTCGGCAAACAGCGGGAGGTGGAATCCGACGATGTCGTTCGCGATGAGACCCCGGAGCAGGTCGGCGGCGTGGCTGGCGACGCGGAAGATCTCGAGCGGTGGAAACGGGATGTGCCAGAAGTGCGACAGCGTGAGGTCGGGCCGGCGCGAGCGGACGTGCGCGGGAGCGAGGGCGAGATGGTAGTCCTGGAACCAGACGGCGGCGGCGCGGCCGGCCTCGGTCTCATCCAGCACCGCCTCGGCAAAGCGGCGGTTGACCTGGACGTAGCCGTTCCAGTACTTCGCGCGGATGCGCGTCAGTGCCGGCCGGAGGTGACAGAGCGGCCACAGCACCTGATTCGAGTAGCCGTAGTAATACTGATTGATGTCCTGCGGCGTGAGCCACAGCCGGCGCAGCGTATAGCCTGGCTGTTCCGGCGGGACGCGCAGGCGGGCGCGCTCGTCCACCTCTTCGCGGTCGCGGTCGCCGCTACCCCACGCGATCCACACGCCCCCGACCGCCTGCATCAGGGGATCGAGCGCCGCGACGAGACCGCCGGCCGGACGACGCACCGCCACCGACTCTGCGGCCTCGTCCCAGTAGTGCTCGTACGGCTCGCGGTTGCTCACGACCACGAACCGCCGGTCCGGCAGCGCGCGGCTCAGGATCGCATCCAGATCGGAAGCTCCCAGCCGCTCCGCGGCGGGCCCGAACGCCGCCGTGGCCGCCACGTTCAGAGCCAGGCCCGCTTCCTGCCCGTTCGCTGCGCCTGAACCGCCAGATCCCCCCACCGGTCGCCGGCGGCCGTGCGTGCCGCGGAAACCGCGCGCACCAGGCGACGCCGGGTGCGCCTGCCGCTCTGGGGCGCGGTCAGCAGCGCCAGCGAGGCTCCCAGAACCGCGCCGAGCAGCATGCCCGCGATGAAGCTGATCGCCCCGGTATCCTCGTCGTAGTACATGGCTGCTCCTGCGTGATCGTGGGCACGGCGGCCTCCGTGCTTGCGGCCCTCGTTTGGCCCAGAATACATTTTTTCGATTGTTTGCGCCAACTCGTGCACAATGCGGCTCAGCTCCGCCGCTGCATGGCCTGTTCCTGCGCTTTTCCCGGCCAACGCCGACTGGCACCGCTCCTGCACAATGGGTGCTCGGCCGGCCGCAGCCGCGGTCGCCGGAACGCCGTGACGAGCAGACATGACCGAATCCGCACATGAGCCGGGCGTGGAGCCAGGCCGGATCCTCGTTGTCGATGACAACCAGGACAACATCGAGATCATAGCGACCCGCCTGCGCTACCGCGGCTACGACATCGTCGAGGCCGCGAACGGCGAGGAGGCGCTCGCACTGGTGCACGAGAAGACCCCCGACCTCATCCTGCTCGACGTGATGCTGCCGGATATCGACGGGTACGAGATCTCGCGGCGCATCAAGGGGTCGGACGAGCTGCCGTTCATTCCGATCATTCTCGTGACGGCGCGCGATTCCACGCAGGACAAGGTGGCCGGACTCGATGCCGGCGCGGACGACTACCTGACGAAGCCGATCAACTTTCCCGAGCTCGAGGCCCGGGTGCGGTCGATGCTGCGCATCAAGCGGTTGCAGGACGAGCTCGAGGAGAAGAACCGCGAGCTGGAACGGCTCAGCATCAGCGACGGCTTGACGGGCCTGTACAATCACCGTCACATCCACGGACTCCTGGCCGAGGAGTTCGAGCGGGTGGAGCGCACGAACGACTGCATGTCCGTGGCGATGTTCGATCTCGACCATTTCAAGGCGGTGAATGACACGCACGGGCATCAGGCGGGTGACCGGGTACTCGTCGCCCTCGCGGACATTCTGCGCGAGACCGCGCGCGACATCGACCGGCTCGGCCGCTACGGTGGTGAGGAGTTCATGGCGCTGCTGCCCGAGACGTGCATCGAGGATGCGGCCGTGTTCGTCGAGCGCGTGCGCCGCGATGTCGCGCGTCGCCCGTTCGACATCGGCCGTGACGAGCCGCTGCACATGACGATCTCGGCCGGCGTTGCGACCTACCCGCACGAGCTGATCCACGACGTCGAGACGCTCGTGCGGCTCGCGGATGAGGCGCTGTACGCAGCGAAGGCCGCGGGTCGCAACCGTGTCGTCCGCTTCGACGAGATGGCGCTCGAGGCCGCGCAGCCCTCTCAGACCTGACCCGGATCGAGACCTCCAACGTGAGCGATGCCGCTGCACCGGACATTCTGAGTCCGGCCCTGCTCCAGCGAACCGAAGAGCTGCGCCGCCGTCTGCACGAGGCGAATTACGAGTACTACGTGCTCGATGCGCCGACGCTGAGCGACGCCGAGTGGGACCGGATGCTGCGCGAGCTGAAGGAGATCGAGGCCGCGCACCCCGAGCTCGTCACACCCGATTCGCCCACCCGCCGCATCGGCGCCGAGCCGGCCACGCAATTCCGCAAGGTGCGTCACATCGCGCCGATGTACTCTCTCGACAACGCGTTCTCCTCCGATGAGCTCGTGACGTGGGAGGAGCGCAACGTGCGCATCACGCGCGAGGTGCGGACCGGGGGATACGTCGCCGAGCTGAAGATCGACGGCACCGCAGTCGCGCTGCTGTACGAGGACGGCGTGCTCGCGCGCGGCGCCACGCGAGGCAACGGCACGCTCGGAGAGGACATCACGCAGAACATCCGCACGATCCGCGACATCCCTCTGCGCCTGCGCGCGACCGCGGACGTGCCCCCCGTGCTCGAGATCCGGGGCGAGGTATACATACCGCTGTCCGGCTTCCGTGAGATGAACGAGCGCCGCGCCGAGGCGGGGGAGCCGACGTTTGCGAATCCACGCAATGCCGCGGCCGGCGCGCTGCGGCAGCTGGATCCCAGGCTCACGGCGCAGCGGCCGCTGCGCTTCTTCGGCTTCCAGATCCAGCTGGATCCGGAGCGGAGCGACCGCCTGCCCGTGGAGACGCAGCAGGACGTGCTCGCGCTCCTGCTCGAGTGGGGCGTTCCGGTGAATCCGAACCGCGTGTACTGCGCCAGCCTCGCCGACGTCATCGCCTATACGGAGAAGGCCGAGACGCTGCGCGAAGGTCTCGACTACGGGATCGACGGCGTGGTCGTGAAAGTCGCGCCTCTGTGGCTGTGGCCGGAGCTCGGCGTAATCGGCGAGCGCGAACCGCGCTACTCGATCGCGTACAAGTTCCCGCCGGACCTCGCCGTCACGAGGCTGCTCGCGATCGAGCTGAACGTC
Organism: Longimicrobiales bacterium; assembly: GCA_036374995.1. GTDB lineage: Bacteria > Gemmatimonadota > Gemmatimonadetes > Longimicrobiales > RSA9 > SH-MAG3. The sequence goes on along the minus strand of DASUSS010000116.1, from coordinate 3,566 downwards.
GGCCGCACCGGCTCGCTCAACCCGTACGCGCGGCTCGAGCCGGTCGAAATCGGCGGCGCGATGGTGAAGTTGGCCACGCTGCACAATTTCGACGACATCGCGCGCAAGGATCTGCGCACCGGCGACATGGTGGTCGTGACGAGGGCGGGCGAGGTGATTCCGCAGGTCGTCGGCCCGGTCGTCGAGCGGCGGACGGGCACCGAGAAGCCATACGTCCCGCCGAAACGCTGCCCTGCGTGCGATACCCCGGTCGAGCGGCCGGCCGGCGAGGTGATGGCGTACTGCCCGAACAGCGCGTGTCCCGCCCGGATCTACTGGGGCCTCGTGCATTTCGTGTCGCAGGACGCAATGGACGTGCGCGGGCTCGGCGAGCGTACGGTCGCGCAGCTGCTCGATACGGGACTGATCTCCGACCACGCCGATCTGTATGCGTTGACCGAGGAGCAGCTGATGCGGCTGGAGGGCTTCGGTGCGGTGTCCGCGCGGAACCTCATGGGCTCGATCGACGAATCGAGGAAGCGACCGCTGTCGCGACTGCTGTTCGGGCTCGGCATCCGTCACGTCGGTTCGCACGCTGCGCAGGTGCTCGCCCGCGAGTTCCGCACGATGGATACTCTGATGAATGCCGAGGTGGACGCGCTCGCGGCCGTGCACGGCATCGGCTACACGACCGCCGAGGCCGTCGGCGCGTTCATGGCGGAACCGAGGAATCGTGCGCTGATCGAGCGGCTCGCGGCTGCGGGCCTGCAGATGGAGGAACCGGTCGAGCGGGCCGAGCGTACCACGCTCGCCGGGCGTACATTCGTCATCACCGGTACGCACGGCATGAGTCGCAAGGAGATCACGACGCTGATCGAGCGTCACGGCGGTCGCGTCACCGGGAGTGTCTCGCGCAGCACGGACTTCCTGGTGGCGGGCGAGAACCCCGGATCGAAGCTGGACCGGGCCAGGGAGCTGGGTGTACGCGTGGTCGATGAGCACGAGCTGCTCGAGATGGCGTCGTCCGGCGTCGAATGAACTGCTGAGGGGGGTACATGGCACTATCGTCGCGCACACCCGAGCTCGCGCTTCCAGTCGCGTCACTCGCCGCTCTGCGGGACTCTCTCGTCTCCTCGGTCGGTCCCGAGGCCGCCGCGCTCGCACTCCGCCAGGCCGGCCACGCCGCGGGCGATGCGCTGCACCGCATCCTGTCCGGCGGCGATCCGCAGTCGCTGGTGTCGCTGCCCGCGGAGCGGTTCTGGCAGCAGCTCACACGCCTCTTCTCTGCGCGTGGCTGGGGTCAGCTCACGTACTCGCAGGTGCACTCCGGCGTCGGCTCACTGGAGAGCGGCGACTGGGCGGAAGCGCGCACGGACGGCTCGGCCGGCCAGCCATCCTGTCACTTCACGACGGGCGTCCTCGCGAACCTGCTCGGCCAGATCGCCGATGCCGAGGTCGCGGTGCTCGAGGCGGAGTGCCGCTCGCGCGGCGACCATCACTGTCGCTTCCTGTTCGGCGGCGCCGATGCGGTCTACGCGGTGTATGACCGGATCGCGGCCGGCGACCCGCCCGATGCCGCGCTCGCCCGGCTCGGCTGAGTGCCGCGCGTCCTCGGCATCGACTACGGCGAGCGCCGCGTCGGCATCTCGATCAGTGATCCCACAGGTACCATCGCACAGCCGTTGACGGTGCTCACGCGCAGAGCCGGCAAGCGTCCGCCGGTGCAGGCCGTTGCCGATCTCGTCGCGCAGCACGGCGTCGTGCACATCGTCGTAGGGCTGCCGCTGACACTGGAGGGCGATGAGAGCGAGTGGACCCGCGACGTGCGCGCGTTCGGCGACAAGTTGCAGCAGCGCACGGGGGTTGGCGTGAGTTTCGCAGACGAGCGGCTGACGTCCGTGGCCGCCGAGCGCGCCGTGCGCGCGCTCGGCCTCCGGCGGCGCGAACGGGAACGGAAGGAACGCATCGATGCGGCTGCCGCGGTCATCATTCTGCAGGCACATCTCGATCGCATGAACAAGGGCGGTGCATGAAGAACACTGTTCTCCGTCTTCTGCTCACGTGCACGGCCACCTGCACTCTCGCAGCCTGCGGCGGTGAGGGCACGGGCGAACCGGTCCGCGTGCACATCCCGGTCGGTGCCTCCTTCAGCCAGGTCACGGACTCGCTCGCAACGAGGGATGTCATCGAAGCCGCACCGCTGTTCAAGCTGTACGCACGTATGCGCTCGGCGACCGCCTCGGTGAAGCCCGGAACCTACGCGTTCCGCCGCGGCACATCCTGGGCGCGGATTCTCGATGACCTGCAGCACGGCAGAGTCCTCACGGCCCGACTCGTGATCCCGGAGGCGTGGGATCTGCGCGGCATCGCACCGCGCATCGCCGAGGCGACGGGCCTCGATGAGGACAGTGTCATGTACGTCCTGACCGACACCGCGCTCGCGCGCCGTCTCGCCGTTCCCGGACCGACGCTCGAGGGCTACCTGTATCCAGCGACCTACTCGTTCCCCGTCGGTGCACCGCTCGACACCGTCATCGCACGGATGGTGGTCACGTACCAGCGCGTGTGGACGCCGGAGCGGCGCGCGCGCGCCGACTCGATGGGCATGAGCGAGCGCGACATCGTGACACTGGCGAGCATCGTCGAGAAGGAGGCCCGCAAGCGCGACGAGATGCCGACGATCTCCGCCGTGTATCACAACCGCCTGAGGCGTGGCCAGCGGCTGGAGGCAGACCCGACCGTGCAGTACGCGCTCGGTGAGCACCAGCAGCGGCTCCTGTACGCGCACATCGACAGCGTGGCCGGCAACCCCTACAACACGTACCGGCATGCCGGCCTGCCACCGGGACCAATCGGATCACCGAGCGCGATGGGGATTGACGCCGCGCTCTATCCCGCCGACGTCAACTATCTGTTCTTCGTGGCCCGCCCCGACGGCTCGCATGTGTTCACGCGCACGTTCGCGGAGCACACACGCGCCCGCGCGATGGTCCGCCGCCTGGAGCGCGAGCAAGCCGCGCGCAACGGCCAGCGCGGCGCGGGCTCGACCGCACCGCCGCAATCGCGGCCGTGAGCGCACGGCCCGACTTCCGCCTGATCGTCATCACGGACTCGCGGCTCGCTGCGCCCCGGAGCATCGTCGACGTGGTTCGCGCCGCGCTCGACGCCGGCGCACCGGCCGTGCAGCTGCGGGACAAGGACGCCACCGCTCGTGAGCTCGCCGAGCTCGCCCGCACCCTGATCCCGCTCGTCCGCGCCGCCCACGCTCGGCTGTTCGTGAACGATCGGCTCGACGTCGCACTCGCCGTCGCCGCCGACGGCGTCCACCTCGGCCCCGACGACATTCCCCTCTCCGCGGCGCGCCGCATCGCGCCTCGGCCGTTCCTCATCGGCTGCTCCACCGACGATCCGACCGAAGCGCGCAAGCTCGAGCGCGACGGCGCGTCCTACATCGGCTGCGGCGCCGTCTTCGGCACGAGCACGAAGGAGCTGGGCGGCGAGCGCATCGGCGTCGAACGACTCGATGAGGTCGCGCGTGCCGTCTCCATCCCGGTCGTCGCGATCGGCGGCGTGAACGCCAGCAACGT
>DASUSS010000115.1:0-3721 GCA_036374995.1 Longimicrobiales bacterium | reverse complement strand
GGCAGTGCGGTCACCGGTCTCATGCCATGTCACGTGACCGCTCGCGTCGACGTCCTCGTCGAAGAGCGCGGTCAGTCTCCGGTGCATCGCCTCGAGGCGGACGATGTCGGTCTCGTGCAGCAAACCGCTCGGCATGGGCGGCACATTGAGGAGCAGCTTGGAATTGCGGCCGACGGACTGGAAGAACAGATCGACGAGCTGGTCGGCGGTCTTCACGCGCGTGTCCTCGGCCGGGTGGTAGAACCAGCCGGGGCGGATAGAGACATCCGCCTCGCCCGGTCGCCAGACCGTGCCGGCGGGGTCGCCGTGCTGCAACGACCGCAGCGCCGCTTCACTGCTGATGCCCGGGACGGGAACGATCGACGGATCGACGGTCGACCAGTTCGGTTCGCCGGCGATGCCCTGCTCGTTGCCGATCCAGCGCACATCGGGACCCGCATCGGAGAAGATCACGGCATCCGGCTGGAGCCGGCGGACGAGTCCCCAGAAGCGCGGCCAGTCGTATTCCTGCCGCCGTCCGTTCGGCCCCTCGCCGTTCGCGCCATCGAACCAGACCTCGTGGATCGGGCCGTACCGCGTGAGCAGCTCGGTGAGCTGGTCGACGTACAGGTCGTTGTACCGCGGCGAATCGCCATAGGACGGCTCGTGACGGTCCCACGGCGAGCAGTAGAGTCCCGCGCGCAATCCTTCCGCGCGGCACGCGTCGATGAATTCCCGAACGACATCGCCGCCGCCGCCGCGCCATGCGCTGTACGCGACGGAATGCTCCGTCGTACGCGTCGGCCACAGGCAGAATCCATCGTGGTGCTTTGCCGTGAGCACCATCGCGCGGAACCCGGCCCGCCGCGCGGCGCGCGCCCACTGGCGACAGTCGAGTGCCGCAGGTGCGAACAGGCGCGGATCCTCCCGGCCGTCGCCCCACTCGCGGTCGGTGAACGTGTTGATGCCGAAATGGACGAACAGCGCGAGCTCGTCCCGCTGCCAGAGCAGCTGGGCGGGCGTGGGCACGGGGCGCTCAGGCGAGCGTCGGCGAGTCCCGCCGTGCAGTTCCACGTGCGTCGCATAACGCGTCCGCGGAGCGCTGGCCGCTGCGAGCGCGTGCAGCGGATGCGCAACGAGCGCGGCCGACGCCGCGCCGAGGAACGCGCGACGCGAGATTTCTGCCGGTTTCGGACTGGCGTTCATTTCAGCGAACGGTCAACTCCCCGCGCAATCGGATGTCCTTCGATGAGCGGCCGACCATCACGCGGAACGTACCGGGCTCGATGACCGGCCGCAGCTCCGCGTCGAGCATCGTCAGGTGCTCCGGCCGGAGCGTGAACGTGATCTCGCGCGATTCACCCGGCGCGAGATGGATGCGCTCGAAACCGGCCAGCTCCATCACCGGTCGCGCGAGCGATGCGAGGACATCGCGCACGTAGAGCTGTACGACCTCGTCGCCCGCGCGCGTGCCCGTGTTCCGCACGGTGAGCCGTACGACGGCCGTGTCGCCGACACCGATCACGCCGGGCTCGAGCGACAGGTCCGCGTACTCGAACGTGGTGTAGCTCATGCCGAAGCCGAACGGAAAGAGCGGCTGGCCCGTGAGGTCGAGATAGTCGTCGCCGCGGCCGGTCGGCTTGTGATTGTAGCGCAGCGGCAGCTGACCCTCCGCGACCGGGAACGTGATCGGCAGACGGCCGGCGGCGTCATGATCGCCGAACAGCACGTCGGCGACGGCATGGCCGCCCTGCTCGCCGGGGTACCAGGCGAGGAGGATGGCATCGACCCGGTCGATCCAGTCGTTCATCGTGATCGCGCTGCCGCCCACGAGCACGACGATCGTCGGCGTCCCGGTCGCGGCGACTTCGCGGATCAGTGTTTCCTGATGCCCGGGCAGGCGCAGGAACGCGCGGTCGCGGAACTCGCCCTCCTCGATGCCCGCGACGACGATCGCGACGTCGCTTCCGCGCGCGAGCGAGACGGCTCTGTCGATCTGCGCACTGCTCGAATCGACGATGCCGGCGTCCCAGATCAGCCGGAGCCGCGCATTGCCCGTGCTCTCGAAGAACTCGAGCCGCAGGTCGTACGCGCGTCCGGGCTCGAGCGACACGTCGGCCAGCCGCGTGCCGTACGACTGCTTCCGCCAGTTGTCGATGAGTAGCCGGCCATCGAGCCACAGCCGATAACCATCGTTGCCTTCGACGCCGATCCGGCGCACGCCGTCAGGCGCGGTGAGCCGGCCGGTCCAGCGCACGGAATACCAGTCGAACGGGATGCCGCGTGCGGGCGAGTTGAGTGTCCAGCGGAAATCGACACGCTCGTCCGTGCGCACGAGCGCGGGCTCGCCCGCGAGTCCGTTGTTCGCGAAATACTCGCCAGTAAGTCCCGGAACGGTGCGGCCGCCGGCCGTGGTCAATAGGTGCTCGATGGGGATGACCGTGTACGTCGTCGTCGCGCGACCTGGGCCCGGTGCATAGCGGACGCGTGCAGTGTCGCCGGCGCGCGCGCGGATGCCATCCAGGATCGAGACCTTCCCGATGCCCGGTCCGCTGTAACCGCCGAGCCGCGCCTCGACCGCATCCGCCCCGATCACCGCGATCGCTGCGGTCGATGGCGACAGCGGCAGAGCGTCCCGCTCGTTCCCGAGCAGAACGATCGACGCGCGTGCCGCCTCGCGCGCGAGCTCGCGATGATCGACGTGTCCGTTCCAGTACGCTGCACTGTCCGGATCCACGTACGGCTCCTCGAACAGACCCAGCTCGAGCTTCGCGCGGAGCACGCGCGCGACTGCGGCGTCGATCACGGAATCCGCGATCATGCCGCGCGTGAACGCCTCGAGGTACGGCCGATGCTGGGGGTAGGAGGACTGGAAGACGACATCGAGGCCGGCCTCGAGCGCGTGCTGCGCGGCGGTCGGCGTGTTCGGCTCCGTCATGTGCAGCACGGTCGCGCCACCCGTGGCCGCGGCATCCGAGATCACGAAGCCGCCGAATCCCCACTCGCGCTTCAGATTCTCCGTGAGCAGCCAGCGGTTCTGCGTCGCCGGCGCGCCGTCGACGGAGTTGTACGCGGTCATCACGGAGCGCGCTCCCTCGTCGAGCGCGGCGCGGAACGGCGGAAAGAACACCTCCTCGAGCATGCGCTCGCCGTGCTCGATCGGGTAGCTGTCGCGACCACCCTCGCCCACGTTCGCGACGAAGTGCTTCGGCGTCGTCACGACACCGGCGCTCTCGAACGCGCGGACGAACGCGCGCGCCATCAGCGAGGCGAGGTGTGGATCCTCGCCGTACGTCTCCTCGACGCGGCCCCAGCGCACATCGGTCGCGATGTTCACGACCGGCGAGAGCACCTGGCGTATGCCGCGGCTGCGCGTCTCGCGCGCGATCGACCGCGCCACCCGCCCGACCAGTGCCGTGTCCCACGTCGCCGCGAGCGCGATCGCCTGCGGGAACGACGTCGCGCCCTCGCGCACGAGACCGTGCAGCGCTTCGTCGAACGGGATGATCGGAATTCCGAGTCGCGTCTCCTCGACGAAGTACCGCTGGATCGCATTGATCCGGTCCGCGTGCGCGCGCGCGGGAGCCGCGGCCCGCGCGCGGGCGGGCGCGCTGCCGTCCGCGTTACCGGCAACGGGCGGGATCTGGAGGCCGAACACGCCGTTCGCGTAGTCGTGCGACGGGTCGTCCAGGCTGCCCGGGATCATGAACAGCTGCCAGAACTTCTCCTCGAGCGTCATGCG
>DASUSS010000114.1:0-2712 GCA_036374995.1 Longimicrobiales bacterium | reverse complement strand
CGGCCGGTCAGGAGGATGATGACCCATGCGATCGCGGTGGTGATCGCCCACACGAAGCCGAGCAGGCCGAGCAGGATGAAGTGCGGTATCGCGAGCAGGAAGCGGAACGCGACGGTCAGCCGGTTGCGCTCGCCCGTCGGCTGCGCCAGCACGAGCTCGGCGGGATAGACGCCATCGCCGAACGGCGGATACTCGTCGCGCAGGAGCGTCATGTACGCGATCGCGCGGACGCGCCAGCGCAGGTAGTACGCTTTCAGCTTCCACAGGCCCTCGGGGTGAGTGCCGGTGAAGAGGATCGCGAACCATGCGATGATCGCGGCGAAGCACGCGACGACGCCGAGCAGGCCGCTGGTACCCCAGCCCCACGACCAGCCGTCATTGTCGCTCCAGACGATGGAGCTGAATGCGGCGACCGGCCCGCCGACGAGGATGAGGTGCGGCAGAGCGAGGAAGAAGCGGAACGCGACGGTCAGCCGGTCCCGGTCTTCCGTCGCCGCGGGAAGCGTGACGCCCGTGGTAAACGTGGCGGGCTGCCCGGTCGTCTCTTCATGCGTGTCCATGGCTCCATCTCGCCAAGGTGCCGGAATTCAGCTGTGAGTCACCGCGAGCATCACGTTACGTCACTGCACGCGATTCGGCGACCTCACTCGCATCCCCACCGTACGTCGGTACCGGGTCCGGAGTTTCCCATTCGACCGGGAGCCGCAGCGAGAACGTCGATCCGACACCGACGCTGCTCTCCAGGAGCACTTCGCCGCCGAGCGCTTCGGCAACGCGGCGGCTGATGGCGAGACCGAGGCCGGTGCCCTCGGTCCCGGTCGCCGTATCCAGGCGCCGGAACTCCTGGAACGCGAGCGCGCTCTGCTCCGGGGTGAGGCCGGGGCCCGTATCGCACACATCGATCTGTGCCCACGTGCGATCGATGTCTCCGTTCAGCTCGCTCCACGTCCGGACCCTGACGGTCACTACTTCGCCGTCGGTATACTTGATCGCGTTCGAGATGAAGTTGTCGAGCACCTGACGGACACGCTCGCGATCCGAGCGCAGGCGCGGCAGTGCGTCGGGCAGCTCGAGGTTGAGCGCAATGCCCTTCGAGATGGCGTGCGGCCGCGCGTCGGCGAGTGCCTGCCGCGTGACTTCCGCCAGATCGAACGGTGCGCGGCGGATGGCGATCTCACCGGATTCCGCACGCGCGAGCGTGAGCAGGTCCTCGATCAGCGAGAGTGCCGCCCTCACCGTGCGACGGGCGCCGCGGACTCCCTCGTCCGGCTCGATGTAGCCGGACGCGAGCAGGTCGAGGTAGCCGTCGGCCGCGCCCAGCGGGTTCTTCACGTCGTGGGTGAAGCCGCGCACCAGCCGCGCGCGGCTTTCTGCGATCTGCTCCGACTCGATCCGGCGACGCTCCGCCTCCGCGCGCGCGTGCTGCGCTTCGACGGCGAGCCTGCGGTACGAGAGTCCGAGTCGCGTAACCTGGATCGATGCCCCCACCGTGATGACCACCAGGATCAGGCTCAGGATCACGGTGCGGCGCAGCGCGCGCTGGAGCCGTGCAAAGCGCGCGGCAGTGGCGCGGTTCACGGCTACTCCGATCTGCGTCAGCGTTGCCATGACGCCTTCCAGCCGCCGCTGCTGTGCGGGAAGACGGGCCACGAAGTCCTGGCGCGTGATCCGCCCGCTGTAGAGCGAGTCGAGCGTCGCGTCCGCGGGGACGAGAAGTGCCGACAGCGTGTCCGCCAGTGCACGGATCTCCGGATCGGTGCGGCGCGCGATCACGAGAAGCCGCGCCGCGGCCGCCTGCCGCTTCGCCCGCGCCTCCCGATGACCGGCCGCGAAACCGCTGTCCCCCGTCAACAGGTAGCCACGGGTGCCGGCCGTCTCGAGCGCGAGCGAGGTCTGGGTCTCCCGCACGGCGGCGCGGAACGGATCCGCCACATTCGTGATTTCCCTCGCCAGCACGACCATCTGGCGGTCGACGGAGACCGCAACGATCGCGAGCGTGATCAGCGCGAGTGCGACCAGCGTCACCGGCAGGAGCGGCCTCGCCAGGCCGGCCTTCCGCGCCGGCTCGGGCGTATCGCTGGGTGGGAGCCCGGACATGTTCCTCTCGCAGCGGGCTGCGTGCGGTCGATGCGTCGACCGGGAGACCACCGGCAGGCAGGACGGTGGACGACTAACCCATAACAGATGACGAACCGGATTTCAAACGATGCCGCCGATCGACGCCGCATCGAGATCCTGCCGTGACGACGCGAGTCGAAAACGATGGTCGCCGACCGACCAACGGGTGAACCTGTTCATGAGAGGAGTCACAATGGGAAAACTCCGTGTTCACACTCTGGCGATGTCGCTCGACGGCTTCATCGCCGGTCCCGATCAGGGCATTGCCAACCCGCTCGGCGTCGGCGGCGAGCGGCTGCACGATTGGGCGTTCGCCACGCGCAGCGCCCGGCGCACGCACGGCATGGAGGGCGGTGCCGGAGGGATCGACAATGACTGGGTCGAGCGCGGTGAGGTCGGCATCGGAGCTACGATCATGGGGCGCAACATGTTCGGTCCCATCCGCGGGCCCTGGCCGGACGAGGAGTGGAAGGGCTGGTGGGGCGACGATCCGCCGTTCCACCACCCCGTGTTCGTGCTGACGCATCATGCGCGCGAGCCGATCCCGCTGAAGGGTGGCACGACGTTCCACTTCGTCACCGACGGCATCGAGGC
>DASUSS010000113.1:0-9757 GCA_036374995.1 Longimicrobiales bacterium | reverse complement strand
CCAGGTGCAGCTGTAGTTGAACCGCGGGTTACCCTCGATCAGGTTGGACGTCACGATGTCCAGTGCGCCCGCGGGCAGCGGTCCCTGCTGGCACAGGAACTGTCCGCTCAGGCTGAGGTTACCGCTCGCGCGGCAGGTGCTGCCGCCGTAGACGATGCCCTCGTAGTTCGTGTTCGAGTTGCCGCGGATGTAGAGGTCGCCGTCGGCCAGCAGCACGATGCGGTTCGTGCCGTAGGGTTCCAGGTTCGGGTTACCCGAGATTTCGACCGAGCCCGTCGCGTAGACCGAGATCGGCAGCGGCGTGCCGACCGCGCCCGGGTTGCCGCTGAGCGTGGCGTTGCCCATGACGCAGTAGGAACCGGTGACTACCGATGACACGGCCGTCCAGGTGACGAACCCGCCGGAGCTGGTGAAAGACCAGCCCAGGGGTGCGGCGGGAACGGTGAGGCCGGTGCTGCGCTCGAGGACCGTGCCGTCCGCCCGGAGGACGTACTGCGCGCCCGGGCAGTACTCGGCGGCCGTCATCGTCGGAATCGGGATCTGGTCCGGCACCGGGTAGGCACCCACGTTGACACCCGACGCGTTCAGCACGTTGCCGGAGCCGCTGGGCGTGCCGCTCACGGTCAGATACCTGTTGACCGTGAGGTTACCCGAGACGCTGACGTTGTGATTGATATGGACGTTGCCGCAACCGCCGGACACGGTCGGCCCGCCCTGGATCACCGTGTTGCCGTTCATGGCCACCGCCGGCACCGGCGGCAGGTATTTCACCACGAACTCGACGACCGCGCGCGATCCCGCTGGCGTCTCGCCCGCGCAGCGGACGAGGAAGCGCCAGTTCGCATCGACGTACGCGCTGGCGTTCGGATCGCTCGGGTCATCCAACATGCTGGCCCAGTACGTACCGTCCGCGGTGGTACGACCGGCCGCAGGAATGTTGTTCGTGTTGTCGATGCCGGCCCAGTCGATGAACATGCCGTCATCGGCTGTGCCGGTCGTGTTGTCCCAGCCGGCAAACAGCCGGTCGATCGTCGTATCCGCGAGATGCGTACGGAACAGCGACAGCGCGTGCGCCTGCGCCGAGTGCGCGAGCCGTAGCGCGATCGCGGCATCCTCGCGGTTGCGTGACGCCTTCGTGTCGAGGTCCGTCATCATGAAGGCGCCCGCCGTGATCAGACTGATCACGACGATGCCGAAGATCGCCGCCGCGAGTGCGACACCGTCGCGGTTCTTCATGCGCATCACCTCCGGTTCTGGAGGAACACCCAGGTCTGGCGGCTCCGTAGCACGTTCGACACGGGGCTCTCCGGTGCCGAGATCGTGAGGCGAACCGATTTCGCGAGCCCCACGTTCGCAGCGTTCGTGATCAACGTTCCGGTATCATCGAAATACTCGAACTGTATCGAGCGGACGGGAAACACGAGCGCCTGGAGTCCGCCGCTCCCCGTCCACTGCACCATCAGCGAATCGGCGACGACGCGCACGCGCACGTCTTCCAGCATGTCGTTGAAGCTGCCATCCGGCGGATTGAAATCGGAACGGATGCGGATGTTGTCGAACGAGCCCGTGTTGAACGGATCCGGATTCAGTCCGGCCTGACCCGTCAGCAGCGGATCCGCGCCCGCACTCTGGAGCACGGTGCGCAGAATCTGCTCCGCGGTGCGCAGCGACTCCTCCGCCATGCGCGTATCCCGCTGCTCGCGATAGTTGCGCTGCAGATTCGCGACGGTCCCGTAGAACACGGCAATCACGAGGCTGGAGAGGCCCAGCGAGATGACCATCTCGACGAGCGAGAATCCGCCCCGCGACCTCAGTGTCGGCGCCCGTGATTTCATGGTCGTCTACTCGGCAGCCATGAGAATGCGAAGATCCACCCAGGCGGCCTCGGTCGGTCCCTTCGCCAGCGGCGCCACGCGCAGCGTCACATCACGCGTCCCGTTCACTCCGGCCGCTACCTGCCAGCGCAGCTGGTAGAGGCGCCCGCGTGCGCTCGTGACCTGCTCATTGTGGTTCGCGACGTCGGAGGTCAGCGAGCCACCGACGTTGAGCTGGACCGTGTCCGCGGAGCGCAGCGCCACCGCCGCACGCAGGCGGTCGAACTTGGCCTCGCCCAGCGTCGTCATCTCCATCCGGCTCAGCGTCATCCGCTGGACCTGGGTCGACGACACCATGACGGCGGCCAGCGAGATCAGCGCGGCTGTGCCGACCAGCATCGCGACCACCGTCTCGACCAGGCTGAACCCCTCCCGCCGTTGCTTCAGCAGCCGTGATACGCTCATTGGGCCGCGCTCGCATTCCCGGCGGTGGACAGCCGTACCACTGCCGTCGTGTTCTCGAGCCTCAGGCTGTAGTTCGTCGCACCCGTCAGCAGGGCACCGAACGCCGCGAACTGGATCGAGGACGGCCCCGCGGAGAAGCGGACACCCTCCTTCAGCGTGCGGCCTCCGAGAAACTGGATGTTGTACGTGTTCGCCCCCGTGATCGTCACCGTGACGCTCCTGTTGCGGCGGATCGCCTCCGTACGCGCCAGCCGCAGGTCACCGATCAGCGTCTGTCGCGCCGTCTCCAGCCGCGTCGACTTCACCGCCCCCCGCAGCGGAGGCACGGCGATGCCCACGACGACCGACAGGATGGCGAGGACGATGAGGAGCTCGAGCAGGGTGAAGCCCGGGCGCCTCGAGAAGACACGAATATGTCGTGATGCAGCCGCGTACCGCATTGGGGACTCCCCTGGAACGTGTGCTACATTACGGATGCTGCGCGAATGGCGAAAAGCGTGCCCTGACGCGAAAAACCTTATCTCACTTCACGTTAGGCCGCTTCACCGGTCAACGCAACGAATACTTTCTATTGCAGAATGCGAAAGTTGCGGGATTCTCCAACTCGGAATGCGCGAGCGGGTCCGGGAACTGTCCGGGCGGGCCGGATACCCGGACGCGCTCGCGAACCCGCTTCCGGCCGCCTCCGACTTACGACCCGAACTTCCGGTTCATGAGCCGCACGTGCAGGGCGCTCCGGCCGGTGAGGACCTTGTCGGCGTAGCCGTTGTCGGGATTGCGCCCGCGGGCGAGCAGGCGGTTCACGGTGCCCGGTCCGCGGTTGTACGCCGTCAGTGCGAGGCGCTCGTTGCCGCCGAACTCGTCCATCAGATAGCGCAGGTACTGGAAGCCGACGCGCAGGTTCGTCTCGGGTTTCAGCAGGTCGCTCCGGGTCGTGCCCGGGACCAGCCAGCGTGCCGTCGATGGGAGCAGCTGCGTCAGACCGACGGCGCCGACGGGCGAAACGGCGTTCGCCCTGAAGCTGGACTCGGCCTCCACGAGGCCAAACGCCACGCGCGGCGCAATGTCCTCGGCGAGTGCCGCGGCGTGGATGTCCGCGGCAAGCCGCACGGGGATGTCGAACTCGCGCGCGAACGACGCGACCACCAGCTCGCGCTCCTTCGCGAGCAGTCGCTCGCCCCAGTCCTGCGTCACCGGATCCGTCTCGTACGTCTCGCTCGCCACAGCCGCCGTACGTTGCTGCTCGGCGATCGCGTCCAGCTGCCCGTTCGCCATGAGCACGGCCGCCGGCGTCATCAGCGCTCCCCCGAGCGCCACGCGCAGCAACGGCCTCCGCACACGTCCGCACAGCGCCCTGACCGCGGGGGACATTCGCATACGCAGCTCCCTCGGCTTGGGTGTGTGATTGCCCGTAAATTTAACGGTAACTTCGGGTTAGGTCAACCCGGTGCGGTACCTGGTAGTGGTACGTGTACCACTGCCCGGCTCCCGGGTACGCGGCCTGCCGGGGAGCTACCTCAGCCGCACCGTCTGCGTCGACCCGGCCACCAGGGTCACCGTGTAGGGGCCGGAGCTCCGGTCGCCGGAGGCGGCGCTGCCGCGGACGGTGATCGTGCGGGAGGCGGGTGCGGCGATGACGAACCGCTCGGTGGATCCCGCGCGGACGTTGCCGAGTATGGCGTCGCCGCGGCCGTCGTCGTAGGTGACGATCATGGCGATGCCGGTCTCGTTCAGGACGCTGATGCTGTAGGTCTCGGAGGGTGCGGGGCTGCCGACGGACATGGCGCGGCAGCCGAAGAGCGAGAGGACGGCGAGGAGCAGGAGGAACGGGCGTAGTCTCGGCATGACGTGCTCGCGCGTTGGGCGGGAGCGCCGGCTACTCCGGGAACGAGAAGCGCCGGCCGCTCTCCGAGTCGGGATCCTGGCCGGTCATGAGCTGCACGATCGCGGCCATCTCGTCGCCGATCGCTCGGAGCCGATGACTGACACCCAGCACGTGCGCGTACTCGAAGTACGCCGCGACGGCGCTCTCCGCGGCGGCGTGCTGGAGGATGACCGCGTCATCCATCTGCAGACGGCTGTCGTCGAGGAGGTGCCGGACGACGAGGTGGAGCGTGCGCTGCTCCTCCAGCGTGCTGACGGTGATGTCGCCGGTCAGGCGCTGAACGAAGTGCTCCACGTCGGCCAGGAGCTGGGGAGGCGCGACGACCCCGTGGCCGCTCGCCGCACCGGCGAACAGCACACGCTCCGCGCTCGAATTCAGCGCGGCGAGCTCTTCATAGCTCAGGTACAGGATCACGAAACGCCTCCGTCGGGATAGATCGTCCTGCATTGATCATATGCCGAAGCTATGCGAGACGTTCCGCAATCCGTGTTCCGGCTTCGGAGCGATCATGCTTTGCGTTGGTCCATAACAAGATACGCCTCGCGAGCGCCGAGTAAAGACTCTCGCGAGGCGAATCAACTGTCGCGACGGTGGAACAATTTAGTCGCGCAGCAGTCGAGCGAGCAGGAATCCCGCGCCGATCGCGAGCCCGACGCTCAGCAGCGGACGCTGGCGGATCGACTGCTCCAGGTCATCGCGCATTTCGTTCGGATCGTGACTGCGCAGGTACTCGGCGCCGCTGTCGAGCGCTTCGCTCGCCCGCACCGCGACCTGACTCGCGCGCCGCTGCACTCCGCCCGACTGCTCCATCCCGCGCCCGCGCTCCTCGAGCCGGTCGCCGAGCCGTTCGAGCTGGCCGGCCAGCCGGTTCCGTCCGGACTCCGCGGCGCTCCTCGACTTCCCCGCGCCTTCGTCGCGGTCGCCGATCGGCTCCGCCGGACCCTGCGTCTCCTCTCCCGTGACCGTACGGCCGAAGGGTCCCGCGCGCGTCCCGGCATCCTCCGCCGCGCCGCCCGTCTGTGACTCGAACGTCCTGCCGGTCGTACCGCCCTCCACCGAACCCGCCGCGCTGCTGCCCGCCACCGGCTCGCTGCCGGCGCCGCCCTTTTCCTCGCGGTCGAAATCCATTTCACTGCCTCCTTCTGCGTGGGTGCGTGGTCGTGCGTCGTGCAGCGCAAGAGACGTGCGCAGCGAGAGTCACGAACGGATCTCCTGCCTGAACTCCTTCAGCTCGCGCGTCGCCCACTCCTTGTCGCGCTGAACGCTGCGCACTGCCTCCTCCGGCTTCTTCGGCGTGTTCCGCAATCCCTCGATCCCGCCGCGCGCGAACAGGCCGCCGATGAGCAGCAGCACCGCGCCCACGATGACCGCTGCGAGCCCGAATCGCCCGTCGAGCAGGTGGCCCAGCCCGATGACGGCGGCCGCGGTCAGCACGAGCCCGCCCAGGAGCACAATGCCGAAGGCGGCCGCGAGCTTCGCCGAGTCCAGTGCGACCCCGCGCGCCATCTCGCGCATCTCCAGCTTCGCGAGTGATATCTCGTTACGGACGAGGTCCGAGCCGTCGGCCGCGAGCTGCTTCAGCAGATCGCGCACGTGGGTCTCGTCCTGCGTGCCGGTCAGTGGTCCGTCCACCTGACCGCGCGGATCGATTCTCTGTTGCGTGGCCATCTCGACCTCCCTTTTGCCGGCGGACGCGGCACCAGATTTCTGTTTCGGCTCGGACCGCCATTCCGGCCGCCCACCACCACGCGCGCCCGGCACCCGCCGGACCGCTCCTGCGCCGCGGCGCAACACGGCATCCGGACGTCCTGCACGGCCGCGGTTCCGGACACGATCGTGGCCGGATGAGCCGAAACAGAAATCTGGTGCCGCGTCCGCTGGGGGATTGCAAGACGCCTGCCGGTCACCGCAGCAGGTACTTCGCGAGCCAGAGGCCGGAGAGGACGTCCACTGCCGTATGGGCGACGATCGACGGCACGATCGAGCCGTCGAGCAGGAGCGGGATGGCGAGGATGAGTCCGAGCAGGGTCGCGCGCAGCGCGCCGGCGGGCTGCTGGTACGCGTGGGATACGCCGAACGCGCCGCCGCTCAGGAGCAGCGCGATCACGAGCGAGCCGGTCGCACCGTAGAGCACGTGGATGAGAAACCCGCGGTAGATGACCTCCTCGCAGATGCCCGCACTGATCGAGACGCCGACGAACCACAGTCGCTCGCGCGGCGTCGCCGGCACCAGCTCGTGCATGATCGGCGCCTCGCGCACACCCGCGAAGCGGAACAGGAATAGAATGGCGACCGCGGCGGCGACCAGGCCTGCGGCGATCGCGAGCGTGCGTCCGATACCGGCAGGCGCGATGCCGAGCTGTGCGAGGCCGTATCCGCTGAAGCGCGCGACGGCGAACGTCAGGATCCCGAGCACCCACAGGCTGATGATCGAGCTGACGTACGCCTGCGTGCGAGGCAGCGTCTTCACGTCCCGCAGCGCGCGGCCCTGCATCACCATGAGCGCGGGTACGGCGACCAGCAGCACGACCGTCCACAGGCGTGCGGCCCAGGGCACGCCCCCCAGCTGCACCCACGCGACGGCGGACGCCGCCGCGAGGACGAGCAGCCACGGGCGCGCGCGCACGTTCAGTCCGCCGCGCGATCTCGCCGGATCAGGAGCCCCGCGACCCGGGGCGCGGCCAGGAACGCGATCGTGCCGAGCACCACGCCCGCCACGGCATCCGTCGCGTAGTGGAATCCCCCGTACACCGCACCCAGTGCGAGCCCGAGCGTCAGCACGGCGAAGATCGGAGCGATGCGCGGCATGTACCGCCAGACGACGAGCGTCTGTGCGACCGATACGCCGACGTGCGATGACGGGAACGCCGCGCCCTGCGCGGATCCGACCTCGAGCACGCGGTGCGCGAGCTGATGGAAGAACCCGTTCGCGAGCTCACCGCCGGGCGGCGGGAACAGGTACCGCGGTCCCTGCACGGGGAAGTAGATGAAGAACAGGTAGTGCGTGAAGAATGCGAGCATCAGCGCGAACAGGCCCGCGCGGAACGCAGCGCGCCGGCCGCTCAGGAAGAGCAGCAGTGGCGGCACGAAGATGATGAAGTAGTACGAGAGGTAGGCGGCATGGAGCGGCTCCGACAGCGCGAGGTGCGGCAGCGCGGCTGCCCACTCGCGGCTCGGCTGACCGCCGAACATCGCCTGCTCCCACGCGATGATCGTGTCATCGAAGTAGCGGCCGCCATGCACCGCGCGGTTCAGCACCGCGAGCTCCTTGTACAGGAGCGGGATCAGCAGGAGCGGCGACCAGTCCGCGACGCCACGCACGGCCCGCTGCACCGCAGCCGGCTGCACGTCGAGCACGCGCTCGAGCGGGCGCAGCGGCCACAGCGCGACGATCAGCAGAGCGTGCGCGGCAAGCAGCGCGGGCCACGCGCTCGGCCGGCCGCCGAACGCGAGTGCGGGCGCCGCAGCGGCGAGGTACAGCGCGAACAGGCGGTCCAGCGGCAGGCCGAGCACGTGTGCCGGCGACTGCACGCTCACGCCGCCAGCGGCTTCTCGTACAGGCGGTAGGTCTTGTCGGGCACTGCCCCGATCCGCTCGAGGCCGCGTCGCATGTCCCAGTTGTCTTCCAGTATCCACGAGCACTCGCTCTTCCAGATGCCGATCTTCTTCGCCTCGAGGAACAGGTGCGCGATCAGCAGCCCGTCCAGGCCGCGCCCGCGGTAGCCGGGTTTCAGGCCGAGCGTGATCGTGCGCGCATGCGCGATCTTCCGCCGATACCACAGCACCTTCACGATGCCGAACGGGAACAGCCGGCCGTTCGCGTGCTTCAGAGCCACGTTGAAGTCGGGCAGGCCGAGCGCGAAACCGACCGGTGCGCCATCGACCTCCGCGAACGCGCACAGCTTCGGCTCCGCGATCGGCTTCAGGTGCCGCGCCATGTAGTCCAGCTCCGCGCCCGTCATCGGCACGAAGCCCCAGTTCCGCTCCCACGCGCTGTTGTAGATGTCGCGGACGGTCGCGACCTCCTCGTCGAAACGGCGCATGTCGAGCGAGCGCAGCCGCACGCGCCCGTCGCGCAGCAGCCGGTCATACACCCGCCGCAGGCGCGCCGGCGTCGTCTCGCTCTCGAGCCAGTACGCGATCAGATCCTTCGCCTTAACGTAGCCCGCGCGCGTGATCAGCTCTGCGTAGTATGGCGGGTTGTGCCCCATCAGCACCGCCGGCGGGCGGTGCCTGCCCTCGATCAGGACGCCCGGCGAGCAGACCTCCTCGTTCGTCGACAGGTTCATCGGTCCCTGCACGGCCGTCATGCCCCGCTCGACCAGCCAGTGCTCCGCGGTGCGGAGCAGTGCGTCGGCGACACCCTGGTCGTCAATGCATTCGAACAGGCCGAAGAACCCGAGACGATCGGCGTGGAACTCGTTGTGCGCGCGGTTCACGATCGCCGCGATGCGCCCGAGCACATCGCGCCCGCGTCGCGCGAGGAACAACGCCACCTCGGCGTGCTCGTAGAACGGATGCCTGGCGGGGTCCAGTGCGGCACGCACATCGGAGAGCAGCGGTGGAACCCACAGGGGGTCGCCCGCATAGATACGCCACGGCAGCTTCAGAAACCGCTCGAGATCCGCCCGCCCCGAGACGGGACGCACCTCAATCGCGCCGCTCAAGCTCCGCCACTCCACCGCTCCACCGCTCGACGCTCCACTTCAGATCATGGCCATGCGCTTGCCCACCGTCGCAAACGCGTCGAGCACGAAGTCGATGTGCTCGTCCGTGTGCGTCGCCATCAGCGAGATCCGCAGGCGACACGAGTTGTCCGGCACCGCCGGCGGCGTCACGGGATTCGTGAACACGCCGGCGTCGAACAGCTCCTTCCAGAAGACGAACATGTGGTCGATCTCGCCGACCTGCACGGGAATGATCGGCGTCTCGCTCCCGCCGATGTCGTAGCCGAGCGAGCGCAGCCCCTCCTGCATGCGCCGCGTGTTGTGCCACAGCTGATCACGCCGCTCCGGTTCCTGCTCGATGACGTCGAGCGCCGCGAGTGTCGATGCGACGGATGTCGGTGGATTCGATGCGCTGAAGATGAGCGAGCGAGCGTGGTGCTTCAGGTAGTGGATGACGTCTTCCGGACCGGCGACCATGCCGCCGATCGAGCCGAGCGACTTCGAGAACGTCGCCATGATCAGCGAGACGCGGTCCTCGAGATGGAAATGCTGTGCAGTGCCGCCGCCCAGCTCGCCCAGCACGCCGAACGAGTGGGCATCGTCGACCATGACCTCGGCGCCGTAGAACTCTGCAAGCGCCATCACGCCCGGCAGGTCGACGATCGTGCCCTCCATCGAGAAGATGCCATCGGTCACGATCAGCTTGCCGGCCTCCGCGGGCGTACGCGCCAGCTCACGCTCCAGCGCGCGCAGATCGTTGTGCGGATAACGGTGCACGATGCCGAATGACAGCCGCGAACCGTCAACAATGCTCGCGTGATTCAGCTTGTCCGAGAAGAGATGCTCATCGCGGCCCACCAGCGTGGCGAGTACACCAATGTTGCTCTGATAACCTGTGGAGAAAACGAGCGCTGCTTCCTGGCGGA
>DASUSS010000112.1:0-63761 GCA_036374995.1 Longimicrobiales bacterium | reverse complement strand
TGTGCATGCCCGGACGCCCGCGCGATCTTGCGATGGACAACACGAGGAGGCACATGGCACACCCGGATGTCGTCTACGGCTGGCAGCAGCTGCCCGAGTACCACGCGACCCGGCAGCTCGCGCGCACGATCGGCCGCCTGCTCATGAGCATGCCGCCCGCACTCCGCCGGATCAGTGGACGCGCGTTCATGCACGCGCCGGTCCTGATCGCGCGCGGTATCGCCGGCGCGAATGCGGACATGCCGCCCGGCGATGACCTCACGCGGGAGGAGCGCGAGGCGTTCCGCAGCTCCGCGCTGGAGGGCGTGGAGCTGCTGCGGTCCGCGTTCAGGCTGCTGAGGAGCAAGCGGTTGGGCAGCCAGGCCGACCTGCTGGTCGGGCTGGTGCTGCTGGAGCGGATCGAACAGCGAGTGTCGAGGAGCCCACCCTGACCGGGGTCGGATGGGCTCCCCGCCCGGTCAGCATTCCTCGTCCGCCGCCCGCATCGGCAGCTCATCCGGCTCTGCCTCCGGCGGCGCCAGATCTGCGAGCGCACGGACGATGTCAGAAGTCGACACGATGCCGACCAGCCTGGGTCCATCCATCACGAGTGCGCGATGCACACTCGCCTTGATCAGGAACCGGGCGAGCTCCGCGACGGTCGTGCTGATCCGAACGGCGAACGTCGCGTGTGTCATGACATCGCTGACCACGGCATCCTTCTTCGCGCCAAAGCCCTTTACGCGCACGATGTCCGACGCCGAGAGAACGCCGACCGGATTGCCGCTCCCGTCCAGGACCGGCGCACCGCTGATCTCCTGCTCCCACAGGAGCCGCGCCGCTTCCGAGAGCGGCATGTCGGCCGGGACCGTCCTGACCCGGCTCTCCATGATGTCGCCGACCAGGCGATGGGCGAGGGCCAGATCCTGCTCGTGAGTCAGCATCTCCTCCTCCTGTCCGTGTTGCATGACCGGTCACCCGGATGCTACCGCCCCGACCACGCATCGGTCTGTCGGGCACGGGACCATGCCGTGTCAGGTGATCCTGCATGCGCCGCAGAGAGAAGGCCGGCGCGCGTCGACGCTTCCGCTGCTACAGCGCCTTCCCGAGCACCCTGTCCCTGAACGTGCGGCTGATCCGGTGCTGCGTACCGTCCAGCATCCGGACGACGTGGTAGCCGCGGAAGTCCATTGCGATCTCCTGGACGCGCTCCAGGTTGACGATCGTGCGCCGATGGATGCGCGCGAACTGGTGCGGGTCCAGCTTCTGCTCGAGGTCCTGCATCGTCGCGCGGATGATGTGCTCGCGCCCGGCCGCGGCGATGCGCAGATAGTTGTCGGCGGTCTGGACCCAGTCGATGTCGGCGGTGCGGATGAAGAAGCCGCGATCGCCTTCGCGCACGAAGATGCGGGCGAGGTAGCGGTGGTCGGCGGCATCGGCGGCGCGCGCGTCGCGGTAATTACGGAGCATCTCCTCGAGCTCGTCGCGGGCCGACGCACCATTGCGTACGGCCAGCCGCGCGCGCACGCGCTCGAGCGCGGCCGCGAACGCAGCATCGTCGATCGGCTTGAGCAGGTAGTCGACGGCATCGACGCGGAACGCCGCGAGGGCGTACTCACTGTACGCGGTGACGAACACGACGGCCGGGATCTCGCCATCGAGCCGGCTGATGACATCGAACCCGCCGAACGCGGGCATCTCGATGTCGAGGAACACGAGATCGGGCTCGAGCAGCTCGATGCGCTCCACGGCCTCCGCACCATCCCCGCACTCGCCGACGACTTCGATGTCGGCGTGCACCCGCAGCCGGTTGCGCAGCCCCGCACGCGCCAGCGGCTCATCATCCACGATCAGTGTGCGTATCATCGTAGCGCCTCCTGAAGAGCCGGTGCGGCTCCGTTCTGCCAGGGAATGACGACGGTCGCGGTGACGCCGCCGGCCGGTGCCGGATCCAGCCGCAGCGTGTAGTTCTCGCCGAACAGCTGCCGGAGCCGGTCCCGGGTATTGCGCAGACCGACTCCCTCGCGCCCGGACGCGGACGACCGCAGGCCCGGACCGCCGTCCGCCACCCATAGCCGAAGTCGCCCGCCCGCCCGCACGGCACCGATCACGACCGTGGCGCGGCCGGAGGACGGATCGACGCCGTGCTTGATCGCGTTTTCGACCAGCGGCTGAAGCACCAGGGCGGGCACCTGCGCGTGCCGGCAGTCGAGCGCCACGCGCCACTCGAAGTCGAGCCGGTCCTCGAAGCGCTCGCGCTCGAACTCGAGATAGCGGGTCACGAAGTCGATCTCCTCGGCGAGCGTGGTCGTGACTCCGCGCTGCTCGAGTGCACCACGCAGCAGCACGGACAGCTTGCCGATCACCTGCACGACCCGCCAGGCACCCTCCCGCTCTGCCAGGATGCTCACCGAGTTCAGTGCATTGAACAGAAAATGCGGGTTCAGCTGCCAGCGCAGCGCCTGGAGGTTCGCATCCATCAGGCTGCCCTCCAGGCGCACGGCCGCCTGCCGCAACGCCGCCGCTTCCGCCAGATCCCGCGCGTGCCGCCGGTGCAGCGCGTACATCGTGTGCGCGCCCGCCACCAGCCAGTACAGCAGCACGCCGAACACGTAACCGCCGGATGAGATCGGCGTGCCCGCGTTCGCCGCACCGCCCGCGAGCACGTACCGGATGCCATCGGCAAACGCGACGTGCACGAACGGGAACACGGCACTCGCACACCCGTGCGCGCTGATCGCGCGCCACGGTCCGGCACCGTAGACGGGCAGCCTCAGTGCAGCCCAGCCGATCGCAGGGGTCAGCAGCGCCAGGGCACTCCACGGCGGAAGATGCCGGACCAGGAGGGCAGGGATCGGCACCATGACGCCGTGCTCGCGCGCCACCAGAAACGTGTGCGCGCTCTCGAGCAGTGTCAGGAGTGTGCAGGTCGCGAGAATCAGCCACGCGTACCGTGCTCGTGCAACCGATCTCAAGCTCACCTCGTCGCGTAGCGCAGCGGCCGCTCCATCAAGCTAACGCGCGGCCGGAGCGCCAGAAGACGGAAACGGGTCGAGCCGGTGCATCCGCGGGATGAAGGGTGCGGGGGATGGGTTCAACGCTCGTCGGCGAGAGCATCAGGAGGGTGTCGGATGCAGCGCCGCACGGCACACGGGAGGCGCGGCCTCGCGTCGGCTTCGTATGCAAACATGGGTGCAGGAGACGTCGAACATCGCGTGCTGATCCCGCCCCGCGCCGGATCTCTCCGCCACTCGCAAGGGCAGGTCGTCCCGCGCATGTCATGGCGGTGGCCCCGGCACGTTCAGCTTCACGTAACGGGCATCTCATCAACACGAAGGAGCTCCCATGCAATTGCGCCGAATCGGTGTGACCGCGGTCAGCATGCTCGTGCTGCTGGCGTCGGCGGTGCACGGCCAGCAGGCCGGCACGATAGCGGGCCAGGTGGTGGAGGAGGGGACGCAGAAGCCGCTGAGCAACATGCAGGTGCAGGTGGTCGGCACGACGCGCACGATGCTGACGAACGAGCAGGGTCGCTTCCTGTTCGCCGGCGTGCCGGCGGGCACGTACGAGGTGCGGGTGACGGGCCTCGGCTACGGGCAGGGCACGGCACCGGTCACGGTGATCGCGGGACAGGCGGTGACGGCGACGATCGCGCTGGAGTCGTCGGCGCTGCAGCTGGACGCGCTGGTGATCAACGCGGTGACGGGTCAGCTGGAGCAGAAGCGGGAGCTGGGCAACGTGGTCGGCCGGATCTCGGCGGAGCAGATCGAGCCGGCGATCACGCAGAATCTGTCGCAGGTGCTGCAGGCGCGCTCGCCGGGAGTGACGGTCGCGTCGTCGAGCGGCACGTCGGGCACGAACCAGCGGATCCGGATTCGCGGCTCGAACAGCATCTCGCTGCAGAACGATCCGCTGCTGATCATCGACGGTGTCCAGGTCAGCAATTCGTCCACCGGGATGGAGTCGATCGACCCGAACGCGGTGTGGGTCGGCGGCGCGGAGACGTCGCGGTGGAACGATCTGAATCCGTCGCAGATCGAGAGCATCGAGATCATCAAGGGGCCGGCGGCTTCGGCGCTGTACGGTACTGCGGCCGCGAACGGCGTGATCCTGGTCACGACGAAGCGCGGCCGTTCGGGCGGTTCGCAGTGGAACGCGCACGTGGAGTATGGCGGGATCGACGTGACGGCGGACTTCCCGGCGAACTTCCAGCAGATCGGCGTGAATCCGGTGACCGGTGCGCGTGTCGCGTCGTGCAACCTCGATTCGCGCGCACGCGGTCTGTGTCAGCCGGTCGCGGACTCGCTGCTCGTCTACAATCCGCTGGTCGAGGCGAATCCGTTCCGCAGCGGCTACCGCCGGACACTCGGCCTGAGCGTGACGGGCGGCTCGGAGTCGGTCGGCTACTTCGTCAGTGGGGAGACGGAGCGGGAGCAGGGCGTGCTCGAGCCGAACACGGTCGGGCGCCACTCGTTCCGCGCCAACCTGAACGGCCGGCTCCGGGACGACATGAATGTCACGGTGACGACCGGCTACGTGCGCAGCCGGGTCGAGCTGCCGTTCAGTGACAACTCCTCCTGGGGCGCGATGGGATCGGGACTCCTCGCGCAGGCGCAGGACCGCGATGATCCGCTGCGCCAGGGCTACTTCCTGCGCCCGCCCGATCACTTCTTCTTCGTCGAGTCGGGGCAGGAGGTCAACCGGTTCACGGGTGGCGTGAACGTCGGCTGGCAGCCCGTCTCCTGGCTGAATCTCGTTGCACAGGGCGGACTCGATCACACGGCGCGTCACGACTTCCAGCTCGCGCCCTCGGGCATCTCGGACGCGAGTGCATCGCTCGTGGACGGGTTCCGCTACTCGAACCGGTTCGAGGTCGAGACGATGACGGGCAACCTGTCCGGCACGGCAACACGCGCGCTGACGGGCGATCTCGTGTCGACGACAACGGTCGGCGGTGCGTACACGCGTGACGCACTGTTCGGCTCGTGGGCGAACGGTCGCCAGCTGCTCGCCGGCACCGGCACGCTGGGCGGCGCCGCGGCGGGCGCGGTCATCGACGAGACGGCGCAGGAGATCATCACGATCGGCGCATACATCCGCCAGCAGCTCGCCTGGCGCGATCGCGTGTTCCTGACGGGCGCATTGCGCGGTGACGACAACAGTGCATTCGGTGCGGACTTCGAGTTCGTCACGTACCCGGCGTTCAGCGCGGCGTGGGTGATATCGGACGAGTCCTTCTTCCCGCGCTCGGTGCTCGTCGATCAGCTCCGCCTGCGTGGCGCGTACGGCCAGTCGGGTCAGCGGCCGGGGTTCCGTCAGGCGCGCACGTACTACAACGCGGTCGCCGTTAGCAACGGCGTATCGGAGCTGACGGCCGTCTCGATCGGCGGCACGGGCAACGCGCTGCTGAGTCCGGAGCGCTCGCGCGAGTGGGAGGCCGGCTTCGATCTGGGGTTGTTCGACAACCGCGTCGGCCTCGAGCTGACGTACTACGACAAGGTGACGCGTGATGCGCTGATCGCGCGGCGGCTGCCGCCGTCGCTCGGTGCGAGCAATACGCGGTTCGAGAACATCGGCAGCGTGTCGAACCGCGGCGTCGAGCTGCAGCTCAACACGCAGATCGTGAATGGCGACCGGGTACAGTGGGATGCGGCGCTGTCCGCGTCGCTGACGCGCAACCGCGTGGAGGACCTGGGCGAGGGAGTGGAGCCGATCATCTTCAACTCGGGCAGCGTGCAGCGACACACGGAGGGCTTCCCGCTCGGCTCGTTCTTCCAGAAGACGATGACGTTCGTCGACCGGAACGGCGACGGCATGCTGAGCCGCGCGAACTGTCCGGACCAGCCGACGTACACCGCGCCGGACGGGTCGGTGCCGGCGTGCGAGATCACGCTCGGCAGCGACGCGGTCTACCTCGGTACGCCGTTCCCGAAGCGGGAGATCGGGTTCACGTCGTCGTTGACGCTGTTCGACAACCTGCGCCTGAGCGGGCAGCTCGATTACAAGGGCGGCCATCACCAGTTCAACTACACGAACTACTTCCGCTGCGCCGGCGTGCAGAACTGCGAGGCGGTGCAGGTGGAGGGTGCACCGCTCGAGGAGCAGGCGGCGTACTTCGGCGCGCGCTACATGGGCACGTTTGCCGGCTACATCGAGGAGGCGGACTACCTGAAGCTGCGCGAGCTCGCCGTGTCGTACACGGTGCCGGAGCGGTTCACGAGCCGGCTCGGCGCCGGCACGATGAGCATCACGCTCGCGGGTCGCAACCTGGCGATGTGGACGAAGTACAGCGGCTTCGATCCGGAGGTGAACTCGCTCGGGTACGCCGGGACGGCCGCGGCCGGCGGTGATTTCTATCAGCAGGACTTCCTGACGCTGCCGCCGGTGCGCCAGTGGAGCGCCCGACTCAACTTCACGTTCTGAGGAGCCACGACGCATGAGAGCGAATCATCAGAGACGCGCCGCGCGTGGCGCCGCGCGCTGCACGGCGCTCCTGGCGCTGCTGTCCGTTGCCGGTTGCGACCTGGACTCGATGCTGCGGGTGCCGGACCCCGAGGTCGCCACGCCGCAGAACCTGGACGGCGTCGCCGGCCTGCCCGTCGTGCTGGCGGGCGCGAAGGCGGACTTCCAGCTCGCCTACGGTGGGGGTACGGTCGAGGGCCAGGTCAACATGGTGGGGCTGTTCACGGATGAGCTGCACTACGCGTCGACGTTCCCGACGCGCATTCAGGTCGACCGTCGCGAGATCCAGAACACGAACAGCACGATGGAGCCGATCCACCGGTTCCTGCACCGGGCGCGCGCCCAGGCGCTGAACTCGGCGGAGCGGCACGAGGAACTGCGGCCGAACACGGACGGTCACGCGGAGTCGCTGAACATCTACGGCTATACGCTGACCCTGTTCGCGGAGAACTACTGTTCGGGCGTGCCGCTCAGCCGGCTCACGTCGACGGGCGCGGTGGAATACGGCCAGCCGCAGACGACCGTGGAGCTGCTCGAGGCGGCGGTCGCGGCGTTCGCGGATGCGCATGCTGCCGCGACGGCGGCCGGCTCCAGTCAGCAGCAGCAGCTCGCGCGCGTCGGTCAGGCGCGCGCACTGCTGGACCTCGGCCGCTTCGATGAGGCCGCTGCGGCCGCCAACGACGTGCAGACCGGCTTCATCTACAACGTGTTCCACTCCGAGAACTCGGATCGGCAAAACAACGGATCGTACGTGTACCAGTATGTCGGCCGCAGATGGTCGGTGGCGGATCACGATGGCACGAACGGGCTCGCGTTCCGCAGCGATGCCGATCCGCGCGTGCCCTGGATGCGCGGGACCGGTACGCTCGCCGATGCGTTCGACAACAGCCCGCTCTACCTGAGCCTGAAGTACACATCCCGCAGCGCACCGACGCCGCTCGCCACCGGCGTCGAGGCCCGCCTGATCGAGGCCGAGGCGGCGCTGCGCGCCGGGAGCGCGAACTGGCTGACCACGCTGAACGCGCTGCGCGCTGCGCCGCCCGCGTACTATCCGGCCGCGGACTATCCCGGCATCGACGCGATGGCTGCGCTCGCCGATCCCGGCAGCGCTGCGGCCCGCGTCGATCTGCTGTTCCGCGAGCGCGCGTACTGGCTCTACCTCACGTCACACCGGCTCGGCGATCTGCGCCGCCTCATCCGGCAGTACGGCCGCGACTCGGAGTCCGTATTCCCGACCGGCGAGTGGGGCACCTGGTCGCAGGACAAGACCGGGGACTACGGGAGCGATGTGAACTTCGTCATCCCGTTCGACGAGCAGAACAACCCCAACTTCACGGGGTGCCTCGACCGGGATGCATGAATTGGTTCGGGATGGCCGCCCGGCACGCGCCGGGCGGCCGTCCTCCGCCTGCGGTACGTGAGCCTTGCCCCCGCCCCGCCGTTTCTGCATAATCCCACCCCATGCCGCGTCCTCGGTCCATGGCCTCCAGCGACGCACGCATGCCCCGAACAGACCCCAAGGAGTGATCGATGGCGGAGCAGACCAGCGGCAGGATCAAGGTAGTTCTGCGATGGGTTCAGATCCTGGACAAGCTGGAGCCGGCCTGGAAGGAGAAGGGCGAGTTCCGCTTCACCGCACGCATCTCCTCGGAGAACCGCGGCGGCGTCATGAGCGAGCTGCGCTTCCCCGAGGAAGGGCACTACGACATCTCCGACCATCCCGCCTGGAACAAGGTCGTCCTGAACCGCACGCTGTTCGAGGGGAACGTGGATGATCACCTCGTCGTCGAGCTGAACGGCGAGGAGATCGACACGCTGTCGAAGAACGATCAGCTCGACAGCTACCGCCGCGAGTTCCGCGGCGACCCGAAGAGCTGGGCCGGCTGGTACGGGCCCGGTGATGACGTGCCGCCCGACGAGGTCAACCCCGCGGATCCCGAGAACATGAGCAACTGGCGCATCTGCTACGTGATCGAATCCGCGTAGGACGGAGTTCTCCGCGAACAGAATGACGGCCGTCCGGGAAGCACCGGACGGCCGTTGCTCGTTTCAGAGGGATCCGGCGGACGCACACCCACGTGCGACCGTGGAGCCGTTCCTATCCCTGGGACGGAACCGGAACCGGACCTCCTGCCTCCGCCGCAATCACCTCGCCGGCTTCCGTGACACGCGCTACCCGCGCTTCCCATTTCCGCATCATGCGGATGAACGCATCGGCGACGATCGGGTCGAACTCGGTGCCGGCACGCTCGCCGATGTAATCGAGCACGCGATCGGCGTCCCATGCGTCGCGGTAGGGTCGTTTCGTGCGGAGCGCATCGTAGACGTCACAGACGTGGACGATGCGGCTGGCGTAGTGGCAGTCGCGGCGGTAGCGGAGGGCGGGGTAGCCGCCGCCATCGATCATGATGTGATGCTCGTAGGCGACCACGGCGGCGAGGTCGAGATGCAGCTGCGTCTGGACGATGATGCGCGCACCCTCGACCGTGTGCCCGTTGATGATCACCCGTTCCTCCGGCGTGAGCTTGCCGGGCTTCGTGAGGATCTCGTGCGGGACTCTGACCTTGCCGATGTCGTGCAGCAGTCCCGCGACGCCGAACGTCCGCACGTCGCGCGCGGACAGGCCGAGGAACTCGGTGAGTGCCATCGCGAGGACGGACACGTTGAGTGCGTGCGTCGTGGTGTACTCATCGAACTGCTTGAGCTGGAGCAGTGGAATCAGCATCTCGCGATCGCCGTGCATCGCGACGGCGAGGGAGCGGACGACGGCTTCCGCTTCCGCCAGATGCAGCTGCTGCCGCGTCGCCACCTCGTCGTGCAGCCAGCGCAGGGTGTCGGCCTCCTCGGTGAGCGTGCAGCCGAACGGCCGGGGCTCCGTCAGGATCGTCTCCGGCACCTCGATCAGCTGCTCCTCGCCCTGCAGGCCGACGGAACCGAAGCGGATCCGGCTGGACCGCATGGGCCGCGCGTCTGCACTGCTCACGGCGACGAGCGTGAGGCGGGCGGCGACCTCGTCCAGAAACGCCTCCAGGTCGTCGCGCGTCACATCGCTGTCGAACTCGAGCCGCTGGATCCCGGCACGCGCGAGGCGGCGCGCCCAGTCCCAGTCGGCGAGCTCGCGCAGCGGCTCCCGGCCGCAGACGACTTCCTCCGGCAGGAACGTGAAGAAGAGGTGCGGCTCGACTTCGAGCAGTCGGCGCAGCTGCTCGTCGGCCGCATCGATCGCGCGCTCGCGCGCCGGATGGCCCTCGCGGTAGAGCGCGAGGGTAGCGACGGCCTGCGCGAACGCGTGCAGGAACCGGACGGCGCCCGTCTCCTTCATTCGGCCTTCACCCGGGCGGCCTGGCGCACGACGGGATCCGCGGACGCGCGCGCGAGCTCCAGCGCCGAGCGTGACCGCGCATCGTCGGGTGCAATCGCCGCGAGCGATGCCAGTGCGGCGAGCATTTCCGGCGAGCGCGGTGCGAGTCGCGGCCGCCCGAGGAGCGTGCGGCCGTGCTGCACGTAATCGACGAGCGCGGCCGCCACCTCCGGCGTGCCGTGGCGCGACAGCAGACGGAGCAGCGAAGTGATCACGTCGGACGAGAGCCCGGCGTCGGCCAGCCGCCGCAGCACGATCGGCACGGCAATGTCCGGCAGGCCGGTCTCGCGGGCCGCGTTGATGCCGATCCGCATGGCGCGCTCGTCCGTGTCGTCCAGGGCGAGGCAGATCGCGTCATCGCGCTCCGCGGGAATCCGAACGGCGATCGGGAGCGCCTCGCGGCGTACCGTCGCGTGCTCGTGCTGTGCGTACGGCAGCGCGCTGAACGTGACCGGCCAGGCGTCGATCTCGTGCAGCAGCGCGAGCATGTTCCGCAGCACGTACCAGCGCGGATCGCGCAGCCGCTCGAGCGCCGCCGGCGCCACCGGCAGACCGATCCGAGCGAGACGGAGGAACACGCCCATGCGCGTCGCCCGCGACTCCGATTCCGAGATGCGGTCGAGCAGCAGCGAGATCACCGTCGACTGCGGCAGCCGGTGGAGGACGCGATCCAGCGAATCGAAGTGGATCGGGTCCGTCGTGAGCACCCGTCGCACGTGGTCCGCGGTCTCGAGCCGGCGCCAGATCGAGTCCACCGCAGGATTCGGCTCCGTCGCGCCATCGATCACCGCGTGCAGGTCGTCGACCCGGCCGGCCGCGACCAGCGCATCCACGGCACGCGTGAACGGCACTCCGCCGGCCCCGATCTCGACGCCCATCTGGACGAGGCGCAATGGCTCCGCGACGTGATCGGAGGGGCCATCGCTCGCACCCGAGTCGCGCGACATCGACTCGAGCGCTCGCGTGTACGCGCCCGGATTCGGATCCACGAGCGACCAGCCGATCAGCAGACTGTGCACCTGCTCGCGCAGCTGCGTGTCCGCCCGCTCCCGCACATCGCCCTCGTGCTGCTCCGCCGTGATCGACAGCTTCCGCAGCAGGCGCAGCATCGATGTCGAGACGTCCTGCCCTTCCGCACGCGCGGCCGCACCGAGGACCTCCAGCACCGCGTCCGGACTCAGGCTCTGCGTCGCATGGTGCAGGAAACGCATGCGCTGCGATACATCACCGCCCATCTCCAGCAGCCGGTCCAGCGTCGCGGGATCCAGCCTGCGGATCACCTGCGACACGCGGCGCCGCACCAGATGCACGCTCCCGCCACCATCCGTCCGCAGCTCGTCCGCGAGCTGCAGCAGAAAGCCGACGATCACCTGATCGTACGCCTGGACACCGTGATGCTGGTTGATGGCCGCCGCGACCTGCGCCGGATCCGCATCGTGCTCCTCCTCCCGCCACGTCTCCTTCGCCAGCGCCGCCCGCGCCAGACCCACCCACAGCTCCGCCGCCGCCGTGCCGCGCGCCTGCAGCGCCTGATCCCGCTCCTCCTCCGCCGTCTCCTCCGCCGCGAGCTGCAGCTGCTCGTACGTCAGCGGATGGAACCGCACGTGCGGCCATTCCGTCGCCGCCTCACGCGGCCGCAGACCCAGCGGATCACCCGTCCGCTCCGGATCCTCCGACACCGCCCGCAGCGCGGCCGACAGCTCCGCCGGGACCACGCCGCGCCGGAACGTCACCACACCCACACGATGACGATGCAGTCGCTCCGCCACCGACCGCAGCACCGGATGCGACGCCTCCGTCGCCACCCCCTCCACCACGAGCTGACGCCGCGCTACTCCCAGCGACAGCGCCTCACGCTCCAGCAGCAACAGGTCCAGCCGCCGCGTCAGCGCAGCCACCGCAGCGTCCACCGACGGATGCCCGCCCGGGTACAGCGCGTACCGCTGCAATGACAGGCCCAGCTCCAGCAGAAGCTCGTTCAGCTCCTGCGAGAGACCTTCCGGCTGCGTCGTCGAGGTCGTAATCGCCAAGGATGTCGGTCCGTCAGAGGCGGCGAGATCCTGTAAGCTGTTGTCCGCGCCCGCGGTGAGTCAACATTGATCATCCTCGCGCCAGCGGGAGCAGGATCGTGTTCCGGAGTCTGAGCGCCCCGGGGCGCCGGGCGCACGCGACGCCTCGCGCAGGTCGACATCGCGGCTCGCGCGCGTGCGCGCGTGCACTGCCGAAATCCCGTGGCCCGTGGTGCCATCCGGGCCCGTCAACTAATCCAATAGTTGACAAGTCGCGCCGCCCGTTCCACCTTGTACTAACGATCTAGTTGACGACGGAGGCCGGATGGAAATCGCATTCACGGAGCGGGAGCTGGACGTGATGGACGTGCTGTGGGAGCGCGGCGCGTCGACGGTGGCGGAGGTGCAGGATCTGCTGGCGGACGACCTGGCATACACGACGGTGCTGACGATTCTGCGGACGCTGGAGGAGAAGGGGTACGTGACGCACGAGGAGGAGGGTCGTGCGTACCGGTACATCCCGCTGGTGGAGCGGTCGGAGGCGGGGGCGAGTGCGGTGCGGCGTCTGATGCGGAAGCTGTTTCGCGGGTCGCCGGAGCTGCTGCTGACGCATCTGGTGTCGCAGCGCGGGCTGACGCGCGAGCAGCTGGAGGCGATGCGACGGATGCTGGACGAACGGATCGACCGGGAGGGGCAGCGATGATGATCGTGCTGGCGTGGCTGATCTACTGTTTCCTGATCGCGTCGGTCCTGACGGCGGGCGCGTGGGCGTGGGAGCGGGGTGCGCGGTGGTCGGGGCGTCCGGCTCGCTGGGTCTGGCTGGGGGCGCTGACGGGTTCGGTCGCGCTGCCGTGGCTGCTGCGGGTGCTGCCGGAGCGCGGCTGGACGGAGGCGGTGCCGGGGCCGATGCAGCTGCTGAGCATGGACGCTCTGGTGGTGAGTGGCGCATCGGCGGCGCAGTGGAGCGTGCAGGAAGCGGCGGTGCTGCTGTGGGTGCTGATGTCGGCGGCGGTCCTTGCGTACGTGGGTGCGACAGTGCTCGGGCTCACGCGGGCCCGGCGGCGCTGGCGTGCCGCGGAGGTGGACGGCTCGAGCGTTCTGGTTGCCGCGGCGACGGGACCTGCGGCGGTCGGGATCCGGCGGGCGATGGTCGTAGTACCGGCGTGGGCGCTTGAGCTGGACGGCGAGCTGCGGTCACTGCTGATGCGGCACGAGCGTGCGCACGTGGAGGCGGGAGATCCGCGCCTGCTGCTCGCGGGTGTCATGCTGCTGGCGGCGATGCCGTGGAATCCGGTCGTATGGCTCCAGCTGATGCGGCTGCGGAACGCGATCGAGCTGGACTGCGATGCGCGCGTGCTGGCGACCGGAGCCAGCCCCGAGCGGTACGGCTCTCTGCTGCTCGAGGTGGGACGGCGCCGGAGCCGGCACTCGCTGGTGCTGGCGACGTTCGCGGAGCCGCGCCTGCTGCTCGAGCAGCGGATCCGGCGGATCGCGCAGTGGCCGCCGGAGCGCAGTCGGCCGCGTGCGGCGCTGTTCACCGTGGCCGCGCTCCTGCTGTTCGCCGGCGCGCTGAGCTGTGACCCGGTGCGCGTCGCATCGCCGTCGAACGTGGCGCCGGCGGTGCCGGCGATCGATGGCAGCGACCTGCTCGCGGCGACGGACACGCCGCCGGCGACGCCGACGTTCACACCGATGACCCGGCGGCCCGAGCTGGTGAACCGCGAGGAGGTGATGCGCGCACTGGTCCGCAACTATCCGCCGCTGCTGCGCGATGCCGGGATCTCGGGCCGTCCGTCGATCTACGTCTTCGTCGATACGACCGGCACCGTGACCCGCACGATGGTGGCGAGGTCGAGCGGGTATCCGGCGCTCGACGAAGCGGCCCTGCACGTCGCCGGTACGATGCGGTTCGAGCCGGCACTCAACCGCGCGCGCAAGGTGGCCGTCTGGATCCAGCTGCCGATCGTGTTCTCGACGGACGGTGCGACGAGGGCCGCGCCCGTGAGCCGACGTCGTGGTGACGATCCCCGGCCCGTGCCGGTGGAGCCCGCGCAACGCCCCGCACCACTCGGCGCGCCGCAGCGCACGGCGATCTCCGAGAAGCCGGTCTTCACACCCATGACCGACCGGCCGGAGCTGCTGAATCGCGACGAGGTCCACCAGACTCTCGTGCGCAACTACCCGCCGCTGCTCCGCGATGCCGGGATCGGCGGCACCCCGACCGTGCACTTCCTCATCGATCGCACCGGTACCGTACAGAAGCTCCTGCTCGCGAAGTCGAGCGGCTATCCGGCACTGGATGAAGCGGCGCTCCGGGTCGCCCGCACGATGAGCTTCTCGGCACCGCTGAACCGGGGCACGCCGGTCGACGTCTGGGTGGAGATTCCCGTCGTCTTCGCGGCGAAGTGAGGTACGGAGAACGGAACTTTTCACCGCGGAGTCGCAGAGGACACGGAGAACGGCACCGAGGGGGATGTCCGTCCTCCGTGTCCTCTGTGACTCTGTGGTGAAAGTCGTTCCCCACCTCCCGGTCCCCTGCCTGCCGCGTTACCTTTCCTCTAGAAAACTCTCCTCCCGAAGCTCGAGAGCCGCTCATGCTGAAGCTGAACAACGTCGAGAAGTACTTCGAGACGAAGGCGGGCCGCACCTACGTGCTGCGCAACATCGACCTCGAGGTGGAGCAGGGCGAGTTCCTGACGATCATGGGCCCGTCCGGAGCCGGGAAGTCGTCGCTGCTCGGCATCCTCGGCCTGCTGGATGCGGCATGGGCGGGCGAGTACTACCTGCTGGATCAGCCCGTCCATCGGCTGAACCTGAAGCAGCGCGCGGAGCTGAACCGTCGCACGGTCGGCTTCGTGTTCCAGCAGTATCACCTGCTCGACAACCTGACGGTGTACGAGAACCTCGAGATCCCGCTGTCGTACCGGAACATCCCGCGGAGCGAGCGCGCGGCGATCGTGGCGGACACGCTCGACCGGTTCAACATCGTGGGGAAGAAGGACCTCTACCCGAGCCAGCTGTCCGGCGGCCAGCAGCAGCTGGTGGGCGTCGCGCGCGCGGTCATCGCGTCACCCAGGCTCATCCTCGCCGACGAGCCGACCGGCAACCTGCACTCGAGTCAGGGTCGCGAGATCATGGAGCTGTTCCGGAAGCTCAACGATCAGGGCACCACGATCGTCCAGGTGACGCACTCCGAAACGAACGCCGCGTACGGACACCGCATCATCGAGCTGCTCGACGGATGGGTCACTTCCGAGACGAGGACGGGAGTGGTTACGGGGTAGGTTCGTCCGGTTGAAGAGAGGGAACGGAGGATTTTCACCGCGGAGGCGCGGAGGACGCGGAGACGGCAGGATACGGCAGGATACGGAGGCAGCCCGCTGTGGTGGAGCTGCCTTTCTTTTTTGGGGTAAGTTCTTTCACTCCCGGCATTGGCACCCGACTGGCGCGAGACCGACCGCTCGGCGCCCCTCCGCGTCCACAGCGACTCCGCGGTGAATCAGCCGTTCCTCAGTCCCGGGGTGTCGCCCTCCGTTCCGCTCTCACCCCTGCCGGCCACAGCGACACTGGCGCATCCAGCTCTCCGACGAGCGCGAGCAGCAGGGGATGCATGGACGCGAACCGCTCCTCGGGGTTGCTTGCGAGACACGTCATGACCGTTCGCTCGAGCGAGAGCGGCAGGTCGGGGCGGAAGTGGCCGGGTGGCGGCGGCAGCTCGGCGTCGGCCTGCGGGAACTGGCGCGGCCGGCCGTCCTCCAGCGCCTCGGAGTACACATCCTCGAAGGCCCAGCGGCCGGTGAGCAGCTCGTACAGCAATGCGCCGAGGCCGTAGATGTCGGCGGCCGGGCCGAGCGGCTCGCGGCGCGCCTGCTCGGGAGCCATGTAGGGTGCGGTGCCGAGGCGGCGGCTGGGCCGGCGCTCCGAGTCGACCCGGCGCGCCGTGTCGAGATCGATGAGGACGGGAACGCCGTCGCGGAGCAGCAGGTTCGCGGGCTTCAGGTCGAGGTGCAGGAAGCCGCGGCGGTGCAGGTGATACAACGCCGCGCCCAGATGGATCGCGGCGCGGACGGCATCGCTGATCTCGAGCCGGCGGTGCGGCCGCGACTCGAGCACGTCGAACAGGGACGCGCCCTCGAGATACTCGAGCAGCATGTACGGCAGGTCGTCGTGATGGCCGACGCCGAAACAGCGCACGATGTTCGGGTGACCGACCATGCGCAGAATGCGCGCTTCGCGGCGCAGCGCGGCGATGTCGCCACGGTGACCGCCGCGGTCCGGCGCGAGGATCTTGCACGTGTACGCGCACCAGTCCCGTGCGCTCCAGACCTGATACAGGTGCGTCGTGCGACCGGCCGCCAGGTGGCCGGTGACGGTCAGATCGCCGGCAATGCGATAACCGACCGGGTAGGGGAACTGCTCACGGGATCTGCGCTCCGCGCGTGCGCCGCGCGTATCGAGCAGACCGAGTCGGCGCGGCGGTGCGCCGCGCCTCATGGGCGGGTCCTGGCGCCCGATGCGAGCAGCTCCGCCACCTGCGTGCGGATCTCGTCGAGCGATGCGGGCTTCGCCATGTACGCATCGCAGCACCCGGAGGCGAGGATCGCCTCCGGATCGCCCTTGCCGGCGAGCGCCGTGAGCACGAGGATCGGGACGTTGTCCAGCTCGCGCTTGATCCAGCGGCCCGCCTCGATACCGTCCATCTGCGGCAGCTGGAGGTCGAGTATGACGACATCCGGACGGAACGTCGTCGCGAGCGTGACCCCCTCTTCTCCGCGCCGAGCCGTCGCCACGACGTAATCCGCGCTGAGCAGATGCTCGAGGATCGCCAGCAGATCGGCATTGTCCTCGATGACCAGGACCCTCGGTTTCGACTCCATGTCATCTGCGCTCGACCGCACCGTCCGTGTCGTCCGTCGCGACGGCCGGCGATACGAGCTCCTCCAGAGAAATGGCGACCCGGCGCGTCTCCGCCTTTTCGAGCAGCCGCTCCAGGTGATCCCGATTGACGCGCTTCGGGTCGATGCCATTGTCCCGGAGCGTCTTCTCGACCTCATCGCGCACCTGTGAGCGCACCCGACCGTAGACATCCGGATACAGTATCAGAAATCCGTCGTCCACCGTCGCAACGTCGTATACGGCCTCGAACCGTACCGGCTGCTTCAGCGTGATGCGCCGCGTCATGCCCGGCGACGCAACCAGCGTACGGATCAGCTCGTCCGCCACGTTCGGCGACGCGTACTCGTGAACCAGCTGCGCCAGCTCGATCACATCGCTGTTGCGCATCCGCACGCAACCCCGCGACGCGGGGTTCCCCAGCGACTGGTACGCCGACGTGCCGTGGATGTACAGCAGCGGGCCGAAGTTCAGCTTCACCCGCCCCATCGGATTCGACTCGCCCGGTGGCTCCGGCTGACGACCGCGCGCCCAGTTGCTCTCCGGTGGATGCCACCACGGGTTCCAGATCACCTCCCGGATCCGATAACTGCCGCGCGGCGTCTCGTAACCGCGCAGTCCCACCGACACCGCATACGTCCGCGTGCGCACACCGTTCTCGTACACGTACAGCCGGTTCGCCGGCACGTTCACGACCAGCCGCAGCCCCTCTTCGTCACTCCGCTCACCACTCGCATGATATGCATAATTGGCGCCCGCTCCGGCGGCCGCGACGACGATCCCGGCGGCAATCGTGAGGCGTCGTATTGAAAGGCTCATCCTGCTCTCCTGCAAACGTCAGTTTGGCAAGAGTTTACGAGCAACGAACGTGCCGCCGCTCGAGCGAGGACCGCGTCGTCGCGAGTGGTGTCTCGCGAGGTAGCGGAGCACCGGGGCGGTAGAGCGGGAGCCGCGTGCAGCAGAAGCCCCGTGCCGTCGCGAGCGGTGCGTCGAGTTTCGCGCTCGAATCTACGAGACGAGCGCCGCTCGCAGCACGGCCTCGACGCGGTCCAGTGCGGCGTGGAGCTGCGGTTTCGGGAGTCCGATGCCGAAACGGATGTGGCCCTCCATGTTGAACTGGGAGCCGGGCACGATGAGGACGCTCTGCTCGGTCCGCAGTCGCTCGGCGAGGGTGTCGGAGCGGATGTCGGCGTCGTAGCGGACGAAGCAGATTGCGCCGGCCTCGGGATCGCGCCAGTGGAATCCGCCAGTCTGCCGCATCCAGTCGGTGAGGGTATCGAGGCCGGATCGGATGATGCCGCGGGTGCGCTGGAGCAGGTGCGGCCGCACGGTGGGGTCGAGCGCGATGGTGGCGAGGCGGTCGGTGAGGTCGCCGGGCGAGATGGTGGTGTAATCGGATCGTGCCCAGAGCTTTGCGGCGGTGTGCGGGTCCGTCATGCACCAGCCGATGCGGAGGCCGGGCAGGCCGTACGCCTTCGACAGGGAGCCGGTCGCGATGACGCGCTCGTGGGTGCCGAAGAAGGAGGGCGTCTGGACGCCGGAGAGCTCGGCGCCGGTGTACACCTCGTCGGCGAGGATCCAGGCGCCGGTCGTCTCGGCAGCCGCGCTGACCGCGCGTCGCGCATCAGCGGACAGGACGGCGCCGGTGGGATTGCCGGGATTGGTGACGACGATGAGACGCGTGCGGTCGGTGATCAGGCGGGCGATGTCATCGGGGTCCGGCTGCCAGCCGAGCTCCTCGCGGAGCGGAATCTCGGTGACGTGCGCGCCGACGTTCTGCGCGAGGCCGTAGGTCTGCATGTAGGTCGGCACGAGGATCGCGATCTCGTCGCCGGCGCCCACGAGCTCCCACATCGCGATGAAGTTCGCCTCCGCACTGCCGTTGCATGCAACGACGCCGTCGTCGCGGGCGCCCTGATAGAGGGCGGCGATGCGGGCGCGCAGCGGGTCGGACCCGTTCGACTGGCCGTAGCCGAGCGGGGTGTCGCCGATGTCGGCGTCGGCGATCGCGAGCAGCTCGGCGAGTGTCAGCGGGTGGACGCCGCTCTCGGAGAGGTTGAAGTCCACACGGTTCTCGTACGTCGACTGCCACCGCTCCATTGCGAAGGGCTGGAACGTGCTCATGCGGATCTCTCGTGCGGGTGATTCCTGCTGCGAGTCGGAAGCATACGATCGTCCGGCACGTGCGGCCAGCGCCCCTTGCCGCGTCGGTCGATGCCGATAAGATCAGCAGCCCGGAGCGCGTCATCGACCAGGGAGGATCGCAGTGCAGTTCCCGGACATGCTGGTGCATGATGAGGGCGGCCGCATCGTCCTGCTCGTGCTCGACGGGCTGGGCGGGCTGCCGCACCCGGAGACGGGACTGACGGAACTGGAGGCGGCCGCGACGCCGCATCTGGACCGTCTCGCGCACGGGGCCGCACTCGGCATGCAGCTGCCCGTGGCGCACGGCATTGCGCCCGGCAGCGGACCGGGTCACCTCTCGCTGTTCGGCTATGACCCGGTGAAGTACGACATCGGGCGCGGCGTCCTGTCCGCGCTCGGCGTCGGATTCGCCGTGAAGCCGGGCGACATCGCGATCCGGCTGAATTTCGCATCGCTCGATGACGAGGGGCGGATCGCGGACCGCCGGGCGCATCGGCCGAGCGATGAGGAGAACCGGCGCCTCGTGAAGAAGCTCCAGGACAACGTTCGTGCGCCGGGTGGCGTGCAGATCTTCTTCGAGTCGGAGAAGGAGCACCGCGCGGTGCTCGTGCTGCGCGGTCGTCAGCTGTCGGCCGAGCTCGCGGACACGGATCCGCAGGAGGAAGGCGTGCCGCCGCTGCGCGCACGTGCGCTCGTGCCCGAGGCGGAGGAGACGGCGCAGCTGCTCCAGACGATCCTCGAGTCGGCGTTCGAGGTGCTGAGCGATGAGCCGGTTGCGAACGGCATCCTCGCGCGCGGTATCGACGCGTATCACCCGTTCCCGACGTTCTTCGAACGGTACATGCTGCGTGCGCGTGCCATCGCGAAGTACCCGATGTATCGCGGCGTCGCGCGGCTGGTCGGTATGGACGGCGCGCGCGTGCCCGACAGCGATGCCGAGACGGTCGATGTGCTGAGCGACGGATTCGCCGATTACGAGTTCCACTTCGTCCACTTCAAGGCGATGGACTCGCGCGGCGAGGATGGCGATTTCGAGGCGAAGGTGAAGGCGATCGAGGCGGTGGATGCATTGATTCCGCGGATCGAGGCGCTGCAGCCGGATGTGCTCCTCGTGACCGGCGACCACTCGACGCCGTCGCGGCTGCGTGCGCACTCGTGGCATCCGGTGCCGGTGATGATCGTCTCGCCATGGGCGCGGCCGCAGCCGGATCAGACGTTCGGCGAGCGCGCGTGCGCGCGCGGCGAGCTCGGTGTCGTGCCCGGTCGCGAGCTGATGACGCTCGCACTCGCACACGCCGGCCGTCTCGCGAAGTACGGTGCATGATGGATGTCGAAGCGGTCCTGAAACAGGCGCTCGATCTGGGTGAGGAGCAGCGCTTCGAGGAGATGGCGCAGCTGCTCGCGCAGGCACTCGAGGACGAGCCGGACGAGCCGTATCTGCTCGGCTGGCTCGGTGTCGCCGAGCGGGAGCTCGGCAATGACGGCGCGGCGTACGATTACTTCAAGCGGTGCATCGCCGCGGAGCCCGTCGACCCGCAGCTGCTCGCGCTCGCCGGCGCCGGGCTCGCCGCGTTCGACGACCCCGACGCCGAGTCGACGCTGCGTGCGGCTGCGCTCACGGGTCCGGAGCTCGCGATCACGCGGCTCCAGTACGGCGCGTATCTGGCGCGCGAGGGTGTGTTCGGCGAGGCGCTGGAGCAGCTGGAGGCCGCGGCGCGCATCGAGCCGGACGATCCGGTGGTACACGGCGAGATCGGCATTGCGCACGCGCTCAAGGGCGATCTCCGATCCGCCGCGACCGCGATGGAGCACGCGCTCACGCTCGCGGAAGACGACTCGTGGACGCGCCTGCTGCTGGGACTCGTGCTCGCCGAGATGAACCGCCGCGAGGACGCGGCGGAGCAGCTCACGCGGGCCGCGTTGGAGCGGCCGCAGGATGGGGAAGCCCAGGTCCTCGCCGCCCTCGCCGCCGCTGCGGTCGGCTGGGATGACGCGGCGCAGGATGCGCTCGCCCGCGCCGAGTACGCCGACGAGGGAGCGGATGCGACGACGCTCGCCGATGCCGAGGAGCGGCTCGCCGCGGGGCCGGACCAGGCCGCGGCGTTGCTGCGTGACACGCTCGGCCCGTCCATCCTGCACGAACGACTGACGCAGCCGCTGTGAAGCGCGCTCTCCGTGCCGCATTCGGGATCCTGCTGGGCGGCGTGCTCCTCTGGGTGGTCTCGGTCGCGTGCGTCCTCACCGCCGGCGCGTGGCCGACGACGCGCACGGCCGATGCGATCATCGTGCTCGGCGCCGCGCAGTACAACGGCCGGCCCTCGCCCGTGCTGAAGGCGCGGCTCGATCACGCACTCGATCTGTACGACCGCGGCCTCGCATCCCACCTCATCTTCACCGGCGGCATGGGTCCGGGCGACACGATCAGCGAGGCGGAGGTCTCGCGCCGCTACGCGCGCCAGCACGGAGTGCCCGCGACCGCGATCATGACCGAGCGGGAAGGCGTCACGTCCGCGCAGTCCGTCCGCGCCGCAGCCGCGCTCATGGCTACGGCCGATCTCGAGAGCGCGCTCCTCGTCAGCGACTCCTACCACATGATGCGTCTCGAGCTGCTCGCGCGCCGCTCCCATATCGTGCCGTACCGGGCACCGGCGACGAATGCGCCGATCGACGCGGCATCGAGGCGCGTGCGCTGGGAGTACCTGCTGCGCGAGAGCGTGCTCTTTCCCGCCACCGTCGTGCTCGGCGGTCGCTGATGGAACCGATCCGGCTGCCGTACGAGATGTTCGCGCTGGCCAACGGGCTGCGCGTCGTCGTGCACGTGGATCGGCGAGCGCCGCTCGTGTGCACCGACTTCTGGTACCACGTCGGCTCGAAGGAGGAGGTGCGAGGCCGCACGGGATTCGCGCACCTCTTCGAGCACCTGATGTTCGAGGGGTCGGAGCACGTGCCCGAGGGCGCGTTCGACGAGCTGCTCGAACAGGTCGGCGCGATCAACAACGGATCGACATCCACGGACCGGACGAACTACTGGGAGCTGCTGCCGTCGCACGCGCTCGACCTCGCGCTCTGGCTCGAGGCCGACCGCATGGGTGGACTGCTGCACGCGATCACCGCCGCACAGCTCGAGGCGCAACGCGATGTCGTGAAGAACGAACGCCGGCAGAGTTACGAGAACCGGCCCTACGGACTCGCCTCCGAGACGCTGCTCGCCGCACTCTACCCGGA
The DNA here is from genome assembly GCA_036374995.1 of Longimicrobiales bacterium. Taxonomy (GTDB): domain Bacteria; phylum Gemmatimonadota; class Gemmatimonadetes; order Longimicrobiales; family RSA9; genus SH-MAG3. The sequence continues at coordinate 41,687 of DASUSS010000112.1, read as the reverse complement.
AGAGCACCCGTACAGCTGGCCGGTGATCGGATCGATGGCGGACATCACCGCCGCCACACTGGACGACGTGCACGCCTTCTTCCGGCAGTACTACACGCCGAACAACGCGACGCTCGCGGTTGCCGGTGATGTCGACGTTGGACACGTGCGTGACAGCGTCGAGCGCTGGTTCGCGGACATCCCCCGCGGCCCGGACGTGATCCGCGCCGCACCACGACCCGTGCAGCTGGACAGCGAGCTGCGCGTGCTGCTCGAGGACGACATCACGCTGCCGCGCCTCTACCTGGCGTGGCACTCGCCCGCCGTATTCGCCGCCGGCGATGCCGACATGGACGCCGTCGGTGCGATCCTCGGTCACGGCCGCGCCTCCCGACTGCACCGCTCGCTCGTCTACCAGCGCCAGCTCGCGCAGTCCGTCGCAGCGTACCAGAGCAGCGCCGTGCTCGGCTCGACGTTCCGCATCGTCGTCACCGCCCGGCCGGGCGTCTCGCTCTCGACGCTGGAGGGCGAGGTGCGGCGCGAGATCGAGGCGATGACGCGGGGCATCGAGCCGCGCGAGCTCGAGCGCGCGGTCAACGGCATCGAGACCGGGTTCATCGACTCGCTGCAGAACGTCGGCGGCTTCGGCGGTCGCGCGGATCAGCTGAACATGTATCTGTACCACACGGGCGAGCCGGATTACGCCGCCGAGGACCTCGCCCGATACCAGCGGCTCACGCCGGACGACATCGTCCGCGCGGTACGCGACCACCTGTTCCGGCCCGCCGTGGCGCTCAGCGTGGTTCCGGTCGGGCGCGCCGACCTCGCGGCCGGAGCTGCGGCATGAGCACACGCGCCCGCCCGCCCCGGCTACCCCCGCCGACCGCGCCCACGCTGCCGCCCGTCGCACGCCACGCGCTGGCGAACGGGCTCGACCTCTTCATCGTGCCGCGACACGAGCTGCCCGTCGTCGATGTCCGTCTGGTCCTCAGAGGAGGCGCGACCACGGACGAGCCGCCCCACGCCGGACGCTCCTGGATGCTCGGACAGCTGCTCGACCAGGGGACCGCCTCCCGCGCCGCGACCGACATCGCCGACCAGGCCGAGCACCTCGGCGCGACGCTCGAGACCCGGACCACCTGGGACGCCGTCACCGCCTCGCTCCACGTGCTCTCCCCACGCTTCGAGCCCGCGCTCGACCTCCTCGCCGACGTCGTACTCGATCCGACGTTCCCCGACGACGAGCTCGAGCGGAAGCGCCACGAGCGCCTCGCCGCCATACTCCAGGAGAACGACGAGCCGCGCTCGCTCGCAACCCACGCCTTCTACAGGTACGCCTATCCTCCCGATCACCCGTTCGCCGTGCCGCTCGCCGGCACACGCAGCAGCATCGAGGCCCTCGATCGCCGCGACATCTGCCGCATCCACACCGAGCGATTCTCCCCCGCCGGCGCGTTCCTCGTGATCGTCGGGGACGTCGATCCGGATCGCGCGCTGCCCGCCGTCGAACGCCTGTTCGGGGACTGGACCCGATCCCGCGCCGCACCGCCGGCCGTACCCGGAAGGGTGCCGGATCGGCCGACCCGCGTGCATATTGTCGACCGCCCCGGAGCACCCCAGTCCGAGCTCCGTGTCGGTCGGCCGGGGCCACGGCGCGACAGCGAGGACTATTTCCCACTCCTCGTCGGCAACACCGTACTGGGCGGTGCCTTCACGTCCCGTCTGAACATGCGCCTGCGCGAAGAAAAGGCCTATACCTACGGGGCGGGGTCCAGCTTCGCGTTCCGGGCCGCGGGCGGTCCGTTCCTGGCGAGCACGGCGGTTGCGACGGCGGCGACAGCGGACGCGGTGCACGTGACCGTGGGGGAGATCGGGCGGCTCGTGGAGGAGCCGGTGGAGGCGGGTGAGCTGGAGCGTGCGGTGAGCTACATCGTCCTGGGTCTGCCGCGGACGTTCGAGACGACGGGCGACATTGCGGAGCACGTGACGGAGGTGGCGCTGTACGGTCTGGGTCCGGACTACTACGACCGTTATGTGGACGAGGTTCGGTCGGTGACGGCAGCTGATGTGCAGGTGGCGATGTCGCGGTGGCTGAGTGTGGACGGATTGACGATTGCGATCGCGGGCGATGGTGACGCGGTACGCGAAGAGCTCGAGGCGTTGACGATGGGAGTCGTGCATGTCTGCGAAGACGACTGAGCGGGCGGTGCGGATCCCGTTCGAGCGATATGCGCTGGACAACGGGCTGCGCGTGGTACTGTCGCGTGACACGAGCGCGCCGGTAGTAGCGGTGAATCTGTGGTACAACGTGGGCTCGCGGAACGAGCGGCCGGGCCGGACGGGTTTTGCGCATCTGTTCGAGCACATGATGTTCCAGGGTTCGGAGAACGTGCCGGAGATGGCGCACTTCGCGTTGATCGAGCAGGCGGGCGGCTCGCTGAACGGCTCGACGTGGCTGGACCGGACGAACTACTTCGAGACGCTGCCGGCGCACTACCTCGAGCTGGGCCTGTGGCTGGAGTCGGATCGCCTCGGCTGGCTGCTGCCGGCGATGACGCAGGAGAAGCTGGACAACCAGCGGGATGTGGTGAAGAACGAGCGGCGGTGGCGGGTCGACAACCAGCCGTACGGCGACTGGGATGAGCGGCTCCAGGCGATGATGTATCCGGCGGACCATCCGTACCATCATTCGGTGATCGGCTCGATGGAGGATCTGGACGCGGCGAGCCTGGAGGATGTCGAGCAGTTCTTCCGGACGTACTACGCGCCGGACAACGCGGTTCTCTCTCTCGTCGGCGACTTCGATCCGGTGCAGGCGCGCGAGCTGATCGAGCGGTATTTCGGCGACATCCCGCGCGGCGCGGGGATCCCGCCGCTGCCCGGCCGCACCGAAATCCCGCTGCACATGGGGAGCGAGGTCCGCGACACGGTACGGCAGGACATCTCGCTCGCGCGCGTGTATCAGGCCTACCGCACTCCGCCGTACGGCACGGATGGCTATTACGCATCGCTGGTCGCGTCGTACATCCTGGGCAGCGGCAAGGCGGCACTGCTGTACCGCACGCTGGTGCGGGAGCGGCAGCTCGCGCAGGATGTCGTCGCGTACGCGTTCCCGATCGTGGTCGGTGCGTCCATGCTCGTCGTGTGGGCGACGGCGCGGCCGAGTGCAGACGTGACCACGCTCGAGTCCGTGCTCGCGGACGAGATCGAGAGCCTGGCGAGCGTGAGCGACGCGGATGTCGAGCGCGCGATCGCGATGATCGAGGGTCGTCACCTGACCGATCTCCAGACGGTCGATGAGCGTGCTGACCAGCTGTCGATGTACACGACGATCTTCGACGAGCCGGACCGCATCAACACGGAGCTCGGCCGCGTGCAGCGCGTGACGACGGCAGCCGTCCGCGAGTTCGCCGCGACCTGTCTGCGTCGCGACAATCGCGCAGTGCTGCGCTATGTCCCGCGCGACGGGAGCGGAGCGTGATGACGCACCGGACCTCGCCACCCGCACCCGCGCCGATCCGCAGCTTCCGCTTTCCGCGGGTCGAGCGGCAACGGCTCGACAACGGCATCATCCTGTACCGCGCGAAATGCGGCGACCTGCCGCTCGTCACCGTGAGCGCGGTGGTGGATGCGGGTGCAGCGTCGGAGCTCGCGGGCGAGGAGGGGCTCGCCTGGCTGACGGGCAACGCACTCGAGGCCGGCACGGCGCGCCGCACGGGCGAGGCGCTGGCATGGGAGCTGGAGCGGCTCGGCGCGGAGCTGGAGACTTTCACGACGTGGGACGCGCTCACGGTCGAGCTGACGACGCGCGCGGACCGCATGCCCGAGGCACTCGCGCTGCTCGCGGAGATCGTGAGCGAGCCCGCGTTCCCGGAACACGAGGTCGAGCGTCTGCGCAACGAGCAGCTTGCCGAGATCCTGCGCCGCAGCACCGAGCCGCGCGGCCTCGCCGATGATGCCGCCGCCCGCTACATCTTCGCGGAGCACGCCACCTATGCCCGCCCGCTGATCGGCGTCGAGGCGCGCGTCCAGTCGTTCGACGGCGCTGCCGCACGGCGCTTCCACCGCCGCCGCTTCACGCCCGGCAGCACCGCGGTCGTCGTCGTCGGAGCCGTCGAGCCGGGCACGGTGGCACAGGAGGTGGCGCGCGCGTTCGGCGACTGGCAGGGCGCGCACGAGGCGGCGCCCGCGCCGACCACGGAGGCGCGTGCCGCGCGCACGACCGTGTTCCTCGTCGACCGCCCCAGCGCGGTGCAGTCCGAGCTGCGCATCGGCCACGTCGGCGTGCCCCGCCACCACGAGGACTACTACGCGCTGCTCGTGCTCAACACGATCGTCGCCGGCGCGTTCACCAGCCGCCTCAACATCACGCTTCGCGAGAAGCACGGCTTCACGTATGGCGTCCGCAGCAACTTCGCGTTCCGGCGGGCCGCGGGACCGTTCGTCATTCAGACGGCCGTCGCCAGCGACGTGACTGCGCGCGCCGTGCAGGAGACGCTCCACGAGCTGCGCGCGATCCAGCAGGACGGCGTGTCGGAGGATGAGGTCCGCGCCGCCCGCGACTACCTCGCCGGCACGTTCCCGCTCGAGATGCAGACGACCGAGCAGATCGCCGCCCGCATCGCGCACCTCCACACGTACCAGCTCGGTGTCGACTACTTCGAGAGGTACCGCGAGCAGATCGGTGCCGTCACCCGCGACGACGTCGTGCGCGTCGCGCGCGACCACCTCCACCTGGACCGCCTCTCCATCGTCGTCGTCGGCAACGCGGCCGACATCGAGGAGGGCCTGCGCTCCCTCGGATTCGGCGACATCGTCCATCACGATTTCGGCGCGTCCGGCGCGCAGGGACCGGCGCAGCCGGCCTGATCCTCACAGTGGAAGCACCATGAGTCAGGAGACGCCCGGCCGCATCGACAGCCGCCCCGTTCACCGCGGGCGCATCGTCGACCTCTCCATCGACACCGTCCGCTTCCCCGACGGCTCGACCGGCGAGCTCGAGATGATCCGCCACTCCGGCGCCGCCGCCGTGCTCCCCATCCTCGGCGACATCCTCGGCGCGGACCCCGTCGTACTCCTCATCCGCCAGTACCGCTACGCCTCCGGCGGCTTCATGCTCGAGGTCCCCGCCGGCAGGCCCGACCGCCCCGGCGAGGACTGGGAGCTCTGCGCCCGCAGGGAGCTCGAGGAAGAGACCGGGCTCGTCGCCGGAGAGCTCACCTACCTCACCACGATCTTCACCACGCCCGGCTTCACCGACGAGCAGATCCGCCTTTACCTCGCCACCGATTGCACCAACGGCACCCACAGTTTCGACCACGACGAGTTCATCGAGTCCGTCACCATGCCCATCTCCGACGCGCTCGAGCGCGTACGGACCGGCGAGATCAATGACGCCAAGACCGTGTGCACGCTGATGTACGCGGCGGGGTTCGTGCTCGGCCGTTGAATCCCGTTCGTGCAGGCATCCACGTGCGCGTGTGCGTGTGCGTGTGCCTGTGCGGCCGTTCTCCGACCTGGTCAGGGCAGGACGGGCGAGGCCCCCGTGCCTGTGCTGTGTGCGTGTGCGTCCCGTGCCCCCTGCGGTTCCGACCACCGGCGCGGACCCCACAACGTTCCGCGCACAAGCACACAACACACGGCACGGGTCCTCTCGCGGCTTCTTCCTGCGAGCGGTTCCGGTTGCCCCCCGGTGCTCGCCCGATGCGCAACAACATTCCACGTGGCGCAAAAATAGGTCACGAATCCGGGCTTGCCGTCCTCTTTCGGTGACGGCCTCGAAGGGCGGGCGGATATCCGATCCGGTGCGTCAACTCGTTCTGTATCAGTCGATTACAGCATTGGATCATGCATTGAAACGCGCGCCGGAACAGGGTATGGAACCTGCCCCCTGCGTTGCGGCGAGCTCGATACGAACTGCCGTCGTGAAGACGCGGCGGAGTCGGGCTTCCAATCGCCCGAGAGGGTGTGCGAAGGGGGAACCATGGCGGACATGGCGAAGGCCCACGTGAGGCTGGTGGATGGGGCGGCGAAGGCGCAGCCGATCCGGGAGCTGGATGACAGCGGCCTGGTGGCGGCGTTCCTGGGCGGCGAGAAGCGTGCGTTCAACGAGCTGGTGGCGCGCTACCACGTGCGGCTGCTGAACTTCATCTATCGGACGATCGGCGACCGGGAGCGGGCGGAGGACCTGGTGCAGGAGACGTTCGTCCGCGTGTACCGCCATCTGCACCGGTTCGATCAGACGAAGAAGTTCTCGACCTGGGCGTATACGATCGCGGGCAACCTGGCGAAGAACGAGCTGCGCAACCGTTCGCGCAATCCGCTCGTGCTGTTCCAGACGATCAAGAAGAACTGGGAGGCAGATCACCGGCCGCTGGAGTGGGAGGACAACACGTACCGTCCGGATGACCTGTACCGGAAGCGGCACCTGAAGGCCGTGGTGGACCAGGCGGTCGAGCAGCTGCCCGAGCATCACCGGCTGGTGTTCGTGCTCCGTGAGATGGAGGGGAAGACGTACGAGGAGATCAGCGAGATCACCGGCGTCAACCTCGGCACCGTGAAGAGCCGGCTCAACCGCGCGCGCAACAATTTCGCGCAGCTCATCGAGCCGATGCTGGACTAGAAGCTTCCGCAGCCGAGCGGCTCGCGGCTCCACAGCTGCATGGGCCGGGGAACGGGGGGGAGAGGCGGGTGAGGTCGAGAGGCCTCCCCGTCTTTCTTTTTGTGCGGTTGCGGCGGGCGGGCGTCGTATCGAAACTTTCGGCATGGACAATCCGATGCAGCAGCGTCGCGAGCTGCGGCGTGAGTTCCTGAAGCGGCTGTACCTGGCCGTCGACGGCAGCATCAGCGAGTTCGTGAGTGCGCACGAGCTGGGCGCGGAGCTCGGCATCGATGCGGCCGAGTCGCGCAGGATCTTCGAGTATCTCGAGGAGAAGGGCCTGGTCCTGGTCGATGACCACCGCGCCGGCATCATCCGCCTCACGGCGGCGGGCGTGGACGAGGTCGAAGCGCGCGCGTAGCGCCCGGGCCAGGCGCGCACTTCGCGTTTCGATTGCGCCCCGCCGACTGCGCGTGGCATGCGATCTGCACTTCCTCGCGGCAGGTCGATCGGGCACCCCTCCAAGAGTGGTCCCCAAGCCACATCAGACAATGCTCGGTCACCTGGAGGGCAGCCGCCGTCAGCGGCGCTGCCCTTCCTTCATTTCAGGACGGGAGTGGCAGAGCGGAGAGCAGTTCCACTTCCACCCACTCGCGCACGCTGTTGATCAGCCACATCCTCGTGACGCGCGGGAGATCCCGGATGCGGATGTCGGCTTCGCGGATGGTGTGCTGCGCGAGCAGCTGTTGCCGGAACGTGCCGGGCAGCAGGCCGGCGTGGAGCGGCGGAGTCAGCAGTGTGCCGTCGATCTCGCACACGATGTTGCCGATCGTGAACTCGGTGATGCAGCCGTGCTCGTTGTGGAGCAGGACATCGTACGCGTCGGGGTGCGGTGCGCGGAGCCGGTCGTAGCGCGCACGGGCCGTCGTCTTGTGGTAGAGCATGCGATCGCGACTGTCGACCGGCGAGTCCGCGAGCCGCACGCGTCGCACGCCGCCAGCGCCACCGCTCCACCGCTCCACTGCCCGTCGCTCCGGCGCTCCATGCTCGAACGTTGGCAGCTGCGGCAGAGGCGAGCGCGTGAGGCTGACCGACGCGTCTCGCGCCACGGTGAGTCGCAGCCGCCATGCGCCGCGCGGCGCGGCGGCGCGCTCGCGCTCGAGTGCGGCGGCGGCCGCGCGTTCGGCATCATCGGCAAACGACCAGTAGCGCGCGGATGCGGCGAGCCGGGCGAGGTGCAGGTCGAGGCGGTGGATCGTGCCGTGCTCGAGGCGCATGGTCTCGAGCAGCTCGAAGTCCTCGACCGCTTCGTTCAGCAGGGCCGCCTTCGCGACGGCCTCGTCGTACTCGGCGTCGGCGCTCGAGTCCCAGGTGATGCCGCCGCCCGCGCCGTAGACCGCGGTTCCGCTCCGCCGGTCGAGCAGCAGCGTCCTGATGGCGACGTTGAACGTCGCGGTGCCGTCCGGCCGGATGACGCCGACCGCACCGCAGTAGGGTCCGCGCGGCGAGCGCTCGAGCGCGCTGATCTGCTGCATCGCCGCGATCTTCGGTGCACCGGTCACGGACCCGCACGGGAACATTGCGGCGAAGAGGTCGTCGAGGGCGACATCGTCGCGCAGCCGCGCCGTGATCGTCGACGTCATCTGATGCACGGTCGGGTACGTCTCGATATCGAACATGCTGCGGACGGAGACCGAGCCGAAGCGGGCGATGCGGCCGAGGTCGTTGCGGAGCAGGTCGACGATCATGAGGTTCTCCGCACGGTCCTTGGCCGAGCCGGCGAGCCGCGCGGCGGTGGCGGCGTCCTCGTCGGGCCAGCGGCCGCGGCGCACGGTCCCCTTCATCGGCCGGGTCGTGACCGCGCCATCGCGCACATCGATGAACAGCTCGGGCGAGGCGGAGACGATCGCCCAGTGCGGTGTCTCGATGAGTGCGTGATAGACGCCGTGCCGCGCCGCCACGAGCGCGTCGTAGAGCGCGGCCGGGTCGAGCGCGCACGGCGCGCGGAACCGCAGCGTGTGATTCACCTGGTACACGGCGCCCGCCGCAATCGCGTCCCGGATGCTGCGAATCGCGCCGTCGTATTCCGCGCGCGTGACATCGGGCGTCCACGAAGCGGGCAGATCGGCCGCGGCCGCGGCCGGCGACTGCACTCGCTCCGGCTCGTCGAACACGCCGAACCACGCGAGCGGCGCGGGCCCGGAATGCGGGCGGGTGAGGAACGCGGCGTCGAACGCCGGTGCGGCCTCGTACGCGATGAAGCCGGCGACCCACGCGCCCGCGCGGGCCGCCCGCTCCGCGTCGCGGAGGCGGAGGCGGACGTGCGCGGCGTCGGTGGCGGCGAGGATGTTTATGGGCGGGCCGAACCGCACGCGCTCGCGATTGCGGTGGGCTCCCGGAAAGTCCAGAATCACGCGGACGGCCTGCATCCGCGGGAATGTGGGGCTGGGTGGAAAGGGGAACAACGGTCCGGGAGGGGCAGTAAGAAGACCCGGGCCGCCCGAAAGGCGCCCACCGGAGCCGGGTGAGTGGCTCCGCCGCCGAACGCAGCAGGGGGTCTAAAGTGAAGCCAGGCAACGCGGACCGGACACTCGACGTCGGATGCGACGAGTTCCTGGCCCGGCACAGCGAGTACATGGATGGGCGGCTGCCGGCAGTGCTGGCGCAGCGGCTCGGCTCGCACGCGGCTGCCTGTCCGTCCTGCGCGCGCTACGATCGCGTCGTGCGCAGGGGCGTCGCGCTCGTCCGCGAGCTGCCCGACATGGCGCCCTCCGATGAGTTCGAGCTGCGCCTCCAGCACCGTCTGTTCCACCTCCAGGATGCCGAATCGCTCGGCGGCTCGCGCGCCGCGGGAGCCGCGGCCGCACTCGCGATCGCCGCGGCGATCGCGCTGCTCGCGTGGAGCCCGCTGCTCGTGACGCGCGCCGGCACCCGCTCGGCGACGGCCGCAGCGACGGCGTCGGTGGAGCCGATCATCGAGCGGCGCGTCCCGCTGTTCGACCAGGCGGCGTGGTATCCGGTCGCACCGGTTACCGCGCCGGCGCACCAGTCGTCGGCATTCCTCGCGACGTTCCCCGGGCCCTATTCGCCGCTCGTCGTGACGCCGCCGGTGTACCGTCCGGTCCGGTCGATCTCCACGGGATACGCGCCGATCGACTGACGAATGGCGCTCACGAGTCCCGAGAAGCTGAAGCGGGCGCTCGCGGCCGGCACGCGCGGTGGTATCTACTTCCTGTTCGGTGACGAGGAGTTCCTCAAGGAGGAAGCCGCGGCCGCGATCACCGCCGCGCATCTCGACCCGTCCACACGCGACTTCAACTACGATCAGCTGCGCGGCGCCGAGGTAGAGCCGGAGACGCTCGTGTCCATCGCGAACACACCGCCGATGATGGCGGAATGGCGCGTCGTGATCGTGCGCGACGTGCAGGCCATGGCGGCGAACGCGCGCGGCCGCGCGGCGGTCGAGTCGCTGCTCGAGCGGCCGATCCCCGGACTCGTGCTCATTCTCGTCGCGACACTGCCGGACAAGACGAAGGCCGCGTTCTACGAGCGGCTGAAGAAGGCGCCCACGTCGGTCGAGTTCCCGCAGCTCGCGGGCAGTGACCTGCCCGCATGGCTGAGCGCGCGCGCACGCGACGAGGGCATCGAGCTCGACACGGCGGCCGCGCGCGGCCTCGCGGCCACTGGCTCCGATCTCGGCGTGCTGGTCCAGGAGATCCGCAAGCTGAGCGACTACGTCGGCGACCGCAAACGCATTACTATTGATGATGTGGCCGCGATCGTCGGATCCGTGCCGCGGCAGAATCGCTGGGACTGGTTCGACCTCGTCGGCGACGCGCGCTTCCGCGATGCACGCGCGGCACTGCCCGCACTCTTCGACGCGAACGAGAATGGCGTCGGTCTCGTGATCGGGCTCGGCACGCATTTCCTCCGACTCGGCATCGCCGCGACCGGCGGGGAGCGAGCGCTGGCCGAAGCGCTGCCGACGTACCAGCGCTGGCTCGCGTCGCGCATTGCGAAACAGGCGCGCAACTGGACTGCGGAGGGCGTCGAAGACGCCATCGACGATCTGCTGCGCGCCGACCGGCTGCTCAAGTCGTCGTCGCTCAACGACCGCCAGATCATGGAAGAGCTCCTGCTCAGGCTCGAGCAACGAAGCACACGGAGAGCCGCATGAAGATCCGCATCGTCATCGCCGCAGTCGCACTGCTCGCAGCAGCCGGCCCTGCACGCGCGCAGGACGGCACGCTCGAGCGCGTGCAGAACCTGATCGCGACCGGCCGCCTGACCGAGGCCCGCAACACGCTCGCACAGTGGGAGCGGCAGAACGCGGATCCGGCCGCCGCCGTCAGCTCGGACGACCGTGCCCGCGCGCTGTACCTGAACGGCCTGCTGATGACGGACGCGAAAGCGGCCGAGGACGCGTTCGTCGGCGTCGCGCTGAGCTACCCCTCGTCGCCGGTCGCGCCGGAAGCGCTGCTGCGTCTCGGCCAGAGCCTCTACACCGCCGGCGAGACGCTGCGCGCCATCGACTACCTCCAGCGGCTCCGCTACGACTACCCCGCCGCGCCCCAGCGCGAGACCGGCATGCTCTGGCTCGCGCGCGCTCAGCTCGCCATGGGCGAGGCGGCGGCGGCATGCGGCACCGCCCGCGAGAGCCTGCTCGCCACCACCAACCAGAACGTGCGCACCCTCATCGAGCTCGAGCGCGACCGCGCATGCACGCAGTCCGGCGGCATCGCCGATGCACCGGCACCGCCGGCGCCCGTCACGCGAACCCTGCCGAACCTCGATGTAGCCGTCGATCCGGTTCCGGGAGAGCCGGCGCCGCCCACCGATTCGCCGCCTGTGCAAGCGCGTGACACGACGCCCGGATCGCGCAGCGACCCGGCTCCCGTGTCACCCGCGGATCCGGCACCGCCCGTCGAGTCGCCAGCCGCGGCGACCGGACCCGAGTACGCCGTGCAGACCGCCGCGTTCAGCGAGCGGCGCGCCGCCGAGACGATCGCGGCCGAGCTGCGTGCACGCGGCTTCGATGCACGCATCGTCACGGTGCCCGGCAGTCCGTACTTCCGCGTGCGCTGCGGCACGTTCGCTTCCGCGAAGGAAGCCGCCGGCGCAGCGCTCCGCATCCGCGACGCCGGATTCGCCACGCTCATCGTCAACGACGTGCGCCTCGAGCGACGCCTGTGAGCAGCGTCTGCCTTGTGCGTAACGTGACGCGCGCATAACCTTGGAACGATGAGCATGCCTGCGGAGACGCCACGCCAGCGCTACCAGGCCTGGATCGAGGAGCAGCTCGAGGAGTACAAGGCGGGACTCACCCGCGACGAGCTGCTCGACCTCGCCGAGGTCGCTGTCGAGCAGCTCTTCGATGCTCCCGATGGCCAGTACCCCCTCACCGAGATCCTCCTTTGTGACGCGGTCGATCGCCTGCTCCTCGCGCGCCTGAACCTGCCGCCCTACCGCCAGTGGCAGCGCATGTGTCGAAACGACACGCCACCTCGTCCGCTGCGGGGGACACAGGCGCAGCTCCGCGCTGCCGGCTGAACCGACAACTCGTTACACAACAACAGGTTCACTCCACTGCGCCGATGCGGTACGACGCGTGCCAGTATCGCGCGCATGTCGACCGCGTCACTGCGGCGGCTTCTGCGAGTGGAGGGGGCGATGGAAACGGTACAGGACCGCGTGGTCACGGCGGACGATCCGCCGGGAATCGTGATACATGGGACGTTCGGGCCGACACCGCGCCCGGCGATCAGTGCGTTCATCTGGGGCGGGCGGGTGCAGCCGGTCCCGGAGCTGCCCTACGGCCGGCGCCCGGCGGCATAGTCCGCGCGAAGCGCAGCAGCACGAGAGGTCCTCGCGGAAGCGGGGGCCTCTTTTTGCTGTACGGGGGCGGAAGAACGCGGAGCGGAAGCCACGAAGCCTCGCACCCACAGTGCCCGGAGACTCACGGCTGAATGTCCACTGATGTCGCAGTAATCGGAGCCGGGCCAGCCGGGCTCGGCGCGAGCCTGCTGCTCGCCCGGGCGGGCGCGGAGGTGACGCTGTACGAGCGGGACGCGCGGGCGGGCGGGCGCATGAGGACGGAGACGATCGACGGCGCGCGCGTGGATGTCGGCGTGCAGCTGGTGAGCTCGACGTATCGCAGCGTGTTCGCGGTCTCGCGCGATGCCGGAGTGTCCGATCGGCTGCTGCGCTCGCCGGGTCGCGACGCGCTGTGGCGGAAGGGTCGCGCGCACGCGATCACGTACGGCTCGGTGACGAGCATGGCGGCCTCCTCGGCGCTGCCGGCGTTGCTGAAGCTCAGGATGGCGGGCCGCTATCTGCCGTTTCTGACGGCGCACGCGCGCGGACTGGATGCGAACGATCCGGCGGGCAGCGGTGGAGCGGCGCACGATCGCGAATCGATCGGCGCGTGGGGCGGTCGCGAGCTGGGCAGTGATTTCGTGGAGCTGCTCGCCTATCCGCTGCTCGCGGCGTACTACGGTGCGACGCCGGAGCAGACGAGTGCGGCGGTCTACCATGCACTGGCGCGCGCGGGGATGGACGTCTCGGTATACGCCGCGGCGGGCGGTTTCGGCGCACTCGCGGAGGGCTGGCTCGCGGCGTTCGAGAACGCGGGCGGCCGCTATGTGCCGACGGCGGACGTGACCGGAGTCGAGGCACAGAGTGATGGCGTGCTCGTGACGACGGCGACGGGACCGGTGCGCCACGGCGCCGCGATCGTGGCGGTGCCGGCGCGCCGCGCGGCGCAGCTGTTCGCGGGCAGCGAGCTGGGTGCGTGGCTGTCGCGCGTGCGCGTGCAGCCGACGCTCACGGTCGCATATCGCACGGACCGCCCGTTCCCGGGCGACTGGTTCGGGCTGTCGTTCCCGCGCGGCGATGCGATCGGCGATCGCGTCGTCGCGCTGTGCATCCAGAGCCGGAAGCTGCGCGGCCTCGTGCCGCCGGGCGGTGATGCGCTCGTCGCACTGCCGGCGCCCACCGCGACACCCGCACTGCTGGAGCAGGACGACGATTCGGTCGCGCGGGCCGTGCTCGCGGCGCTCGAGCGCGCCGTGAGCGGCATCACGAAGCACGTGTCTTCCGCGCACGTGTTCCGGTTCGACGACGGGTATACGATCTTCGAGCCCGGCTACCTGCAACACCTCGCGCGCTTCGATGAGCACTGGCTGCCGCGCAACGTGTGGCTGGCGGGAGACTACCTGGTGGCGCCGTCCGTCGAGGGTGCCGTGGTCAGCGGGCTGCGCGCGGTGCAGCGGGTGAAGACGTCGGTGAAGGCGTAGGTGAAGACGAGCGCGGGCACCCTGCGAACGCGCTCACCTCCACCCACGCCTCCACGATCAACGTCGTCCCAGCGTCAGCTCCATGTTCCGGCCGTTGCGCAGCACGTGCAGCGTGACGTCGCGGCCGCGCGCGCGCTCGATCCCGCGGCGCAGGTCGACGATCGAGCGGACCGCGGTGTCATCGACCTGGCGGATGACGTCGCCGGCGCGCAGTCCCGCACGTGCGGCGGGCGTGCCCTCGTGCGCGTTCAGCACGAGCAGCCCGTCGGTCGCGCCGAAGTATTCGGCGAGCCCGGGATTCAGCTCCGTCAGCTCCGCACCCGCGACGGCGCGCATGCCGATCGTGGTGGTATAGGCCAGCACGTCGAGCGGCCGGCCCCAGCGCACCGAGTCGCTCCGGACATCGAAGTGGAACCCGCGCGCGGAATCGCCGAACATCCGGACCCAGGTCGAGTCGCCGAAACGACCGCTGCGGATCGTGAAGCCACCCGCAATCGAATCCGGATGGAACCGTCGCAGCACGGCGCTGCCCATGGTCCGGATCGTATCGCCATCGATGATGATCACGGACGCGGTGTCGCCGAAGCGACGCATCTCGACGTGCGGGAACCTGAGCGTGTCCATCTGCGTGCGCACGCGGTCGAGTATGACCGTCATGGCATCCCGGATCGAATCCGACGAGAACACGCGGTACGTGAAGTTGCCGGCGCGCTCGCCCGCGACGACCGTCACGTCACGCTCGCGGCCGTTGCGGCGGATGCGCAGCGTGAGCGTGTCGCCCGGCTCGAATGGCAGGCTCATCACCTGCGCCGATGCGGCGAGGCCGTTGATGCTGAGGATCGTATCGCCCGTCATCACGCCGGCCTTCTCGGCGGGCGAGTCCTTCACGACATCGATGACGGCACGCTGGCGCGCGTTCCACGAGCCCGGCGGCACCGGCTCGGTGCGGATGCCGAGCACACCGCGGTTCGCGTACGCGTATACGACCGGCGGCGGCGGCGGGTCCTGCGCGCTCGCGACTGCGGGCGCGACCAGCATCGTCGCGAACAGACCGGCCATCCATCTATGCATTCTCATTGCGGATCTCCTTTGGTGCAGCAAGTGACGATCAGTACCACGGCTCGCTGGCGGCCGCGACCTGGCGGAGCGTCGCATCGCGCTGGGCGAGTGCAGTGAGGTGATATCCATTGATGACCGGGTCGGTCGGCGTCTCGCTGAGCGCGGCCTGCGTGGTGAGCACGATGCTCTGGAGCGCCGCGAGGCGGGCGACCGGATCACCGGCCGGCGACTGCGACGCGAGCTCGGCGAAGCGCGTCAGCGCGGTGAGGTACTGCTCCTCCGTGCGACGCAGCGCGAGCGCGGCCTCATCGAACGTCATTGGCATCGTGCCCGGATCGTTCGACGCGAGCGTGGCGCGCCGTGCCGGCGAGTCGATCGGCGAGGCGCCGGCCGGCTCCGGCTGCGGGTCATCGGCCGCAGCCGGCGGTGCGCTGACCGGTGCCGGATCGATCGTCCGGTCGATCGTCGGAGCGGCCGCAGTCGTCTGTACGGCGGGCGCGGCCGTCATGCGGCCGGCCACGGAGCCCGCCAGGAACAGCAGCAGTGCGGCGGCGATCTGCATCATGCGCGCGCCGCCCATGCCGGAGCGTCGGGGCGTGCGGATGAGCCCCTCATCGACGAGCCGGCGCTCGAGCGCGGCCCAGCCGTCGGGCGCGGCCGCGACATCCGGCAGCAGCGACAGCGCGTGCACATCCTCGTTCATGGCGGCGAGCGCGGTGCGGCACTGCTCGCACGACTCGAGGTGTGCGGCCTCGCCCCTATCCGGTGCATCCTCGACGAGGCGTGCGATGGTTTCCAGGCTCAGATGCGACATGCTTCCTCCTCGTTCACGGCGCCCTCGCCGGCCTGAAGGCGGGCGCGCAGTCGCGCGCGCGCCTTGAACAGCTGGCTCTTGGATGTGCCCGGCGCGATGCCGAGCAGCTCGCCGATCTCCTCGTGCGTGTATCCTTCGACATCGTGCAGCACGATGATCTGTCTCATTCCTTCCGGCAGCTCGTCGAGAGCGCGCTGGAGACTCACGCGCAGCACGACCTGATCGGTCCGGGCCGCGTGCGGGTTCTCCGCCGGCAGCGCCGCCTCACGACCCGCCCGCCGCTCGCGCCAGCGCCGGCCGTGCAGCGCGCTGTTCACCGCGATCCGATGGAGCCACGTCGAGAAGCGTGCATCCCCGCGGAACGACGGCAGCGCGCGGAACGCACGCACCCACGCTTCCTGTGCCCAGTCCTCCGCCAGCGCCTCATCCCCAGCCAGGCGCCGGACCACGGCGTGCACCCTCGGCGCGTAGCGCCGGTACAGGTCACGTATTGCTGCGGCGTCGCCCTCGCGCGCGCGCCGTATGCATTCCGCTTCGTTCATCGGCTCCCTCGAAGGTCCGACGATTGTGATGCCGGCCGGCGGCCGGATGGTTGCCCGGCGCCGGCGTCGGCGCGACCTGCCGTCCCGTACGGCCGTGGCGGCCGGGATCTTGCCCGGCACCGACTCCTGTCACAGCAACGGAGTACGGGATGACGACTATACCGTGGACGGGACTGCTCGTCGGTGCGCTGATCGCCGCCCCGGCGGCGGCACAGGACCGATCGGCCGGCAGCGACCTGAAGGACTTCGGCCGCGATGCATGGTTCATCGTCAGCTCGCCGGCGCGCGCCGGCACGTCGGATCTCCAGACGGCCGGGATCGCGATCGCGGGCGTGGGCGCCGCACTGCTGCTCGACGAGACCGTGCACGAATGGGTGCAGTCGGAGCCCGCCGCGCTCGGCCTGCTCGCACCGTTCCGGATCTCCAGCCCCGGCAGCCTCATGGGACGAACGTGGTTCTTCCTGCTCCCGCTCTCCATCGCACTGTACGGGGCGGGGCATGCGTTCGATTCTGAGGACCTCCGCGATGCGGGGCTCGGCTGTGCGACCTCCAATCTCACTACGACGTTCACGCGCAGCGCGACGGCGCTGCTGATCGGTCGGGCCCGGCCATCGGTGGAGCGCGGTCCGTTCCAGTTCGAGCTGCTCGCGTTCGGCGACTGGGACCGCCGCTCCTTTCCGGGCGGCCACGCATCCAACATCATGAGTTGCGCGTCGTACTTCAACCATCGGTTCGATCTGGGCGTTGCCGAGCCGGCCATCTGGGCGGTGGCGGCCGCGAACGGCGCTGCCCGTATCGTGGACGAGGCGCACTGGCTGTCGGATACGGTGTACGGCATGGCCTACGGGTACGCGATCGGCCGCAACGTCGCGCTTCGCCACCTCGACCGCGCCGCGCGCCGGGAGGCGGAACGATCCCTGCGGCCGCTCATACGGCTGCGGTGGAAGATTACGTTCTGAGTACAGCGGAAGGGCGGCGGCGATGAAGTGGAAGACGCTGGAGGCGGATGGCTGCACCTGGGAGGTGCGGTCGGTCGTCAATTCGCCGGACACGGGCGCGGCGCCGGACGAGGAAGTGCTCGAGTTCACGACGCAGTCGGCGAACATGCCGCCGCGGCGCGTCGTGGTGCGGGCGGGCTCGCTGGAGGTGATGGACGAGACGGCGTTGCGGTCGGCATACCTGCGGGCGCGGCCGATCGGCGGCGACCACTATGGCCGTCCCGGCAAGCGCATGAGCGACGCCGGCTGAGCCATGACCCACCTCGAGTGTACGCGATGCGGCGCCACGTACGAGACGGAGCAGCTGTGGCGGCTGTCGCCCTGCTGCGAGAAGCCGCTCTATGCCCGCTACGCTCTCGACGAGCTCGCCGGCCGTTTCCGTCCGGAATCGCTGGTGGGCCGGGAGCCCACGATGTGGCGGTACGCCGATGTGCTGCCGGTCCGCGACGCGGCGTTCCGCGTCTCGCTGGGCGAGGGGTTCACGCCACTGCTGGCGGCGCCGCGGCTCGCGCGGTCGCTCGGTGTCGAGCGGCTCTGGCTGAAGGACGAGGGACAGAACCCGACGGGCAGCTTCAAGGCGCGCGGCCTATCGATGGCGGTATCACGCGCGTGGGAGCTGGGCGCGCGCGAGGTCGCGCTGCCCTCGGCCGGCAATGCCGGCTCCGCGGCCGCGGCGTATGCTGCCGCGGCCGCTCTGCCCTGTCACGTTGTCGTACCGACGGACACGCCGCGCGTTATCCTGGAAGAGATCCGTGCGCTGGGTGCAGACCTCCAGCTGATCGAGGGTCTGATCACGGATGCGGGCGCGCGCGTGGCGGAGGGTGTGACCACGCGCGGGTGGTTCGACCTGTCGACGCTGCGCGAGCCGTACCGCGTCGAGGGCAAGAAGACGATGGCGTACGAGCTGTTCGAGCAGCTCGGCGGTCGGCTGCCCGGCGTGATCGTCTATCCGACCGGCGGCGGCACGGGACTCGTCGGCATGTGGAAGGCGTTCGACGAGATGGAGCGGCTCGGCTGGATCGGAGCGGAGCGGCCGCGCATGATCTCGGTGCAGGCGGCCGGCTGCGCGCCGATCGTACGCGCGTGGGAATCCGGTCGAACGGAGGCGGAGCCGTGGCAGGACGCGCACACGTATGCATCGGGACTGCGCGTGCCGCGCGCGGTCGGTGACTTCCTGATGCTCGATGCGATCCGCGCATCGCACGGTGCTGCGGTCGCGGTCGAGGATGAGCGCATGCGCGATGCGGTGCGGCTGATCGGCTCTGCGACGGGCGTGTTCGCCGCGCCGGAGGGCGGTGCGGCCGCCGCGGCCGTGCCCATCCTGCTGGAGCGGGAAATATTGTCGCCGGATGAGGAAATCGTGCTGTTCATCACGGGCAGCGGCCTGAAATACGTCGCCTGACACGGGGCCCTGCCGTGCGGCATGCGGCGTGCGCACGAATTGCCGGCTATGGATCGCAGAATACAACGCTTCGGGATCAGGATCGGGCGCGGCTGGGCCGTGCTCTTCCTGCTGATCGGCGCGCTGCTCATCGCGGCGTACTGGATCGGACCGCTGCGTCCGTTACCGGCACAGGTCGAGCTGCTCGCACTGAGCGACGATCGACCCGCGGAACAGGTGACAGCCGTGGCGCGCCGCTTCGCCGATGGCACGATCATGTTCGCGGTGCCGCTCACCGTGCGGAACGTCGGTGCACGGACCGCGCGGCCGCGCCGGGTCGCACTCAGCCTGCCCGCACATTTCCGCCTCGCCACCGCGACGCACGGCCGCATGTCCGGAGTCGTGACGGCGGGACTGCCGCTCCGCCGATTCGTCATCGATCTGACGGCTTCCGAGCTGCCGCCGGACAGCAGCGCGCGTCCACTGCCGGGTCTGGACACGATATTCATCGAGCCGGACCTGCCGCGCTACTACTGCACGACGCAGGGACTCAGCATCCCCGAGTTCTCGTCCGCACCACGCTTCGATCCGGCGACGTTGTCGGATGTGCGCATCTTCTACTCGTTCACCGATGCGGCGGGACCGGAGCGTCACACGGGCGTGATCGCCGTGAATCTGGATCCATCGCGTCTCCAGGTGACGCCCGCGCCGACACCGCCGGCGTTCCCGACGATCGTGGAGGAGCCCGAGGCGAGCGCGCCGGACGTCGGGCCGCTCGCATTCGCCGGCGTGCGCCGAACGCATTGCGGCGACCCGGACCGTCCGGTGGAGCTGTACACCGTGCTGTGGGAGACGAGGAGTGGCGGTCGCGTGTTCGTGCTGTACGTCGACAATGTCGGACGCAAGCGCCTCTACGACATGAACCGCGACGGTGTCATCGAGCTGGAGACGTGGGACGGCGACGCGGACGGCCGCTTCGAGGCGCGCCGTGATGCCCGCTACGCCGTTCCCGATTTCCTGATGCCGCTGCCGCCGCGCGATCCGTCGCTCGTCATGCCCGACCCCGAGCGGCCGGACAGTGCGTGGCTCGCGCTGTTCCACGATGCCGGCGCAGGGCCGCACCGCTTCGCGCGCTCCACCCTGACCGCGCACCCGCCGATGGCGGTCGCGGCCGCAGCCGACACCACGCGCGCGGCCCGACGTGCCGATCCCGCGGCAGACCTCGGGCCGGTTCGGCCCGCGGACCCGGCATTCCTCTCCCTCTTCGCCGACACGGCCGCCGGACCGTTCCGCTTCTCGCAGCGGCCGCGCGCCGCACCGCCCGTCGCGGCGCGACGCGCGCCGGCGCGTGACACGCCCGCCGCCGGCGTGGCGCCCGGCGAGATGCGCCTGCCAGCGGCCGACACCGCGGTCGCGGAGCCGGAGCCACCCGCGGAGGATACGGCCCCACCGCGTCCGCGGCCGCGTCCGCGCAAGCCGCCGCTCGGCACGCCGATCCGCCACTGAGCGTGGGGCGGGAACGGTTGTTGCCCGTGACACGAAACACGATGTGATCGCGTTTTTCTGTGGAGCTGGCATGACCGAGACAGAGCGGAAGCACCTGGAGCAACGGCTACTGGAGGAGCGCGAGCGCACGGCGCGCGCACTGCAGCGATCCGACGACGCCACGCGCATCGGCATCGAGGAGGATGGAGACCTCACCTCCTATCCGCAGCACCTCGCCGACGAGGGGACGGACACGATGGAGCAGGAGAAGACGCTGATGCTGCTGAGCCAGGAGGGGCAGCGGCTCACGCTGATCGATGAGGCGCTGCGCCGGCTCTACAAGGAGCCGGAGCAGTTCGGCCGCTGCGAGCGCTGCGGCAACGAGATCGCAATGGAGCGGCTGGAGCTGGTCCCGTGGGCGACGCTGTGCCGCAGCTGCCAGTCCGGCCAGGAGGATCGCAGTTGACGGCCGCGCGCGCGGCCGTCTAGGTTGGGCTGACCACCCGTGTCACGCGCACCGTGTATTTCTTCATTTCCCTCGGCATGCTCGTCCTGATCGCAGGCGTGCTCTACCGCGCCCGATGGCTCCGTCGGATGCCCGATCCGGCTGCGCCCGCGCTGACGGACGACATGGTGCGTCAGATCGAGGAGTCCGGCTACATCGAGGTGGACGAGCCGCTCGACCTGGAGCAGATCCAGGATGAGGAGACGCGGTTCTGGAACGAGGCGTCCTGGGAGGAGCCGGAGGAGCTGTGATCGAGCACGGGGTCGGGATCGCGTGTCCGGGAGCGACGAAGGCGGCGCGCGGTGGTTGAGTTTCGGGCGACACCGAATCCGAACGCCGGGAAGTTCACGGTGGGGCGGAAAGTGGTGGAGGGGACCGCGTCGCGGTCGTTCCACAACGCAGACCAGGCGGCGTCCGACCCCGTCGCATCGGCGCTGTTCGAGCTGGACGGCGTGGCCAGCGTGTTCATGGTCGACGACTTCGTGACGGTCACGAAGCAGCCGTCGGCCGAGTGGTCCGATCTCATTCCGCGGGTCACGAGCGCGCTCGAGCGCGTGCTCGACTGAGCGGAGCCGCTCACCCGCTCGTGACGGTCTTCGCGGAGCGCCGATCCCGCGTGCTGTCCGCGCTCGGCGCCGAGGGCGCACTGCTGGTGCCGGCCGCGCCCGAGCTGTTCATCGGCGGCGACACGGACGTGCGTTACGTCCCGGCCGCCGACCTCTACTATCTCACCGGCTACACCGAGCCCGAGGCGGTCCTCGTGCTCTGCCCTTCCGCGGAGCAAGCGTTCACGCTGTTCGTGCGCCCGCGCGATCCGGAGCGCGAGCGATGGACGGGTGTGCGCGGCGGTGTCGAGTCGGCGCGGGCCGCGTTCGGCGCGGATGCCGCGCATCCGATCGGCGAGCTCGCGCAGCGGCTGCCCGTGCTGATCGCGGGCGCATCGGTACTCCATGCGCCGCTCCGGAGCGAACGGCCGGAGGTCGATGCCGCGATCGGCGCGGCGCTCTCGGCCGCGCGGCGCGCGAGCCCGCGCACCGGACTCGGCGTGCGCGGCATCACGGACGCGGGCGTGCTGCTCGGGCCGCTGCGCGTGCGCAAGGATGCCCACGAGATCGAGGCGCTGCGGGCCGCGGCGGACATCACGGTGTGCGCGTTCGAGGAGGCCGCACGCGCCGTACGCGGAGCGTCGCACGAGTATGTCGTCGAGGCGACCATCGAGCATGCGTTCCGCAGCCGCGGCGCATCCGGCCCCGCGTTCCCGACGATCGCAGCCGCCGGCACGAACGCGACCGTGCTGCACTACACGGCGAACGATGCGCCGCTCGCTGCGGGCGATCTCCTGCTCGTCGATGCGGGTGCCCGCGCGCGCATGTACTGCGCCGACATCACCCGGACGTTCCCCGTGGCCGGCCGGTTCACGACAGTGCAGCGCGCGGTCTACGACATCGTGCTCGCCACCCGTGACGCGGCGGTCGCGTCGGCGCGCGCCGGCCGGACCATTGCGGACCTCGAGGACGCCGCGCTGCGCGTGCTCGCCGGGGGCATGGTCGAGCTCGGCCTGCTGAACGGGACCGTCGAGCGGATCATCGAGGAGCGCGAGTACCGGCGCTACCTGCCGCATCGCCTCTCTCACTGGCTCGGCCTCGACGTGCACGATGCGGGCGATTACGTCCGGGGCAGCGCTCCCATCCCGCTCGAGAGCGGCATGGTGCTCACGGTCGAGCCGGGCCTGTACGTGCCCGCCGCGGACACGGACGCGCCCGCGCACCTGCGCGGGATAGGGGTCCGGCTCGAGGACGATGTGCTCGTCACCGACGGGGAGCCGGACGTGCTCTCCGCCCGGCTCGCGATCCGGCCGGAGGAGGTGGAGGCGCTCGTCGGCCGTTGACTCGGCACCGGTCCCTGCGTAGAATGAGGGTACATACGATGTTCGGCGGATGGATTTGAGACTGGCCGCTTGCTACCGCCGGGCGCCCCTCACGGGGCGCCGAACAAAAGCCTAAAGTGCCGGGAAAACCGAAAATCCGGATTCGGCGGCCCCGCACCCACGGTTTGCGGGGCCTTTTCTTTTCAGGGTGCATCCATGAGCAGACCGACGTATCTGGAGACGCTCGCCCGGCGCGTCCTCATCTTCGATGGCGCGATGGGCACGAGTCTCCAGAAGCTGAACCTGACGGAGGCCGATTTCGGCGGGCCGGGCCTAGAGGGCTGCAACGACTACCTCGTGATCACCCGGCCGGACGCGGTCGAGGGCGTACACGCGTCCTTCCTCGAGGTCGGCTGTGATGTGCTGGAGACCGACACGTTCCGCTCCAACCGGCTGACGCTGAAGGAGTACGGCCTTCAGGACCGCGTCCTCGAGATCAACCGCGCCGCGGCCTCGCTCGCTCGCCGCGTCGCCGACCGCTTCGCCACGGCGGACCGGCCGCGCTTCGTCGCGGGCAGCATCGGCCCGTCCGGCTTCCTGCCCAGCACGTCCGACCCCGTGCTCGGTGCCATCACGTTCGATGAGCTGGCGAGCGTGTTCGGCGAGCAGGCGCGCGGTCTCGTCGAGGGCGGCGCGGACGTGCTGCTGATCGAGACCAGCCAGGACATCCTCGAGGTGAAGGCGCAGATCGTCGGTATCCGCCGCAGCCTCCGCGAGCTGAATGCCGACATCCCGCTCCAGGTCCAGGTCACGCTCGACACATCCGGCCGCATGCTGCTCGGCACCGACATCGCCGCGGCCACGACGATCATCGAATCCATGCGCGCCGACGTCATCGGGCTGAACTGCTCGACCGGCCCCGAGCACATGCGTCAGCCCGTGCGTTACCTGTGCGAGAACTCGCGGCTCCCGATCAGCGTGATCCCGAATGCCGGCATCCCGCTCAACCAGGGCGGCGAGGCGATCTACCCGCTGGAGCCGGCGGCGCTCGCGGACGCGCACGAGGAGTTCGTCACGAAGTTCGGCGTCGGCGTCGTCGGCGGCTGCTGTGGTACCACGCCGGAGCATCTGGAGGCGGTCGTCGAACGCGTGTGGGGGAAGGTGCCGCTCGAGCGCAGCGTGCCGCGCGTCCCGCGTGTCGCCAGCGCCATGACGGCGTTCAACCTGAAGCAGGAGCCGCCGCCGACACTGATCGGCGAGCGCGTCAACGCGCAGGGCTCGCGCGCCATCAAGCGCATGCTCCTCGCCGATGACTACGACGGCGTGCTCGAAGTCGCGCGCGAGCAGCTCGAGGGCGGCGCGCACCTGCTCGATGTATGCGTCGCGCTCACCGAGCGACAGGACGAGGCCGAGCAGATGAGCAGTGTCGTGAAGCTGCTCGCGCAGGGTGTCGAGACGCCGCTCATGATCGACTCGACCGAGTACGACGTCGTCGAGGCCGCGCTCAAGCGCTATCCGGGACGCGCGGCGGTGAACTCGATCAACCTCGAGAACGGCCGCGAGCGGATCGAGCGGGTGATGCCGCACGTGATCGAGCATGGCGCCGTTGTCGTCGCGCTCACGATCGACGAGCAGGGCATGGCCAAGACGGCCGCGCGGAAGCTGGAAATCGCGCGCCGCATCCACGACATCGTCGTGCACGAATACGGCCTCGATCCCGACGCGCTCATCTTCGACGACCTCACGTTCACGCTCGCGACCGGCGACGAGGAGTTCCGCAGGAGTGCGATCGAGACGATCGACGGCATCCGCCTGATCAAGCGCGAGCTGCCCGGCGTGCTCACGTCGCTCGGCGTGTCCAACGTCTCGTTCGGCCTCGCAAAGCACGCACGCGCCGTCCTCAATTCCGTGTTCCTGCACCACTGCGTCGAGGCCGGCCTCGACATGGCGATCGTGAACCCGGCACACGTGACGCCGTACGCGGAGATCGACGAGCAGCAGCGGAAGCTCGCGGACGACCTGATCTTCGACCGTGGCGAGGACGCGCTCGCGAAGTTCATTGCGTTCTACGAGTCGCACACCGTGGAGGAGTCCGCAGTGGGGGATCCCACCGGATCGATGGAGCCGGATCAGGCGATCCACTGGAAGATCCTGCACCGGAAGAAGGAGGGGATCGAGGAGGCGGTCGAGAGGGCGATCCTGCAACGGATCCACGGAGCCGATGCTGCGGCGGCCCGGAGCCCCGGCGCCACGGAGCTCCGGAGCTTCTCCATCGCGCAGCGCGATCCCGCCGCGGTCGACGTCCTCAACAACGTGCTCCTGCCCGCAATGAAGGAGGTCGGCGACAGGTTCGGCGCGGGCGAGCTGATCCTGCCGTTCGTGCTCCAGTCGGCGGAAGTGATGAAGCGTGCGGTCGCGCGGCTGGAGCAGCATCTCGAGAAGAAGGAAGGTCAGACGAAGGGCAGGGTCGTGATCGCGACGGTGTTCGGCGATGTGCACGACATCGGCAAGAGTCTCGTCTACACGATCCTGACGAACAACGGCTACACGGTGTACGACCTGGGCAAGCAGGTGCCGGTCAACACGATCATCGAGAAGGCGCAGGAGGTCGGTGCCGACGCGATCGGCCTCTCGGCGCTGCTCGTCTCGACGTCGAAGCAGATGCCGCTGTGCGTGCAGGAGCTGCACTCGCGCGGCCTTGCCTATCCCGTGCTCGTCGGTGGCGCCGCGATCAACCCGTCGTTCGTGCGCATGGCGTCCTTCGCCGACCAGGAGAACGGCGTGCTGTATCCGGCGGGCGTGTTCTACTGCAAGGACGCGTTCGAGGGCCTGTCCACGATGGATGCGCTGATGGACGGGCCGAAACGCGAGTCGTTCGTGAAGGCGCGGCTCGAGGATGTCGTCGCGGGGATTGCGCGGCGCGAGGAGCTTAAGGCGAAGGCGCGCGCGGCGGCATCGCCGAACGGGCGGAAGCGCCCGTCGCGCGACATCGAGGTGCCGAAGCCGCCGTTCCTCGGTGTGAAGCACATCACGCGCCTGCCGCTCGTGGAGCTGTTCGACCACTTCGACCTGAACACCTTGTACCGGCTGCACTGGGGCGCGAAGAACGCGAAGGGCCAGGAGTACGAGCGGCTCGTGCGCGAGGAATACGAGCCGCGGCTGCGCCGCATGAAGACCGAGGCGCAGACCGGCGGCTGGCTCACACCGTCCGCCGTCTACGGCTACTTCCCGGTCGCCGCAGATGGCGACGAGCTCGTCGTCTACGACCCGGAGGACGCGCGGACGGAGGTCGGCCGGTTCGAGACACCGCGCCAGGCCGAGCGCGAGGAGCTCTGCCTCGCCGACTACTTCGCGAGTGCGGAGAGCGGCCACCGCGACGTCGCCGCGCTCCAGATCGTCACCGTCGGCGATGCGCTCCTCGAGCGCAGCGAGCGGATGATGCGGGAGGGCGACTACACCGAGGGCTACTACCTCCACGGCTTCGGGGTCCGCCTCGCGGAGGCCGGCGCGGAGTGGGTGAACCGGTACATCGTGAAGGAGCTCGGGCTCGAGCAGGGGAGGGGCCTGCGGTACTCGTGGGGCTACCCCGCCATCCCGGACCATCGGCAGCACCACCTCGTGTTCCGCCTGCTGCCGGCACGCGAGAAGCTCGGGATGGAGGTTACGGAGGCGGGCGCGCTCGTGCCGGAGCTCTCGACGGCGGCGATCGTCGTTCATCATCCGGAGGCGAAGTACTTCAGTGTCTGAGGTACCTGAGGTTGAACGGAGAGGACACGGGGAACGGATCTGTTCACCGCAGAGGCGCAGAGTGCGCTGAGCACCGCAGACGGTGGACGCAGACTGTTGACATACGATAGCGTCTGTCCTGTTGTTGTTGTTGTTGGTTGACAATGAATGCGGCAGGCACTGCCGTGAACGTGACGCATTCGCCTCAGATTTTCTCAGCGCCCTTTGCGGCTCTGCGGTGAAAATTCCGTTTCCCGGCACGGCCCCGGAAGAAGAACCATGAACCTCCTCGATCTCCTTCACGACTCCCGCCCTCACGTCTTCGACGGCGCGATGGGCACCATGCTCTACAGCAAGGGTGTCTTCATCAACCGGTGCTATGACGAGCTGAACCTGAAGGAGCCGGATCTCATCAGGGACGTGCACCGCGCGTACATCAAGGCGGGTGCGGAGCTGATCGAGACGAACAGCTTCGGTGCGAACCGGATCAAGCTGGCGGAGCACGGGCTCGAGGCGCAGGTGCACGAGATCAATGCGCGGGCGGCGTCACTGGCGAAGGAGGTCGCGCGGGGGCGGGCGCTGGTGGGCGGTGCGATCGGACCGCTCGGCATCCGGATCGAGCCGTACGGCCCGACGTCACTGGCGGAGGCGCGCGAGATCTTCCGCGAGCAGGCGGCGGGACTGCTGGAAGGCGGTGCGGATTTCTTCGTGCTGGAGACGTTCGGCGACCTGGTCGAGATCCAGCAGGCGCTGCTCGCGGTGCGGGACGTCTCGGACCTGCCGGTGGTCGCGCAGATGACGGTGCAGGAGGATGGCACGACCGTGTACGGCACGACGCCGGAGGTACTGGTTCAGCGGCTGGACGCGTGGGGCGCGGACGTGATCGGACTGAACTGCTCGGTCGGTCCGCACGGCATGCTCGGCGCGATCGAGAAGATGGCCGCGCACACGACGCGGCGGCTGTCCGCCCAGCCGAACGCCGGCCTGCCCCGCGAGATCCACGGCCGGAAGATGTACATGGCGTCGCCCGAGTACATGGCGAAGTTCGCCGGGCGGCTGATCCGGGCGGGCGCCAGGTTCGTCGGCGGATGCTGCGGCACGACGCCGGACCACATCAAACGCATTGCCGATGCGGTCTACGCGATCGCGCCGCGCCAGATCATCGTGAGCACGGCGGCCGCCGAGCCGGAGACACCGCTCGTGGCGACGATGCCACTCGCGGACCGCTCGAACTGGGGCCGCCGCATCGCGAGCGGCGAGCTGGTCACCACCGTCGAGATCGTGCCGCCGAAGGGCATCACGCCCGACCGCATGCTCGCAGGCGTGCGCCTGCTCAAGGCCGCTGGCGTGAACGCCGTGAACGTGCCGGATGGCCCGCGCGCACAGATGCGCATGGGCGTGCTCCCGACCGCGACGCTCGTCGAGCAGATCGTCGGCATCGAGACCGTCGTCCATTACTGCTGTCGCGACCGCAACCTGCTCGGCATGCTGTCCGACCTGCTCGGTGCGCACGCGCTCGGCCTGCGCAACATGCTGCTGATCACCGGCGACCCGCCCAAGATGGGGCCGTATCCCGAGGCGACGGCCGTGTTCGACATCGACTCGATCGGGCTCACGAACCTGGTCGCGCGACTGAACCGCGGCATGGACCCGGGCGGCAACCCGATCGGCGAGCCGACATCGTTCACGATCGGCGTCGGCGTCAATCCCGGCGCGCAGGACATCGAGCACGAGCTGAGCCGCTTCTACTGGAAGGTCGATGCGGGCGCCGAGTACGCCATCACGCAGCCGGTGTTCGACCCCGACCAGCTGCTGCGCTTCATCGAGGAGCTGAAGAAGCGCGGGATCTGGATCCCGATCGTCGCGGGTATCTGGCCGCTCGTCTCGGCGCGCAACGCGGAGTTCATGGCGAACGAGGTGCCCGGCGTGGTCGTGCCGGCCGGGATCGTGAAGCGGATGCAGCGCGCGAGCGAGCAGAGCCGCGAGCATGCGCTTCAGGAGGGGATCGCGATCGCGCGCGAGATGTTCGAGCGCGTGCGCTCGCACGTCCAGGGACTCCAGGTCAGCGCGCCGTTCGGCAAGGTCGCGTTCGCGCTCCAGGTCTTCGATGGCATCGACGGCATCCGCACGGATGTCGCCGAGGAGGCCGCGCTGCCGGACGACACGCTCGGCTTCCCGCCGCCCGCCCGCCGAGCGGACGCACGCCCGCCGCTTCCCGTGGTGCCGGCCGGAGGCTGACCCGATGTCGCTGACGCAGCCGCCGCCGCCGGACCCGGCGGACGACACCGATCGCCCGCCATCGCGCCGCTTCAGGATCCTGTTCGGCAGCGCGATGTTCCTCATCGCGATCGGCTACATGTGGGTGTGGCAGGCGAAGACCGCGCGCGTCGTCACGGAGGAGCCGCCCGTGCTCGCTCTCGCCGGCACGCGCGCCGAACCCGCCGACTCACCGCGCCTCGCCGACCTGCTCCTCGTCGCGCTCGATACGATCCCCACACTCACCGTCATCGCCGTAGACAGCGCGCGCGCCGATGCGGCCGGCGCCGAGCAGCTGCTGTTCGCCGAGCTCGACTCCGACGCGACCGGCCATCGCCTCACCCTCCGCCGCACGGACCTCATCGGCGATTCGGTGCTCCACGTCTACCGCGTCGAGGGCAGGACTGTCGATGATGCGGTGTACAGAATGGCCGTCCAGGTCGCAATGAGCTTCGGTCTGCCGCGCCCCGCTCCGCCCACGGACGGGCCAGACCGCTGACTTGCGTCGCAGGTGCTGCACGATTCCATTGCGGCGTGTACATTACGGCATCCCCAGGCCAAACCGAGTCCAGAGCGACTGATTCAATGGACGCTGAACAGGCGGTCCTGCCGTTGGAGTCCGGGCCCGTCGGCGCAGCCGTGCCCCTGCACGCTGGCGCCCGCGTGCTGATCCTGGACGACGAGCATGCGTACATCACGCTGCTCGAGCAGATCCTGACGGCGGCCGGCTATGAGGATCTGCGGTCGACGATGGTCCCCTCCGACGCGCTCTCGCTGTTCAGCCTCTACGAGCCCGACATCGTGCTGCTCGATCTGCACATGCCGCAGATGGACGGGATCGAGGTGCTGCGGCGCTTGCAGCTGCTGGTGGCGCCGGGCGATTTCGTGCCGATGCTGATGCTGACGGGCGACCTGTCGCAGAGCGTGCGGAAGGAGGCGCTCGCGAACGGCGCGATGGACTTCATCACGAAGCCGTTCCAGGTGGGCGAGGTACTGCTGCGGATCCGGAACCTGTTGCAGACGCGGATGCTGCACCGTGAGCTGCTCGTGCGGAACCAGGACCTGGAGGTCCGGGTGCGCGAGCGGACGCAGGAGCTGGAGCAGGCGCGGCTCGACATCCTGGAGCGTCTCGCGCTCGCCGCGGAGTTCCGCGATGATGCGACGGGCGAGCATACGCGCCGTGTCGGCGGCGTGGCACAACTGATCGCGCAGGAGCTCGGGCTGGCGGGGAGCGATGCGGACACGATCGGGCGTGCGGCGATGCTGCACGACATCGGCAAGATCGGCATTCCCGACAGCATCCTGCTCAAGCCGCAGCCGCTGTCGCCGGCGGAGTTCGATGTGATCAAGCAGCACACGGTGATCGGCCGCGAGATCCTGGGCGGCAGCCCCGCGCCGCTGCTGAGGATTGCGGAGCAGATCGCGTTCACGCATCACGAGCGCTGGGACGGCCGCGGCTATCACGGGCTCACGGGCGAGGCGATCCCGCTGGAGGGCCGGATCGTCGCGGTCGCGGATACGTTCGATGCTCTGGTCAACGACCGCCCGTACCGGCCGGCGCGCTCGACCGCGGCTGCGATGAGGGAGATGCGCTCGCACCGCGGCTCGCAGTTCGATCCGTCCGTGCTCGACGCGTTCCTGCGGCTCGCCCGGCGCGACAGTGCCGCGCTGCGCAGCGCGTCGCTCTGATGGACGTCCGCTTCCACAAGGGTCAGGCGCTCGGCAACGACTATCTCGTCATCGATGCTGCGGAGCTGCCCGTCACGCTGACGACCCGGCTCGCGATCCGGCTGTGCGACCGCCACCGCGGCGCGGGCTCCGATGGCGTGCTGCTCGCCGACCTCACGCAGGATCCCGTACACCTCCGCATCATCAATCCGGACGGCACCGAGGCGGAAAAGAGCGGCAACGGCCTGCGCATCTTTGGCGCGTACGCGTACGGCTGCGGCCTCGCGCGGCTCGGGCAGTGGTTCTCGGTGCGGCTCGCGCGCGATGTCGTCGCGATGCGGGTCGAGGCCGAGCTGGACGAGGGTGCCGTGCTGATCCGCGTGCGCATGGGTCCCGCGTCCTTCGAGGGACGCGAGGTCGGATTCACGCCCGAGCCGGGCACGGCGCTCGACTACGAGCTCGCGCTGCCGGACGGCGGCAGCGCCCCGATCAACACCGTCTCGCTCGGCAACCCGCACTGCGTCGTGTTCGTCGACGAGCTGGATCGCGCCGACTTCCTGTCCCGCGCACCGCAGCTCTGCACGCACGCCGCGTTCGCCGCCGGCACGAACGTCCAGTTCGCGCGCGTCGCCGGGCCGCGCGAGCTCGAGGCCTGGATATGGGAGCGTGGCGCCGGTGAAACGCTCGCCTCCGGCTCCAGCGCCTGCGCCGTCACCGCCGCCGCCGTCCGCCGCGGTTTCGTCCAGCCGGGACAGTTCGTCGTGCAGATGGAGGGCGGGACCGTAGAAGTGACGGTATCCCCGGATTACGACGTGGAGCTGCTCGGCCCCGCGCAGATGGTGTACGACGGCCGGATGGTGGACGCGGTCGCGGACGCGTGGACGACCTGACGCTGCTCGATCCGGCCGGTCGCACGTAACACGCACAGGCACACGTGACACGACAACACCACATGGCCATGACGAAGACACTTCTCGCCAGCCTCACGATTCTGCTGCTCGCCTCGCCCCTGTCCGCCCAGCAGCGCGAGCGGCTCTTCTACTACGTCGACCAGGAGCCGAGCTGGAACAGTCTGGTCCGCAACATCGAGCGCATCGATGTCATCGCGCCTTCGGCGTACTTCGTGGACGAGGACGGGATCGTATGGGGCGGCGTGGACCCGCGCGTGCTGGAGCTGGCGCGGCGGCATGACGTGCGGGTCGTGCCGCTGCTCGTGAACCGCGGGTTCGATCAGGCGGAGCTGCACGAGCTGCTCGTGGACGATGCGGCGCGGCGACGGGTGATCGATGCGCTCGTCGAGCTGTGCCGGCGGCGCGGGTACGACGGCATCCAGATCGACTTCGAGAACCTGAGCATCCACGACCGCGACGCATTCACACGCTTCTACCGCGAGGCGGCGGAGGCGCTGCACGGTGCGGGGTTCCGGATCAGCATCGCGGTGGTGCACCGGCCGGACGAGCTTGCGGGCGCGACGGCGTACCAGGAGTGGCTGATGGACAGCTGGCGCGGCGGCTACGACCTCGCGGCGCTCGCGGCTGCCGGCGACTTCATCTCGGTGATGACGTACTCGCAGCACACGCGCCGCACGCCGCCCGGGCCGCAGGCGAGCGTGCCCTGGATGGAGGACGTGATCGCGTACTTCCTCGAGTTCGTGCCGCCGCAGAAGCTGTCGCTCGGCATCGCGACCGGCTCGCAGCACTGGTACACGTCCTACGAGGAGCGGATCACCCCGGAGCTCGCGCGCTCCTACAGCGCGCAGCTCTCGCACGCGTGGGCGCTCGGCATGATCCAGCGCAACGGCGGCGAGCTGCACTGGAGCGACCGGCACCAGGTCACGTACAGCTTCTTCCCTGTCGGCGGCACGTTCGAGTGGATCTTCCTCGAGGACGCACGCAGCTTCCGCGCGCGGCTCGCGCTGGTCGAGAAGCACGAGCTGCGAGGTTTCTCGGTGTGGGTGCTCGGGCCGGAGGACCCGGAGATCTGGGAGGCGCTGCCGGCTCGCTGAGTACGTTCTCGTATCGACTGCTGCCGGGCGTGGTGCAGAAGTGTCGCGTCGTCCGCGGCTCTGACAGCCGAGAGCGTGCAGGGCCATCGACGCGGGGCGGCAAACCTTCCATCAGGTGGGGGCGGACCGGCGCTGAAGGAGGATTTGCCGCGTCCCGCGCGGCGAATCTTCCACGCGCTTGACGAGTGAGGCGGAAGTTGGATGATTCGCCGCGCTCGGCGCGGCGAACGCTCCAGTCACGCCAGTTCACCGCCGCCGAATGGAAGGTTGGACGCGCCGCGCCGGACGGCGGACGCCGCCAGCGGCCCCGTACTCCGCGCCGACGACTAGGTTCTCACCCTGGCCAGCAGCACGACTGCCGCGACCGCGAACAGGCCGTTGGGCAGCCACGCCGCCAGCGTCGGATGCATCCAGCCGGCGACGCCCGCCGCGCCGGTCAGCTTGAACAGCATCATGTAGAAGACGGTGATGCCGAGCGAGACGCCGATGCCGTAGGCGGCGCCGCCGCGGGCGGAGCTGTTCGCGAGCGGAGCGCCGAACAGGATGATGACCATGGTCGCCATCGGGATGGCGATCTTCTGCGCGCGCTCGACCATCGTCTCGCGCGGCTTGGCGCCCGAGCGCTGGAGCGTCTCGATGAAGCGGCCGAGCTCGACGTATCGCATCTCTTCCGGGTCCTTCGGCCGGGCCATCAGCTGCTCGGGCGACTCGGTGAGCGCGGCCATGCGCATCGTCTCGAACGTGAACGCCTGCTCGGTGCCCTGGTCGAAGCGCCGGTAGGTGCCGTTGTGGAGCGACCAGCCGTCGATGCTGTCCCACGACGCGGTTCGCGCGGTGATGCGCAGGATCGGCACGCCGGCATAGGCGCGCTCGATCGTGATCCCGCTCATCGACGGCCCTGCCGCGTTCAGCTGCCGGATCGAGTAGACGTGGCCGTCGGGTCCGGCATAGACGAAGTCGTGGCGCATCACGTCCGGCATGCGCTCGACCTCGCCCAGCACCTCCTTCTTGAGCCGCGTCCCGATCGGGATCAGTTCCGTGAGCACGAGCGCGGCGACCGTGAGCAGGATCCCGAGCGGCAGCAGCACGCGCAGTGCGCGGAAGAAGCTGATGCCGCCCGCCTTCGCGGCGGTCATCTCGGAGTGCCGGGTCATGTTGTTGACCGTGAACACGGTCGCGATCAGAGCCGCGACCGGGAACGACCACGAGATGAACATCGGCATCTGGTACAAGTAGCCGAGCGCGACGCTGGGGACGGAGATGCCGTCGCGCGCGTACTGGTCGATCTTCTCGGTCCAGTCGCCGAGCACGAACAGCAATGGAGCGCACAGCGCGAACAGCAGGAACAGCCGCAGGAACTCGCGGCCGACGTAGCGGTCGAGCGTGCTCATGTTTGCGCAGGCTGGTCGGTGGTGCGGCGCCGGCGCAGGAACGCACCGGTGAACAGGCCGCGGATCGCGATCCACATGTCGTCCCACCCGCCGCCGCGCGTGGTCGCGGTCTCGCGTCCGATGCGCGAGAGCGACCACAGTGCGAGCGCGCCGAACAGCAGGTTCGGCGCCCACGGCCCCCAGAACGGCGCGATCGTGCCGCGGTCCCCCAGCGCCTCGCCGACAATCAGCTACATGTAGTAGATGCCGAAGATGCCGAGCGATGCGGCGATCACCATGCCCACGCCACCGCGCGGGAAACGAACGGCGAGCGGTGCGCCGAGCAGCACGAAGATGATGCACGCGAACGGAATCGCGAACTTCTTGTGGATCTCGACCTGGTACGCGTTGATCCGGTCCTCGAGCATGCGCGCGTTGTTCGCGATGCGCTGCGCATCCAGCGCGGTGCGGTACGCCCACTCGTCCGCGCTCTCGCTCACCCGCTCGCGGCCGACCAGGTCGTAGCGCGCGGCGGACGGCGCCGCGACGGACCCGGGCACCGGCACCCACGCCGGTCCCGCGAGCACGCGCTCCACCGCCTGCACGCCGAGGTCCCGGCCCTCCTCGAGCACGGTCGCCAGCTCCGCGCGGGCCGTGTCGACGACCGCCTGGAGCATTGCGACGGACATCTCGCGGTCGCTCCGGTAGTCGTGCTCGCTCCGCGTCAGCTCCGTGCCGATCCCCTTCATCTCGATGCGCTGCTCCGTGAACTCGACGCGCTGCAGCTCGGCCGGCTGTGCCTCGTCCGTCTCGTAGATGACGCCATCGTACAACGTGAGCAGCAGGTCCGTCCGGGTCGGGTTCAGCGCCATGTAGCCGCTGTCGGCGTAGACCGTCCGCGCCTGCCGCGGGCCGCTCAGGTCGTAGATCACGATGTCGTACATCCTCCGCGACACGTCATCGATGCGGCCGGGGCGCAGCCAGTACTGCGCGCGGTAGTCGCGCGTCGAGATCGGGTTGATCACCTGCTCGGTCAGCGTCAGCGTCGGCGTCTTCGCCGCGACATCCGCCATCAGCCCCTTCAGCTTGTTGTTCGCGTCCGGCAGCACGCGGTCGTTGAACCAGACCATGAACAAAGCGAACAGGAACGCAACGAAGAGCAGCGGCACGATCATGCGGACGAGATTCACGCCGCCGGCCTTGAGCGCCGTGATCTCGTTGTCGGCCGCGAGCTGCGCGAACGCGTACAGCACGGCGACCAGCACGGCCATGGGCAGCGTCAGCGCGAGGATGTGCGGCAGTGACAGCAGGAACACCTCGCCGATCACGCCTGCCGGCAGGCCCTTGCCCGCCAGGTCCTCGAACCGGCGCGCGACCGCGTTCACGAACAGGATCGCCGTGAGCGTGACGAGCGCGAAGAGGAACGGGCCGATGTGGCTGCGGAGGAGGTAGCGGGTCAGGATGCGCATGATCACCCGTCCCGCACGGCGGCGCGGCGCACCGCAACGACGCGGTTGAGAGGAGCGGCGTAAGACACTAGAATATTCAGCACTTCACCCATCGACAAGGCGCGCGGCGGAACCGCGGAGCACCGAACGCGTATGAAGGCGGCCGATGCAACCGTCCGCCCGGGGGAACCACACACCATGTCTAGTACCAGCGACGGCAGGACGAGGTCCTGGAGGGGCCGTTGATGCGTGCGCTCGCCGTTGCCGGCGCGGCGGCACTGGCCATTGCGGCGGCTGCATGCCCGGGCGATTCGCGCCAGGCGGGCGGCAGCTTCGCGATCGCAATCGACACGTCGCACGTGCCGCCGTTCTCCGCGCAGAGCGCGCACGCGCTGCTCGTGCGGCAGACGCAGTTCGGGCCGCGCGTCGCCGGTCGCGCCGGACACGCCGCCCAGCTCTCGTGGATGACGCGCCACCTGAACGACCGCGCCGATACGGTCCTCGTCCAGCCGTTCGACCACACCGACAGCGAGGGCCGGACCGTCCGCATGTCGAACGTGCTCGCCCGCTTCAACACGGCCGCCCGCGACCGCGTCCTGCTCCTCGCGCACTGGGACACGCGCCCGACCGCCGACATGGACCCCGACCGGCCGAAGGAGCCGATCCAGGGCGCGAACGACGGCGCCAGCGGCACGGCCGTCCTGCTCGAGCTCGCGAACGTCCTGTCGCGCCATTCTCCGCCCATCGGCGTCGACCTACTGTTCGTCGACGGCGAGGATTACGGGCCCGGCGAGCGGGACATGTACCTCGGCGCCAAGCACTTCGCGGCCAACCAGCCGCCGGGGTTCCGACCGCTCTATGGCATTCTCGTCGACATGGTCGGCGACCGCACGCCGCTCTACCCGATCGAGGGCAACTCGCAGGAGTCCGCGCCCGAGGTCGTCGAGCGCGTCTGGAGCGTCGCCGAGCAGATCGGCCTCGCCGCCACGTTCCCCCGCCGCGTCGGCACGTACATCACCGACGATCACGTCGCGCTCAACCAGGCCGGCATCCGCACGATCAACATCATCGACTTCGACTACGGTCCGGGGAACGAGTACTGGCACACGCACCAGGACGTCGTCGCCAATACGGCGCCGGACGGTCTGGGTGCGGTCGGACGGGTCCTGCTCACACTCATCTTCAACGGCGGCTAGCGAACGAATACGGAAGGGCGAACGGCGTCGGGCCGGCGCCCTCCCCATCCCGATCCAGCCTCCGGCGCTCCCGTTCCCGATCCCGCAATCGTCCGACCCGTGACGCTCTCGACCGACGAGCGCCGCGCCCTCGGCATCATCGCGGCGCTGCTGCTGCTGGCGTGCGGTGCGCGGTGGCTGGAGCGGCCGAGGCCGATCCTGGGCGAGGTGCCGCCGCTCGATCTCGCCGGGCTGGAGGAGGCCAGCCGGGCCGCGAAGCCGGGAGGTGCGCCGGCACGGTCGCGCGCGCCCGGGGCCTCCGGGCCGGCGGCTCCGCCCGGTCGGGCCGGTCCCGCACCGCGGCCGGTCCGGGTCGACCCGAACACGGCCGGTCCGGCGGAGCTGGAGCGGCTTCCGGGCATCGGACCGTCACTCGCCGCACGTATCATCGAGGAGCGGGCGCGGGCCCCGTTCCGGTCCGTGGAGGACCTGAAGCGGGTCCGTGGAATCGGCGCGGCGCTTGCGACCAGACTGGCCGACCAGGTGTCGCTGCCGGCGGCTTCGGACCGGCCGGAGCGGCCCGCGGAAGTACCGCTGGCGCCAGCGGAAACACCCTCCCGCCGGGTACCGGAAAGCGTGCCCCGGGAGCGGCTGGACCTGAACGAAATAGTTTCGACGGACCTGCAAAGAGTACCCGGTGTCGGGCCCGTTCTGGCCGCACGGCTGATCGCGCGGCGGGATTCGCTGCGCCGGTTCACCCGCTGGGAGCAGATCGACGAGGTGGCGGGAGTGGGGCCCGCAATGCTGTCGCGATTGAAGGAATGGCTGTTCATCAGCCCCTGATCGGGGGTGTGGCGGGCATGCTGCAATTTTCCTTGACCGATACAGCAGAAATCGGTTAACTTGTTGATTCCCCAAACGTTCCGGCCGTTCACGCAGGTCCATGCGGCCCGTCCGAGGATTGATGGCAACGACTGCGACGACAGCAGCAGCTGACCGGATCGGCGACCTTCTCGTTCGGGAAGGCCTGATCAGCTCGGACCAGCTTGCCGCGGCCCTTCAGGATGCCCGGCAGAACAACACGCGCATCGGCTACTCGCTCGTGAAGCTGGGCTGCATCCCGGAAGCCGAGCTGACGCGCGCGCTGGCCAAGCAGTACCGCGTCCCGGCCGTCGACCTGGACCGCGTCGTCATCGACCAGAAGATCATCAAGCTGATTCCGGCCGAGCAGGCACTGAAGCACCTGGTCCTGCCGCTCCGCCGCGTCGGCCGCATGCTGACCGTCGCCATGGCGAACCCGACGGATGCCGGCGCGATCGACAACCTCAAGTTCATCACGCGCCACGACATCGAGCCGGTGATCGTCGGCGAGTACACGCTGCGCAAGCACCTCGAGAACTACTACCAGATCAAGGAGGACGACCACCTCACCGAGATCCTCGAGCAGATCGAGGGCGAGGAGGACGTCGACTATCTCGAGGAGCGGGACGAGGACCTGAACGTCGCGGCGCTCCAGGCGCAGATCGATGACGCACCGGTCGTCAAGCTGATCAACGGCCTGCTCACGGACGCCGTGCAGCGCGGCGCGTCCGACATCCACATCGAGCCGTTCGAGAAGGAAATCCGCATCCGCTACCGTATCGACGGTGCACTACGCGAGATCATGAAGCCGCCGATGAAGATGAAGGCGGCGCTGACATCGCGCGTGAAGATCCTCGCCCAGCTGAACATCGCCGAGCGGCGCGTTCCGCAGGACGGCCGCATCAAGCTGAAGATGAAGAACAAGGTTATCGACTTCCGTGTGTCGACGCTTCCGGTCATCTTCGGCGAGAAGATCGTGCTCCGTATTCTCGACAAGAGCAACCTGACGCTCGACCTCGAGAAGTTCGGCCTCGAGCCGAAGGCGGAGAAGGACTTCATGGGCGCGATCATGAACCCGTACGGCATGGTCCTCGTCACCGGCCCCACCGGTTCCGGTAAGACGACGACGCTGTACTCGGCGCTTTCGAAGATCAACACCGAGGAAGTCAACATCATGACGGCCGAGGACCCCGTGGAGTACAACATCCACGGCATCAACCAGGTCCTCGTCCGCAACGAGATCGGGATGACCTTCGCGGCAGCGCTCAAGGCGTTCCTGCGCCAGGACCCGAACATCATCATGGTCGGTGAGATTCGAGACATCGAGACGGGCGGCATCGCCATCAAGGCCTCGCTCACCGGTCACCTCGTGCTGTCGACGCTGCACACGAACGATGCGCCGTCGACGATCACGCGACTGATCGACATGGGCCTGGAGCCGTTCAACGTAGCGGCCGCGCTGAACTGCGTGACCGCGCAGCGCCTCGTGCGCCGGATCTGCACCAGCTGCAAGGACGTCGCGCTGTATCCGCCGGAGTACCTGGAGGCGGCGCACATCACGGGTATGAACGCACAGATGACGTTCTACAAGGGCAAGGGGTGCGACCGCTGCGGCGGCAGCGGCTACAAGGGCCGCGCCGGCCTGTACGAGGTCATGGCGATGTCGACGGAGCTGCGCCGCATGATCATGCACGGCGCCAGCTCGGACGAGCTGCGCGAACAGGGCCTGAAGGAAGGAATGCTGACGCTGCGCATGGACGGCATGAAGAAGGTCGAGCGCGGTGTGACCACACTCGAGGAAGTGATCAAGGAGACCGCGGCTTAATGAGCACGACCACGGCGCCCATCGGGGCAGTACAGGACAGGGGCGTGAATCTGCGCGCGCTGCTGGAGGAGATGATCCAGCGCGGCGCGAGCGATCTGCACGTCACGGCGGGCGAGCGGCCGAAGCTGCGTATTGACGGTCAGATCGTGAATTCCGTGATCGACGCGGTGCTCTCACCGAAGGACACGCTGTCGATTGCGTACTCGATCCTGACGGAAGCGCAGAAGAAGCGGTTCGAGACGGAGGACGAGCTGGACTTCTCGTTCGGCATCGCGAACCTGTCGCGCTTCCGCGGCAACGTGTTCAAGCAGCGCGGCTGCGTGTCGATGGCCATACGCCAGATCCCGTTCCAGATCAAGAGCTTCGAAGAGCTGGGCCTGCCGCCCATCGTGTCGAAGATGTCGGAGAAGCCGCGCGGACTGATCCTCGTGACCGGGCCGACGGGATCCGGCAAGTCGACCACGCTCGCGGCGATGCTCGACAAGGTGAACCGCGAGTTCCGCGGCCACATCCTGACGGTCGAGGACCCGATCGAGTTCGTGCACCGCCACCAGGGCTGCATCGTGAACCAGCGCGAGATCGGCGCGGACACGAAGAGCTTCGGCGCCGCGCTCAAGTACGCACTGCGCCAGGACCCGGACGTCGTGCTGATCGGTGAGATGCGCGACCAGGAGACGATCCACGCGGCACTCACGATCGCCGAGACCGGCCACCTCGCTTTCGCGACACTGCACACGAACAGCGCGGCCGAGACGATCAACCGCATCATCGACGTGTTCCCGTCGACGCAGCAGGCGCAGGTCCGTGCCCAGCTCGCGTTCGTGCTCGAGGGCGTCATCACGCAGACACTGCTGCCCCGCGCGAAGGGCGGCGGCCGCATTGCCGCGTGCGAGATCATGATGTGCACGCCGGCCGTACGCGCCTGCATCCGCGACGACAAGGTCCACCAGATCTACTCGATCATGCAGGCCGGCAAGAAGTTCGGCATGCAGACGCTGAACGACGCGCTGTATCAGCTGTACGTCGGCGGCGATGTCACGCTGGAGGAGGCACTCCAGCATTCGTCGGACCCGAACGAGCTGCTGCGCATGTGCGGCCAGCAGGCACCGGTATGATGCGCGACTGGAACCCCGTTTCACCCTCAGGAAGGTAGACTATGGCGACGTTCGTATACACCGCGCGGGCGCCCGGCGGCGAGATGCAGAACGGCACGCTCACGGTGAAGGATCGCGACGAGCTGGTCGCGGCACTGCGGCGTCAGCGGCTGATCCCGATCAAGATCGAGGAGAAGAAGAGCTCCGTCGATCTCGGCTCGCTCCTGAGCGGCGGCGTCGGCACGCGCGACATCGTCATCTTCACGCGCCAGTTCGCGACGATGATCAACTCGGGCCTGCCGCTCGTGCAGAGCCTCGACATCCTCGCGAAGCAGAGCGAGAACAAGGCGCTGCGGAAGGTGATCGAGCAGGTGCTCTACGACGTCGAGTCCGGCCAGACGCTGGCCGACGCGATGCGCCAGCACGAGGCCGTGTTCCCGGCTCTGTACGTGAACATGGTCGCAGCCGGTGAGGCCGGCGGTATCCTCGATACCATTCTGCTGCGTCTCGCCGTCTTCCTCGAGAAGGCCGACGCGCTCAAGCGGAAGATCAAGGGCGCAATGGTCTACCCGGGCGTCATCATGACGGTCGCGATCGGTGCCGTCGCGACACTGCTCATCTTCGTGATCCCGACGTTCCAGACGATGTTCGAGAGCGCAGGCATCGCGCTGCCCGGTCCGACGCAGTTCGTCATCATGCTGTCGGAGATGCTCCAGGCGCGATGGTACGTCTTCGTGATCGGCATTGCGGCCGCCGTCGTGCTGATCCGGCAGTACTACAAGACGCCGAACGGCGAGCTGGTGCTGGACAAGATGCTCCTGAACGCGCCCGTGTTCGGCAACCTCCAGCGCAAGACCGCGATCGCGCGCTTCACGCGCACGCTGGGCACGCTCGTCGCTTCCGGTGTGTCGATTCTCGACGGCCTGGAGATCACGGCGAAGACGTCCGGCAACCGCGTGCTGCACGATGCGATCATGGAGTCCCGCTCGAGCATCGCCGGTGGTGAGACGATCAGCGACCCGCTCAGGAAGAGCGGCGTGTTCCCGCCCATGGTGGTCTCGATGATCAACGTGGGTGAGCAGACCGGCGGACTCGACGAGATGCTCACGAAGATCGCCGACTTCTACGATGACGAGGTCGACACCGCGGTCGAGGCGCTGCTGTCCGCGATGGAGCCGATCATGATCGTGTTCCTGGGTGCGGTCGTCGGTGGCATGATCGTGGCCATGTACCTGCCGATCTTCGACATGATCAACGCGGTGGGTGGCTGACAATCGACCCTGAAGGTCACGTGATTCGTAGTCGCGGAGTCTGTGGTTGGCCACGGAGATTCATGGATCGCTGCCGCGTTCTATCGTAAATAGTGCCAACTCTTGTCATGGAATGGCGCAGGTGTCGTAACGGCAGGTAGTCGTGCGGGAAGCCAACGAGCGGGGAGCAGCGTCCTGAATGGCGCCGGCTCCCCGTTTCGTTGCGGGCCGGATCATGTGGGTCCGGGTCGCCCTTGCGCGCAACACGGCTGGTGGCGCATGATTTCGACATTGTCGAAATAGCCGCGGCCAAGGCCGCGCGGCGGATGCCGGTGACGACCCGGCGGGGGATAGAACGTGAGCCTCGGTGAACTGCAGCACCTGGTGATGCTGGCCGTCGTCCGACTCCGCGACGGCGCGTATGGCGCCGCGATCCGTGACGAGCTGCGACGCGTGGCGGGACGTTCCGTTTCCGTGCAGACCGTG
>DASUSS010000111.1:0-51833 GCA_036374995.1 Longimicrobiales bacterium | reverse complement strand
CCTCGAGGTGCATCCTTACACCGTGAACGACCCGGAGCTGATGGCGACCATGGCGGATCTCGGCGTCACGGGGATGTTCACGGACGTTCCGGACGTGCTGCTGGCGCAGCGACCGGCTGACGAGCCGCGCGGGCGCGCTGCCCTGCGCGCGACCGCCGATCGGAACCGGCGCTGCCGCGGAGCGGACACCGGTGGATAGGAGTCCGCGCGACACGTTTGCGCCTGCGCCGCCGCACGCCTATCGTGATGCCCGGCCCTGACTCCTGCGTCGTCAGCCGCCGGCCACACCCGGCGCTTCGCCGCGGCCGTTCTCGCGGGCTATCCTGTCACGCCACTCGAGCCGCGGCCCTGCCGCCGAAACGATGAGTCGTCCCGAGCGACACCGCGCGTCACCGGCCGCACGCCTGCTCGAGCGCGTCGCGGATGTGGAACCCGGCGAGAGCGTCGCCGTGATCACGGCGTTCCTGCTGTTCTTCTGCGTGCTCGGCGGGTACTTCATGGTGCGGCCGGTCCGTGAGACGGTCGGCACGATCCTCGGTGCGGACCGCGTCGCCGATCTCTTCGTATTCACCTGGATAGCCGCCGTTGCGATCGTGCCGATCTATGGCGCGATCTGCGCACGCTTCCGCCGCAGCACGTTCCTCCCCTGGATCTACGGTTTCGTCGGCACCGCGCTGATCGGTGTGGGCGTGCTGCTCGGCGCCGCGGAAGGGAGCGTCGGCGCCAGCCAGTTCTTCTTCGTGTTCATCAGCGTACTGAACCTGTTCATGGTGTCGGTGTTCTGGAGCTTCCTGCTCGAACTGTTCAACGCCGGCCAGACGAAGCGGCTGTTCGGCGTCATAGCCGCCGGCGGCACGGCGGGCGCACTGATCGGGCCCATGGCCACCGATGTGCTCGTCGGCATGGTTGGAAACACCGGCATCCTGTTCATCGGCGGCTCGGCGTTCTTCCTCGCGGTAATCCTCCAGCGTGTGCTGATCGGCATCCGCAACCGCACGGAATGGAGCGCGCCGGATGCCGAGGCGGTGGAGGAACGGCCGATCGGCGGCAACCCGTTCGCCGGCTTCACGCTCATCCTGCGCTCACCCTACCTGGGGGGCATTGCGTTGTTCGTGATCCTGCTCGCATCGGTGAACACGTTCCTCTACTTCGAGCAGCTGCGCGTCGTCGAGGCGACGTTCGCCGATGTGACGCAGCGCACTCGCGTGTTCAGTCGGCTCGACTACACGGTTCAGACGCTCACGATCATCTCACAGCTCGTCCTGACCGGCCGGATCGCGAAGAAGTTCGGCATCGGCATGCTGCTCACAGCGGTGCCCGTCCTCATGTTCATGGGCTTCATGCTGCTTGCCGCGTTCGGCACGTTTGCCGTCCTCGCCGGCGTCATGATTACGCGACGCGTCGGCGAGTACGCGTTCGTGCGGCCGGGCCGCGAGATGCTGTTCAGCCGCGTCGAGATGGAGTCGAAGTACAAGGCGAAGAACACGATCGACGTGCCGGTCTACCGCGGCGGCGATGCGATCGCCGGGCAGATCGACAAGGCGCTCGCGGCGTCGGGCTGGACCGCAGCAGCCGTCGCGCTGCTCGCCGCAGTGGTCACGGTCGTGTGGGGCGTCGTCGGCTTCCTGCTGGGTCGGGCCCGCAGGGAGGAGGAGCGCCGCAGTGCTGCCGCCGCAGCCGCGGCCTGATACCGCAAACCGGGAGATCGAACGTGACGAACAGACGTGAATTCGTGAAGCAGTCCGTGCTGGCGGCCGGCGCGTTCGGACTCCCGGCACCCCTGCTCGCTGCGGGTACCGCTTCGGCCCGGCGGCCGGAGCCGGCGGCTCGCGCGATGCGGATCCTCATCCTGGGCGGTACCGGCTTCACCGGGCCGCACCAGGTCCACTACGCCATCGCCCGCGGCCACCACATCACCGTGTTCAACCGC
Source organism: Longimicrobiales bacterium (assembly GCA_036374995.1). Taxonomy (GTDB): domain Bacteria; phylum Gemmatimonadota; class Gemmatimonadetes; order Longimicrobiales; family RSA9; genus SH-MAG3. The sequence continues at coordinate 49,903 of DASUSS010000111.1, read as the reverse complement.
GGCCGGCGTCAGGCGGATCTGCCGCCGGGCGTGGTGCACCTCCAGGGTGACCGCAACGCGCCGGACGGCGTGGCTGCGCTCCGAGCGGAAGTCGCGAAAGGCACGAGGTGGGACGTCGTCATCGACAATCCGACGACGCTCCCGTTCTGGGTGCGCGACGCCGCGTCGGTCCTGAAGGATGCCGCACCGCACTACATCTTCATCTCGACGATCTCGGTCTACGCGGACACGAGCCGGCGCGGTATGGACGAGACCACGGCGCTCGCACAGTACGAGGGTGCCGACCCGATGGCCGAGACGATGGAGTCCATGCAGCAGAGCCGCGGCTCGCTCTACGGCCCGCTGAAGGTCATCTCGGAGCGCGAGGCGGAGAAGTGGTTCCCGGGCAGAGCCACGATCATCCGGCCCGGCCTGATCGTCGGGCCGGGCGACATGACCGGCCGCTTCACGTACTGGCCGGTGCGGATTGCGCGCGGCGGCGAGGTACTCGCGCCGGGGACCGGACACGACGCGGTCCAGATCATCGACGCGCGCGACCTCGCCGAGTGGACGGTCCGCATGGCGGAGACGCACACGTTCGGCACGTTCAACGCGACCGGCCCTGCGGGCGAGCTGACCATGGCGGAGATGCTCGGCGGCGTGCGGGCCGCGTTCGACGGGACGAGCGCGCTGAACCTGACCTGGGTGCCGGCGGAGTTCCTCGCGGAGCAGCAGATCCGCGGCTGGTCGCACATGCCCGTCTGGGTGGCACCGCGCGCCGACAATGCCGGGTTCGCCCGCGTGAGCATCGCGCGCGCGCTCGGACAGGGGCTCACGTTCCGGCCACTTGCGACGACCGCACGGGAGACGCTCGAGTGGTACCGCGGCCTGCCGGCGGATGTCCAGGCTCGCGTGGGCGGTCCGCTCACGGCCGAGCGGGAAGTGGAGGTCCTGCGCGCGTGGCACGCACGCGCAGGCTGATCGGAGGATGATGCCGTCGCGGTGATGACCCCGGCCCGCGCAGGCGCGCGGGCCGGCTCGATCCTATCTCGCGTAGAACTCGTCGATCGCCCTGCGAATCTCCTTCAGCGAGCGACCCTCGCTCGTCATCTGATGGGCGAGCGACGCCTCGTGCAGGCACACATCGCAGCCGGCGCCGTGGTCATCCTGGAAGCAGGCCAGCAACGAGCGGTGACCCGAGTGCTTGCTGCAATCGCAGTGGCAGTACAGCCCGTCCAGCACCTGCGGCACCTCGGCTGCCATCGCGTAGATCCGCGCGATCCGCGGATACTGCTCGTACCGCGATGCCGGCGCGACCGTCACGCCGGTCAGATCCGTGCGCGGCTCCGGGTGACCCGCGTTCGCCTGGCGCGTGGACACCAGCCCCAGCAGGACCACGACCACCCCGAGGGCGACGACCGTGTATCGCACGACCGGTGACGACTGCCGGCTCTTCTTCGCCATTTCTGCGCTCCCGTGTAACGATCTCCGTCCGTCCTACCTTAGCAGGCCGACCGGCTGACCGCCAGCCGCCGGCCCGGCGCGCTGGTTGCGTTCGCTTGTAGCGCGGCCACACGGCTGCTAGCATGCCGGGTGCGCGATTGCGCTGCACCGATGTACAGCATGGAGGATAGTCATGGTCATACGGGAGCGGGAAGTGCTCGAGTACCACGATGGCGGGCGCCCCGGCAAGCTCGACATCGTCGCCTCGAAGCCCTTCCTCACGCAGCGCGATCTGTCCATGGCTTACACGCCCGGCGTCGCGATCCCCTGCCTCCGCATCCAGCAGAATCCGCTCGACGCGTTCCGCTACACGGGCCGCGGCAACCTCGTCGCCGTCGTCACGAACGGCACGGCCGTGCTCGGCCTCGGCAACATCGGCGCGCTCGCCGGCAAGCCGGTCATGGAAGGCAAGGCGATCCTGTTCAAGCGGTTTGCCGACGTGAACGTATTCGACATCGAGCTGGACACGCTCGACCCCGACGAAGTCATCCGCTGCGTGCGTCTGCTGGAACCGACGTTCGGCGGCATCAACCTGGAGGACATCAAGGCACCGGAGTGCTTCTACATCGAGGAACAGCTCCAGCAGCAGATGGACATCCCGGTCTTCCACGACGACCAGCACGGGACGGCGATCATCAGCAGCGCCGCACTGCTCAACGCGCTCGAGCTGACGGAGCGCGACATCTCGAAGATCCGCGTCGTTTTCGCGGGCGCGGGCGCGGCGGGCATCGCGTGTGCGAACATGTACATCGCGCTCGGCGTCGATCCCGCGAACGTCCTGATGGTGGACAGCAAGGGCGTGCTGTACGAGGGTCGAGGCGAGGAGGCGAACCCGTACAAGCAGCAGTATGTCAGGAAGACGGACCGGCACACGCTGGGCGCTGCGCTCGAGGACGCCGACGTCTTCGTCGGCGTGTCCGGCAAGGACCTCGTCACGCAGGACATGGTGCGCGCGATGGCGAAGCAGCCGATCGTCTTCGCCATGGCGAACCCGGACCCGGAGATCACGTACGAGGCGGCGAAGGCTGCGCGCTCTGACGTCATCATGGCCACCGGCCGCTCCGACTACCCGAACCAGGTGAACAATGTCCTCGGCTTCCCGTTCATCTTCCGCGGCGCACTCGATGTCCGCGCGCGCGCGATCAACATGGAGATGAAGATCGCGGCCGCGCGCGCACTCGCGCAGCTGGCGAAGGAGGACGTGCCGGATGCGGTGATCAACGCGTACGGTGGCGAGCGCTTCTCGTTCGGCCCGGAGTACATCATCCCGAAGCCATTCGATGCGCGCGTGCTGACGCGCGAGTCCGTCGCGGTCGCTCGGGCGGCGGTCGAAACGGGCGTCGCCCGGGAGCCGATCGCGGACTGGGACGAGTACGCCGACCGTCTCGAGCGGCGCATCCTCGGCAAGGCGCACCAGGTCACACGCTCGCTGATCCACAAGGCGCGGCTCGCGGGCCGGCGCCGCATCGTGCTGCCCGAATGGAGCGAGGAGAAGATCCTGCGCGCGTGCCAGGTGCTCGTCGATGACGAGAGCGTGCAGCCGTTGCTGGTCGGTGACCCCGACCTGATCGCATTGCGTGCGTCGGCACTCGGCTGCGAGATCGGCGGCATCGAGATCTTCGATCCGACGCCGCGCCTGGAGGACTACGCCCGCGAGCTCTACCGTCTCCGCAACCGCAAGGGCGTCACGCCTACGACTGCGCGGCTGCTGCTCAACGATCCCGCGTATCTCGGTGTGATGATGGTGCACATGGGCGATGCGGACGGCCTCGTCCACGGGCTCAACCGCTCGTACCCCGACACGATCCGGCCGGCACTCCAGATCATCCGGCTGCGCGAGGGCGTCACACGTGTCGCGGGCATGTACTGCCTCATCGTGCGCGACCGCGTGCTGTTCTTCGCCGATGCGACCGTCAACATCGATCCGACTGCGGAGGAAGTTGCGGAGATCGCGGTCTCGGCCGCGCACGTCGCGCGGCAGTTCTTCGACATCGAGCCGCGCGTCGCCATGCTCTCGTTCGGCAACTTCGGCTCCGTCGACCACCCGTACGCCCACAAGATGGCGCGCGCGACCGAGCTCGCCCGGCTGCGCGATCCCGATCTCGTCGTGGAGGGCGAGATCGCGCCCGACACCGCACTCGTGCCCGAGATCGTCGAGGCGAACTTTCCGCACTCGCGCATCCGCGGCAATGCGAACGTGCTGATCTTCCCGAACGTCCAGTCGGGCAACATCTCGCTCAAGCTGGTGCAGCGGATCGCGGGCGGCGAGGTGATCGGGCCGATCCTCATGGGGCTGAACAAGCCCGTGAATGCGTTGAACTACTTCTCGTCCGTTCCGGAGATCGTGAACATTGCCACGATCACCGGCATCATGGCGGGCACACCCGTGAGCCGCTGATGGCGACCGGTGCGGCCGCCCGGCCGCACCGGAGTCGCGGCGCACCCCGACCCCTCGAGCAGGAGCTTCGCATGGTGCCACGTCCGTTGTCCGTCGCCCTCATCGCAGCGCTCGCACCGGCCGCCTGCTCGTCTGCGAGTGCCGGGGGCGATCGTGCACAACCCTCCGATGTGTCCGCGCCTGCGGTGGTACGGGACACTGCCCTGCCGGCAGATGCCGAGACCGCACGCCAGCGACTGGAGGCCTCGCCGCGCCACGGCGAGTACGTGATGGTCCCCGCCGGCCGCGACAGCATCCGTGCGTGGGTCGTCTACCCGGAGCGGAGCACGCCCGCGCCGGTCGTGCTCGTCGTTCACGAGATCTTCGGCCTGAGTCACTGGATACGTGCCGTTGCCGATCAGCTCGCCGCCGAGGGCTTCATCGCGATCGCGCCGGACCTGCTCACGGCACACGACCTCCCGAACGATGACAATGGCGAGCCGGTGCGCGAGCAGGCCACCGCGGCGATCCGCGCGCTCGACCCCGCCGTGTACCACCCGCAGCTCGTTGCCGTCGCGGCATGGGGCATGGCGCTGCCCGCGGCGTCGGACAGCTACGGCATCGTGGGCTTCTGCTGGGGCGGCTCCGCGTCGTTCCGTCACGCGATCGAGTCTGCATCCGTGGATGCCGCCGTCGTGTATTACGGCAGCTCGCCCGACACCGCGCTGCTCGCGCGCGTGAGCGCGCCGGTGCTCGGCCTGTACGGCGGCGATGATGCGCGCGTGAACGCGACCGTGCCGCCGGCGGCCGGTGTGCTGGAGCGACTCGGCAAGCCGTTCGAGCCCCACATGTTCGACGGAGCCGGGCACGGTTTCCTGCGGCAGCAGAGCGGTCGCGACGGCGCGAATCTGACCGCGTCCCGGCAGGCCTGGCCGCTCACGATCCGGTTCTTCCGCGAGCATCTGGACAGCTGAAGGGGAAACGGCCGCGATCGCGGCCGTTTCCGGTTCGACTCAGTTCGGTGCGGACCAGCCGGTCCACCCGGGTCCGCGTACGACGCGGCCGGGCTTGGCACCGGTGTGCTCTCCGTCGCGCAGCACCTGCACGCCGTTCACGAACACGTGGTGCACGCCCGTGGCGTACCGGTGCGGCCGGTCGAACGTCGCGTGATCGGTGATCGTCGCCGGATCGAAGACGACGATGTCCGCGAAATGTCCCGGCCGGAGCGCGCCGCGGCGCCGGATCTTCAGGTTCTCCGCGGGCAGCGACGTGAGCCGACGGACCGCCTCCTCGAGCGGGATCACCCGCTCCTCCCGCACGTACTTTCCGAGCAGGCGCGCGAAGTTCCCGTACGCGCGCGGGTGCGGATTCGACCTGAGGAACACGCCCTCGCTTGCGAGTGAGCCCGCGTCGGACCCGAAGCTCATGTAGGGCAGCGTGATCTGCCGCCGCACGTTCTCCTCCGACATCAGGAAGTAGACCGTGCCGACGCGGCTGTCGTCAGCGATGACGAGGTCCATGGCCGCGATCTCCGGCGCCACGCCGCGCATGGCCGCGACTTCCGCGAGCGTCTTTCCCGTCAGGTACTTCAGCGAATCCTGTTTGAAGGCGACGAGCAGCACCCGCTCCGCCGTGCCGCTCAGCAGGTAGAGACTCTCCCACTCGTCGGTCGGCGTGCGCATCTCCTGCACCACCCGCGTGCGGATCGCCGGGTCCTGCAACCGGCGCTTCCACTCCTGGAGCCCGCCCTCCTGCACCCACGGCGGCATCGCCGCGTCCAGACCGGTCGCACCGGCCGTGTAGGTATACATGTCCGTCGTGACGCGAAGGCCATCTGCGCGCGCCGCGTCGATCCGCGCCAGCACGGAGTCGAGCTTCGGCCAGTTGTCCGCGCCGGCGAGCTTCAGGTGGTAGATCTCCGCCGGCACGTTCGCCTCGCGCACGATCGTGATCAGCTCGTCGACCGCCTCCAGCACGGCGTTGCCCTCGCTGCGCATGTGCGAGATGTACATCCCGCCGTAGCGGCCCGCCTCCTCGGCGAGTGCGATCAGCTCGGGCGTCTTCGCATAGAATGCGGGCGCATAGATGAGCGAGGAGCCGACGCCGAGCGCACCCTCCTCCATCGCCGCGCGCACGAGTGCCCGCATCCGCTCCAGCTCCTCCGCCGTCGGCTCCCGGTCCGCGTGGCCGAGCTCATGCACGCGCACGGTGGTAGCGCCGATGAACGATGCGACGTTCGTCGACACACCCTTCTGCTCCAGGTGCTCCAGGTACTCGCCCAGCGTAGTCCACTCGATCTCGTACCGGATGTCGCCCTGCTCCGCACGCTCCCGCTCCTTCATCTCCGCGTTCAGCGGACCCATCGACGAGCCCTCGCCGAATACCTCGAGCGTGACGCCCTGGCGGATGTCGCTCTGCGAGCGGCCATCCTCGATCAGCGATTCCGTCGCCCACGACAGCATGTTGATGAAGCCGGGCGCCACGGCGAGATCGGTGGCGTCGATGACCAGCGGCGCAGTCGCCGCGGCCAGATCGCCGATCGCCGCGATCGAGTCGCCGACTACGCCGATGTCCGCCGTGAACGGCGCACCGCCGCCCCCGTCGTAGATCGTGCCGCCGCGGATGATCGCGTCGTACTCCGGCCGTCCGGCCGCACAGCCTGCGGCGATCATCGTACCGAGCATCAGACGAAGGTATCGCATGGGTTCCGGGGCTCGAGGATAGAGGCGTGCGCAGAGCGGAAGGTATGCGGACCCGGGTGCGGCTTCAACATCACGAAGAAGGGGCCCGGCAGCCGCGCCGCCGGACCCCCTCATGGACTGAATCCGATCCCGACTAGAACAGCTCGCTCACGGGCGTCGGCCAGCACTTCTGGTCGCCGAACGTGGTGGTGCCGCCGTACATCGGACCGGTCGGCCACAGATCGACGCCCTGGAATGCCTCGTACCGGCGCAGGTCACCGAGGCGGTGGCCGTCGACGAAGAACTCTCGCGCGCGCTGATCGCGCAGTGCCGCGAAGTACTGCGCATCGCTCGGAGCCACCAGCGGGAGATCACCGCCGATCGCGCGCTGGTCGTTGAGGAACAGCAGGTTCGCCGCGGTGTTACCCTGCGCTTCCGCGATGATGTAGCGCGCCTCGATCGCCGATGCGAGCCGGATGCTCGAGAGCGTACCCGCCGCACCGCCCGAGCCGACGAATCGTGCGCCGGTCGTCGTACCGTCGTACGTGCTGTGCGACCGGGGCGCGTTCGGCACGAAGAAAGCACCGCCGCTCGATACCGAGATCGCGCCCGCCGAGTCGTGCGGCACGCGCGGATCATTGAGGCCGGCGAAGGGGGTGCCCGAGAGCGAGACCCACGACCCGCCCGCCGACACGAACTCCCAGTACGGGTTGCCCATCCGCCGCGTCTCCCCGGACGAGCTGCCCTGCCGGTACCGCGTGTCGAACCTGAAGCCGGGGTTCGCGTCCGACACATATGCTGGCGTGACCGCCTGTGCGTACGCGATCGCCACCGCCGCATTGTTCATGTTCAGCGCCGCGCGCGCTGCGCCGACGCGCGCGAGATTCCGGGCGGTATCGGCCCCGGCGATGACGCGTGCGCGGGTGGCCGCGTTCGCGATGTTCGCGGCAGCCGCCTGCACCTCGTCTGCGGATGCGATGGCCGCATCGAACCGGGTGATCGCTTCCGCAAACAGCTGGCTCGGCTGGAGCGGTGTGCCCTGCCCGTTGATGCGCGTCTCGCAGATCTGCTCGCCGAGCAACGTGTACGCGTAACCCGCGTACGCGAGCGTCTTCGCGTAGCGCAGGTCGGCATCCGCGGAGTCGCCGAGCAGCGTGCGGTAGCGGCCCGCCACGGTGTCCGCCATGAAGCGGGCTCGGTGCAGACCGTTGAAGACCGCCAGCGCGTACGTGCCGTTGTTCTCCGTCACGCGGCGCTGGTCGATCTCGAGGTTCTCGAAGAACGTGTGGTGCATGCGCAGCTCATCGGTGAACGCGCCACTGAACAGCGCGGTCCAGGCGAAGGCCGGTTGAAAGTCGCCGACCACCCCGTCGAACATGAGCTGGAGGTAGTTCGTGTTGTCGAGCGACGGGTTCTCGATGGCGCCGGGGTTGGACACCTCGAGGAAGTCGCTGCATCCCGCCGTGACGACGGACGCACTCAGCGCGAGCGCGAGCGCGACTGCGCGCGCGCGGCGTCCCGATATAGGAGTATGGGTTCGCATCGTCATCCTCAGAAGCTGAAGTTCAGGGCGGCCGACCAGCGGCGCAGCATCGGCACCGGATAGACGTCGGCACGACCGAACGCGCGGTTGCCGTAGCCGTTCACCTCGGGATCGATGCCACTGTAATCGCTCCACATCGCGAGATTGTGCCCCGCGAGCGTGAGCGTCGCCGCGTTTGCCCGGAACCGCTGTGTGATGCGTGACGGCAGCGTGTATGACACCGACACGTCGCGCAGCTTGATGAAGTCCGCCTTCTCGATCCAGTAGCCATGTGCATTCGTCGCCGTCCAGATCGGGCGGTCCCGGTGATTCGCCAGAGCCGGATCGTTCACCCGCTCGCAGTTCTGGTTGAGCGCGCAGCGGTTGAACTCCTTGTAGTTCCACAGATAATGACCACCCTTGTGATCGAGCAGCACGAACACGCGGAAGTCGCGGAGCACGGTGAACGTGTTCGCGAAGCTGATCTCGCGCGTCGGCGCGGACGGTCCGATGTACTGGAGCGTATCCAGCTGCACGGTAGTCGGTGTGAGCGGGATCGGGGCGCCGCTCGCATCACGCAGCGGCACCGTGAACCAGTAGCCGGCGAGCGGATAGCCCTCGCGGTGCCGCTGCACGGAGCCGTACGACTGACCGCTCACGATCAGCTCGGTCCGGGCATCGCCGAAGTCGACCAGCTCGTTGCTGTTCGTCGCCAGGCTCACGTTCGCGTCCCACGCGAACCGCGCCGTGCGCACCGGCGACATGCTGAGGCCGAGCTCCACTCCGGAGTTCGCGGTCTCACCGAGATTCTCGAGCACGCTCGCCGTGAAGCCGTAGAACGCTCCGGCAAAGCCGCTCGAGCCCGGCGCGCTCACCGCGACGATCACGTCCTTCATCTTCTTGCTGTAGTACGTGAATTCGACGCCGAGCCGATCGTCGAGGAGTCCCGCATCGAAGCCGACCTCGAACTCGCTGCCGTGCTCGGCGACGAGCTCGGGGTTGCCGAAGCTGCTGGGACGGAGCGCCGACACGACCGAGCCATCGGGCAGCACCGCGCGGTCCACCGTGTAGATCTGCGACGCCGAGAACGGCGACGGCGCCTGGCCGGCCTCGCCCCACGCGGTGCGGAACCGGAAGCTGTTGATCCGCGCCGACTCGAGCAGTCCGCTCACGGCCGGCTCCTCGGACAGCACCCAGGAGAACTGCGCCTTCGGGTAGTAGATCCAGTCGAACGCCTCGCCGAATGCCGAGTTGTCATCCGCCCGGATCGCGCCAGTCAGGAACACCCGGTTCTTCCAGCCGAACATCTCCTGGATGTAGAACCCGACCGACTTCTGCTCGCTGAACGCGCTGCCTCCTACAGTGGATGCGGCCGCGCTGATCAGCGTGATGTCGGGCGCACCGAGGCCGGTGCCGGTCGCACTGACGATCTCCCGCCTGCGGGACACGGCCTGTGCACCGAACGAGGTCGTGGAGACGAGGTCGGTGAGCAGCGGCCGCTCGACGCTGCCCGTGTAGTCCACCGTGTAGACGAAGTCGCGCGGGACGCGCTGCGCCACGAGGCCGGCACTGAGGACGCCCGCGAAATCGGCGTCGACGGACCCGGGCGGCGAGAGTACCTGCGCGAGGCTCGTCGTGTAGTCCATGCCGAGCGTCAGCCGGTTCCGGAACCAGCTGAAGGGCGTGACGTTGAACGTGGTGCCCAGCGTGAGACGGTCGGACTTCGTGGTGTTGTTGTACGCGTTCGCCTGCTCCGCGCGCGTCGTGGCCCAACCCGAATTGAGCGGATTGCCGGTGACCCGGCCGGGCCGGCCGCGGAACGCACTGAGCAGCATGCCCTGCGCCGCCTCGTCGCCGACGGGCAGGCGCAGGTTGCCGCGCGCATACGATGTCGTCATGTAGACATCGAACCAGTCGTTCGGCTGGAGCGTGAAGTTCGCGCGGATCGAGTTGCGGTCGTTGTAGTTGTTGTGGAAGATGCCGTTCTCCTGCGTGAGGTCGCCGGCGAAGTAGTAGGAGTAGCGCGCGCCGCCGCCGCGTGCCGACAGCGAGACGCGCTGCACGCCGCCCTCGCGCAGTGATGCCGGATCGTCGCGCAGCGGGTTCTCGCGCAGGATCGTACCCGTGCTCACCCCCTGACAGCCCGGCCAGATCGGGTTGCCGGCGCCATCGACCGCCGCCTGGAGCGCCGCCGTGCACGTCGTGTAGTTGTCCGGGATGTCCAGCGCCCAGTCGTTCTGGGCCAGCTCCGTGCGGATGTCCCAGCGCATTGTCTGCTCGCCGCGGCTGCCCTTCTTCGTGATGATCTGGATCACGCCGTTCGCCGCTTCGGCGCCGTACAGCGTGGCCGCCGCCGGACCCTTCACGATCTCGATCGACTCGATGTCGCTCGGATTGATGAAGTTGAATGCCGACGTCGCCTGGCCACTGAACGAGGTCGTGCCCGCGCCCGACGGAGTGAAGCTGCCGAGGTCCTCGGTGTTGTAGCGGATGCCGTCAATGAACACGACGGGCTTCGTGTTCGTGAGCGAGGCCGCGCCGCGGATCCGGATGTCCGCCGCCGCACCGAGCGTTCCGGAGTTCGGCAGGATCTGTACGCCGGGCGACTTCGCCTGCATCAGCTCGGTGAGGCTCGTGATCGCGGTCTGCTGCGTCATGGTCGAGGCATCGAGCTTCGTGATCGCATTGCCGATCGAACGGCGCGATGTCGCCCCCGGCGTACCTGTGACCACGATCTGATCCAGCGTGACGGCGCTCACCGCGAGCGTGATGGTCACGCGCAGCGGGTCGCCGGCCGTCACGCTGACCTGCTGCTCCGTCGTCGCGTACCCCAGCATCTCCACGCGCAGCGTGTGACTGCCGGCCGGCACGCCGACCATCAGGAACTCTCCCGCCGCATTCGTCAGCGACTCGCGGTTCGTGCCGACGATCGTCACCTGTGCGTTCGCGAGCGGCCGGTTCGTCGTCGCCTCGACCACCAGGCCGCGTATCGACCCGGTAGTCTGTGCGCTCAGCCCGCCGGCCACCGCCATGAGCAGCATGGCTGCGACCAGCCCGGCGTGCGCCAGCCTGATCCGTAGCAGAGACATCCATACCTCCTGTAACTGGTTTCGTGCTGCACGACAGATGTGCCGCTGCGGTGCACCGACCCGCGACGGCCCGTGATCTGTTGGGGGGAGGCTGTTACAGCGTCCTGTACAGTATGCGTCGGCGGATGCCGGGGTCAAGCTTCCTGCGACGGGCGTTCTTGCGGTCCGATACGGACTTGGCGCGGTCGACACCCCGCCGGCACACCACTGTCGCGAATCCGACGCCGCGACTGTATCGTTTTCGAGCAGCCGCCGGCGGCCGGAACGATTTTCACTCGTGCCATGAACCCATGCGGATCATCGAAGTCAGCGATCTGACGAAGCGATACGGACGGCTCACCGCCGTCGATCGCATCTCGTTCACGGTCGAACAGGGCCAGGTGTTCGGCTTCCTCGGGCCGAACGGGAGCGGGAAGACGACGACGATCGGGCTGCTGCTCGGCATCGTGCACCCGGACGGCGGCACGATCCGTCTGTTCGAGCAGTACGGCATGGCCGAGTTGCACACGGCGCGGCGGAGGATCGGTGCGACCCTGGAGACACCGAACTTCTATCCCTACCTGAGTGGTCGTGACAACCTGCGGGTGGTCGCGAAGATCAAGGAGGCGAGTGAAGCGGACGTCTCGGCTGCGCTCGATGCCGTCGGCCTCACGCCCCGGCAGGGTGACCGGTTCTCGAAGTACTCGCTCGGGATGAAGCAGCGGCTGGCGATCGCAGGCGCCATGATGGGCGACCCCGAGCTGGTCATTCTGGATGAGCCGGCGAATGGTCTCGATCCGGAGGGGATGCGCGAGATCCGGGAGATCATCCACGGCCTGGCGGGGCAGGGACGGACTATCTTCGTGTCGAGCCACCTCCTGTACGAGGTCGAGCGGACGTGCACGCACGTAGCGATCATCAAGAAGGGACGCATCCTGACGCAGGGCCCGCTGGACCAGCTCGTGCGCGGGACATCGCTGGCGCGTGTCCGCAGTGCCGATCGGGAAGCACTGCTGCGAGCGGTCGGTGAGTACCCGGCGGTCGTGAGGGCGGAGCCGGAAGGTGCGGATGTGCTGCTGGAGCTGCGCGACGAGGACCTCGCCGCATTGAACCGGTTCCTCGCGGAGCGCGAGGTGTACCTGTCGCACCTGGTGCTCCAGCGGCAGTCCCTGGAGGACGTGTTCATCGATCTGACGGGGGACCGGCCGGATCTCGCTCCCGAGGAGGCGGCCGCATGATGGCGCTCCGGCTTCTCGACATCGAGTGGTTCAAGGCGCGGCACCGCGCCGTCTTCTGGGTCACTTCCGGGTTCTTCGTTTCGATGTTCCTGCTGTTCCTCGGCATCACGCAGTACCGTCACGCTGCCGGCCTCGACGAGCGGCCGTTCTCGCTGCCCCGCGACTGGCTCGACCTGCTCCGCGGACCGGGCGGCCTCGGAGTGCTGCTCATCACGGTCGCGGTCGTACTGCTGGTCGCGAGCGAGCGCACCTGGCGCACGCAGCGGCAGAACGTGATCGACGGGCTCTCGCGCGGACAGTTCTTCACCGGCAAGCTCCTGCTCGCGCTCCTGCTCGTCCTGATCTACTGGATCACACCCATCGTGACCGGACTCGTCTTCGCCATCTTCGACGGACGCCCCGGCTACACCGATGGAACCGGGCCGCTGCTTCCCGTGGCCATGCTCCACGCGTACGGCGGCTTCTTCGTCCATCTGATCGCCACCGCCGCACAGGCGTTCATGTTCGCCATCATCGCGAGCAGCTCCGGCTCCGCGCTCGCGCTCACGTTCGTGTTCTCGATCGCGCAGATGCCGATCTTCCTGCTGCTCTCCTCCCGCGCCGAGTACTGGATCGCGGTCGCGCGCCGCGCGCCCACCATGGTGTTCGACCAGCTCACGAATCCTGCGATCTGGGACCCCGACCGGCTCGCACAGCTGAACGAAGCGCGGCAGGGACTGCCACCGCTCCTCCCCGGCGCCGAAGCCATTGCACTCGCGCTCGGCTATACCGCCCTGTTCGTCGGCATCGCGTGGCTCGCGTTCCGGCACCGCGACCTGTGACCCCGACGACGAAACACGGAATCGCCGTGCAGCCCACGATCCGCTTCCTGACCGCGCTCCTGCTCGCCGCGGCGCACGCGCTGCCCGCTACGGCGCAGACACGCGAGCCCGGCGCCGAGCTCACCATCTACCTCGCCACCATGGGACCCGGCGACGCGGTGTGGGAGAAGTTCGGGCACAACGCCATCTGGATCCGCGACGCGCTGACCGGGACCACGATCGCCTACGATTACGGCCGGTTCTATTTCGGCGACGACTTCTGGCCGCGGTTCCTCCGGGGCGACATGCTGTACTCCATGGGCGTCGACGAGGCGGAGCAGCAGCTCGTCAACTACAGCTTCTACGACCGCTCGGTCACGCTCCAGCAGCTGAACCTCTCACCCGCACAGCGCCACGCACTCCGCGAGTTCCTCGAGTGGAACTGGCTGCCGGAAAACCGCATGTACCCGTACGACTACTTCCGCGACAACTGCTCCACGCGCGTGCGCGACGCGCTCGACCGCGCGCTCGGCGGCGCGCTCCGCGCCGCGCTCGTCGGCCGCCCGACCGGCACCACCTTTCGCTCCCACAGCCTGCGCCTCACTGCCGGCGCACCCGCTACCTATGCCGGCCTCCTGCTCGGCCTCGCCCTTCCCACCGATGAGCCGATCGATGCCTGGGAGGAGGCCTTCATCCCGATGGAGCTCGCCCGCCATCTCCGCGGCATCCGCGTCACCACGGAGACGGGCGATACCGTACCGCTCGTCGCCGAGGAAACCGCCGCGTTCGAGGCTCGGCGCGCTCCACCGCCCGACGCGGCGCCGCGCCGCTTCGTCCACTTCCTCCTCCTCGGCCTCGCCCTCGCCGGCGCGCTGCTCCTGCTCGCCCGCCGCGCCCGCACCGGTCGCGTCGCCCGCGGCGCGCTCGGACTCGCAATTTTTTTCTGGGGACTGACCACAGGGTTCTTCGGGCTGATCCTCGCGCTGCTGTGGCTCTTCACGAACCATACGGCGGCGTATCCCAACCTCAACCTGCTCCAGGTCAACCCGCTCGGACTGCTCCTGGCTGCCGCCGCGCCGCTCGCGGTCGTCGGGAGCCGCCGGTCGCGGATCGCGCGTGTCGCATGGCCCGTGGCCCTGGCACTGCTCGCGTCGTCGGTGCTCGGCGTGGTGCTGCATGCGATTCCGTCGCTGCGTCAGGTGAACGGTCCGCTGATCGCGCTCGTTCTTCCCATCCACGCGGCGGTGGTGGTGGCGATGTACCGGTTCCGGCACATGCCGGCGTCCCCGGATGCGGACGCCGTTGCGCGGCGGTCAGCCCCTGCCGCGGCGTAACGCTGGCACCTACCTTGCCCTCACTGGCGCCGACTGGTCTCCGATGCGAGGCCATCATCGATCAACCGAGGGTAGACCTATGACAACGATGCTACGGAATTCCACGGCTGTGGTGGCGATGGCGGCGCTGCTCGCCGGCTGTTCCAGCCTGAATCAGACGCAGCGCGGCGCGATCATCGGCGCGGGCGCCGGTGGTGCGGTGGGTGCCGCGGTGGGCGCGGCGACGGGCTCGACGGCACGGGGCGCGATCATCGGCGCGGCGGTCGGCGGCGTGGCGGGTGCCGTGATCGGCGCGCAGATGGACAAGCAGCGCGAGGAGCTGGCGAGCGAGCTGGAAGGTGCGCGCGTCGAGCGGTACGGCGAGGGGCTGCTGATCACGTTCGATTCGGGGATCCTGTTCGACTTCGACTCGTCGGTGATCCGCGGCGCCGCCCGCGACAACCTGACGAACCTGGCGAACAGCCTGCGCAACTATCCGGACACCGAGGTGCTGATCGTCGGGCACACCGACTCGCAGGGGTCGGACAGCTACAACCAGGGCCTCTCGGAGCGGCGTGCGGCCGCGGCGAAGAGCTACCTGGTGACGCAGGGCGTGCCGACCGACCGGATCCGGACGCAGGGTCTCGGAGAGAGTGAGCCGGTGGCGTCGAACGACACCGAGTCGGGCCGCTCGCTCAACCGCCGCGTCGAGGTCGCGATCTTTGCGAGCGAGGAGTACCGCGAGGAGCTGCTCCGGCGCCACGGCGGCGGTCAGTAGTCGAGCGTCGAGTCGAGAGCGGTGGAGCGGTGGAGCAGCGGCGGACGGCTCCACCGCTCGCCGCTCCACCGCTCACCCGCCCTGCCTCCCATCTCCGCCGCTAACTCTCCGCGTCGCGCAGTGCCGTGAGCGGCGTGCTGCGGAGCGCCTCCCTGCTGTTCAGCATGCCGAGCACCGCGGCACTCGCCGCACTACCGACCAAGATCAACGCGAGTGAAGCTGCGGGCAGCGTGAACCGCAGCTCGAAGATGAAGCGCACGAGCAGCCAGCCGGCGATGGCGGCGAGCGTGACGCCGATCAGTCCGGCGAGTGCGCCGAGCATGGCGTACTCGACGAGCAGGATACGCCGCACCTGCGCGCGGGTGGCGCCGAGGGCGCGCAGCAGAGCGCTCTCGCGGACCCGCTGGTAGCGCGATGCGGCGACGGCGCCGAAGAGGACGAGCGCACCCGCCGCGACGCTGAATCCGGCCATGAACCGGATCGCGCTCGTGACGCGGCTCACGATGCGCGCGATGGTCCGCTGCACGGTCGCAATGTCGACCACCGACACGTTCGGGAACTGTTCGACGGCTGCACGCTGGAGTGCGGCGCGAGCGGTATCGGCCGCCACGGCGACGAGCGAGACGGCGCTCTGCGGCGCCGCGTCGAGCACGCCTGGCTCGAAGACGAAGAAGAAGTTCGTCTCGAAGCGGGCCCAGTCGACCGCCCGGATGCTGGTGATCACGCTCTCGACCCGAGCTCCGGTCACGTCCCAGGTGATGCGGTCGCCGAGTTGGGCGTCGAGGTTGCGTGCGACGTCCTGCTCGATGGAGACGCGCGCGACGCCGGGCTCGGGGGGCGGCGCGCGGTCGAACCACTCGCCTGCAACGAGCGTTTCCCCTGCCGTCATCGTGTCGCGGTAGGTGTGTCTGTACTCGCGGCGCACGGCCCACGGCTCGACGCGTCGCGGGCTCTCCTCGAGCAGCTCATCGACCGTCCTGCCGTTCAACCGCGCGATTCGTGCGGGCACCATCGGCACGATCTCGGGCGGCGCATCCGCGCGCGCCTCGAGCAGCGATCGGAGCGGCTCGATCTGATCGCGCTGGATGTCGAAGAAGACGAGATTCGGCTGCGGCCCGGACGCATCCGTGTCCATCCAGGAGAGCAGATTTCGCTGTACGACCCATAGCGTGGCGATCAGGAATACACCGAAGCCGAGGGCCATTGTCACGGCGGCGGTCTGATTGCGCGGCCGGTACAGGTTCGCGATTCCCTGGCGCACGGCGAAGGACCGGCCGCGCAGCGCACCTCCGCCGTGGTGTGCGCGCCGAGCACCGCCGCGGGCGGTGCGCCGGGTGAACAGCATCAGGACGCGTGCGCACAGCCACAGAATCGCGAGCCCGACGAACAGTGCGGCCGCATAGGCGATCCCGGCCGGCCAGACCGGTGCCTGCCACACGGCCACCGCGACGACACTGAGCACGATGAGCGCGAACGCCGCGACCTGCCACGCATCGATTCTGGCGACGGGATCCTCGACATCGTGTCGGAGCGCGCGCAGCGGCGTGATGCCGCGCACGGCCAGCAGCGGCAGCAGCGCGAACGTCGCAGCGACGAGTGCACCCACTCCGATCCCGATCGCGACCACGCTCCAGCGGATCGCGAACGGCACATCGATCGGGAGCGCGGCCCCGAGGAGTGCCGGCAGCAGCGCCTGCAGTGCGATGCCGATCACGGCGCCGGCCAGGGCGCCGGCCGTGCCGATCAGCGTCGCCTGGAGCAGGTATGCGCCGAATGCGGTCCGCTGCGTCGCGCCGAGGCAGCGGAGCACGGCCACCGTCCGGCGCCGTTCCTTCACGAATACGCCCACCGCGCTCGCTACCCCGAGCCCGCCGAGCAGGAGGGCGCTCAGGCCGACGAGGCCGAGGAAGCGGCCGAGCGAATCGAGCGCGCGCGCGAGGCTCTCCGCCTGCTCGGCCGCCGTATCGAACCCGATCCCCGCGCGGCGCAGCATGTCGTGATTGCGATCGACGAACGTCTCCAGCTCGGCCGGATCCGGAATGCGCAGGTACGCCTCGTAGCGCGCCAGCGAGCCGAAGCGGATCAGTCCCGCTTCCGCCAGCATCCCGGCATCGATGAAGACGCGGGGTCCCATGGCATTGCGGAACGACATCTCCGGCGGCAGCTGCGTCAGGGCGCCCGCGATCTCGAACCAGACCTCGCCCAGGCGAATGGAGTCCCCGATGCTCACGTCCAGCAGCTCGAGCAGCGAGCGCTCGACGAGCGCCGTGCGCCCCGCGCGCAGTCGGCCCCACATTCCGGGCGGATCCGTCACCATCTCGCCGTAGAACGGGTAGCCGCCGTCCACGCCGCGCACCTGGGTGAGGCGTACCGTGCCGCGCCGCGTCAGTGCGACCGAGAGCGTCGTGGTCACATGCGACACGGGCACACCGGCCGCCGCGGCCGAGTCGAGCACGGATGTCACGCTGTCCGGGAATGGGCGATTCGCGTTGATGCGCAGGTCGGCGCCGAGCAGCTCCTTCGACTCGGCATCCACGGATGCGACGACCTGGGCCCGGAACGAGTTGATCGACACGAGTGCGGCGACGCCGAGCGTGATGGCGCCCATGTAGACGGCCAGATGACGTGCGCTCGCGCGCATCTCGCGCAGCGCGAAGGCGAGCCAGAACGGAGCGCGCACGTCAGCCCTGCCGCCGGTCGGAGACGATCCGGCCGGACGCGAGGCGGATCACCCGGCCCGCGCGGCCCGCCAGCTCCAGATCGTGCGTCACGAGCACGAGCGTGGTCTCGTTCTCGGTGTTCAGACGGACGAGCAGATCGATGATCCGCCCCCCCGTCTCGCCATCGAGGTTGCCGGTCGGCTCGTCGGCGAACAGTATCTTCGGCGAGTTCGCGAACGCACGCGCGATTGCGACCCGCTGCTGCTCGCCGCCGGAGAGCTGCTGGGGGTAGTGGTCCGTGCGGTCCGCGAGGCCCACGCGGTGGAGCAGCGTGTGCGCACGAGCGACCAGCTCCGCCGCGCTGCCGGCGGCGGCAGCGAGCTCCAGCGGCACGAGCACGTTCTCGAGTGCGGTCAGTGTCGGAATGAGCTGGAACGTCTGGAACACGAACCCGGTGTTCCGCGCACGAAACACCGCGCGCCCGTCCTCGGTGAGGTCGGCCAGCGACTGCCCGGCCAGCTCGACGGCGCCGGTCGCGGGCGTATCGAGCCCGGCAAGCAGGCCGAGCAGCGTCGTCTTGCCGCTGCCGGACGGGCCCAGGATCGCCACGAACTCGGTCGGTGCGATCTCCAGATCCACATCGCTCAGCACGGTCAGCGGCCGGTCGCCGCTCCGATACGTCTGACTCAGATTGCGCGCAATGATCATCATGCGGCGGATAATACTGGCACTCTCGATCGCGACGCTAACCGCGTGCGACGCTCCGCAGTCGGGGCCTCCCGGCGAGCCGGACACGTCCGCGTCCGCCGGACCACTGCCCGCGCCGGACACCACGCGCGTCGTGCTGTTCATCGGAACCAGCCTCACGGCCGGATACGGTGTGGGCGAAGACGCCGCCTGGCCTGCGGTCATTCAGGCGATGATCGACTCGGCGGGGCTGCCGTATCGGGTCGCGAACGCGGGGATCAGCGGCGAGACATCGGCGGGCGGTCTGCGGCGCATCGACTGGTCGCTTCAGCAGCCGGCCGACGTGCTCGTGCTCGAGCTCGGCGCGAACGATGCCCTGCGCGGCCTCGAGACGCGTCAGCTGCGCGCGAACCTCGACTCGATCATGGCCCGCGCGCGCGAGCTCTACCCCGACATCGCGCTCGTCATCATCGGGATGGAGGCGCCGCCCAATCTGGGCGGTGCGTACACGCGCGCTTTCCGTGAAGTCTTTGCCGGACTCGCGCGACGCCACGATGCGGCGCTCGTGCCGTTCCTGCTCGACGGTGTCGCTGCCGATGCCTCCCTGAACATCGACGATGGCATCCACCCGAACGCTGCCGGCCATCGCATCATGGCACGCACCGTCTGGCGTACGCTCGAGCTCGTCCTGCGCGAGCGAATGACGCGGCCGCGTGCGCGCGCGCGAACTGCCGGCGCGGCCGCTCAGCCGGACAGCAGCGAGCGGCCGTAGTGCGCCAGCAGCTCCGCCGGATCCTCGTGGATCTCGGCGGCGCCGCGCAGATCCGCGTCCCGCCAGCCGCCGCAGCGCAGCGCCACGACCCGCACGCCCGCACGCCGCGCCGCCTTCACATCGTACGGCGTATCGCCGAGCATGACGGCGTCCGCCGCCGTCACACCCGATTTCGCCAGCGCGGACTCCACGATGTCCGGCGCGGGTTTCGAAGACTCCGCCTCGTCGGAATTCGTTGAATCCTCGATCAGGTCCTCGATGCCGGCCTGCTGCAGCAACGCCTTCAGGTCCTCTGCACCCGCCGACGTGGCGACGACGAGTGTCTTCCCATCCGCGCGCAACCGCTCCAGCAGCTCGCGCGCGCCGGGAAATGCCCGCAGTCGCGGCAGGTAGCGCTCCCGGAAGATCTCGCCGCGCCGATCGAGCACCCTGCTCCCCTCCGCACTCTCCTCTTCCAGACCGGTCAGCTGCGGCAGCACGCGGTCGCCGCCCATCCCGATCAACCTGCGGACATGACCGAACTCGATGTCGTAGCCGAGCTCCGCGCCGACTTCCACCCACGCCCGTGCGTGCGCATCATTGCTGTCGATCAGCGTTCCATCCACATCCAGCAGCACGGCCTTCACCATCACGCACCCGCCCCTGAAGGTTCACGCTCCCCTCCCGCGGAGTACATGCAAGAAACGAGAACGTGCCGATCCATCCGCGCCCTGCCCCGCCGGATGAAGTCGACACGCCTCGTCTCCCCGGCCGCCCGTACAGATCCGGCGGCCTGCTGGAATCTGGCACGCCCGCCGCGCCGGCAGGTCGGGCACGCGTCAGAAAGCCGTCAGGAACTCGTGAGGAGATGTCAGGGACTGGTGGAGTGCCCCATCCGTGTGTCCGCACGCTTCTTGCGCTTTCGCGCGGGACGGGCGAGGGGGTGGGCAATCAGCGGTGCGGGGAGGCACTGGATGTCCGAACAGGCGCAGGACAGCACGAAGCTGCAGGTCGCGGGGGCGAAGCCGCAGGATGTCGGCACGGGAACGGCCCGCATGAGCCGGAAGTCGATGCAGCAGCTGGGCATCCGCGAGGGCGCGGTCATCGAGATCAGCGGCAAGCGCCCCACGGCTGCTCTGGCGCTGCCGCCCTATTCCGAGGACGAGGGTCTGGATGTCATCCGCCTGGACGGTCTCCAGCGCGGCAATGCCGGTGTGAGCATCGGCGATCACGTTGCCGTCCGCATCGCCGATACGCGCCCGGCGCGGCGCATCCAGCTGGCGCCGGCGCAGAAGAACCTGCGACTGGTCGGCTCGGGCGAGATGCTGCGGCGCACGCTGTTCCAGCGCCCGCTCGTCGCCGGCGACATCATCTCCACATCGATCTACCAGCGCAACCAGATGCAGCCGGGCGGCGTGCCGGACGATCTGTTCCGGATGTTCTTCGAGCAGCCGGCGTTCGGTCTTCAGGAAATCCGTCTTCGGGTGATCACGACGGTCCCGCGCGGGGTCGTTCAGATCGCGCAGGAAACGGAGATCGAGCTGCTGCCGGAGTTCGTCGAGGCGGACGAGCAGCGGCCGGCCGCGATCACGTACGACGATCTCGGAGGTCTCGGCGACACGCTCGGTCAGGTTCGCGAGATGATCGAGTTGCCGCTGAAGCACCCCGAGCTGTTCCAGCGGCTCGGCATCGATCCGCCCAAGGGCGTGCTGCTGTACGGCCCGCCCGGCACGGGCAAGACGCTGCTCGCCCGCGCGGTCGCGCACGAGGCGGACGCGCGGTTCTTCCACATTGCCGGCCCGGAGATCATGGGACGGTATTACGGCGAATCGGAGCAGCGCCTGCGCGAGGTATTCCAGCAGGCGCAGCAGCAGTCGCCATCGATCATCTTCATCGACGAGATTGATTCGATCGCGCCGAAGCGGGAGGAGGTCACGGGCGAGGTCGAGCGGCGGGTCGTCGCACAGCTGCTCACGCTGCTGGATGGCCTCGAGCCGCGCCAGAACGTGGTCGTCATCGGCGCGACGAACCGCGTCGATGCGATCGATGAGGCGCTGCGCCGGCCCGGCCGGTTCGACCGCGAGATCGTCATGGGCGTGCCGGATGTGCAGGGCCGTCGCGAGATCCTGGCGATCCACACGCGCGGCATGCCGCTCGAGCAGAGCGTCGATCTCGATGAGCTCGCCCGCGTGACCTACGGCTTCGTCGGCGCCGACATGTCCGCCCTCGCGCGCGAGGCCGCAATGGAGACGTTGCGCCGGAGCATCTCCGGCGTGGATCTCGATTCGGGCGAGATCCCCGCCGAGCTGCTGGAGAACCTGCGGGTCACGCGCGACGACTTCATGCGTGCGCTCAAGCGCGTGCAGCCCTCGGCACTGCGCGAGATCATGATCGAGGCACCCGATGTCGGCTGGAGCGATGTGGGCGGGCTGGAGGATGCCAAGCGCGAGCTGCGCGATGGCGTCGAGCTGCCGCTGAAGCATCCGAAGAGCTTCGAGCGACTCGGCATCCGCCCCGCCAAGGGCTTTCTGCTGTTCGGCCCGCCGGGGACGGGCAAGACACTGCTCGCAAAGGCGGTCGCGCGCGAAGCGGAAGCGAACTTCATCGCCGCGAAGTCATCGGACCTGCTGTCGAAGTGGTATGGCGAGTCCGAGCGGCAGGTCTCGCGGCTGTTCCAGCGAGCGCGTCAGGTCGCGCCGACCGTCATCTTCCTCGACGAGATCGATTCGATGGCACCCGCGCGCGGCGGCGGACTCGGCGAGCCGGCCGTCACCGAGCGCGTGGTCAACACGCTGCTCGCCGAGCTGGACGGGCTCGAGGAGCTGCGGGGCGTCGTCGTGATCGCCGCCTCGAACCGGCCCGGGCTGCTCGATGCGGCGCTGCTCCGGCCCGGGCGGTTCGATGAGCTGATCTACGTGCCGGTGCCCGAGCGTGAGGGTCGACTGCACATTCTGCGCATCCACACCCGCGACATGCCGCTCGGCGAGGATGTCGATCTGGAGAGCATCGCGTCCCGGACCGAGGGCTACACCGGTGCGGACCTGGAGGATGTCGTGCGCCGGGCGGGGCTGCAGGCGTTGCGCGAAGATCTGGACGTCGAGACCGTGTCCATGCGCTTCTTCGAGGACGCGCTCGGCGAGACGCGCGCATCCGTGACGCCGGAGATGGACCGCGAGTACCGCGACCTCGTCCGCACCCTGAAGCAGGAGAGCCCGCGCGGTGGCCGCATCGGTTTCGCCGTCCAGCCGGAGGAGCCGCCCCGCCCCCAGCCGCAGCGCGTCGGTGCCGCTGCGATCCGGGAGGCGGGGGTCGGCGTGACCGAGTGACGAGAGGAGCTACGCGGCCCTGATCCAGCGCGCGATCTCGCGGCCGGTCGGCTTCTGGCCGGTCGCGAAGATCGCCACCCGATAGATCTTCCCGGCCATCCAGATGATGGCCGCGGCCGTAGCGTACAGCAGGATGATGGATGCCGCGAGCTCCCACGGCTCCACGCCGGCTACGCTCACGCGCACCGGCATCACCATCGGTGACGTGAACGGCACGAGCGAGCCGATCAGTGCCACGCTGCTGTTCGGGTTCTCCGCTGCCGGCATCGCAATGAAGAGCCCGAGCACGAACGGCATCAGCACCGGAAACACGAACTGCTGCGCCTCCTGCGCGTTCGTGACGATGGAGCCGACCACGGCGAACAGTGTCGCGAAGAGGAAGAACCCTCCAGCGAAGTACAGCACGAACGCGATGCCGACAGTGATCGGCACGTCCGGCATGATCCCGCCCTGCGACATGGCATCGATGGTGGTCTGGCTCGCGCCCAGCGCGGACGCGAGCAGGACGCCCTGCGTCAGCAGCAGTGCCGCCGCCGCCACCCAGATCACCATCTGGAGCACACCGGCCGCGCCGATGCCGACGACCTTGCCGACGAGCAGGTCACGCGCGCGCACCGAGCTCACGATCAGCTCCACGATCCGATCCCGCTTCTCCTCCTGCACGCTCGTCATGATCGACTGGCCGTACATGATCACGACGATGTAGATGGCGAACGCCATGCCGAACGCGAGCAGCCGCGCGGCCATGGGATTGCCCACCTGACCGCGCTCGCCCGTCTTCGCGATCTCCATGTCGACCGCCTGCAGCGCGCCACCCAGCCGCGTCTCGTCGATGCCCTCGGCCCGCAGACGCTCCGACTGCACCACACGCTGCACGGCACGCTGCAGCTCACTCGTCACCTGCGAGTTCGTCGCGTTGCTCCCCTCGTACTCGACCGCGGCCCCGTCGATCACCTCCGGCGGGATCCACAGGAAGCCGTCGAGCTCCTTCGCCACCACACGCCCGGACGCGCGCGCGAATTCAGCGGCCTTTGCGCCCGGTTCCGGTGTCTCGACGGTCAGCCTGTACGTCGCGCGCGAGATGAACGACGGCGCTGCATCCCGCTCGTCGATCTGCTGCACCACGCGCTCACCGAGTCCGCGCCCCGTCGCGTCGAGGATCGCGACGCGGTGCTCACCGCCGCCGCCCTTCGCGATGACGAGGAACTGCAGGCCGAACAGGGCGAAGATCAGCAGGGGGCCCAGGATGGTACCGATCAGGAACGCCTTCGAGCCGACCGCCTCCGTGAACTCCCGCTTGATTACGGGCGCTATCCTAGACATGAACCAGCTCCTGTTCCGCGTCCGCTGACTGGGCTCCGACCCGTTCGATGAAGATCTGCTCGAGCGACGGCTCCGTGACCTCGAACCGGCGCAGGCGCACGCCGGCCTGCACCAGCTGCTCGAGCAGAGCCTGCGGATCCGCGCCGTCGCGCAGCGCGACTTCCACCTCGTTCCCGTGCTCCCGCACCTGCGCCACGTCCCTCATGCGGCGGAGCTGCGCGGTCGCATCGGCGTTCCACTCGGCGAGGCGCAGTGCGACGTACTCGTTGCCATGCTCGCGCTTCACCTGCGCAATCGTGCCGTCCGCGACCTTCGCGCCCCGCGCAATGATGCAGACGTGGTCGCAGATCCGCTCCGCATTCTCGATGATGTGCGTGCTGAAGATGATCGTGCGTCCCTTCGCCTTGAGCTCCGTGATGATATCGCGCAGCACGCGCTGGTTGATCGGATCGAGCCCGCTGAACGGCTCGTCCAGCACGACGATCTCCGGATCGTGCAGGATCGATCCGATGAACTGGATCTTCTGCTGCATGCCCTTCGACAGCTCCTGAACCTTCGCGTTCGCCCGGTCCGTGAGCTCCATGCGCTCCAGCCACTGATCCACGCGCGGACGCGCGTCGCGCGCGCGTACGCCCTTCAGCTCGGCGAAGAACGTCAGCAGCTTGCGCACGCGCATGCGCCGGTAGACGCCCCGTTCCTCGGGCAGATACCCGATCCGGTCGAGACCCTCCTGCGACTGCGGCTTGCCGAGGATGCGGATCTCCCCCGTGTCCGGCTGGATGATGCGCAGCGCCATGCGGATCGTCGTCGTCTTGCCCGCACCGTTCGGCCCGAGCAGGCCGTACGTCGCACCCTGCGGCACGAGCAGATCGAGAGGCTTGACGGCCTGGAAGCCGTCGTAGCTCTTCGAGACGCCGCGCAGCTCGACGGCCGGCGTCGCGTCGAATGCCATTGCGATTCCCTTCGTTGGCGGTGATGGGTCTGCTGCCCGAAGGCAGGTCCTGGAATCCAGCGCGGACGCCGCGCAGCCGCCTCAGGGCGGCGTCTGCGGCCGATCCCCGATCCGCTGTAGCGCATCGCCGTGACGGGGTGCGAGGCGTCGCTCGGGTGTGAGCCTGCGTGACAGCGCCGGCCCGGCGGCGTAGACCCAGCACGCCAGCTCACCGCCATGGTCGGTCGTCACGGCGGTGCCGATGCGCCGGAACAGCCCCGACCCGGTGCCCTCGTAACGGTCGAGCTCGGGCAGCAGGTCCGCCGGGCACCGCCATACCTCGCCCGCGATCACATCATTGCCGTACGGCAGCAGCGCCGGGAATCGCCCGTCGATGTCGTACAGCGTGCCGCGAACGGATGCATCCGCGACCTTCTCGCAGCCCGACAGCCGCGCATTCGCAGGCTCGCCGCTCCGCAGTGTGCCGTACACGAAGAGATCGAACTCACTCATGTGCCGCGCCGCACCCGCCCCGGCTCGAGACCGCCCGCATGGAGGATCTTCTCCTGCAGCCGCTGCTCCTGCTCCTCCACGAATCCGATCGCGCTCGCAATGTGATCCGCCGCGGCGTCGAACTCGGCTGCGGGAAAGTCACCTGCTTCCGCGTGACGCAGCGTGCCGGCCACGGCATCGAGCTCCGCCCGCGCCTTCTCGAGAGCGCGGTTCAGTCGATTGAGCGCGCGTCTGGCTTCCCTCACTGCCTCCATGGACCCCTCCGCGGACGCGGCACCAGATTTCTGAAATGACTCGTGCGGCCATGCTGGCCGCGGACGCCGACCCGGCGATCACGGGCATGCGCCGCTGCGCGGCGCGGAAACGCTCGAGCTGCGCCCCAATCTAGGGGTCCGGGCGGGGGCGTTTCCATGGCGCCATGCGCCATTTCAGAAATCTGGTGCCGCGTCCGCGGGGTCCGCCGGGAACGGCAACGCCATGACCCGCACCGGATTCCCCGTCCCGGACTCCAGCGCCACGATCGCCCCCGGCTCGACTTCCCGCCGCACATACGCGAGCGCGATCGTCTGTCCGAGCCGGGGCGACCACGCCGAGCTCGTGATGCGCCCGACCTTCCGCTGGTCGGTCGGATCCACCAGTGGCGTATCGCGCGACGGCGCGGCGGCGTCACCTAGGAGCACGCCGCGCAGCAGCCAGTTCACGTGACCGCGGTGCAGGATCCTCACGATGACTTCCTGGCCCGTATAGCAGCCCTTCGTCTCGCTGATCGCGCGCGTGCGCAGCCCTGCCTCGAGCGGAATCGTGTTCTCGGTCAGCTCCGCGCCCCAGCGGGGAGTCCCGGCCTCGATGCGCAGGACGTCGAGCGTGGCGTGACCGACCGGCCGCGCGCCCGCCGCGGAGAGTGCGTTCCAGACGCGCTCCACGCCGTCGGCCGGAACGAGGATGTCGAACCCGGGCACGCCGAAGCCGGCAGTGCCGATGATCAGCAGCGGCGTCTCGCCCAGAGTCGCCTCGGCGAGATCGTCCTCGGTCGGCTCGGCGCGCAGCGCGGTGTCGAGCACATGCTCGATCGTCGCGCGCGCACGCGGCCCGTACACTCCGACCTCGCTCCATGCGCCGCTGGCATCCTCAAACCTTGCGAATAGCGGCGGCACGAACTTGCGGAAGTGCGCCATGAGCGGCTCGACCGCGGCGGCATCCGTCTCGAGCAGCAGATCTGCGCCGTGACGCACCACGCGCACATCCGCGATCATCTTGCCCTTCGGCGTGAGCACCGCGGCATATACCGCACGGTCCGGCGGCGCATTCGCGATGTCGTTCGAGATCAGGCCCTGCATCATCTTCACGGGATCGCGGCCGTACACGCGCACGAAGCGGCGGTCGCTGCGATCGGCGACGACGGCGCCGCCGCGCGCCGCCTCGTACTCCGCCGCGGGATCACCGTAGTTGCGGGGCACGCGAACCGGACCCGTGCCCGTCCAGCGCGCGCCCGCCGCGTCGTGCGCGCCGTCGAGGACACTCACGTCCCGGTCTCCAGCTGGTCGAGGAGCAACCGAACGCGCGCCGTATCGGGCGCGTCCGGCACGAGGTCGAGATACCTGAGCAGCGCGGATGCGGCCTCGCGCTCGCGGCCGAGCCGCGTCAGTACGATGCCGCGGTCGCGCTCATCATCCGCGGAATCCTGCCGCACCAGAAGGATGCGCTCGATCGCGGACAGCGCACGCACGTCATCGCGGCGGTTCAGGTAGTTGCCCTTCAGGTTGGAGAGCAGCCGCACGAGGATGTCGTGACGGTCGGCGACGCGCAGGAATTCCGGCTGCATGCGCACCGAGCCGCCATACACGTGATCGAGCAGGTCCTGCGCCTCGTCCTCGAAGCGAAGCATCCCGCCCTGGAACGGGTCGATGAGCAGCTGCATCGCCTCGCCGGCGTAGCGCACGAGGAAGTGGCCCGGGAAGTTGACGCCCTGCAGCGGCAGATCGAGCCGCCAGCCCACCTCCAGGTAGAGGATGCTCAGCGTGATCGGGATACCGAGCCGGCGATCGATGACATCGTTCAGAAACGAGTTGCGCGGGTCGTAGTACTCCATCCGGTTGCCGCGGAAGCCCTCCTCCTCGAAGAGGACTCTGCTCAGCTCCTGAAGCACGACGATGGGTGCGGTCTCGTTCCACAGACGATCACGCACGCGCTCCGACAGCTCGTCGAGCCGGCGCAGATACGGTTCCGGCGCGAGCTGCGGATACTCCTCGGCTGCGATCAGCAGCGCCGCCTGCGCCAGATCGACGTCCGGCTCCGGCAGCCGCACGGCGTCCGCGAACCGGGCGCGCGCGGATCGCGCCGGCACGCTCACGTCGACTGGGGCTCCCGGCACAACGCTGCCAGCCGCGCCCGGTCCGCGCTCAGCTCGCGCGTCATGCGATGCACATCCGCAGTGCTTGCTGCGTTCGGCAGATCGCGCTCGATCGAATCGCTGCCATCGTGCGGCAGGTAGACCACGGTCACGCGGAAGCCCTGGACCCCCGTCCCCTTCCGCGCGAGCAGATTTACCGTGTAGTGGCGGTCATCCACGGCGAGATCGGAATCGAGGCGATGCTCGATCCACGACTTCCCCTTCGCGAATTTGCTCATTTGGCCATCGTCCTCCGACTCTGAAGGTAAGCCGTCCCGGAAGCAGGCTGCAACGGCTGCCGGACTCCCTCATCGTGTCCACGCTTTCGCGTTCCCCTTGCGGTTACGGGATGCACTGCCCGATCCTGGTGCGTCGGCCGTGTTCCGATCCGGCCCGATCTGCCACCATACTCGCCATCGTGCGGCCGACTCCACGACGAGAGCGGCCCCCCGGACCGGCTACGCCGGAGGTGCGTTCATGATTCCTCGGCCTTACGCCCTGGCCGGGCTGTTCCTCATCGTGTCGGCGGCCGGCGCGAGCGCACAGGAGCTCACGGAGCCCCTGCGCGTCTTCGTCGACTGCGATTTCCGCTGCGATATGGACTTCCTGCGCACCGAGATCCCGTGGGTCGACTACATGCGCGATCGTGCCGACGCCGACGTCCACATCCTGGGCACGTCGGAGGCGACCGGCGGCGGCGGTCGGCGGTACACGCTGGAGTTCATCGGTTTGCGCAGCCACGCCGGCCGGGCGGACACATTGCTGTATGCTGCACGTGCCGACGACACGGAGGACATCAGGCGGCGGGGCATCGTCCAGACCGTCAAGCTCGGTCTCGTCCCCTTCATTTCGGCATCGCCGCTCGGGCGTCGCCTGACGATCTCTCTGGAGCCGCAGGACCCCGGCACCGAACCGACGGCTGCGCCGGAGCGGGACCCGTGGAACTTCTGGACGTTCCGGGTCAGCCTCAACGGCAACGTCGATGGCGAAAGCACGCGCAACGCGTTCCGCATCTCCACCGGTCTCACGGGCAATCGCACGACGGAACAGTGGAAGCTGAACCTGTCGTTCAACGGGAACTACAGCGAGCAGTCGTTCACGTTCCCCGTCGAGGACGGCGACACCACGATCACGTCCTTCACGCGGACCTATTCCGGGAACGCGCTGATCGTGAAGAGCGTCGGGCAGCGGCTGTCGCTCGGTGCGCGCACCGTCATCAGTACATCGACGTTCGGCAACACCTCGCTGTCGTTCACGATTACTCCTGCCATCGAGGTGAATGCCTTCCCGTACGCGGAGTCGACGCGCCGGCAGCTCACGGCGCTCTATGCCGTCGGTATGCGCGCGCAGCAGTATCGAGACACCACGATCTACGGCGAGATCGAGGAGACCCGTCCGCTCCACTCGCTCACGGTCGGCTATGCCACGCGCCAGCCCTGGGGCGCCGTCAACATGAGTGTCGATGGCTCCCAGTACCTTCACGATCGCAGCAAGTACAGCATTTCGGTGTTCAGCGGACTCTCGGACATCCGCCTCTTCAAGGGGTTCTCGCTCAACGTGTTCGGCAACTACTCGCTCGTGCGCAACCAGATCGCGCTCGCGCGGGGTGGCCTCACGCAGGAGGAGGTGCTGCTGCGGCAACGCGAGCTGGCAACGAGCTACCGCTTCTTCATCAGCGGCGGCATCAGCTACCGGTTCGGCTCGATCTTCAACAACGTCGTCAATCCGCGGTTCACGGGTTCGGAGGGCGTCTTCTTCTTCTGAGCCCCCGAAATGCGAGCGGGGCCGGCGGCGTCTCTGCCGCGGCCCCGCCTTCCCCTCGCGGGCGCACGGTCAGGCGGCGTCGCGGCCCTGCTCCTCGCGACTCAGGTCGAGCGCTGCCGCGCGACCGCACGCGTGGCAGTACAGCACCACGGTGTAGTCGTCTTCGGGCGCGATGGGAACGACGCGCCCCTTCTCCATGTTGCGCGCGTCCAGGTAGCAGACCACCTCCATGTTCCCCGGGCCGCACTTCGGACAGGGCACATTCGACGGGTCCTCCAGATACGACAGTGCCAGAGAAAGGCCTTCCTCTGTATCGAACTCCGGGGCGGTGCCCGGCTTCCTGTAATCGCTCATCAGCTCCTCCCCAGGGGGACTCGTTACCGGGGGAAGAGCAAGGACCATTCCCATTTGGAGTTACACGCCCCATCATGGGCCGATGCCTGGTCCCACGAGCGAAATCACCGGCGCCTCGGCCGCCGTTGCGGCCGCGCCGGCCGTCGAGCCGCCGGCCCGCTGGGCCATTCTCGCGATCCTCTCCGTTGCCCAGCTGCTCGGGATGTCGCTCTGGTTCACGGCGAGCGCGACCGCTGCCCAGCTCGCGGCGCTCTGGGACCTCGACGCCGGCGGCGCCGCGAGCCTGACCACCGCGGTCCAGCTGGGCTTCGTCGCGGGCACGGCACTCGCCGCACTCCTGAACCTCGCGGACCTCATCCCCGCGCGGCGGTACCTCGCCGCCAGCGCCGTTGCGGCCGCCGCCGCGAACGCGGCGCTCCTCGTGGCCTCGGGACCCGGCTCCGCCCTCGTGTCGCGGTTCCTCACGGGGTTCTTCCTGGCCGGTGTCTATCCGCCGGCCATGAAGATGGCGGCGACGTGGTTCCGCGCGTCGCGCGGGCTCGCGATCGGCACGGTGGTCGGTGCGCTGACCGTCGGCAAGGCGCTCCCGTACCTCATCGGCGCCGTGAGCACGGTCGACTACCGCTTCGTCGTGGTGACGACGACCATGGGTGCTCTGCTCGCGGCCGCCCTCATCGCGGCAGCGTACCGCGACGGGCCGTTCCCCTTCCCGTCACGGCCGTTCTCGCTGCGACTCGTCGCGACGATCGTGCGCCACCGCGAGACGCGGCTCGCGATCGGCGGATATCTCGGTCACATGTGGGAGCTGTACGCGATGTGGGCCGGCGTCAGCCTCTTCTTCCACGATTTCTTCGCCGCCCGCGGCACCGGTGCCGCACAGGCGCTCATGCTCGCCGGTTTCGTCGCGTTCGGCGCCATTGCCGCGGGCGGTGCGGGCTCGGTTGCGGCAGGAGTATGGGCGGACCGCTTCGGCCGGGAGAACATCGCGGCGCTCGCAATGGCGGTCAGCGGCGCGTGCGCCCTCGTGATCGGCTGGCTGTCGGCTGCGCCCGCGCCAATCGTCGTGGCGCTCGCGCTCCTCTGGGGGTTCGCGGTGGTCGCGGACTCGGCTCAGTTCTCGGCACTCGTGACGGAAGTCGCGCCGACGCACGCGGTGGGTACCGCGCTGACTCTCCAGACGTCGCTCGGCTTCCTGCTCACCGCGTTCTCCATCTGGCTCACCGTCGAAGTGTCGACGCGGTTCGGCTGGGGACCCGCCTTCGGCATGCTCGCGCTCGGACCGGTGCTCGGCATCCGGACCATGCTCCGCCTGCGCACGCTCCGCGCGGCGGCCGCGCACACATGATCATCCGCATCGTCCGGCGGGCCGGGGAACCGGCACGCTCAATGGCTGGCCGCGCCCGCGTTTAATCACCGGTTAATACGTCCCCTCCAGTTTCGTTGGACCGCACCGGCAGTGGCGGCACGACCAACCACGCGAACACTGGAGAGGAACCCATGCAGAACAGAGCCCGTCTGAGCTATCTCGCCGTACTCCTGTTGCTCTTCGTCGCCTGTGAATCGCCGACCGATCAGAAGCTGATGGGCGTGCAGGCGGTAATTCTGGAAGCCGTCGGCGACTCGAAGCAGCTCGAGGCGAGCGTTTCCGGTACGGACGCCCTGCCGGCATGGGAGAGCCTGAATCCCGGCGTCGTCACGGTCTCGCGCGCCGGCATGGTGACGGCTGTCGGTGCCGGCACGGCCACCGTGCGGGCCACGCTCGGATCGGAGACCGCGCACGGGCAGGTGACCGTGCTGCCGTCGGTGAACGTCGAGATCACGTCGGCCACGAGAGTGCCCGGGAACCCCGGCTGGGACGACGTGACGCTGCGGATCCGGAACACCGGCGGGCGCGGCTACTACCGCACGCGGTTCTACCGGGCCGCATCGACGCCGGGCGGACAGCCGGAGATCGTGTCGCAGATGCTGACCGACATCGCGATTGCCGCCGGTCAGCCGGAGCTGTCCGCGATGACCCAGATCCCCGCCTCCGCGGAGTGGGCCGTGATCTACTCGCGCGACCCGCACTCCATGGAGTACCGTACCACGGCATGTGCCCGGCTGGATGGCGCAGCCGGCTGCCCCGCTTCCTGATTCACGGCCGGCCTCGCTGCGCGGACGCCCGACGGACGCCCGCGCAGCGAAGCCGCATCTCGAATGGTGAAACGCGTACCGCTCGTCCTCGTCACACTGGTCAGCGCCTGCCGGATCACGCCGCAGCCGGCCGCGCAGAACCCGTCCCCCATGGTCGAGCACACGCGCGCACATGAGCGCATGGCCGAAACGGACACCGTGCGCGGCCGCCGACACCTCATCGATGGCGTGCTCTCGAGCCCCGTCCGTGTCTTCGTGCCCGAGGACGCACCGGAGCCCGCGCCGCTGCTGATCCACTTCCACGGCGCCGCGTTCGTGCCGGAACGCGCTGCGGCCGAGAGCGATCGGAAGTACATCGCCGTTACCGTGCACCTCGGCGCGGGATCGAGCGCGTACCAGCGACCGTTCGCCGACCCTGCCGCTCTCACGCGGCTGATGGCAGAAGTGTCACGGGTGACGGGCAGGAGGGAATTCGATGCCGTCGTGCTCAGCGGGTTCAGTGCGGGGTATGGTGCGATCCGCGCGATCCTGCGCGAGCCGGCCAGCGCGGCGCGGATCGAAGGCGTGCTGCTGCTCGACGGACTCCACACCGCGTACGTGCCGGCGGGCCGCGTGCTGCACCAGGGCGGTCAGCTCGACACTAACCTGCTCGCGCCGTTCCTCCGCCTCGCCCGTGACGCCGTCGCCGGCAGACGGCGACTGGTCATCACGCACTCCGAGATCTTCCCGGGGACGTTCGCGAGCACGACCGAGACGACCGACTGGATCATCCGCTCGCTCGGCCTCGAGCGCTCGGCCGTGCTCGAATGGGGACCCGCCGGAATGCAGCAGCTCAGCAGCGTGCATGCCGGCGCGCTCGTGATTCTCGGGTTCGCCGGCAACTCCGCGCCCGATCACGTCGATCACTTCCACGGCATGCCGCATTTTCTGCGGCTCTACGACGCCGCGCCGAAGCGCTGACCATGGCCGGAAGGGCCACGGTCAGCCGGGACGGCGCTCCGGACGAAGCCTACCGCCGCGAGATGCGGTCGCGCCGCACGTCCCGCAGCTTCTCCCGCAGCTCGTCCGTCACCGCATCCGCCGAGACATCGACCACGCGCTCGAGCGTCCGCTCCAGATCCTCTGTCGACACCGTGAGCAGGCCCGCCGCCGTGATGATGTCCCGCGGCACGTCGCCCGTGCGGACCACATGCGGCGTGATGTTGTCCCAGCCGTTCACGCGCGTCGTCCAGATCTCCGTGCCCGTCGCCGCGTCCAGGAGCACGACGTCCGCCTCCAGGAATACCTGCGCGGCCGATTGCCAGCTCTTCGCGCTCACGCCGAAACTGCGCACCCGCAGATCCAGCACGTAGTCCGCCGATGACGGCGCATCGACTCGCCGCGCGCCCAGGTACATCGTCGTGCGGTCCGCCGTGCGGTCCGCCATCCGCGTCCCCAGCGACACCCGCGCCGCAGCACTGTCCAGCCGCGACCGTACCCGCCGCGCCTCCAGCTCCACCGCCACGCGCGATCCCGCCGCCGCTATCATGCTCACCGGGTCGTCTCGATCCGCCGAGTACACGCCCATCCGCAGATCGCTCGACGTCGGCGTCACGTGCACGATCGCCACCGTGCGCCCCGCAAAGTCGTAGCTCGCCAGATGATGCCGACCGCCGCAGCCACCCGCGACCACCAGCACCGGCACCAGCGCCGCCCACCTCACCGTCCGCGCATACGGACGCATGACAACCTCCAGCGAAGGGAGTCGTCCGGGCCGGCACCGTCGCCGCACCCGACACCGGGAGGAGAGCGGGACCCGGTCGGCTCCATATACCTCCGCAGGGTGGGCGTGCGTTCCCTTCCGGACCGATCCCCTCGGGAAACATCTGGAGAGCGCGGGAGCCGGCCGCCAGCCCGTCGCCCGAGGGACGCCGCTGACTCGACCGGCTCCCGAAAACCGATCCGCTCCCGAATTCGTTCGTGCCTCAGCCGATCCTGAGCCGGTTGTGCACGTCCCGGACGCCGGAGACGGACTCGGCGGTGTCCTCGGCCATGCGCTTGGCTGCCCGGCTGTCGACGTACCCTTCGAGGATCACCTCGTTGTTTTCGACGCGTACGCTGATGCGGCTCGCATCGATCTCGCCGTGTCGCGTGAGTCGCTCGCAGACGTCTTCGCGAATGGCGATCTCGGAGCGGCGGTAGCCCTCGGGGCCGCGTCCGCTGTAGGGCCCCGGCACGTTCCAGTGGTCGCGCGGTGCCCACGCGTCCGCCGCGGTCCCGGTCGAGAGGCCGTCCTCTTCGGTCCAGCCGGAGGGTGGAACGGAACCGAACTCGCCGCGGCCGGCGAACTCGCTGTGGCGCCAGGGAGCGTCGGCTCCCCAGCCGTACGGCCCCCAGCTGCGCGGCCCGCGACCGCGCTCGTAGCGCTGCTCGCCGGCGGCCCATCCGCCACCGCGCCCGCCGTGCATTCCGCCCGGCTCACCGCCTCCGTAGCCGCCGCGGGGTCCGCCGCCCCAGCCGCGCCGTTCGCCCGTACCGAATCCCTGCTCGCCGTACCCGGTTCGCGTGCGCTGCGCCTGCTCGGGTTCGCTGCGGCGGTTGCTGCCTCTGCCGTGTGGCGGAGTATCGCGGCTCAGTCCATAGGCGCCAAAGCCGCTGCGCCACTCGTTCGGTTCCGCCGGATCGACCGGGTCGTGCGCATCGACACCGGATGAGTTGCGGGCGTCCGGCTCCGCGGAGCCACTGTGGTGTACGTTGCGCGGCGCGTCCTGATCCCTGCGCTTGCCGCCTCGCTCGTTCATGCCGACCTCCACTTCTGCTGCGACAACATTACGCCGGCAGGGCGCAAGCTTCGTTCCCCGTGCGTTGCTCGCGCCCTCGCCGCTGCGCGCTTACTATGCGCGCATGAAGAACGTGGAAGCGGACCGGGACCAGAGGGAGAAGCTGCGTCTGTCGCAGCTCTCACACGGCGCGGGTTGAGCCTGTAAGCTCGGGAGTGTCGAGCTGACGCAGGTCCTGCGTCACCTGGTGCCGTACGACGATCCGGCGGTGCTCATCGATGCGAGCACGTCCGACGACGCGGCCGTCTACCAGATCGATTCGAAGCGCGGTCTGGTGGCGACGGTGGATTTCTTCACGCCCATCGTCGACGACGCGTACGACTTCGGCCGCATTGCCGCCGCGAACGCGCTCAGCGACATCTACGCGATGGGTGCGCGACCGCTCTTCGCGCTCAGCCTCATTGCGTTTCCGCGCGACCTGCTCGGGCGCGGGATCCTCGAGGAGATCGTGCGCGGTGGCGGCGAAGCGGCGCTGGAGGCCGGGATCGCCGTCATTGGCGGACACTCGATCGACGATTCGGAGCCGAAGTTCGGCCTGTGCGTGATCGGCGAGGCGGAGCCGGCACGGATCACGACGAACAGCGGTGCGCGGGCCGGGGATGTGCTCGTGCTCACGAAGCCGATCGGCACCGGAGTCATCGCCACGGCCATCAAGCGCGACGTCGCGTCGGACGACATCGTCCGTGAAGCGGTCACATCCATGACCACGCTCAACCGTGGTGCGGCGGAGGCGATGCTTCGCGTCGGTGTGTCGGCCGCCACGGATGTGACCGGCTTCGGCCTGCTCGGCCATCTGCGCAACATGCTCCGCGCGAGCGGCGCCAGCGCGGTCATCCATACGGATGCCGTGCCGCTGCTCACCGGCGCGGCCGAGCTCGCTGCGGCCGGCTGCATTGCCGGCGGAACGCGCCGCAACCTGGCCGATCTCGCGGACGATGTGGCATGGGACGAATCACTCTCCGAGCTGCAGCGCCTGCTGCTGTGTGACGCCCAGACGTCGGGCGGTCTGCTCATCGCCGTCGCACGGGATCGCGTCGACACGTTGCTCACCGAGCTCCGCGCCGAGCTCACGCCGATCGCGGCCGTGATCGGCTCGGTCGAGCAGGAAAGCGCCGGCACCGTTCGCGTCACGGCCTGACCGACGGCACCCTTCTTGAACTTCGCTTTCCCCTCACTCACTGGAGGAGGCGACCGTGAAGAAGGACGAAGCGACGGATTCCCCGAAACAGAACTCCGAGAGCGAGCGCGAGCGACAGCGCACGGCGGAGCGCCACGCGAAGGAGGGCCGGCCGGTGCACGAGGACCGCACGGCCGAAGGCGAGGATGTGGTGACGGAAGCGTCGGAGGACTCGTTCCCCGCGAGCGATCCGCCGTCGTGGACACCGACGACGAGTGTGGGCGAGGGCGAAAAAGACAAGTCTTGACATCGGGCCGCCGCGGCTGCACTTACCATCCGCCTCCCCGGCGTTCGACCCGATGGTGATCGGGCGGGCGGATCTCACATCCTCAAGGAGATGCCATGAAGACGTGGCGTGTTTTTGCAGCCGTCGCGGCCGCCCTCGTAATCGGCACCGCCGATGCACAGGCGCAGGCATTCGGGGTTCAGGGCAACTGGAGCGATGACTTCGACCTGGGGATCGGCGCGCGCCTCGAGCTCGGCCTCCCCAATCTGTTCACGACCGAGGGGCCGTTCTCGAATACGTACCTGATCGGCAGCTTCGACTGGTTCTTCCCGGATGATGATCCGGTCGAATTCGACTACTGGGAAATCAACGCCAATCTCGCAATCCCCATCACTGCAACGACGATAGACCCGTACGCCGGTCTGGGTCTGAATATCGGACACATATCCGTCGATGCGACGGACACGTCCGACACCGAGGTAGGGCTGAACCTGCTCGGAGGGCTCCGCTTCAACCTCGGCAACGTCGGCGCATTCACCGAAGGTCGTTTCGTCATCGGCGACAATGACCATTTCGTGCTGACGTTCGGCGTGCTCGTCGGCGGCACCCGCTGACCCGGGCCGTGAAAAAGAGTGCCTCCGGGTCCCGGCCCGGAGGCACTACCTTTCGCAGTCGCTCGTTCCGATCCGGCCCCGAAAGCCCTCCCGATCCCGGCTCCTGCAACGCTAGATGTGAATGACGCGACCGAGCGCCGCGAGCGCAGCTTCCGCGATCGCCTCGGACAGTGTCGGATGCGGATGGATCGCCTTCTCCATCTCCTCGACCGTGCTCTCGAGGTGACGGCCGACCACGAACTCCGCGATCAGCTCGCTCGCGCTCGGGCCGACGATGTGCGCGCCGATGATTTCGCTGTACTTCCGGTCGCGGATGATCTTCACGAAGCCTTCCGTCTCGTTCGCGGTCCGTGCGCGGCCGTTCGCACTCCACGGGAAGCTGCCGACCTCGATGTCGAGACCCTTCTCTTTCGCCGCCTTCTCCGTGAGCCCCACGCTCGCGACCTCGGGATGGCAGTACGTCACACTCGGGATGTTGTCGTAGTCGATCATGCCGTGGCCGACGCCCGCGATGTGCTCGACCACCGCGATGCCCTCGTGTGACGCCTTGTGCGCGAGCAGCGGCGGCTTCGCGACATCGCCGATCGCGTATACGTTCTTCGCCGTCGTCTGGAGCTGGTCATCCACCACGATGGCGCCGCGGTCCGTCTTCACGCCCGCCTTCTCCAGACCGATATCGTCGATGATCGGGGCACGCCCGACCGCGACGAGTACCACGTCGACCGTGATCTCCTGCGTCTTCCCGTCGCCGCCCTTCACGTGCAACTTTACGTTGCTCTTGCCGACGTCCGCCTTCTCCAGCCGCGCGCCGGTGTAGATGTCGATCCCGCGCTTCCGGTAGCTCCGGTCGACGACCTTCGCGCAGTCCGCGTCCTCCAGCGGCAGCACCTGCTCGAGCGCCTCGATCACCGTGACCTTCGAGCCGAACGCATTGTAGACATCCGCGAACTCCATCCCGATCGCGCCCGCGCCGATGATGCCGATCGATGCGGGCAGCTCCTTCGGGAACACCGCCTGGTCGCTGCTCCACACCCGCTTGCCGTCGAACTTCAGGATCGGCAGGTCCTTCGGCCGCGAGCCCGTAGCGATGATGATGGTCTTCCCCGTGATCGTGCGCTTCCCGTCCTTGCCCTCGACGTCGACCTTCCCGTTGCCCGCCAGCCGACCCCATCCGGTGATCGACTCGACCTTGTTCTTCTTGAACAGGAACCCGACCCCCTTCGCACCCTGCGACGCCACCTGATTTGCGCGCTTCGACGCGACGCCGATGTCCAGCGTGACCTCGCCCACGTTCACACCGAATTCCTTCAGCGAGCCCGCCTTCTTCGCGTACTTCGCACTCTCCAGCATCGCCTTCGTCGGGATGCAGCCCGTGTTGTTGCACACGCCACCGAGGCCACCCGGCGCAGACCCCACTTCCACGCAGGCTACGCTCATCCCCAGCTGCGCACCGCGGATCGCCGCCACGTATCCGCCCGGCCCCGCGCCGATTATCACCAGATCGAAATTGTCCGCCACGTCGCCCTCACGGAGTTGAACTGCGAGATTTTCTACGTCGCAGAGGCACAGAGGCACAGAGCATCATCGCGTCGCCTCACGTCCGTCGTGCAGTCCACTTCAATCCGTAGTAACAACGACACGGAAGCCAGCATTGCCG
Source organism: Longimicrobiales bacterium (assembly GCA_036374995.1). Classification (GTDB taxonomy): domain Bacteria; phylum Gemmatimonadota; class Gemmatimonadetes; order Longimicrobiales; family RSA9; genus SH-MAG3. Next base: position 11,320 of record DASUSS010000111.1, on the reverse strand, counting down.
CGCGCCCGAGTCGCATTACAACGTCTCCGTGCCTCTGTGCCTCTGTGACCAATTGAAGTACCCCTGCCCCTGCCTCGGGCCTCTGCGATCACGTGAGCATCATCATTGGATCCTCCACCAGCTCGCGCAGCGTCTGGAGGAACCGTGCACCCATCGCCCCGTCCACCACCCGGTGGTCGCAGCTCATTGTCATGCGCATCCGCGGTCGCACCACCATCTCGCCGTTCTCGACGATCACCTTCTCCTCCGCGGCACCCACGGCAATGATGCCGGACTCCGGCGGGTTGATGATCGCGGTGAACTCGACGATGCCGAACATGCCGAGGTTGCTGATCGAGAACGTTGCGCCCGTGTACTCCTCGGGCTTCAGCTTCTTCTCGCGTGCGCGGGCCGCCAGCTCCTTGACCTCCACCGCGATGTCGCGCACGCGTTTCACGTCCGCATCGCGGATGACGGGTGTGATGAGGCCGTCCTCGACCGCGACCGCGACGCCGATGTGCACGCGGTGGTTCCGGATGATCGCGTTGTCGCCCCAGAACGCGTTCACCTCCGGGTGTCGCGCCAGTGCGGCCGCGACGGCCCTGATGATGAAGTCGTTGATCGAGGCCTTGATCCCGTCCTTCTCGAGCGACCGGTTCGCGCGCTCGCGCAGCGCCAGCATGCGCGTCATGTCGCACTCGATCGTGAGATAGAACGTGGGGACCGGGCCGATCGATTGCACGAGCCGCTTCGCGATCGTCTTCCGCATCTGCGTGAGCGGGACTTCTTCCGTGTCCGGCCCGCGCGCGATCGCCGGCGTCACTGCCGGACGCGCCGGCGCGCCCGCAACCTCCTCGCGCGGAGCCGCGGCCCGGCCGGCCTGCGCGGCGGCCTCGATGTCGCGCTTCGTGATGCGGCCGCCCGGACCCGTGCCCTCCACCGACGACAGCTCCACGCCTGCCTCTTCCGCCAGCCGCCGGGCCAGCGGCGAGGCCTTGACCCGCCCCTCGGTCCTGCCGTTCCCGCCGTCCCCACGCGACGCCGCCGGCGCGCCTGCGCGGACCTCGCGCGGCTCCGCATGCTCCGCCGTGTCCGCCGCGCCCGTGCCCTCCGCGGCGGGCGTCTGCCGCTCCTGTTCCTCCGGCCGACCCGGCGCCTCGCTGCCGCGGTCCGGCGCATCCGCACCCGCCGACTCGCGCGCCCCGGCCGCGGCCGGTGCCGACTCCGCCGCGGCCTCCGCCTCCACCGCCTCGCCCTCCGCCGCAATCACCGCGATGACCTCGCCCACCGGCGCGGTCGCACCCTCCTTCAGCGACACGTTCTGGAGGATGCCGCTGCCGCGCGCGACCAGCTCCATGGTCGCCTTGTCCGTCTCGATCTCGGCGAGGACGTCACCCTCCTTCACCGCATCGCCCTCGGCCTTCAGCCACCTGACCAGCTGACCCTCCTCCATCGTCGGAGAGAGCGCTTCCATGTGGACCTTCGTCGCCATGCGAGCCTCACTTCGAGTGCGCGGAGAACGGACTGTTCACCGCTGAGGCGCAGAGTACGCCGAGAACGTCATGAGTCCCGGATGTTCCCCGCGTCCTCTGCGCCTCCGCGGTGAAACGTCGTTCCCTTCCCCTGCTCCCTACCTGTACAGCACCCGGTCACACGCCTCGATCACTCTCTCGACGGACGGCTTCGCCATCTTTTCCAGCCCCTTCGCATACGCCATCGGGACGTCCGCCTGCGTGATGCGCGCGACCGGTGCATCGAGATGATCGAATGCCTCGTCCTGGATGATGTCGACGATCTGTGCACCGATACCGCCGAACGCCCAGCCCTCCTCGACGTAGACCACGCGGTTCGTCTTGTGTACGCTCCGCAGGATCGCCTCGACATCGAGCGGCCGCAGCGACCGGAGATCCACGACCTCCGCGCGGATGCCGTCCTTCTCCATCTTCTGCGCGGCCTGGAGACAGATGTGCACCATCTTGCCGTGCGTGATGATGCTCACATCCGTGCCCTCGCGTTTCACGTCCGCCACGCCGAGCGGGATGACGAAATCCTGCTCATCGGGGACCTCGCCCTTCATCGCGTACATCAGCTCGCCCTCGAGCACCACGACCGGGTCGTTGTCCCGGATCGCCGCCTTCAGCAGACCCTTCGCGTCCGCCGGTGTTGCGGGCGTCACGACCTTGAGTCCGGGGAAGTGCGAGTACGACGACTCCAGCGCCTGCGAGTGCTGCGCCGACAGCTGGAGCGCCGCGCCCGTCGGGCCGCGAAACACGATCGGACAGGGGAACTGGCCGTCGCTCATGTAGTAGACCTTCGCCGCGCTGTTGAACACCTGGTCCCACGCCAGCATCGCGAAGTTGTGCGTCATGAACTCGATCACCGGCCGCAGCCCGACCATCGCCGCACCCACCCCGAGTCCCGCGAAGCCGAGCTCCGTGATCGGCGTATCGACCACGCGCAGCTCGCCGAACCGGTCGAGCAGACCCTTCGACACCTTGTACGCGCCATTGTACAGGCCGACCTCCTCGCCCATCAGGAAGACGTCCTCATCGCGCTCCATCTCTTCCGCCAGCGCCTGATTCAGAGCTTCACGGTACGTGATCGTTGCCATCGCTCGATTTCGTCTACGTCACAGAGGCACGGAGGCACAGAGTGCTCTCTCGCGACGCCGCCACTCCCCGGCAACGCAGACATCCGTTGATCTGTTTACAATAGAAAGAAACATGACGGTGCCGTCGTCCAGGAGGCATTCGCAGATCGCTCTGTGTCTCCGTGCCTCTGTGACGCCAGAACCCCGTGCACTCTCCGTTCAATCTCCCCGTCTATCGAAGTACAGCCGCCCGTTCACGTCCTCCGACGCGTAGACGTGAGAATACAGCGCCTCCTCCGTCGGCTCCGGTGAGTTCTCCGCGAACTCCGCGGCATCGTCCACCTCGCGGTGCACGCGCGCGTCGATCGCCTGGAGCTCGTCCTCCATCAGCAGCTCCGCATCCTTGAGCTGGTCGATGAACCGGCGGATCGGGTCCTTCTCCTTGTGCTCCTCGACCTCCTCCTTCGTGCGGTAGACACCGTGCACGGGGTCGGACATCGAGTGGCCCATGAAGCGGTAGCAGCGCGCCTCGATCAGCGTCGGCAGCTTCTCCGTGCGCGCGCGGTCGACCGCCTCCTTCACCACCTTCCGCATGTTCAGGACATCCATCCCGTCCGCGACTGCGGAAGGCATGTCGTAGGCGGCCGCCTTCTGACTGATGTCGTAGAGCGAAGACGCGCGCTCCCACGCGGTGCCCATCCCGAACCGGTTGTTCTCGACGATGTAGATCACCGGCAGCTTCCACAGTGCGGCCATGTTCAGTGACTCGTGGAACGCACCCTGGTTGACTGCGGCCTCACCCATGAAACACACGGCGACGCGATCCTCGCCGCGGTACTTGATCGCGAAACCGAACCCCGTCGCCAGCGGGATCTGACCGCCGACAATGCCCCAGCCGCCCATGAAGTTCTGCTCGGCGCTGTACAGGTGCATCGAGCCACCCTTCCCGCCCGAGCAGCCATCCGCGCGGCCGTACAGCTCCGCCATCACGGCGCGCGGCGGAATGCCCTTCACCAGGGCCTGCACGTGCTCGCGGTACGCGCTGATGACGTAGTCCTCCTGGCGCAGTGGCTCGAGCGCCCCGACCGCGACGGCTTCCTGGCCGATATAGAGATGACAGAAGCCGCCGATCTTGCCGATCGCGTACGCCTCCGCCGTCTTCTCCTCGAACCGCCGCCCGAGCAGCATCTGATACAGCAGCTCGTGCAGCCGCGTGCGGCTCACGCCATCGATGCCCGTCTCGTCACCGCCCACGCCGCCCGCCTTCTGGCCGTTCGGCGATGGCTTCTCCTCCGACTCCCGTGACGCCGCCGTCTTCGTCCTCGCCATCACTTCTCCTTGTCCGTCCGCATCGCTGCACCAAGCAGACATTCCCGTTCACGACTCGATCCGCCATGAACGGGAATGCGTGCAGCGCTGAATGCGCCGCCTGCGGTGATCAGCTCGCGGCGCGCTTCAGACCCTCGATCTGCACCAGCCGCGAACCCGCGACCACCTCCGCCGGCGCCGGCACGTCCGCTTCCAGAATGTCCGTGATCTCGCCCACGCCACCCGCAGTCACCGTTCGTGCCTGCTTCTCCGCATGGTAGCTCGAACGCACGAGCGGACCCGATTCCACGTGTCTGAAGCCGATCTCCGACTCGCCCACCCGCTTCCACTCCGCGAACTCCGCCGGCGTCACCCACCGCGCCACCGGCGCGTGATGGATCGACGGCCGCAGGTACTGACCCAGCGTGATGATGTCGACCGACGCCTTCCGCAGATCCTCCAGCGCCTGCCGGATCTCCTCACCCGTCTCGCCCATCCCCAGGATCACGCCCGACTTCGTCAGCATCGCCGGATCCATCGCCTTCGCCGCGCCCAGCAGCGAGATGCTCCGCCAGTACCGGCCGCCCGGGCGCGCCCACGGATGCAGCCGCTCCACCGTCTCCAGATTGTGGTTCAGGATGTCCGGCCTCGCCTCCACCACCAGCCGCAGCGCCGCCTCGTCCCCCTTGAAGTCCGGGATCAGCACTTCGATCGTCATCGACGGGCGACGCTCCCGGCACAGCCGGATCGTCTCCGCGAATATCGCCGCTCCGCCATCCGCCAGCTCGTCGCGGTTCACGCTCGTGATCACGACGTGCTCCAGCGCCAGCGCCTCCACCGATTCCGCCACCCGCCGCGGCTCGTCCCAGTCCAGCTCCGTCGGCATCCCGTGCGCGATCGCGCAGTACTTGCACGCCCGCGTACACACATCGCCCAGGATCAGGAACGTCGCCGTCCCCGCCTCCCAGCACTCGCCGATGTTCGGACAGCCCGCCTCCTCGCACACCGAGTGCAGGCGCTGGCCCCGCATCAGCTGCTTCAGCCGCAGATAGTTCGGACCGCCCGGCGAGCGAACCTTCAGCCACTCCGGTTTCCGCGCTCCCAGCGGCAGCGCCGCGCCGTCCAGGATCGGCAGCCTCGCCGTCCCCTTCGACTTCACCACCCCGCTGTCCTTGCCGCCCGGCGCGTAGCCGCGCCCGTCCGCGCTCATGCCCGTCTCCTGCGTACCGGCCGTCCGCACAATCCGCCCAACTTAGCACCGGCCGAAACCCGCGGCAACGCATTCCATACGGGGGCGTACTGGGTCACCGGAGCAACGCCTCGAGCGCCGGCTTCAGCTGCGGGAACCGGAACGGGTAGGCGGTATCCAGCAGGATGCGGGGAACTACGCGGGCGCCGCGGAGGAGCAGCTCCTGCGCCATGCCGCCGGGTGCGAGCTTCGCGGCGAAGGCGGGCACGCTCAGGAACGACGGCCGTCCCACGACGGCTGCGATCGTGTTCGTGAACTGCTCGTTCGTCACCTGTTCGGGCGCGACGAGGTTGACGGGTCCGTGGATCTCCGGCCGCTCGAGGACGTGGAGCATGGCGGGGGCGATCTCGGTGACCGCGATCCACGGCCAGTACTGGTGGCCGTCGCCGAAGCGGGGGCCCAGGCCGAGCCTGAAGAACGGCAGGAGCACGCCGAGCATGCCGCCCCGGGGACTGAGGACGTTGCCGAAGCGCGTGATGATGACGCGGATGCCGGCATCGCTCGCGGGTCGTGTGGCGGCCTCGGACGCGAGCGCGACGTCGGCCAGGAAGCCCCTGCCGGGAGCGCTGCGTTCGTCGATGAGCTCGTCGGATCGGTTGCCGTAGACATCGAAGCCGGAGGCGACGATCAGTGCGCGCGGCGGATGCGCGAGCGTCGCGAGCGTGCTGGTGAGCAGCGTGGTGCCGCGCACGCGGCTCTCGCGGATCCGCCGCTTCTTCGCTTCGGTCCAGATGCCCGAGATGTTCTCGCCGGCGAGGTGGATGACGACGTCGTGGTTCTCGAGGCCGTCGGCGTCGATGGACCCCCGGTCGGGCTGCCAGACGACGGTGCGCTCGTGCTGGGCCACTCCGCCGTACGATCGCACGACGCGCGTGACCTCGTGGCCGTTGTGACGGAGCCATCCGGCGAGCTCGGTGCCGACGAGGCCCGTCGATCCTGTTATCGCGAAGCGCATGGTCCCCGACGGTCTGCTGAAGTGGCTCCTTGCGACAGCTGCAGGGAGGCGACGCACGGCGTGGACCACGACGTTGCGTCCGGCAGCGGCAGCAGCACCTTTCCGACGTGAAGTGGCGTCGGGATTTCCCTGATGGATGAAGCGGTTGGCTCCGGACACCGCACCTCCGCGGAGGGCGGTAAGTTGGCTCCATGGGCACCCGGATGACTGCGCCGAAGCGAGTGATCCGCCGGTGCCCGTCGGTTTCTGCACCCCCGCTCTGCCGGAGGGTCGGACCATGTCCCCACGTCACTCTCACCGCAAGAGCCATCGGTCGGGCGACGGACCGCGCACGGTAGACTACGAAAGCGCTGCGAACGATCGCGCGGGTTCGGCTGCGACGGCGTCTTCGGGAGAGGAGCTGTGGTTCCGCACTGTATTCGATGCCGTGGATCAGTTCATCGGCATTGTCGCGAGCGACGGAACGGTGATCGACGCGAACCTGACGGCGCTCCGGCTGGGCGGCGTGCGGCACGCGGATGTGGTCGGCCGCCGCCTGTGGCTCGCGCCGTGGTGGCAGCTCGACCGCGACACGCGCGAGCGCGTCCGGAAGGCGATCCGCAGCGCTGCGGAGGGCGAGCGGGCGCGGTTCGAGCAGGCGATCGTGGATCCAGGCGGCCGCGCAACCACGCTCGAGTTCTCCCTGCACCTCATGGCGGAGGAGGGGATCAGCGGCGGGCTCATGATCCTGGAGGGTCACGACGTCACGCGCCGGAGTAAGGCGGACGCGGCGATCCGTCGCAGCGAGGCGCGGCTGTCGGCGATCGTCATGAACGCAATGGAGGCGATCGTCGTGGTCGATGCCGAGCAGAACATCGTGATGTTCAACGAAGCGGCCGAGTGGGTATTCCGCTGTCAGGCGGCGGATGTTCTCGGCACATCGCTCGACCGGTTCATTCCGGAAGACGCGCGATCGGCGCACCGCGATCACGTGCGCCGCTTCGGCGAGAGCGGCGAGCTGAACCGGCCGATGGCGCACCGGGGCACGCTGTGGGGTCAGCGCGCGACCGGCGAGATCTTCCCGATGGAGGCGTCGATCTCGCAGGCGGGCGAGGGCGCGGACAAGCTGTACACGGTCATTCTGAACGACATCAGCGAACGCCATCGCGCGGAGGAGGCGCTGAAGGACAGCGAGGAGCGCCTGCGCATGGTCGTGAAGGCGACAAACGAGGTGATCTGGGAGTGGAAGATCGCCACGAGCGAGCTGGTGTGGAGCGAGGAGGCGTGGAGGGCGTTCCGCTATGCGCCGGAGGAGATGGGCACCTCGATCGACTGGTGGTACGACAGGATCCATCCATTGGATCGCGAGGAGGTCATCTCGGGGCTGAACGCGCTGCTCGGCGGGACGGGCGATGTCTGGTCGGACGAGTATCGGTTCCTGCGCGGCGATGGCTCGTACGCGTGCGTGCTCGACCGCGGCTACGTGCGACGCGACGCGCGCGGCGTTCCGCTCATGGCGATCGGCGCGATGCTCGATGTGACGGAGCGGCGGCGCAGCGAGGAAGCGCAGCGGTTCCTCTCCCAGGCGAGTGCCATTCTGGACAGCTCGCTCGATCCCGAGGTGGTCCTGCCCGACGTGGCCCGCCTGCTCATCCCCGCATATGCGGACCTGTGCCGGATCGACCTCCTCGAGGAGGACGGCTCCAGCCGGCGGGCGGCGGCGGCGCATGTGATGCCCGCGAAGATCTCGCTGCTCATGGGCGGCGAGCGGCTCGCGACCGACAGCGAGGCGCACGCGTCGCCGCTCGCGCACGCGATCCGCTCGGGCGAGGCGGTGCTGATGTCGGCGCCGCCGGGGCAGGACCTGGAGCGGCTCGGAAAGCACAAGCCGTTCCGCGAATACTGGGAGCGACTGGGCGTCCGCTCGCTGCTCGCCGTCCCGCTGATCGCGCACGAGCGCGTGCTCGGCAGCCTCACGATGGCGATGGCGGAATCCGACCGGCAGTACGGCCCCATGGATCTGATGCTCGCGACAGACCTCGGCCGGCGCATCGGCATCGTGCTCGAGAACGCAGGTCACTATGCGGACGCGCAGCGCGCGATCCGCGCGCGCGAGGAGATCCTGAACGTCGTGTCGCACGACCTGCGTGTCCCGCTCTCGACCATATGCAATGCCGTGGAGCTGCTCCAGGAGCAGGCGGGACCCGAGTCCGGGAGTCAGCGCTGGCTCGCGATGATTGCGCGCTCGACGGATCGGATGAACGGCATGATCGGCGATCTGCTGGACGCCGCACGCATCGGCCTCGGCGGCTTCGCGATCAAACCCGCACGCTACGAGTTGGGCCGGCTGCTCGCGGAGGTGCGCGAGAGCTTCGCTCCGCAGGCTGAAACGGACGGGCTCGAGCTGCATTGCGACGCCGTATCCGACGTGACGATCGTCTGGATCGATACGCGACAGATCCACCGCGTGCTCTCGAACCTTATCAACAACGCAATGAAGTTCACGCCGCGGGGCGGATCGATCTCGGTCACCGTGGACCGGTGCGGGGAGGACGCCCGCTTCGCAGTCGCGGACACCGGCCGCGGCATTGCGACGGATCAGCTGCCGCACCTCTTCTCTCCCTACTGGCAGGCGGACCGGAAGGATCGACGCGGTCTGGGCCTCGGCCTCACGATCGCGCAGGGCATCGTGGCCGCGCACGGCGGCCGGATCTGGGCCGAGAGTGAGGAGGGCCGCGGCACCACGTTCTACTTCACGGTGCCGCTCGCCGAACCGCCGGCCGGGAGCACGCGCGGGGCAGTCTGATTGCGCGCCGCTCGTCCCGCGGGTCATCTTGGGATGTCGTCTCGCCTCGACGTCCATCTCACCGCGGAGACCGCCATGCTGCTCCGTTCCGTCCGCCGCTGTGCGCTGCTGCTCCCGCTCGCCTGCTCGCCCGTCGCTGTGCTCGCGCAGGACGCTCCGCGCACCGGCGCCGAGCAGGCAGGCTTCGAGCGGCACACCTCGCACGACGAGCTGATATCCTTCCTGTACGACGTGCAGGCGCAGTCCGATCGGATGCTGATCCGACACCTGACGACGACGGACGGTGGCCGTGTCATGCCGCTCGTCATCCTCGGTGCGCCACCAACGGCATCGCCGGCGACCGCGTTCTTCTCCGGCCGGCCCACGGTCTTCTTCACCGGCAACGTGCACGGCGGCGAGCGCGCCGGTCGCGAAGGCACGCTGCAGTTGATCCGGGAGCTGGCGACCGGCTCCGCGCGCTCGCTGCTCGACCGCGTCAACGTGCTCATCGTGCCGACGCTCAACCCCGACGGCGCCGAGCAGCGCCGGCGCACGAACCTGCTGAACTACGACATGAACCGCGATTTCATCGTCGCGGAGACACCGGAGATCTCTGCCATTGTCGATGAGGTCCTGCTCGAGTGGTGGCCGGATGTGTACGTCGACGTGCACAACGGCGGTGCGTACCCCTACAACCTGACGTACCAGGCGACACTGCATCCCGCCGCCGATAGCGCGCTCGTCGCATTTGCGCGCGGCCCGATGTTCGAGGCGGTGCGCACGCATCTCGCGGCGCGCGACATGCGGCTGTACTGGTACTCGGGGCCGCGGCGCGATACGATCTCCGGCGAGTGGTCGTGGCAGACGACGGAGCCGTGGGCGCGCAAGCAGCACAGCTACGGCGGGCTCCGGAACATGATCACGCTGCTGTACGAGATTCCGGGCCGCTGGTCCCTGCGCGAGCAGGCGGACAACGCACGCGAGGGCATGCTCGGTCTGCTCCGCTTCGTCGCCGACAACGCCGGAGCCGTACGGAACACGGTCGTCGCCGCGCGGCACCGGACACTGCACGCGCCGCCGGACCGCGTGGTGGTGCAGGTCGAGCGCAGCGCGTATCCGCAGCCGGAGCAGTTCTACGTCATGGAGGACCAGCGGCCGCGGCTCGTGACCGGCACGAACCGCACGCTCTACGTCGCCTCGGTGACGCGGCCGCGGCCGTGGGCCTACGCGTTCGCAGCACACCTCAACGACCTCGCCGCATTCCTGCGTCGCCACGACATCCAGGTCGAGCGCCTGGAGCAGCCCGTGACGGTGAGCGCCGAGAAGTTCCGGCTCACCGCAATCGAGTGGTCGGAGACGCCCTACCAGAATCACCTCAACGCTGCACCGACCGTCGAGGTCGTGTCCGAATCGATGGAGCTGCCGGAGGGCACGTATCTCGTGCGCATGACGCAGAGCGCCGCGCGACTCATCCCGGAGCTGATGGAACCCGATACCGATGACAGCGCGGTCGTGTGGAACCTGCTGGATCACTCGATCCCGAACGCCCGCTCGCTCGCCGAGCGCGAGTACTTTCTGCCGATCTACCGGGTCGTCGCGCCCGCATCGGTGAGAGCTACACTGGTGAACTGACCCCCGGCCCGTCGGAGGAGGCGAGATGAGACTGCCTGCGGTCGTGTTCGCGGCTTTCCTCGTGCAGGCCTCGTGCTCGGTCGCGTCCGCTCAATCCGTGCTCGTGCAGGTGACGAGCGCAGAGACGGGCGCGCCCCTGACCGGCGCGTTCGTTTCCGTTCTCGACGGGAGTGGTGTCGCCGTTCGGAGCGCGCTCACGAACGAATCCGGCACGGCACTGTTCCTGGTTTCGATCGACGGCAGCGTACGTGTGCGGGCCGAGATGATCGGTCGTGCGAGCCAGGTCAGCGCGCCGTTCGCGCTGCGCGGCGGCCGCACCGAGCGGATCCGGCTGGCGTTACCCGAGCACGCGATCGCGCTCGCGGAGATCCGTGTCGAAGCGGATGAGCAGTGTCGTCTTCGGCCGGACCAGGCGGAGCGGATCGCACGCGTGTGGGAATCCGCCCGCACGTCGCTGCGCGTGCAGGCGTGGACGGAGCAGCAGGGCCTCTATCGGCTCGACATCTCCACATACGAGCGCGATCTCGATGCGGCGGGGCGTAGAGTCGAGCGCGAGAGCCGCCGCACGCGAAGTCGCGCGACGCGCACGCCGTTCAGGAGTGTTTCTCCCGAGGATCTCGCCGCGAACGGCTTCGTGCGGCCGCTGGAGGACGGCGGCTACGAGTGGTACGGGGCGGACGCGACGCTGCTCCTTTCCGATGAGTTTCTGAATACACACTGCTTCGGCCTGACGCGCTCCGGTGATCAACCGGCTTCCATCGGGCTGACTTTCGAGCCGGCTGCTGCCGCAACGCGCCCGGACATCGCGGGCACGCTCTGGCTCGACGACCGGTCGGGCCGGCT
>DASUSS010000110.1:0-8761 GCA_036374995.1 Longimicrobiales bacterium | reverse complement strand
ATCTCTTCCACCGTCTCCGGCCGCAGCGATGCGACCGCGCCCGCAATGTTGCGGCGGCGCTCCTCGCCGTACCCGATCACGATCAGCTCATCCAGCCGCAGCGCGTCCGTCTCCAGACGCACCGTGATGTTCGATACGGTCGCACCGACCGTCACCTCCTGCGTCACCTGCTTGTAGCCGAGCAGCGAGAAGCGCAGCGTGTGCGCACCCTGCGGCACGTTCGTGAGGAGGAAACGGCCTCGCTCATCCGTCGGGACGCTCAGGTTGAGCGTCGGAATGGATACCTGTACGCCCGACAGCGGCTGCTCCGTCTCCGCGGCTACAACGAGCCCCGTGACGCTGCCGCGCTCCTGTGCCGCCGCCATGTCCGGCAGCAGCAGTGCGAACGCGACCAGCACCGCTCCCGGCCACCGAAGCCTGCTCATACGTGTTCTCCTTCAGATTTGTCAGATCGCAGGATCGGGTGACTGACACTCCGCGTGGAACTGCGGTTCGTGCACCCGCGCCCGCTGTGGTTGAGGGCTGAGCATGCGTCCTTCGCCCAGCCCCCGGATTACGACGATTGATGGCACCAGAAAAACGATTGAGAGGGGTAGGGTGTGACGCGGCGTGGAGTCTGGCGGCAGCGGGTGTCGCGGTCAAGTCTCGCGCCCCGCCCGCTGCCGTAACGTTTCGGGGTCAGTGGGTCATCGCCCAGAGCACGACGTTGATTCCGAGCGCATACGCATCGCCCGAGAAGGAGAAGAAGAAATCGTCGTCCTCCCCCTCGCGCTCCCAGCCGTCCGCGATGTCCGTGTTGTGACTCATGAGCACGAGCAGCCGGCCGTGCTCATCGAAGATCGCGCGCAGGTGCGGCTCGGCGCTTTCGGCGCCGCGCTCCGACGTCGCGCCGCCGCTGCGCCGCCAGAACTGGATCGACGGGATCTGCGGAACGCGGTCCACGGCATACGCGGAGCCGAACAGGGCGTGATCGGCGGGCAGGTCGATGATCTCGTAGAACGGCAGGACGCGCCGGATCAGCGCCGCCCAGTTCGACCACGCGTATTCGCCCCAGAAATCGTCGGCCCAGAGAAAGCCGCCCTTGAGCAGATACTGCCGCAGCGATACGACCTCGTCGTTCGTGAAATCGGCCGTGCCGACGTCCGAGGCGAACAGGAACGGACACTCGAAGAGGGTGCGGTCGTCCGGCCGCACCACGGCGTAGCCGGGTTCGCCATCGCTCCAGCCGCTCACGTCGGTCGTGGTGAGCTGCGACAGCCGCAGCATGAAGTTGTGATCCGAGGCCGGGTAGTCGGTGTTCCACCCGTGGCCGGCGGGCTCCACCCGTACGTGCGTGTAGAGGAGCCGGCAGAACGTGAAGCCGCCGCGCCGGTCGGGCATCCCCTCGCGCAGCGGGTTCGGCCGCCAGCCGCCGCGGCCGCCCCAGCGCTGCGCGTGCACGGCCGCGCTTGCGAGCGTCAGCAGCAGCAGCAGCGCCAGGAGTCCCGGCCACGTGTGCCAGCGGACCATCGTTCCCGCCCGTTCCGATGCCGCGCCGGGAGCGCGGCATCTGCAGCTGACTCGTCTACCTCGGCGGATCGGGCAGCGCCGAGCGGCGACCATCCCGATCGAGGCCGTACCTCGGTGTCAATATACGTTCCCGGCCGCGCAGATCGACCGACTGACCCGCCACCAGCTGACCGACCGCGCCCAGCGTGTACGTGCCGGCAGCCGCGGCACTCGCGTCGTAGCCCAGGTCCCGCAGCGACGCGATCGTGAGCGCGCTCAGCGGATTCGGCAGGCCGCGGATGTAACCCGTCATCAGCTCGCTGCCGAACACGCTCTCGCGCCAGTGACCCTCGCGCGTGCCATCGCCCCCCGTGTTCTCCACCGGTGCGCCCGCACCCGAGCCGCCCAGCGCGCGATACGCCGCCAGCGCCTCCGCCCCCGTAAAGTACGGGTCCGGGCCGCCCGCACCCGCGATCAGCTCCAGGTGCGGCCACAGCGTGCCGAATCCCAGGATATGCCCCATCTCGTGCGTCACCACGTCATCCAGCGTGCCCGCACGCTCCATCTGATCCAGGTCCGCACGGTCCAGCCGCAGCTCGCCCACCACCGGCAGGCTCGTACCATTGCGGATGAAGCACGGACCCGCCTGGCCGAGCACCTTGCCCGCACCATCGATGTCGGAGAACTCGACGTAGATCAGGATGTCGTCGACGACCTCGTTCAGCGCGGGCTGGCCCGCGAAGCACGTGTTCGCCGGCGCGTTCGCCTGCACGGCCGGCAGATCGCCCACGATCACCGACCGCCAAGCCGCCACCGCACGGTCCACCGCCAGCCGCTGCCGCGCCGTCACCGCATTCACGTATCGGACATCGACCGTGTAGGCGCTCGTCGGTGACACCGTCCCCGTCGTCGTGCCCGGCGTCACCGCCATGGCCGTGAACCGGACCGCCGGCAGCGACCCCACCACGGCCTCGACCTCGTTCACGCCCACGCTTCCGAGCGTCCACTGCCCCGCGCCCGCCACGCCGTCCGCCCCCGTCTCCACCCGCGCCGTCCGCAGCGTACCGCCGCCGGCCACCACCGTGAATCGCACCGTCGCCCCCGCCACCGGCAGGCCCCGCGCATCGCGCACGAGCACCGCCGGCGCCGTCGGCACCGCGGCACCGGCTTCCGCGACCTGGCCGTGCTGCGCGCCGGCGGCCTCCACGATCGCCCCGCGCGCGGCCGGCCCCGTCGGCCCGTCCGTACACGATCCCAGCACCAGGAGTGCCCCCAGCACCGGGGTCCAACCCCATCCGGAGTATTTCGTCAGCCTCATCGCCCTTCGCTTCGCTCGAGATCGCTGACGATAAATATAACTGATTGTGGCGACACGAGATAGGCGCGCCCGAGCCGCTCACGGGCTCCTACTGATACTGGATGTACAACGGGCGCGGCCGCAGCCTGAGCACCTCTTCGGCGGTCATGAGCGGGTCCCCGTTCTTCGTGTCGTTGAAGTAGAAGAGCTTGAAGCCGGTGTACTGCACGGGCTCGCGGACGATGTAGTCCTTGTAGGAGTCGCGCTTGAGCCAGGGTGCGCCCCATCCGTCCATGTGCATGACGATCTGCACCTCCGGCCGGAGCTCGATGGCGCGGGAGTTGGTCACCATGCCGCGGGTGAACCGGTGGATGACGAGGACCTTCGGCGGGAGATCGTGCTCGCGCACGAGCTTCGCGAGGTAGTCCGAGGCGTAGTTGATGTCGGCGGCGTCGATGGTACCGATCTTCGTGCCGGGCGGTTGTCCGGACTTCATCATGAACTCCGGATCGATGGCGAGGTGGACGTCGGGACGGTCCAGGAAGTGATCGAAGCGCGGCAGCAGCTCGCGGATGTCGCTGTGACCGACCTGGATGTCGAGGAATAGGATCGCGCCGATGTCGCGGGCCCAGCCGTAGACCTGCTCGACGAGGGTATCGCGCATGATCGTCCGGTACTTGCCGGTGGTGCCGGGCTCCCCCTGGGCGACGACGGCGATCAGGTGGAGCGCAGGCTGGACGGGCGTTTCCGGGTCCGCCTGCCGCCACTCCTCGAGCTGGGACTGGAAGCGGCGGAGCATTTCATCCTTGTCGTACTCGCCGAGCACGCCCATTCGCTTCGACAGCGGGTTGCCGTAATAGGCGACGATGCGCCGGTCCGGCAGGATGGCGCCGGTGGCCGGCTCCGGTCCCTCGACCGGCCAGCCCATGGCCTCCGCGAAGGCCGGGTCTTCACCCGCGCGGTATCGGGGTCCGGTTGCCTGCGCGGCGGGCGGATTCGATGCCGCCGGCTCCACGGCAGGCTTCTCGGCAGCCGTTTCGGCCTCCGTCTCCGGGGCGGTCGTGTCCGCGGTGGCTGCTGCGTGGTCGATCGCGGAATCGGCTGCGACACCGGCCGGCTCTGCCGGGACGTCGAGCAGCGGATCGGTCGCGTCCGCGGGGCGGCTGGCCACGAACGCGAAGATGCCGAGCACGAGGCCCAGCGTCACGGCGAACGTGATGTTGCGACGGGTCGGCCTCAGGCGTGGGCGCTGCATCGATGTAAGCTCGTGGAATAGGCCGGAGCTGACGGCTCCGATCGGGGCGCAAGCTCCTGCGCCGGTTGAAGATAATGCCTCATGCAACAGGCGTGCGCGCGCCGGGGCGCGACCGGACGGCACGCCGGACCGCGCCGCAGTGCGGCACCGCGCCGGAGGCCGCACGCCGGCGGCCCGAATTCGTTGCGCCCCGCTGCACCTTTTTCCGTGCGGGCCGCCGTTGCATGGCGGGTCGCGGCCGGGCCATGTTCCTCCCGTCCGCTCCCGCCACCCGACTACCGCAATGGACCATGCGATATCGTTCGAGCACTCCGATCCTGCTGGCCGTTTCTGCGCTCGTGCCGCTGAGCGCCGCGGCGCAGGATGTCATGCCGTGGGCACCGTCCGCTCTCACCGCCGCTGACTACGCCCGTGCGGAGCAGTACCTCCCGCAGTTCACCGATCCGCTGGTAACCGGCGGTGTGGTCCGTCCGACATGGCTGGCGGATGGCCGGTTCTGGTACCGGAGCACGGCCGGTACGGGCGAGGATTACGTGCTCGTCGATCCGGCGCGCCGCACCCGCACGACGGCGTCCTCGCCGGCGGGTCTCGGCGTCGCGCAGCCGGCGCCGGGCGCGCGTGGCCGCGCCGAATCCGTCTCGCCCGACGGGCGCACGGCCGTGTTCATCCGGGAGCACAATCTGTGGGCGCGCGAGATCGCGACCGGTCGTGAGACGCAGCTCACGACGGATGGCGTCGAGGATTACGGCTACGCCACGAACAATGCGGGCTGGACGCGGAGCGACGCGCCCGTCGTGGCGTGGTCGCCCGATTCCCGCCGCGTCGCGACGTTCCAGCACGACGGCCGCGGCGTGAGCGAGATGTACCTCGTCCACACCGGCGTCGGCGCGCCGACGCTCGACGCGTGGAAGTATCCGCTGCCGGGCGACAGCGTGATCTTCCGGATCTCACGCGTGATCATCGACCTGGATGGCCCGCGCGTCGTGCGCTTGCAGATGCCGCCGGACCCGCACCGCTCGACGCTCTGCGACCATGTCGTGTGCCGCGGCGCCGGCTGGGTCGACGTGGAGTGGACGTCGGACTCGCGACGGCTCGCGTTCGCATCCGTCTCGCGCGATCACAGGGACGTGACGCTGCGCATCGCCGATGCGGAGACCGGCGTCGTACGTGACATCCTGACCGAATCGGTACCGACGTACTTCGAGTCCGGCAACGGTCGCGTCAACTGGCGAGTGCTGACCGCGTCCAACGAGGTGATCTGGTTCTCCGAGCGCGACGACTGGGGCCACCTCTACCTGTACGATCTCCGGACCGGTGCACTGAAGAACCGCATCACCAGCGGCAGCGGCAACGTGATGCAGATCCTGCGGATCGATGAAGCGGCACGCCGCATCTACTTTCTCGGCCTGGGTCGCGAGGAGGGCAGGGACCCGTACTTCCGTCACCTCTACCGGGTGAGCTTCGATGGCAGCGGTCTCACGCTGCTCACGCCGGAGGATGCGGACCATGACGTCTCGCTCTCGCCGGATGGCCGCTTCTTCGTCGACAACTTCTCGCGTCCCGATGTGCCGGTCACGTCCGTGCTGCGCAATGCAGACGGCCGACTCGTGCTCGAGCTCGAGCGGATGGACGTCTCGCGGCTGCGTGCGACCGGCTGGACGCCGCCGATCCCGTTCACCGTCAAGGCGCGCGACGGCCGGACGGACCTGTACGGCCTGATGTACCGCCCGAGTCACTTCGACTCGACGAAGGCATATCCGATCATCAACAACATCTATCCCGGCCCGCAGACGGGCAGTGTGCGCAGTCGCAGCTTCACCGCAGCACGCGGCGACACGCGT
Source organism: Longimicrobiales bacterium (assembly GCA_036374995.1). Classification (GTDB taxonomy): domain Bacteria; phylum Gemmatimonadota; class Gemmatimonadetes; order Longimicrobiales; family RSA9; genus SH-MAG3. The sequence continues at coordinate 2,880 of DASUSS010000110.1, read as the reverse complement.
GCCATCGCGGAGCTGGGCTTCATCGTCGTGCAGATCGACGGCATGGGCACGCCCGGCCGCTCGAAGCGCTTCCACGATGCCTGGTACGGCAACATGGGCGACAACACGCTGCCCGATCAGGTGACGGGGATGCAGCAGCTCGCCGAGCGGCACGCCTGGATCGACATCGAGCGCGCAGGCATCTACGGCCATTCCGGCGGCGGCAATGCCACGGCCGCCGCGATGTTCCAGTACCCGGACCTCTTCAAGGTCGGTGTCGCCCAGGCCGGCAACCACGACAACCGCATCTACGAGGATGACTGGGCGGAGAAGTGGCAGGGCCTGCTGGTGCAGAACGCCGATGGTACGACGAACTACGACAACCAGGCGAATCAGCTGCTCGCCGGCAACCTGAAGGGGAAGCTGCTGCTCGCGCATGGCACGCTCGACAGCAACGTGCCGCCGTACAGCACGCTCCTGGTCGTCAACGAGCTCATCCGGCACAACAAGGACTTCGATCTGATCATGCTCCCCAACCGCGGCCACGGCTTCGGCAACGAGCCGTACATGATGCGCCGGCGCTGGGACTATTTCGTGAAGCATCTGCTCGGTGCGGAGCCCCCGCCCGAATACCGGATGGGCCGGCTGAGCACGGCACCCTGAGCGACATCACGCAGGAGCAGGGACCATGAGAATGAACGCAGCGGCGGCAGGAGCATTGTCCACGGTAATGGCAGCAGGCACGGTACGGGCACAGCAGGCGGACCCGTTCATCTGGCTGGAGGACGTCGAGAGCCCGCGCGCGCTCGAGTGGGTCGAAGCCAAGAACGCCGCCACCGTCGCACAGCTCACGCGGCATCCCGCGTACGAGCCGATCTTCGAGCGGACGAAGGAGATCCTCGACTCGGACGACCGCATCCCGTTTCCGTCCATCCTCGGAAACCGCCTGTACAATTTCTGGCAGGACGAGGAGAATCCGCGCGGTGTGTGGCGGCGCACGACGTGGGAGTCGTACCTGAGCGGCGAGCCGGACTGGGAGACGGTGCTCGACATCGACGCGCTCGCGCGTGCGGAGGATGTCCCGTGGGCGTACGGCGGTGCGAGCTGCCTGCCGCCCGCCTTCGATCGCTGTCTCGTCCGCCTCTCGCGCGGTGGCGCGGACGCGGTCGAGGTTCGCGAGTTCGATGCGCGCACGCGCACGTTCGTCGAGGACGGGTTCCGTCTGCCGGAGGCGAAGCAGAGCGTCGCATGGATCGACGAGAACACGCTCCTCGTCGCTACGGATTACGGTCCCGGTACGATGTCGAGCTCGGGCTACCCGCGCGTCGCGAAGGTCTGGCGAAGGGGCACCGCTCTGAGCAGTGCCGCGATCGCGTTCGAGGCGGGTCCCGAGGACATGGGCATCTTCGTCGGTGCCGGCCGTACGGCGACGCGCCGCTACCAGACCGTCTCGCACCGCGTCGACTTCTACAACGGCGCGCTGCATGTGCTCGACGGCGGGCAGCTCGTGAAGATCGATGTACCCGCCGATGCCGACCCCTCGTTCTTCCGCGACCAGCTCATCGTCTATCTCCGCTCGCCGTGGGAGGTCGGCGGCCGCACGTGGGAGGGCGGCACGCTGCTCTCCATCGATTACGATGCGTTCCGCAGCGGCAGCCGCGACTTCGCCGTCGTAGTCGATCCGGGCCCGCGCGAGACGATCGAGGGCGCGAGCACGACGGAGGACTACGTCCTCGTGAGCATGCTGAACAACGTGCGCGGTGAGTTGCGGCGCTACCGGTATGTCGATGGCGCGTGGACCTACGAGACGGTACCCGCGCCGGAGATGGGCAGCATCGGCGTGGCCGCGACGTCGCCGGAATCGAATCGGTACTTCTTCACGTACAGCGGTTACACCCAGCCCGCCACGCTGTACCTCGCCGATACCGACGGCCGGGTGCGCGAAGTGCGCAGGATGCCCGCCATGTTCGATGCCGCGGGCCTCGTCGTCGAGCAGCACGAGGCGGCATCGAAGGATGGCACGCGCATCCCGTACTTCATCGTGCACCGTGAGGGCATGGCGCACGACGGCAACAACCCGACGCTGCTGTACGGCTACGGCGGGTATCAGGTGAGCCTCCTGCCGAACTATCCGGCGACGATCGGCAAGCTCTGGCTTGAGGACGGGGGAGTGTACGTCGTGGCGAACACGCGCGGCGGCGGCGAGTTCGGGCCGAGCTGGCATCAGGCGGCGCTGGGCGCCAACCGTCAACGGGCGCACGAGGACTTCATCGCCGTCGCACAGGACCTGATCTCGCGCGGGATCACTTCGCCGCGCCGGCTCGGGATCATGGGCGGCTCGCAGGGCGGGTTGTTCATGGGCGTCGCGATGACGCAGCATCCCGAGCTGTTCAACGCTGCGGTGATCCAGGTGCCGCTGTTCGACATGCTGCGCTTCCACAAGCTGCCGCCCGGTGCGAGCTGGATGGCGGAGTACGGCAACCCGGACATCCCGGAACAGCGGGCGTGGATCGAGAAGTACTCGCCGTACCAGGCGATCAAGCCGGGGCAGAAGTACCCGGAGGCATTCATCCACACGTCGACGAAGGACGACCGGGTGCATCCGGGGCACGCGCGGAAGGCGGTGGCGCGGCTCGAGGAGCTCGGCTACCCGGTGCTGTTCTACGAAAATACGGATGGCGGGCACTCGGCCGCTGCCAACCTCAAGGAGACGGCGAAGCGTCTGGCGCTGGAGTACACGTACCTGACGAGGAAGCTGAAGGACGAGGGTGTGGCGCCGGTGAACTGAGGGCGCGGAGGCGAATGCTCGAGGGGCCAGAACTCGCGTCGCTCGAAGAAGTCGCATCGACAAAAACGACGCTCACCAGGCTGATGCTTCCTGGTGAGCGTCGATGTTTCCGA
>DASUSS010000109.1:0-3653 GCA_036374995.1 Longimicrobiales bacterium | reverse complement strand
AGCTCTACGACCAGTTCCTGCGTGCCGTGACGGATGTGCAGACACTGATCAACGACATCCGGACGAATCCGTCGAAGTACAAGCCGAACATCACGGTCGACGTGTTCTAGCCGCCGCGCGGGCAGCCCTGCAGACCACGCGGGGGCAGCCGGGCGGCCCGCGCGGGCGTCACGCGCAGGCCGATGCCGCTCAGCGCCCGCCCTTCTTCGTGTAGATGAGGATCACGCCGTTCACCGCGCGGGGATCATCGTATCGCAGGCGCGCGGCTTCCCCCTTCACGATCTCGATCCGTTCGATCGATTCGGGCCGCAGTTCGCCGAGCTCGAACGATGCCGACTCGATCTTCCCGTCGATGACGACGAGCGGCGGCACCCTCCCGTCGATGACGACGAGGGGCGCGTCCTCTGGAGCAGCGCTCTGCCTGCGGAGGCGCACCTCGTTCGTCTCGCGCAGCCGGCGCGCCCGCAGCTCCTCGTCGGCTTGGGCCGCGTCGTGCAGCGGCACGCCGAGCGGCCGCTTCATGCGAAGGGAGTCGGAGGCCACGGCCAGCTCGCGCATCATACGCTCCCGCTGCGACCCCGGCTTCGTCGTGATGCGGATCACTCCGTCACGTCCGCCGTACACCTCCAGCGCGGTACCACCCTTCACGACCTCGATCGATGCGATCTCGTCGGGCGCGAGGCGCAGTGCGTCCTCCTCCCGCGCCCGAACGCCATCGATGACGTACACCAGGGTGTCGCTGCCACGCTGCTGGATGACGCCCGCCTGCTTGGCCCGCATCTCGACCTGCTCGACATCCATCTCCTCGATCGCCGCGGCCGTCGGCAGCTCCTGGGCGCATGCTGCCAGACCCAGCATCAGGGCGGCGCCGGCCGCCGCGAGCGCGCGGGCGGGATGTGGTGCACGATGGACCTCCGTCATGGCGATGAGCCTCCGTTCCAGATCTGTGCGTGAATCGGCAAGTGCCGGAGCACCGAGCGCGCGTGCGCGCGTGCGACCGGCGATCTCGAGAAGCAGTGAGCCGTAACACCGCGCCGCCGCGCCGCGGCGGAGCACGCGCGCGTCGCAGTCGACCTCCACGGCCAGGCGCGTGCGCCGCAGCATCCACCACAGAGCGGGATTCCACGGCATCAGAGCCACCGTCACGAACACGAACGCGAGCAGGATGTGATCGCCCGCCTTACGATGTTCGTCTTCGTGCTGTACGACGAGGCGTTGTGTCTCCGGCGGTTCGCGGAGCAGCCAGGCGGGAACCACGATCCCGGGACGCACCAGACCGACCAGTGCGGGCCCGTCATCATGCGAGACGAGGACGCTCACGCCGCCGACGCGATGAGGATGCCAGCCGCCGCGCGCACGGCCGATGCGCCGCACCGTCGCGAGCAGCAGGATCAGCAGAGCGGCGGAGCTCGCGAACCACAGGACGAGGAGCGCGCGTGTGAGGCCTGTATCCGCGGCCGCCCTGTACGCAGCGTCCGCCGCGACGGCTGCGGCAGTGCGGGCACGGGCACCCACTTCACGCAGGTAGGCCACGATGCCCGCGGGACGCTCGCCCCCCGCTGCCTGATGAGCGGGCCCCTCCCACGCCGGCACGGGCGCCGGCACCGGCTCAGGCCTCACCATCTCGAACAGGGCCGTACCCGACAGCACGACGGTCGCGACGATCCCGGCCAGCCACACCAGCCGCGACCCCCGTCGCAGCATCCGACAGCACCGGTCGGCCGCGAGCGTGGCCGCCCCCATCAGCACGCCGGTCCCCAGTGTGTACAACATCCAGGCGGCAATCATTCCGCCTCCTTCAGCCGATCCTGGAGCAGCCGCTTCATCCGCTCCAGCTCCGCCCTCGACAGGCCCCGATCCGAAACCAGCTGCGCCAGGATCATCTCCGCCGACCCGTGGAAGATCATGTCGCGGATTCGCGCCAGCGCGCTCTCCCCGGCTTCCTCCGGACCGACGAGCGGGTGATACCGGTACGCGCGACCCTCGGGCTCGTGTCGCACGTACCCCTTCGCCTCCAGCGTCTGCAGCACCGACAGCACGGACGTGTACGCCAGCGACTCGCCCAGCGCCTCGCGCACCTCCGCCACCGTTCCCGAGCCCGTACGCCACAGGATGCTCATCACGTCGAGCTCCCGGTCCGTGAAGAGATACTCGCCCACACGATCCTCCCGGTCGGCACCTGGCTACGGAATGATTAGTACGGCAACTCCAGTAGTTTACGCGGCGCCCGTTCGCCTGTCAACAGTTCCGTCGCCCGACGCGACCCCGATCGCCACGCGGCGATCCCACGGGCAGCACGCAGACCGACGCTCTGCGACGAAGGGTGAGCGGCGATCCGCGGGTCAGAGCCGGACGGGTGATCCCGAGTCGGAGAGAATGTGCAGGAGCTGGGTGAAGGATCCCTTCAGTTTCCCGGTGCTCTCGCGCAAATGCGAGGCACCGGCATGGGTCAGCGAGTAGATCCGGCGTCGGCGCTCCCCGGTCTCGCGCCATTCGCTGCGGATGAGTCGCTGTCGTTCGAGCCGGTGGAGGATCGGGTACAGCGTGCCGTGATGCAGGACGACGGATCCGGCGCTCTGCTCGCGCACGCGACGTGCGAGCTCGTAGCCGTGCATGGGCCCGCGTTTCAGCTGCGCGAGCACGAGCAGCTCGTGGATATGGCGTCCGAGGCCTTGCAGCTCGATGGGCATGAGTCCAGGAAGAACTTCGATATATCGGCCGCCTTCATATAGAGGCGAGGCGCCGTCCGGTCAAGCCGGGGCGTTCCTTGCAACGAATCGGGCCGGTCGGCGGGTGTACGCGGCGTTTTAGCACACTTAGTCAACAACTTTCTTGACAACGATGGGTGCGACGGTCAGCTTGCCAGGAGGGCATCGGCGATGCGCGGGAATCTCGAGTCTTGCAGGAGGCGGCCATGGGAGCAGCAGCGGGGGAGCTGAGCGGTCCGGATCTGAGGCAGGGCGTGAAGCTGGAGGCGCTCCCGGAGTCGGAGCCGTTCGTCGGTCACGCCGATGGCGAGGTGGTTATTCTGGTGCGGAAGGGGAGCGAGGTCACGTCGGTCGGTGGCGGGTGCAGTCATTACGGCGGCCCCCTGGGCGAGGGGCTGGTGGTGGGCGAGACGATCCGCTGTCCGTGGCATCACGCGTGCTTCTCGCTTCGCACGGGGGAGGCCACGGGCGCGCCGGCGCTGAACCCGATCCCCACCTGGGACGTGGAGGTGGTGGGTGGACGGGCGCGAGTGACGGGTCGGCGGGAGCTGGATCCACTGGATCCCGGGGGCCGGCGTCCGACGCGTGCGCCGGGTGTGGTGGCCATTGTCGGGGCCGGTGCTGCGGGAAGCGCTGCCACCGAGCAGCTCCGACGCGAAGGTTACGACGGAAGAATCCTGCTGATCGACCCCGACGCCGCGGCGCCGTACGACCGGCCGAATCTATCGAAGGACTACCTGGCCGGCACGGCCGCGGAGGAGTGGATCCCGTTGCGACCGGCCGGCTTCTACGAGGAGCATGGCGTCGAGCGCATCATGACGGCGGTGGACTCGATCGATCCACGGGGGCGGACGCTGCGACTCCGGGACGGATCGGCCGTCTCCTACGAGGCCCTGCTTCTCGCCACAGGAGCGAGCCCCGTGCGTCTTCGGGTTCCGGGCGCGG
>DASUSS010000108.1:0-302298 GCA_036374995.1 Longimicrobiales bacterium | reverse complement strand
CGGAGCTGCGCCGGCTGGATCGGGAGCGCGCGGCGATCGCCTCGGACGCGGCGGCGGTGCTGAACGCGATCGCCGCACCGGAGGGGGCGGGGTGGTCGGCGCCGTTCCGCCTGGTCGGGGGCGGTGCGGACCTGATGGTGGTGCATTTCCGCGATTCGCTCGAGGGCCTGGCCGCGGCGGAGCTGCGTGTGCGGCGATCCGCGCTCGGCCCGCTGCTCCGGCTCGAGTACGAGTACCTTTCCGTGACGGAGGCCGGACTGTACCATGCGACGACCGAGGCGGCGCAGCAGGCGCGGCCGGGTTCGCCGGAGTTCCGGCGGCTGCTGGATGAGGCCGCGGCAGCGGAGCTCGCGAGCGCGCACGTCCGGTCGCGACTCTTTCCATCGATTCCCGATGGCATGCGCTTCGTCAGCTTCTACCCGATGAGCCGGCGGCGCGCGCACCCCGACAACTGGTACATGCTGCCGTTGCAGGAGCGGAACCGCCTGATGCGCGAGCACGGTCTCAGCGCCCGCGCGTTCGCCGGCCGCGTCTTCCAGGTGATCTGCGGCTCGCTCGGCCTCGATGACTGGGAGTGGGGCGTCACGCTGTTCGCGCGGGATCCGCTGGAGTTCAAGCGCATCGTGACCGACATGCGATATGACGAGGCGAGCGCGCGGTACAGCGAGTTCGGCACGTTCTACACCGGCGTGCGCATGACGGCCGCTGAGGTCGCCGGGATGATTGCGGGAGAGTGATCTTCAGGAGGTGACGGGCGGGCCGCCCTCTCACCGCCCCGTCCACTCCTTCCATGTCGTTTCCGCGTCTCCGATCGTGAGCTGATTCGCGTTGCGGACGAGCGGCTGTCGGAGCAGAAGCGGCTCCGCGGCGAGGATCTCGAGCCATCGCTCGGCGCCGTAGCTCGCGTGGGCGAGACCCAGCTCGGCGAAGCGCCTGGAGCTGCGGTCGATCAGCGCATCCGCCCCGAACTTCTGCACGAAGCGCCGCAGCTCGCCCGGCGCAGCGGCGCGCTGCGTCAGATCCACGAAGTGCGTGCGGATCCGCCGCTCCGCGAAGAACCGCTGTGCTTTCCTGGTCGCGGCACTCTTCTTCGTGCCGAAGATCTGGATCTCCATGCGTCTCAGTCGGGTCGGCGCCGCGGACTCTCCACGCGGCTATGGCGCCACATCGTGGAACTCGAGCTCCGGCGTGCGCTCGATCGTGTGACGCATCGTCCACTCGGAGTCGAACAGCAGCAGGGGCCGGTTCTTCGAGTCGAACACGAGGGAGCGGCCGGTGGTGCCGCCGAGGCGGTCGATCGCCGCGCGCGGTCCGGTCACCCATCGTGCGTGGCCGTACGGCAGGCTCTGGAGCGCGGCCTCGACGCCGTACTCGTTCTTCAGCCGGTGCAGCAGCACGTCGAACTGGAGGCGGCCGACGGCGCCGACGAGCGGCTCCGGGCCGGCGTGCGTCGTCGCGTAGAACACCTGCGCCGCGCCCTCCTCGGAGAGCTGACGCAGTCCCTTGTCGAGGTGCTTGCGGCGGAGCGGATCGCGGACGGAGATGCGGGCGAAGTGCTCCGGCGAGAAGCGCGGCATCTCCTCGATGTGGATCGGGCCGTTCTGCGACAGGGTGTCGCCAATGCGCAGGCTGCCGCGGTCGTGCACACCCACGACGTCGCCCGGCCACGCCTCGTCGACGTGCGTGCGTTCCTGTGCCATGAACTGCTGCGGCTGCGCGAGGCGCACGCTCTCGCCGCTGCGCGTGTTCTGCACGACCAGACCCGGCTCGAACCGGCCCGAGCAGACACGCACGAACGCGATCCGGTCGCGGTGCTTCGGGTCCATGTTCGCCTGGATCTTGAACACGAAGCCCGTGAACGTCTCGCTCAGCGGATCGACCGCACCCTCCGTCGACGGCCGCGGGCCGGGCGGCGGCGCCATCTCCAGGAAGTGGCGCAGGAACGGCTCGACGCCGAAGTTCGTGAGCGCACTGCCGAAGAACGCCGGGGCGAGCGTGCCGGCGAGCACGGCCTCGTGATCGAAGTCCGCGCCCGCCGCGTCGAGCAGCTCGATGTCTTCCAGCAGCGCCTTGTGGGCCTCGTCGCCGAGCAGCGCCCGGGCCTCCGCACTCTCCAGCGCTGCGTGCCGCGCCCGGGCCTGCCGCGAGCCGTGATGGCCGTCCTTCTCGAAGAGATGGATCTGGCGCGTGAGCCGGTCGTACACACCGACCAGCCGGCCGCCCTGCGAGATCGGCCACGTGACCGGGAAACAGTGCAGGCCCAGTTCCGCCTCGACATCGTCGAGCAGCTTGAGCGGCGGCTCACCGGGCCGATCGCACTTGTTCACGAACACGAACATGGGCGTGCGCCGGCGGTGACACACTGCGAACAGCTTCCGCGTCTGCTCCTCCACACCCTTCCGGTTGTCCAGCAGCATGACCGCACTGTCGGCCGCGACGAGCGTGCGGTACGTGTCCTCCGAGAAGTCCTGGTGCCCTGGCGTATCCAGCAGGTTCACCCGGTGACCCTCGTACTCGAACTGCAGCACGCTCGAGGTGATCGAGATGCCTCGCTCCTGCTCCAGCTTCATCCAGTCCGACGTCGCGTGACGCGCCGCCCGCCGCGCCTTCACGGAGCCGGCCAGGTGGATGGCTCCGCCGTACAGGAGCAGCTTCTCCGTGAGCGTCGTCTTGCCCGCGTCGGGGTGACTGATGATCGCGAATGTGCGTCGCCGCGCGACCGCTTCGGCGAGTGTGGTGCTGGACATCGCTTCGGTTCCGTTGCCTTCCGACACGGCATGAGCTGATGCGGCGCCTCGCGCCGCGCGGCATGATGCTACACCCGAGTCGCCGGTGGGTCCACACTCACGCCTGCGGCGCCGTCCGCGCGCGACCGGCGGGCACCCGCCGGGCCAAACGGGTGCCGCCGGACGCGCTGGCGCTCTGCTTGCACAGCAGCGGGCCGGGCGACGCGTGGTGCGGCGCCGGTACACACGGCGAGGAGGGCCGCAATGGCGGACATCCGGGTGGAGCGGAAGAGCGGCGGACGGGCGTGGCTGTGGATCCTGCTGGTGCTGGTACTGCTCGTTGCAGCCGCGTTCCTGCTGGATCGCGCGGGCTACATCGACCTGCCGGTGAACGTCGGCAGTGCGGCACCGATCGGCGATGTACCGGCCCCGCTCGCAGTCATGGCGGCAGTAACTCTGCAGGAGGGATGACGATGGCACGGAACAAGGATCGCGCGCGACGCGATCAGGCGGGCGTCGGACCCGATCCCGAGACGGCACGACGTCACGGTCTCGTCCCGATGCACGATCTGGATGGCTACCGGATCGCGGACGGCGAGCCGGACATCCGCGGCTGGGATGTGCGCACGCTCAGCGGCCGCGAGATCGGCGAGATCGAGGACCTGCTCGTCGATCCGGAGCGCGGCGAGGTAGTGATGATCGAGGTCGAGCTGCGGGAGGAAGGCGTCCATGCGGAGGTGCCGATCCGTTCCGTCCAGCTGGATCGCGAGGGCAGGGCCGTCATCGTCGACAGCGGCGACCTCGACGCGCGCTACGACGCGCGCGCGCGCGACCGCCTGCAGGCCGAGGATCGCAATGTCGTCCGCGAGCGCCCCGCCGAGCCGCGGAACGTCACGTACGGCACCCGCGAGGTGCATCCTGCGGAACCGCGCGCCGCGCAGGCGGACGCCGACGATGTCGACGAGGTCGTGATCGAGCGCAAGCCCGTGGTGGAGGAGGTCGTTCTGCGGCGGCGTACGGTCGAAGAGGAGTAGTCGCAATCGAGAGGGCGTCCGGCGTTCGCCGGGCGCCCATACCACCGCGCGCTCGAGCCGGCGGCATCCGCGGTCTCCGGCAAGCTTGACAGTCCACCCGCGGCGGCGTGAACGTGGATCGGCGCGACGCCCGCGCCGTGACCACCGTCAACGCGAGAGCACATGTCGACGTTCGAGAGCCCGGTGGCCGGCACTGCCGCGGAGGTCGCCCTCGCCGGCGAGCGGAACATCCCGCGGCGCGCGGTGACCAGCTGGGTGCTCTACGACCTGGCGAACACGATCTTCTCGATGGGTGTCGTCTCGCTCTACTTCCCGACATTCGCTCGCAGCGTGCTCGGTGCCGAGCGCTCCGATTCGATCTACAGCCTGATCGTGGCGATCTCGATGTCCTTCATCTTCGTCCTGTCGCCACTCCTCGGTGCGATGACGGACCGGGCGCGCCGCCGCATGCCGTTCCTCGTCGTCAGCACCATCATCTGCGTCCTCTTCACGCTCGTGCTGGCGCGCTCGCCGTTCACGTTCGCCGTCATCTGCTTCATCATTGCGAACATCGCGTATCAGGCAGGACTCCAGTTCTACGATGCACTCCTGCCCGAGGTCAGTACGGAGGAGAACCGCGGGCGGATCGGCGGCATCGGCGTCGGCGTGGGCTACCTCGGATCGTTCCTCGCCGTGGGACTGGGCTTCATCGTACGGGACGACCTGCCCATGCAGTTCACGCTCGTCGCCCTGCTGTTCCTGCTCTTCGCGCTGCCCTGCTTCCTGTTCGTGCGCGAGCGCGGCAATCCGCGGCCACAGCCGATCAACCTGCGCATGGTCCGCGAGTCGACCCGCGAGACGATCCGCACGCTCCGTTCGAGTCGGGAGTACCCGGGCCTGCTCCGGTTCCTGATCGGCAGGGTCTTCTATACGGATGCGATCAACACCGTGATCCTGATCATGGTGCTCTACACGATCAACGTCGCGGTCGCGAACGGCATGTCCGAGATGGAAGGCCAGGCGCAGTCGCGGATCGTGATGATGGTGGCGATCTCGTTCGCGGTGCTGGGCGGCTTCGGCTGGGGCGTCCTCGCGGACCGGTGGGGGCCGAAGCGCACGCTCGACTGGGTGCTCTTCAACTGGACCGGCGTGTTCCTGCTGGCTGCCGCCGTCGGCATCTTCACCCTGCCGCTCTGGACGCTCTACGTGGTCGCCTGCTGGGCCGGCCTCTCGCTCGGCGGCGTCTGGTCGGCCGACCGGCCGTTCATGCTGCGCCTCACGCCGCCCGCCCGGATCGGCGAGTTCTACGGCCTCTACGGCATGGTCGGTCGCTTCTCCGCGATCACCGGCCCGCTCATCTGGTCCGGCATGGCCTACCTCACGATCCAGACGATCCGGCTGGAGCCGCACGTCGGGCAGGGAATCGGCGTCATCGCTCTGCTCATGCTCATCATCCTGAGCTACGTGATCCTGCGGAAAGTCGGCGACGAGCCGCGCCGGTGGAGCGGTGCGGACCTGCATCGCGCACTCCCGCGCGAAAACCCCGAGCTGCGCTAGCGCCTCACGTCGCTCGTCATGATGAACAGCGGCTTGTCCCAGAAATCGTAGATCGGCCGCAGCCGGTCCGTGCTGTAGTACTTCGCCACGTCCACGTTCTTCTTCGTGCCCGTCACGACCTCGATCGGCACCGAATCGTACCGGCCGTTGTGCACGCTCACGAGGCGGCCGAACTCGCCCCGCAGGATCAGGTCGAGCGCGAGGTTGCCGAACGCCATCGGCACGATCGAGTCGAGTGCATCCGGATCCCCGGAGCGGACGAGGTAGCCGAGCCGCTGGTTCACGACGTTGATGCGCCGCCCGTTGTTCATGCGCGGCGAGATGTCCTGAAGTGCGGCCGACACCGAGTCTCCGATGCCGCCCAGCTTGCGATGGCCGTACTGGTCCGCCTCGCCGCTCTCGAACGACATCCCCTCCTGGTGCGCCATGCGAGCGCCCTCGGACACCAGCGCGACGGCATACCGGCTCGGATGACGGTTGCGGTCGTACACCATGAGCTCCGCGAGCCGCTCGATGTCGAACGGATGCTCCGGGATGATGCAGCGGTCCGCTGCGCCGGCCATGGTGGGGAGCAGTGCTGTGAATCCCGCGTAGCGACCGAACACCTCGATGACGAGGAATCGCTCGTGCGAACCGGCGGACGTGCGCAGCCGGTGCGTCAGCTCGATCGTGCGCGTCACGCACGTGCTGAAGCCGATGCAGTAGTCCGTGCCGGGCACATCGTTGTCCATCGTCTTCGGGATTGCGACGACGTTCACACCCTCCTCGTGCATCCGCTGGGCGTAGCTCAGCGTGTCGTCGCCGCCGATCGGAATCAGATACTCGACACCGAGGTGCTCCAGGTTCCTGAGCACGTCGGGAGTGACATCGTTGATGTCATCGCGATACGTGTCGGCCAGGTGCGGCGGTACCGCACCGCGCGGCAGATGACTCGGTCGCGTGCGTGACGTGTGAAGGAACGTGCCGCCCGTACGACCCGCACGATTCACCACCTCTTCCGTCAGTACCTGGAAGTTGAAGCTGTTGTCGGCGCCCTTCTCCAGGTCGAGATCGACCAGACCGCCCCAGCCGCGCCGCAGACCGATGACGCGGTAGCCCTCGCGCACCGCGCGGATCGTAATGGCGCGGATCGCCGGGTTCAGACCCGGCACGTCACCGCCACCCGTCAGAATTGCGATCGTCCGGTTCGGCACCGATTCATCCTCCTCGTCCGGCATGGATTACGGGAATGCGTGCACGCGGGTGCAAGAACGACGCCCTGTCCGGGGTTCTCCCGACGCGCGCGTCCGCGTTTTCCCGTTTCATCTGGGGGTCTGCCCGACTGCACGCAACCGGTCGGCCGCGCATTGTGTCGACCATGACGAGTCCGACGGGAAGTCCGGACGGGAGAGGGCGCCCATGAGGGGCAGGTTCCGGCCCACGGCAGCCGGTGACATCATGCCGTGGACCACCGTGCACGAGCTCGCGGAGCAGCATCGCCTCTCGAACGCGGTGCTCCGTGCGCATGGCTTGTGCAGTCACGCTCGCGCGCTCACGCTGGCGGCGCTGGCGGAGCGGGATGGGGTGCACCTCGCCGAGCTGCTGCGCGGGCTCCGCGCGGCCGCCCGGCGGGCCGGCGTCCGGACGTCCGGGACGGCCGACGCCATCGCCGCTTCGGGCTAGAGAATGCTGCGCTGGATCGCCATGATCCCGCCGACAATGAACACCAGCGCGAGCAGGAAGCCGAGGGCGCGCACCGATGAGCCGGATCGCGCCGGTTCGCGCCGTCGCGCCATGGCCGAGGCCACGTGCGCGGTGGCTGCCGCGAGGACCATCATCACGAGATGGCCGATGAGCGCGCCGTAGAACTGGAACCCGGACACCAGCAGCAGCACTCCGAGCACGACCTGAAGGTCGAGGAACCCGACGAACGCACCCGCCAGAGCCCGCTCCGCGCGCGGCGGCAGTCCCGCCCTTCGCCAGCCCAGCAGAGCGGTGACGACCGCGCCGACCCCGGCGAGCAGCGCCAGGTAGCGAACGAACGAGTGAATGGTGAACAGCGTATCCGTCACCGCCCCTCCTCCATGTTACAGTGCGCGCGTACCATAGGAGTGCGAGCGGCGGCGGGCAACGGCTGGCGGTGCGGCGCCCATGGTTGTATCCTGACCTGAAACCGCCCGGCCCCGATACATCCCGCAAACGTCGTCCGCCGCGACCAGAGGACTGCCATGCTCGAGACCCGATTCCGCGCTGCGGCCATGCTGCCGCTCCTCCTCGCGACCGTCCAGACCGCGGCTGCCCAGACGCGCGTCACCACGCCGGAGGAGCAGTTCGGTCACCCCATCGGCGCGGATTACGTCCTCCCGGACTATACCGCGTTCCTGGACTACTGGCAGAAGCTCGCCGCCGAATCGGACCGGATGGTGCTCGACACGATCGGTACGACCGCGGAGGGCAGGCCGCAGCTCATGGCGATCATCACGGCGCCCGGCAATCACCGCAACCTCGAGCGCTACCGCGACATCGCGCGCCGGCTCGCGCTCGCCGAGGGCGTGTCGGATGAGGAGGCTCGCCGCCTGGCGCAGGAGGGCCGCGCGGTCGTCTGGCTGGACGGCGGCCTGCACGCCACCGAAGTCCTGGGCGCGCAACAGCTGATGGAGACGGTGTACCAGCTGCTGAGCCGCAACGACGACGAGACGCGACGCATCCTCGACGATGTCATCATCCTCGCCGTCCACGCGAATCCCGATGGCATGGAGCTCGTCTCCGACTGGTACATGCGCGAGCCGGACCCCGAGGAGCGCACCACGGGCGGACTGCCGCGGCTCTATCAGAAGTACGTCGGTCACGACAACAACCGTGACTTCTACGCATCGGTCCAGCCCGAGACGGAGAACATGAACCGTGTCATGTACACGAAGTGGTTCCCGCAGATCGTCTACAACCATCATCAGACCGGCCCTGCCGGTACGGTCATGTTCGCACCGCCGTTCCGCGATCCCTTCAATCACAACTACGATCCGCTGATACCGGTCAGCATCGACATGGTCGGCGCGGCGATGCACGACCGCTTCATCCGTGAGGACAAGCCGGGCGTCACGATGCGCTCCGGCGCGAGCTACTCGACGTGGTGGAACGGCGGCCTGCGGACCACGCCGTACTTCCACAACATGATCGGCCTGCTCACGGAGACGATCGGCAACCCGACTCCGATCGAGATCCCGTTCATTCCGCGCCGGCAGATTCCGCACGGCGACCTGCCGGCGCCGATTCAGCCGCAGACGTGGCATTTCCGGCAGTCGATCGACTATTCGGTGACGGCGAACTACGCGGTGCTGGACATCGCCTCGCGGCGGCGGGACACGTTCCTGTACAACATCTACAAGATGGGCCGGAACTCCATCGAGCGCGGCAGCACGGACACGTGGACGCAGTACCCGCGGCACGTCGTGCGTGCGGCGGAGCAGCTGGCCGCGGCTGCGGACGGCGCCGATGACGAGAACGGGTCCGATCCCATGAACGAGCGCGGGACGCGCGAGCAGTTCGAGCAGCTGCTGCGCGATCCGTCGCTGCGCGACGCGCGCGGCTACATTCTGCCCGCAGACCAGCCGGACTTCCTGACGGCAGCGAAGTTCATCGACGCGCTGCTGGAGACCGGCGTGCAGGTCCACCGCGCGACGGCGGGCTTCACGGTGAACGGGAAGCCATATCCGGCGGGCTCGTTCGTCGTGAAGACGGCGCAGGCGTTCGGGCCGCACGTGATCGACATGTTCGAGCCGCAGGACCATCCGGACGACATTCCGTACCCGGGCGGGCCGCCGACGCCGCCGTACGACAATGCCGGCTGGACGCTCGCCTATCAGATGGGCGTGCAGTTCGATCGCATCCTGGACGGGTTCGATGGGCCGTTCGAGAAGATCGAGGGTCTGCGCGCGCCGCGCCCCGCCGGCGGCATTGCCGGCTCGGGCAATGCCGGCCTGTTCCTGAGTGCGCTGACGAACGATGCGTTCCGCGCCGTCAATCGGCTGCTCGCCGCAGGACACGAGGTGTACCGCCTCGACACCGCGCAGCGCGTCGGCAGCGTGACGTGGCCTGCCGGAACGTTCTACGTCCGCCAGCGAGGCAGTGCACGCGCGGACGCGGAGCGGATCGCGCGCGAGACCGGCCTCGTGTTCACGGCCACCGGATCGCGGCCGGGTGGCGAGCATACGCGGCTCCGCCCGATCCGCGTCGCGCTCTGGGATCGCTATGGCGGCTCGATGCCATCCGGGTGGACCCGGTGGATCCTCGAGCAGTACGAGTTTCCGTTCGAGGTCGTCTATCCGCAGACGCTCGACGCCGGCGATCTCGACGAGAAGTACGACGCGCTGATTCTCGTGACCGGCGCCGTGCCGCCCGTTCGCGCGCAGACTCGCGGACCCGGCCGCGGCGGCGACGATGCGGATGTCCCGGAGGAGTTCGGTCACATGACGGGCAGCATCACGGCCGAGCGCACGGTACCGCAGCTCAGGCAGTTTCTCGAGGAGGGCGGGTCCATCATCACGATCGGCAGCTCGGTCAGTCTGGCGCAGCATCTGGGGCTGCCGGTGAGTGACGCGCTCGTTCATACGGTGGACGGCGAGGAGCGGTCGCTGCCTCGCTCCAGGTATTACGTGCCCGGCTCGATCCTGGAGGTCCGCGTCGACAACTCGCTCCCCGTCGCGTACGGGCTCCCGGAGAACGTCGACGTGATGTTCGACAACAGTCCCGTCATGAGGATCGAGGCCGGCGCGAACGGCGTCCGTCCGATCGCGTGGTTCGATTCGCCGAGCCCGCTGCGCAGCGGATGGGCGTGGGGTGAGAGCGCACTGGAAGGCGGCGTCGCGATGGCCGAGGCGGATGTCGGCGACGGGCGCCTGTTCCTGTTCGGTCCCGAGGTGCTGTTCCGCGCACAGCCGCACGGCACGTTCCGATTCGTGTTCAACGGACTCTACGCGACGGCGGGCGAAAACAGCCGGATCCGGTGAGCCGTCACGGAGCGGCAGGCTCCGGTGGGGCGGCAGGAGCGCGCGATGTTCCGCGGCAGCTCCTGCCGCTCGCGCCTTTCGTCTATCTCGCCTGGGCGGACGGCTCGCTCGATGGCGACGAGCTGGACGCGATCCGCCAGGTCGCGGCACGACCCGGCCTGCTCGACACCGATGGCCGCGTCGCGCTGCGCGCCTGGCTCGACCCGGCCGATCCCCCGTCGCCCGACGAGCTCGGCCGGCTGCTCGAGCTGATCCGCGAGTACGGCACATCCTCCGACGCTGCCGGAGATCTCGTCCGCCTCGGCGAGCGCATCGCCGCCCGCACACACGCCGGCAACAGCGCCGCCGTCCGCGCGGCACTCGAGGACATCCAGCGCGCGCTCGGCGTCGTGCCGGCCGAAGCGGCTCGCGCGCTCGCCCGTCCGGCCGCACCGCCCGGCTCCACTCCGGCGGTGGCGCCGGCGCCAGACTTCGATCCGCGCGTGCTGCACGCGTTCATCGATGGCGACAGCAGTGACACGCGCGCGCGGGTGCTCCGCGTACTCACGAGCGCTGCGTTCCGCTACGTCGACACACGCGACACCGTCGCGTACCGCGATCGCGTCCTCGAGTGGTGCCGGCTGCTCGCGCGCGAGGGGTTCGGCGCGCTCGCATTCCCGGAAGAGTTCGGCGGCCGCAACGATGTCGCCGCTTCCATCGCCGCATTCGAGACGATCGCCTACCACGACCTCAGCCTGCTCGTGAAGTACGGCGTCCACTTCGGCCTGTTCGGTGGCAGCATCTTCCTGCTCGGCACGCGCGCGCACCACGAACGATACCTCCGCGACGTCGCGTCCCTCGCGCTGCCCGGCTGCTTCGCGATGACCGAGACCGCCCACGGCTCCAACGTGCGCGACATCCAGACGACCGCGCACTACGATGCGGCAGCACGCGAGTTCATTATCCACACGCCCGTGCCCGATGCGCGCAAGGACTACATCGGCAACGCCGCGCGACACGGCCGCCTCGCCGTCGTCTTCGCACAACTCCACACCGAGACCGGACACCACGGCGTCCACGCGTTCCTCGTGCCCATCCGCGCCGAGGACGGAGCAGCACTGCCCGGCGTCACACTCGACGACTGCGGCCTGAAGGCCGGCCTCAACGGCGTCGACAACGGCCGCATCGCCTTCGACCACGTCCGTATCCCGCGCGCCAACCTGCTCGACCGCTACGCCAGCGTCAGCGAGGCCGGAGCGTACAGCAGCCCCATACCCAGCGACGGGCGCCGCTTCTTCACCATGCTCGGCACGCTCGTCGCCGGCCGCATCAGCATCGCCTGCGCCAGCCTCAGCGCAGCGAAGGCCGGCCTCACCATCGCGATCCGCTACACGGACGCACGCCGCCAGTTCGGGCCCGAGGGCGCACCCGAGATCCCCGTGCTCGACTACACCACCATGCAGCGCCGGCTCCTGCCGAACCTCGCCACGGCGTTCGGCCTCGATTTCGCCCTCAAGGCGCTCGTCCGACGGTTCGCCGCACATGCGCCCGATGACGTCCGCGAGATCGAAACGCTCGCAGCCGCGCTCAAGGCGTACGCCTCCGACTGGACCGTCGCCACGCTCCAGGAGTGCCGCGAGGCGTGCGGCGGACTCGGCTACCTCGCCGCCAACCGCATCGGCGCCCTGCGCGCCGATACCGATGTCTTCACCACATTCGAGGGCGCCAACCACGTCCTCTTCCAGCTCGTCGCCCGCGGACTCCTCACCGAGTACCGCGATCAGTTCGGCGAGCTCCGACTCTGGAACATCGCGCGCCACATCGCAGCCCGCGCCGCCACCCGCGTCACCGAGCTCAACCCGATCATCACTCGCCGCACCGACTCCGACCACCTCCTCGACCCCCAGTTCCACGCCGCCGCGCTGCGCTACCGCGAGGAGCGTCTCACCGCTAGCCTCGCCCGCCGCCTCAAGCAGCGCCTCGATCAGGGCACGGACAGCTTCGATGCCCTCAACGAGTGCCAGGACCACGCCGTCACGCTCGGCCGTGCCTTCGCCGAGCGCTTCATCCTCGACCGTTTCCAGGACGGCGTCGGCGCGTGCCCCGACGCGGCCTCGCGCGCGCTGCTCGCGCGCCTGGCGGCGCTGTACACACTCTCGTGCATCGAGGCCGATTCGGGCTGGTTCCTCCAGACCGGCTACATCGAGGCCGCCAAGGCACGGGCTATCCGCAATACCGTCAACGAGTTATGTCGGGAGATCCGGCCGCTGGCGACCGCGCTGGCCGCCGCGTTCGGGATCCCCGACGCGCTCCTCGAGGCCGGTCCGGCGGCCGTCCACTGATCCGATTTTTCTTGCCCCGGGCCGGGCCGCGGAGCCATCTTCGAACGTGCCGGAGCGCCCGTCAGCGGGCGGCTTCGAGCGGGCCAGAGGGGGCGGTCGGGGGGCGGATGCGGAGAGCGAGAGGACGCGAGATGCCGACGATCACGAAGCAGTCAGAGCAGAATGCGACGGTGGATACGGCGTCGCGCCAGATCACGGAGCTGGCGCAGGCGTTCCGCTCGTTCTCAGCGACGGTCCCGGGCCTGAAAGTGGATGTCGTAGGCCACGTTGCGGGCAGTCAGGAGTACGTACATCCGGTGGCGGGCTTTCACGTGCGGGTGAACGGGGATGCGGGCAGCGGCATCTCGCTGTACGTGTCTTCGCGGTACGGCGAGCTGGTCCGCTGGCGCCAGGGCTCGGGCGCGCTGCGCGAGCGATTCACGGTGCACATCGACGAGCCCGGCTACGGCTGGGGCGACTCGACGTATCCGACCGCGCAGGAGCTGGCGCACGACCTGGTGGCGTACATGCAGTTCAATCTGGACGCGCTCCGGAAGACCTGATCGCCTCGGCGACTCGCCGGATCGTTCGTTTTCCCACCCACTCGCGCTCGGCCGCGTGCTCTGCGGCGGCGAGCGTGTCATCGGACAACAGGAGCTCGCTGCCGGCGGCCCGCACCTCTTCCGCGAGCTCACCGATCGCGCGTGCGCGCGCGGGATCCGTCGTGACGTTGCGGATGTAGACGGCGAGGATGCGGCCGCGATAGTGGTGTACGACGTCGCGGTAGATCTCGGGGTCCTCCTGTCCGCTGTCGCCGATCAGGATGAACGGCAGCGCGGGATAGCAGTCCATGATCTGACGGATGGCGCCGAGCTTGTGCTCGCCGTGTCCGAGCGGGAGCAGTCCGCGTTCGCTGATTCCCCAGTCACGCAGCATCAGCGGCCCGAGCGGAATCGACTGGACGGTGAGGAATTCGGTGAGCACGTCGTAGAGGTTCCACGGGCTGCTGGACACGTAGAAGACCGGGTTGGCCTCGCCGCCGTCATCACCGAGATGCAGGCCCTCGTAGAACTCGGCGACGCCCGCGAACGGCAGTCGGGTGCGGGCGTTCTGGAGGAGCGTGCGGCGGAGCATCGTGATGAGGCGCGTCGCGTCCGTGCGAATCACGGTGTCGTCCAGGTCGCTGATCACGGCGAAGCGGGCGGTGGGTGGTGGTACGAGCACGAGGCCGGACGCGCTTACGTCGGAGACGTCCGCGTGCAGCGGCTCGACGACCTGGACATCGAGCAGGTGCCACAGTCCGGAGAGCGGCAGCGGTGTTGCCGGCGCGAGCCAGAGTCGATAGTACCCCTCCTCATCGGTGACCGCGTGGCGTTCGGTGCTGCCCAGGCGCAGCCGCAGTCGCGCGCCGGGCACCTCATCCGACTCGAGGTGACGCAGCATGGTTCGCAGGTTCCGCCACCACGGATCGCGGTCGCTGACCTCTCCGGCGGGTGCGTTCGCGAGCACGCGTCCGGTCACGAACACCTCGTGGGGTGTGCCGAACCCGCGGTAGGGCACGACGCGGCGTGCCCCGGCCGCGCGCCGCGCGCGGGTCTCGTCCACGCGTCGTTCGACGGAGTGCGCGAAGCGCGTCGCCCACCGCTTCCACGCCTCACCCACGGTCAGTCCCGGTCACTGCACTCTCCTCCGCGCTGCCGGACAGCACGGCGGGGTTCATGTCGATCGTGAACTCGGAGCCGCGCCCCGGCCGGCTGCTGACGGTGAGCGTATACCCCAGCAGCTCGCAGAGTGCGCGCGAGATCGGCAGGCCGAGACCGGTGCCGCCGTACTTCCGCGCGGTGGAGCTTTCGGCCTGCTCGAACGCATCGAAGATCGCGTCCAGGCGGTCTTCGGGTATGCCGACACCGGTGTCGGTGACGCGGATGCGGTTCGGGCTCCCCGTGGCCGCATCCGCGTCGACGGCGACCGTGATGTGTCCTCGCTCCGTGAACTTCACGGCATTGCCGATCAGATTGATGAGGATCTGCCGCACGCGCGCCGGATCGGTCTGCACCGGAGCGAGGGCGTCCGGCATCACGACCCGCAGCTGCACGGGCCGGTCGCGCACCTGCACCTCGAACTGCTGAGCCAGCTCGCTGATGAGTGGGCGCAGGTCCGTGGTCTCCAGCTCGATCTCCATCCGTCCCGCTTCGATCTTCGACAGATCCAGGATGTCGTTGATCAGGAGCAGCAGGTGCTTGCCGTTGTCCCGGATCCGCTCGAGATAGGCGATGTCCTGGTCGCTCAGATCGGCCGACCTGTTCTTCAGCAGGATGTTGGCGAACCCGATCACGGAGTTGAGTGGCGTTCGCAGCTCGTGGCTCATGCGCGCGAGGAAATCGCTCTTCGTGCGGCTCGCGGCTTCGGCCGCGTCCTTCGCGGTGTGCAGCGCGGCCTCGGCGCGACGCCGCTCCGTCACGTCACTGAACGCGGCGATCGTGTATGCAATGCGGCCGCTGGCATCGTAGATCGGCGCTGCGGATACCTGGATCGGGACGTACCGGTCGCCGACGCGTACCTCCGCGTCGTCGATGCTGGCCGTCTGACCGCTCAGTGCGAGCGCAAGGGGCGTCTGGTCGGTCGGGTACACGCGATGGTCGACGGCGCGGTAGAGCGGCAGCGGGTGCGAGCCGTCATCGATGAGAATGCTCGTGCCGAGGATGTCGACGGCCGCATTGTTCGCGAAACGCGGCCGCCAGTGAGAGTCCACGACGATCACGCCGATCGGCAGGTTCTCCATGAACTGGCTGAGCAGCGTCTCGCTCTCGCGCAGCGCCAGTTCCGCGCGCCTCCGCTCCGTGTAGTCCTTCCGGATGAGCGTGCCGGAAGCGAGCACGACGAGGAACGCGAACGCGCCGCCGCCTGCGATGATTCCGGTGGCGAAGCGCGCGCTGATGGTGGCGCTGCGGCGGCGGGCCTCGAGACGCTGCAGCTCCGCCTGCTCGAAGGCGCGGGCGAGCGCGCCGATGGAATCCATGATCGCGCGACCCCTGCCCGTGCGGACCCGCTCGGCGGCCGTCTCGATGCCTGCCTGGCGGCGCACATCGGCGACGTCGTGCAGGAGCCGGATCCGCTCGGCCATGAGCGTGCCGAGCAGGCCGAGCCGGTGCTGCTGCTCGCTGTCGGCGAACGTGGTCTCGCGCAACGCGTGGATCTGCCGGATGCTGCTTCCTGTCAGCGCGTCGATCGAGGCGAGGTAGGATTCGTTGCCGGTGATGATGTAGCCGCGCTGCGCGCTCTCGGCGTTCGTCAGGTCCGTGAGCACGGCCTGGAGCTCCGTCAGTGTCGCGTGGGTCTCGTTGACGTCGCGCGTGGTGCCCGCGTACCGCTGGATGCTCGTGATCGACGCCACGCCGATGATCGTGACGATACCGAGCGCCACCGCGAATCCGGCGTTGACCTTCTCAGCGGTCGACCATCTCATTGCGGCTCCAGTGGTCGGACGAACGCAGTCGGCGGGGTGCGCCCGGCTCGGCACGGACCTGCAAAAATGAGACGGTGGCGTCCACCGCTGCAAGGGCCGGTCGTCCGACTTTCGGCCCGGCGCGGCGCGGCCTACCTTAGCAGGCGGGCATCTTCATCCTGCGGAGCCGGCCAATGCACATATCGCGCACCCCGGTGATCCGGGTGATGCTGCTGTTCGTCGGCACACTCGTGCCCGCGCGCGCCACCGCACAGAACCGACCCGAGGTGCAGGGAATGGAAGCGGCCGTCGTCGCCGATCATCCGCTCGCAGCCGCAGCCGGCATGGATGTATTGCGCCGCGGCGGCAACGCGGTCGACGCGGCCATCACGATGGCTGCCGTCCTCGCCGTCGTGAGGCCGCACATGAACGGCGTCGGCGGCGATGCATTCCTGCTCCTGCGGGAGGGCCGCTCCCGACGCGTCCGTGCCCTCAACGGCAGTGGCCGGTCCCCGGCCGCCGCTTCGCCCGATACGCTCCGTGCACTCGGCTTCACCGCGATGCCCGATACCGGCGTCCACTCCGTTACGGTGCCCGGTGCCGTGCGCGCGTGGGCGGATGCACTGCGCCGCCATGGCACGATCACACTGCTCGATGCGCTCGGCCCCGCGATCCGCTATGCCGAGGACGGGTTCCCCGTGTCGGCGAAGCTGGCCGCGGACATAGCCGCGGAGGCCGATCGCATCGCGGCCGATCCCGCGATGGCGGCCACCTTCCTGCCCGGCGGCGCACCGCCGGCCCCGGGCAGCGTGCTGCGCCAGCCCGATCTGGCGGCCACGCTGCGACAGATCACGCGCGATGGAGCCGATGCGCTGTACGTGGGCGAGATCGCGCGGCGCATCGACGCGTTCATGCAATCGGAAGGCGGGCTCCTCCGGATCACCGACCTCGCCGCTCACTCGCCGCTGTGGCAGGAGCCGATCGCCACGACCTATGGCGGCTACCGCGTGCTCGCGTTCCCGCCCAACTCCCAGGGCGTGGCGCTGCTCATGCAGATGAACATGGCGGAGCTGTACGACCTGCGCGCCATGGGCCACAACAGCGTCGACTACGTGCACACGCTGGTCGAGCTGAAGAAGGTCGCGTTCGCAGAGCGCGATCGCCACGTGACGGATCCGTCGTTCGCGGAGATTCCGCTCGACCGGCTCATCTCGAAGCAGCACGCCCGCGTGCTGCTCGATACGTTCCGCACCACGCCGCCCGCACCCGCACAGTCGGCGAACGGGCACGGCGATACCGTCTATCTCTGCGTCGTCGATCAGCATGGCAACGCCGTCTCGATGATCCAGAGTCTGTTCGGCTCGTTCGGCAGCGGCCGGATGGTGCCGGGTACCGGCATTGTGCTCCACAATCGCGGCGCGCTGTTCTCGCTCGACACTGCGCACGTCAACGTCATTGCACCGCGCAAACGCACCTACCACACGCTCGCGCCGTCCATGGCGCTGAACGAGGACGGCTCGCTCTTCATGGTGTTCGGCACGCCCGGCGGTGACGGCCAGACGCAGACGCTGCTCCAGGTGTTCAACAACATTGTGCTGTTCGGGATGTCGCCGCAGGAAGCGGTCGAGGCCCCGCGCTGGCGGTCCTATGCGGATGGCACACTCCAGCTCGAGGCGGGAGTACCGCTGTCGACGCGCGAGCGGCTCGCGACCGGCCACACGATCCGACTCGAGGAGGCTCCCTCGGCCGACCTCGGCGGCGCGCAGGTAATCCTGATCACGCGCGACGGCGTCCGGACCGTCGGCGCCGATCCGCGCCGCGAGGCCTTCGGCATCGCTTGGTGAACGCACCGGCGCGCTGCGCCGGGCTCTCGATCGTCAATCGTCCGACCGTGCAATGGCGCGCAGCCGCTCGCCGGCCGCGCCGAGCGTCTCCAGGCGCTTGCAGAACGCGAACCGGATCACGCGGCGCTCCGCATGCTCCTCGTGGTAGAAGCTCGAGCCCGGGACGGCCGCCACGCCCGGACCACCGTCCCGGCCCGACCCGCCGCGCGCCAGCCAGCGCGCATACACGGTGTCGTTCCGGTCGCTCAAGGCGGAGTAGTCCGCCATGATGTAGTACGCGCCCGCGGGCGCCGTGCACCGGAACCCCGTGTCCCGCAGCGCCGCCACGAGGACATCCCGTCGCTCACGGTACTCGCGGGCGAGCGCCGCGTAGTATTCGGGACCGAGCGTCTCCAGTCCGATCGCGCACGCGTGCTGGAGCGGGGCCGGAGCGCCCACCGTCAGGAAGTCGTGCACCTTCCGGATCGCGCCGGTCAGGTCGGGCGGGGCGACGATCGTGCCGATCCGCCAGCCGGTGACGCTGAACGTCTTGGAGAAGCCGCTGATCGTGACCGTGCGCTCGCGCATTCCATCGAGCATCGCGAGCGGGATGTGCGGCGCGCCGTAGATGATGTGCTCATAGATCTCGTCCGTGAACGCGATCAGGTCGTGCTCGATGCAGATCCGTGCGAGACCCGTCAGCTCTTCCCGCGTGAACACGCGGCCGGTCGGATTGTTCGGCGTGTTCAGCACGATGCCGCGCGTGCGTGGCGTCACCGCCGCATGCACACGGTCCAGGTCCAGCTCGCCCGCGGGATCCAGCGGCAGCCACACCGGCACCGCGCCGCACAGGATCGCATCCGGTCCGTAGTTCTCGTAGAACGGCTCGAAGATCAGCACCTCGTCACCCGGGTCGATGACCGCGAGCAGCGCGGACGCCATCGCTTCCGTCGCACCGCAGGTGACGGTGACCTCCTGCGCCTCATCCACCGTCATGCCGTAGTCCCTCTCGTACTTCGCCGCGAGCGCCCGCCGCAGCCGCGGCGTGCCCCAGGTCACGGCGTACTGGTTCACGTCGGCCCGGATCGCCTCGCAGGCGGCCTCCTTCAGGACGTCCGGCGCGGCGAAGTCCGGGAATCCCTGGGCCAGGTTCAGCGCGCCCGCCTCCGTGGCGACACGCGTCATTTCGCGGATGACGGATTCGGTGAACCCGTGGGTGCGGCGGGCGGTACGGTTCACGGTATGCAGGCGCGGGCACGGGTGAACGAGCGATGCTGCGGGAAAGTAGTGCGCGGACCGGGCCGCGCAACGCTGTCCGTACCGCCTCGAAGGACGGGGCTCGGGTGGCAGCGGGGCACCGGATTCGCCATTATGCTGATCGTGAAGGCCGACAGATACCGCAACAGAAGAATGCAATGACCAGGCACGATTCCTTCGGCAGCCGCGCGACGCTGCGCGTGGGGAGCCGGAATTTCGAGATCTTCCGTCTCGACGCGCTGGAGAAGGCGGGTCTCGGCGTGGACCGTCTGCCGTATTCGCTGAAGATCCTGCTGGAGAACCTGCTGCGTCACGGGACGGGACTCGCCGATTCGCGGCACGACATCGAAGCGCTGGCGCGCTGGGAGCCGCGCGCCCTGCCGAACCGCGAGATCAACTTCACGCCTGCCCGTGTGCTGCTCCAGGATTTTACCGGCGTTCCCGCGGTAGTGGACCTCGCCGCGATGCGGGATGCCATGGAGCGGATGGGTGGTGATCCGACGCGGATCAACCCGCTCCAGCCGGCGGAGCTGGTCATCGATCACTCCGTGCAGGTCGACGAGTTCGGTACGCGGCTCGCCTTCCGCCACAACGTGGAGCGTGAATACGAGCGCAACCGCGAGCGCTACGCGTTCCTGCGCTGGGGTCAGAAGGCGCTGCACAACTTCCGCGTCGTCCCGCCCGGCACCGGCATCGTGCACCAGGTCAACCTCGAGTATCTCGCGCGCGTCGTCTTCCACACGGACAGCGACGGCATGCAGGCGTATCCCGACACGCTCGTCGGCACGGACTCCCATACGACGATGGTGAACGGTCTCGGCGTGCTCGGCTGGGGCGTGGGCGGTATCGAAGCCGAGGCCGCAATGCTCGGTCAGCCCGTCTCGATGCTGATTCCGCAGGTCGTCGGTTTCCGGCTGACCGGCGCGCTGCCGGAGGGCGCTACGGCGACCGACCTCGTGCTGCGCGTCACGGAGATGCTGCGCCAGAAGGGCGTGGTCGGGAAGTTCGTCGAGTTCTACGGGACCGGCCTCGGCTCGCTGCGACTCGCGGACCGCGCGACGATCGGCAACATGGCACCCGAGTACGGTGCCACGTGCGGCATCTTCCCCGTCGACGATCTCACGCTCGACTATCTCGAGTTCACCGGCCGCTCGCCGGAGCACGTGGAGCTCGTGCGCGCGTACATGAAGGAGCAGGGCCTGTTCCGGACGGCCGACTCGCCGGACCCGGAGTACAGCGACACGCTCGAGCTGGATCTCGGCACGGTCGAGCCGTCACTCGCCGGACCGCGCCGGCCCCAGGACCGCATTCGCCTGTCCGATGTGAAGCAGTCCTTCTTCAGGTCGCTCGAGCAGATGCGACCGGCCGGCTCGGGCCCGGCGCCGGAGGCCGGTGCGATCCGCCGCTGGGAGAGCGAGGGCGGCGACACGGCGGTCGCCACGATGCGGTCGATGCCCTGCACGGTGGACGGCGAGGAGATCGAGCTGACGGATGGCGCCGTCGTGATCGCCGCGATCACGAGCTGCACGAACACATCGAACCCGTCCGTCATGATCGGTGCAGGGCTCGTCGCGAAGAAGGCGGCGGAGCGCGGACTCGCGCGGCAGCCGTGGGTGAAGACGAGTCTGGCGCCGGGCTCGAAGGTGGTGACCGACTATCTCGGTGACGCGGGATTGACGGCCTACCTCGACCAGCTCGGCTTCAATCTCGTCGGCTACGGCTGCACCACGTGCATCGGCAACAGCGGTCCGCTGCCGGAATCGGTCTCGAAGGCCGTGCGCGAGGGCGACCTCGTCGTGGCGAGCGTGCTGTCGGGCAACCGCAACTTCGAGGGTCGCATCAATCCCGACGTGCGCGCGAACTACCTCGCGTCCCCACCGCTCGTGGTCGCGTATGCGATCGCCGGACGGATGGACTTCGATCCGTACAACGAGCCGATTGGCACGGACGGTGACGGCCGCAGCGTGTTCCTGCGCGACATCTGGCCGACGGAGAAGGAGATCGACGCCGTGATCCGCGCATCGGTCCGACCGGAGATGTTCCGGCGGCAGTATGCAAAGGTGTTCGAGGGCGACGACCAGTGGCGCGACCTGCCGACACCGGAGTCGCAGCTCTTCGAGTGGGAGGAAAGCTCGACCTACGTGAAGCACCCGCCGTATTTCGTGGACATGCCGCGCGAGCCGGGCGCCGTGGCGGACATCACGGGCGCGCGCGTGCTCGCCCTGCTCGGTGACAGCATCACCACCGACCACATCTCGCCGGCAGGCTCGATCAAGCCGGACAGCCCGGCCGGCCGGTACCTGCGCGAGCACGGCGTCGAGCCGCGCGACTTCAACTCGTACGGTTCACGCCGCGGCAATCACGAGGTGATGGTGCGCGGCACGTTCGCCAACGTGCGCCTGCGCAACCGGCTCAATCCGGAGATCGAGGGCGGCATGACGACGTACCTGCCGGACGGTGGGGTCATGTCGATCTACGATGCATCGGTGAAGTATCAGGCCGCAGGCGTGCCGCTCGTGGTGATCGCAGGCAAGGAGTACGGCTCGGGGTCGTCGCGCGACTGGGCGGCGAAGGGGCCGCTGCTGCTCGGCGTGCGTGCGGTGATCGTCGAGAGCTACGAGCGCATCCACCGCTCGAACCTCATCGGGATGGGCATCCTGCCGCTGCAGTTCGTGGAGGGCGAGACGTACGAGTCGCTCGGACTCGACGGGCGCGAGACGTACGACATACGCGGCGTCGAGGCCGCACTCGCCGCGGCGAGTGTCGAGAAGAGGGTCGTACAGGTCCGCGCGTCGGCCGCCAATGGCAACGTGAAGGAGTTCACGGCCATGGCGCGTCTCGATACGCCGCAGGAGCGGGAGTATTACCGCCATGGCGGCATCCTCCAGTTCGTGCTGCGTCAGCTCCTGTAGTCCCAGCCGCGTGCGGCGACCGGCCAGCTCCGCTCGATCCGGTCGCCGCGCACACCCCACATCGTGTCGTGCAGGTTGACGGACACGCACACGTGATTCGGCACGACGCGCACGCGCTCGCCGATCCGCGGCCGCCAGTCCGTTGCCGACAGATCGAGCAGACCGTGCTCCTCCGACATGCCCTTCACGATGACGTCCGGGCGGTCGAGCAGCGCACCGAATCCGGCCGCGGCGCTGCCGCGGATCTCCTCGCGGAACAGTGCCTTGGATCCCGCGTCGATCACCGCCTGGCCGGGCACGGCCGTGCTTACGACGGTGGCGAGCACGCTGTAGGCGCAGTCGTCCCAGGTGCAGGCGCCGATCTCCGACGTCGTACGGTCGTTGAAGATGTACGTGCCCGGTCGGATCTCGGTGAGGCCGTGGATCCGGTGCGAGGCGAACGCCGCAGGCGTCGATCCCGCACTCACGATGGCGGGCACGAGATCGCGCTCACCGAGCCGGTCCAGGACGTCGGCGAGCTGCGTGTCGACGCGCTCGAGCGCCGCGTCCTGCTCGCTGACGTGCTCGCGGATGTGACCGGGATAGAAGAGCACGCCCCGCCACTGCACGCCGTCGAGCCGGTTGCAGAGCGCGCACAGTTCGACCGCCGCAGCGGCATCCGGGATGCCGACGCGGTGCATGCCGAGGTCCAGCTCGACGAGCACGCCGACCTCGCGCGCCGCACCCGCCGCAGCCGTCGCGAGCGGCTCCAGCGCCTCGCGCGAATCGAGGGCGACCGTCACCCGGGTGGTCGCCGGCAGCCCGAGGAGCCGCGCGAGCTTCGGTGCGCCCACCGGCGGATGGGCGAGCAGGACGTCGTTCGCCACGTCCGCCATCACGCGTGCCTCGTGCAGCTGCGCTACCGTGAGTCCCGCGGCGCCGCGGCGAATCTGCTCCGCCGCGAGCAGCGGCGACTTGTGCGTCTTCGTGTGCGGCCGCAGTGCGAGCCCGTGCGTGCGCGCGTATCCGGCCATGCGGTCGAGATTCGCTTCCATCCTGTCGAGATCGACCACTGCCGCAGGCGTGAGCAGCGAGTCGAGCGTCTGCCGGGTGTGCGTTGCCGCCGCCGCAGTCCCGTGCACCAGTCCCGCGAACGCCACGCTACTGCACCGCCTTCGTCGTGAAGTCGCTGATGTGCACGTCCAGGTGATGGCCGATGCGGAACCCCGCGATGCCATCCGTGTTCAGCATGGGCACCCGGTCCAGCGCGTAGACTTCCATGCCGTTCACCAGGAAGCGGACGCGGTCCGGTCCGGCCTCGATCGCGAGCGCGTTGCTCGCACCCTCCGTCGCGGTCGGCTTCAGGATCGCTTCATGTGGCGTCCAGTTCGCGAGCGTGTGCACCTCCGCACCTGCGCGGTGCCGCACCATGTAGCTGCCGTCGTGACGGATGAGGAAGTAAAGATAGTCCTGGTCCGGCTGATCGAGATTGCGCCCGCCCACGATGAGCCCGAACCCCTCAGGCCGATCCGGCGCCTTCGTCTGACGGAACGTCGCCGACACCGTGTAGGCGCCGGTCGCAGTATTCGCGGGATTCCACAGGATCGCGTGGGGGCCCGTGATCGCGTGAAAGCGCGAGCCCATCGCCATGAACCGCACATCCTCGAGCTTCTGACCTTCGCGGTCGACACGGCCCTGCCACCCTGCGGCCATTCCGCCGCCGGATGGGTGACCCTCGTGCTGCGCTGCTGCCGGCGCCGCAACCGCTGCCAGCACTGCCGCCATCATCCATCCACGCATGTGTCCTCCGCGTCCGGTTCTCAGTAATTGCCCGTGCGGAATGTAGATCCGCCGCCCGACGCGGGAAAGCGCGGACGTGGGACTTGCCGTGCCGCCGGGGGCGGGCATAGCATCGTCGCATGGACATGGAGTGGATCCTGCCGCTGCTGGTGGCGAGTTTCGTCGCGCTGCTCGTGCTCCACCGAATGGCCGGCCGCAGGCGCAGACGTGCGCGGCTGGAGTATCAGCGCCTGCTCCAGCGCGCACTCGATGACGGCGTGCTCACGCCCGAGGAGCTGTCGGAGCTCGAGGCCGTGCGCGCGGAGGGCGATCTCACCCCGGACGAGGTGCGGGTCGCCGCGCTCGCCATCTATCGCGGCGCACTCCGTGACGCGGCCGCCGATGCGCGCCTCACTGCGGAGGAGGACGCCACGCTGAAGCGGCTCCAGGAGCAGCTCGGGCTCGAGGAACACGACCTCGGCGCCGACTTCGCACAGCTCAGCCGGCTGCGCATGCTCGCACGCGTCGCCGCAGGCAACATGCCCCAGGTCCACTCCCCGGTGCCGCTCGTCCCCGACGAGCGCTGCCACTGGGTCGTCCAGTGCACGCTCGCCGAACGCATCCCGCTGCCGCATGCCACCCGCCGCGCACTCGCCGGCAACTCCTTCCTCGTGCTCGGCAGAGATCCGTTCGAGGCCACCGGACCGCGCGACACGCTCCGGCCCGCCGAGGACATCCTGCCCAACGACATCGGCGTCCTCGTCGTCACCAGCCGCCGCACCATCTTCCAGGGCGCCAAACGCACCATCAGCATTCCGCACGCACGGCTCGAGCACCTCAAGCTCTACGCCGACGGCATCCGCCTCGAGGAGATCGCTCAGACCTCGCGCCGCTACTTCCTCCTCGACGACCCCGAGCTCGCCTGCGCGATACTCCTCCAGGCCGCCCGCACGAGGCGCGACGAGATTCGGCCGGCGCGTCCCCACCGCACCGCCTAGTGAGCCCGAAGATCGGTGCGCCGTCGACCACACGGCCGGCCGGCGTGCTGCTCTCCTCGTCTTCGTCGACAGTCCGGCGTCACGGCGAAAACGACGCGCCTGCCGGCACGCGTCCTGCACGTTCCCCCGGAGAACCCGACGAGGATGGATCATGCCGACAGCCCTGCCCCGCATTCCCGACGAGAACCGCGCCGAGGCCATGGCCGAGCTCCGCGCCGAGCTCGCCGGCTTCAGCTTTGACGGGTTGCTGGTCCTGCGCGACGATCTCCGACGTCACGCCGTCCTCCGCGGCAGCTGGTCCGGCTGCGTCATCTCCTACAAGGCCGGCGCGCCCGGCTCGTGCCGTCGCGACCGACTCGGTCGCGCACGCAACGCGTTCACCGTGCTCTGGGACAACGGCTGGCTCTCCGACGACGAAGTCGCTGCGGCCATTGCCGATGAGATCACGCTGCGCTGCGCCGCAATCACTTGTCCCGCCACGATTTCCGCCGAGTCCTGAGCGCCGTCCCCGACGTTCCTGTTTGCATACAGAGCTAACATCGAGCAGGTTGCGTGCGTCCAATGCAGACGATGTCCGCAACCCCGAATGGTCATTGCATGCGCTCAGCGTTCGCATTCGTACTGGCAGCGGCGGCCTGCGCCGGACCCGTATCGGCGCAGGCGAGTTCCGGCAGTCCGAGCCCGCCGCCGGCCGTGTTCCTCGACTGCCAGGGCCCGGGCTGCGACGGCGGGCACTTCCGCAACGAAATCCGGTTCGTGCACTGGATGCGGGACCGCAACGATGCGGATGTCTACATCCTGGTGACGTCGCAGACGACGGGCGGAGGCGGCAGGAGCTACCTGCTGTCGCTGCGCGGTCTGGAGCGGTTCGCCGGCGACAGCACGGAGATCCGGTTCACGACCGATCAGGCGAGCACGGACGCGGAGCGACGGGACGCGCTGACGGCGCGGATCGCCCAGGGGCTCGTCCGGTATGCCGTGCATACGGATGCGGCCGGGCAGGTGCAGGTGGGAAGCGCGGCGGCGAACGATCTGCAGGGTGCGGACGCGGAACGTCGCGATCCGTGGAACTACTGGGTGTTCTCGACGCGGCTCAGTGCGGAGATCGACGGGGAGTCACGGGAGCAGGCGCGCGAGTTCGAGCTGTCGTTCGATGCGGACCGTGTGACGGAAGCGTGGAAGATCGGGCTGCGGCTCGAGGCGACGTACGACGAACAGGAATTCGAGCTGACGGATCGCACGATCCGCAGCGTGCGGCGTGATTACGAGACGGGCGGCGAGGTCGCGTTTTCGGTCGGCGGCCAGTGGTCGGCAGGGATGCGGGTGGAGCTCGGCACTTCATCGTTCGCGAACCAGGACCTGTACGCGCGCACCGCAGGGCTGCTCGAGTACAGCTTCCTGCCCTACTCGGAGTTCACGCGCAGGCGGGTGATTCTGCAGTACTCGGTGGGTGCGCGGTACTTCGACTACTCCGAGATCACGGTATACGATCGCCTCACCGAGCAGCGGGCGGATCACCAGCTCCAGTTCACGGTGGAGTTCCGGCAGCCGTGGGGCTCGGCCAGTGTCGATCTCAGCGGTGCGCACTATCTGGATGATTTCGAGCGCAACAACCTCTCGTCGCGTGCCAATCTGAACATCCGCCTGATCCGCGGCCTGTCGCTGGACCTGTTCGGGATGTACGAGCGCGTCCGTGATCAGATCTACATCCCGAAAGGTGATGCCACCGATGAGGAAGTGCTGCTGCGCCGGCGTGCGCTCGAGACCGGCTACCGGTATCGCACGTCCGTCGGGCTGCGCTACACGTTCGGCTCGATCTACAACAACGTCGTGAATCCGCGGCTCGCCGGCAGCTGACGCGCTTCGAGACCCGCCGTACCGACTGGACGGGTCCATGCCGGGCCGTTAGCTTTGACACCTCGGGGCCATAGCTCAGCTGGGAGAGCGCCTGCTTTGCAAGCAGGAGGTCATCGGTTCGATCCCGATTGGCTCCACTGCATCCCCGCCGGCTTCCCCATAACCGATCGTATCTATGCCCCGCTGGCAGTCGGCGCGCCCCTCTGTGCCCGCGCCCCTGCGCATTGGTCTGCTGTACGCCGGCTTCGGTCTGGCATGGATCCTCATCGGGGACCTGCTGCTCTGGAGCCGGGGCGGCGTGAGCAGCACGGCCTTCCTGCTGGAGCTCGGCAAGGGCGCGGTCTTCGTGCTCGTTTCCGCGCTGCTGCTCTACGTCCTGGTCGGTCGTGAATTCGCGCGGCGCCGGCATGCGGCTGCGCAGCTGGAACGGGTGCTCGACACGGCGCCGGTCGGCATCGTGGCGATCGCCGCCGATGGCACGATCGTGCGCTGGAACGCGGCCGCGACGCGTATCCTCGGCTGGACGGAGGCGGACACGGTGGGCCGGCGACCGGACGATCTCGGGCTCGACCTGTCGACGAGTGAGGACGGCGGCACGCACGATGCCGCACTGGCCGGTCGCGACGGCACGCCGATCGACGTGCGCGTGTTCACGAGTCGCGAGGGCGCAGCCGGCGACGGCACGCGCGTGGTCGCCTTCCGCGATCGCCGTCCCCAGATGGAGATGGAGGCCGCGCTTCGGCGCGCGCACAAGCTCGAGGCCGTCGGGCGCCTCGCCGGCGGAATCGCGCACGAGTTCAACAACATCCTGACCGCCGTGCTGGGCCACGCGCTGCTGCTGGCCGGCCACTTCGACGAGGGCGATGAGCGGCGCCAGCACGCCGACGAGGTGCGCCGCTCCGCCGAACGCGCCGCCGCTCTCACGCGCCAGCTGCTCGTCTTCAGCGGCAAGCACATCTCGACCACAGCCACGCTCGACCTCAGCGCTGTGCTGCGCGAGCTGCGCGGCGTGACGATGCGCGTGGCGGGTGAGGACGTGAGGATCGAGTACGACCTGGCCGCCGACCTGTGGGCCATCCGCTGCGATCCCGCGCAGATCCATCAGCTCGTGCTGAACCTGATCGTCAACGCGCGCGAGGCCATCTCCGCGCCCGGCACCATCGCGCTTCAGACGGCGAACGTCCGGATCGAGCGGGAGCACGGGCCCGATCCGGTGCCGGCAGGCGAGTACGTGCTGCTGCGCATCACCGATACCGGCACGGGCATGTCCGCCGACACGCTCGCGCACCTCTTCGAGCCGTTCTTCACGACCAAGGAGCAGGGGACCGGCCTGGGGCTCGCCGCCGTCTATGGCATCGTCCAGCAGTGTGACGGCCACATCCGCGTGCGCAGCCACGCCGGCAGCGGCTCCGCGTTCGACATCTATCTGCCGCGCGCCGAAGAGACCGAGGCGACCACACCCCCGCGCCCGAAGCCGACCACGACCGCCGCCGCCCTGCTCGTCGTCGAGGACGACGACGTCGTACGCGAGCTCACCTGCCGCGTGCTCCGGCGCCACGGCCACACCGTCCTCAGCGCCCGCAACGGCCACGAAGCGCTCCAGCTCCTCGATGATGGCGCCACGGTCCGCCTCGTCATTGCCGACGTCGTCATGCCCGGCATGAACGGCATCGAGCTCGGCCGTCACATCCGTTGCAGATTCCCCGACCTGCCGATTCTCTTCACCTCCGGATTCGTCGGGGGCGCCGCCGGCGAGGACGGCTCCATCGCGCCCGGCCCCAACTTCCTCGAGAAGCCCTATCGCCCCGACGAGCTCGTGGCCCGCGTCGATCAGCTGCTCGTCGAGGCCGGCGCCGACTGAGCCGGACCGACGCGCGAGGGTGTTCGCAGCAACACCACCCCGTTAACTTTGATGGCTGTGACTCCCTGTGTTCCTCATGGGGAGAGCGGATCATGGCCAGCACGACAGGACCGGGTTTTTGCGGGCTGAAAACGGGGGGCGGGCGGCGTTCGGACGCCGCGCGCGCGGGCAGAATCGAATGGCCCGCGTGGGGGTACACATCCGCGTCGGGGGCGATCGATGCGCCCGCTGACGAAGGGCCTGGTCCGGCTGGGCGAGGCGACGATGCTGGCGGGCCAGATCGTGCGCGTTCTGCCGCGGCCCCGGCTCTACATCAACTCGGCGCTCCAGCAGGCCTACGTCATGGGCATCCAGTCGCTGCCGCTGGTGCTCCTGATGGCGTTCCTGGGCGGCGCGGTCACCTCGCAGCAGACGGGCGCGCAGTTCTCGGGCGGCCTGCCGCTGTGGGTGATCGGGAGCGTGCTCGCGGCGAGCGTGATCACCGAGCTCGGTCCCGTGCTCACCGGTATCGTGATGATGGCGCGCGTTGGCGCCGCGATCGCCGCGGAGCTCGCGTCGATGAAGGTGACGGAACAGATCGACGCGCTCGTCGCAATGGGTCGCGATCCGGTCGCGTTCCTGGTCACGCCGCGCGTGGTTGCCGGACTGATCGTGTTCCCGCCCCTCGTCATTCTCGCGAATGCGATGGGGATCGCCGCGGGGTGGGGGATCGCGTTGCTCGCCGTCGATGGCATCACGAGTGCCGACATCATCTACGGCATGCGGTACTATTTCCGTACCTGGGCGCTGGTCTTCTCGATTCTGAAGGGGGCGGTGTTCGGGTTTGCGATCACGTTCATCGCCTGCTTCGTCGGCCTCAGCGGCACCGGCGGAGCGGAGGGCGTGGGTCGCACGACGACGAACGCAGTCGTCGCGACGACGATCGCGCTGATGCTGCTGGATGTGCTGCTGGTCCCCGTACTGAAGGCGTTTTGAGGGATGATCGAATTCCGCAATCTGTACAAGAGCTTCGACTCGCACGCAGTGCTGCGCGGTGTCGATCTCACGGTCGAGGAAGGCGAGACGCTCGCCCTGCTGGGTCCGTCCGGCACGGGCAAGAGCGTGCTGATCAAGCATGCCATGGGGCTGCTCGAGCCCGACGCCGGCGATGTGATCGTGGATGGGATCTCCATCGCGAATGCGACGCCGAAGGAACTGCGCAGTGTCAGGCGTCGGATCGGCTACGTCTTCCAGAACGCTGCGCTCTTCGATTCACTCACGGTCGCCGAGAACCTGTGGCTGGCGCAGACGGACGAGAAGGAGGGGCGTCCGCTCGCCGACTGCTGTGGCGAGGCGGAAGGGTTGCTGCGCCGCGTCAATCTGGATGCCTCGGTGATGAGCAAGTACCCGAGCGAGCTGTCGGGCGGCATGCGCAAGCGCGTCGGTGTCGCGCGCGCGATCGCGCACCAGCCGCGCTACCTGTTGTGGGATGAGCCGACGACGGGACTCGATCCGGTCAATGCGGACAACATCGACGAGCTCATCATGGAGCTGGACCGTGAGCTGGGCGTGACCAGCATCGTCGTCACGCACGACCTCGACACCGCGTTCGAGGTCGGGGACCGCATCGCGCTGCTGTACGACGGCCGCATCCGCGCGGTGCAGAAGCCCCAGGACATTCTCAGGAACGAGGACCCGATCGTCCGCAGGTTCGTACGTCGCAGCCGCGTCGATGAAGGCGTGGTTGCCTGATCAGGAAGAGTCGAATGGACAAACGCAAGCGCAATCTCGTGGCCGTCGGCCTGCTGACCGTCGTCGCCACCGCCATCTTCTTCTGGGGCCTGTTCTGGATGCTCGGCACTCCCGTCTTCCGCGGCGGGATGGACGTGACGCTCCTGCTCAGCAACGGCGGTGGACTCAAGCGCAGCGACCGCGTGCAGCTCCAGGGCGTGCAGGTCGGTACGGTCCGCTCGATCGAGCTGCACCCGCGCGGCGGCGTGATCGTCTCGCTCCGGCTGGACCACGAGAACCTCGCGCTGCCGACCGACACCCGCGCCGTCGTGACCGGCGATGTCTTCGGCGCGCACACCGTCGATCTGATCCCCGGCACCTCCGGCATCAGCATCTCGCCCGGTGACACGCTCCAGGGCGCCGCCTCGCCGCAGCTGTCCCAGATCGCGGCCGATCTCGGCTCACGGGTGGAGTCCGTGCTCATTAACGCCGATCGCCTGCTCTCGCCCGCGGCCGTCGCCGACGTCCACGCCACGGCGTCCGTGCTCCCGGCCAGTGCCCAGGAGCTGCGTGCCGCCTTCGCCGAGCTCCGCCTCGCCTCCGTCGCGCTGCGCCGGACCGCCGAAAACGTCGAGGGCGCCGAGGCGGGCACCGCGCTGCGGCGCGCGATCGGCGAGGTGGAGAAGAGCGCGCTCGCGCTGACGTCCGCGGCCGGGCGCATGGAGGAGTCGCTCACCTCCTTCGCCTCGGTCATGAGCAAGATCGACAATGGCAGCGGCACGCTCGGCCGGCTCGTCAACGACGAGAGCGTGTTCGACGAGCTGAACAACACGCTGCGGGAGGTGCGCGCGCTGGCGACCGACATCCGCGAGCGCCCGACCCGGTACATCAACCTCCGGGTGTTCTGACCCAGCCGGCGCGACACGGGGCAGCTGGCCCGTGCCGGCGCAGTGCACAAAACGCGGTCGGCGAATTAGACTTGCGGTGCGACTGTACATGGGGAGGTCGGCATGACGACGGAACCGCTCGGGGAAACGATCCGGCGGGTGTTGCGGGACGCGCCGTTTGCGATGCGTCAGCTGGCGGCGGAAGCCGGGTTGAGCTATGACGTGCTGCGATCGTGGCGGAGCGGGCGTCGCCGGCCGAGCCGGAGCAGCGCGCAGCGACTGGCGGACGGGCTGGAACGGCGTGGTGAGCAGCTGCTGGAGCTCTCGCGCCAGTTGCGCGGCGCGGCCGAGGAACGGAGCGAG
This sequence comes from Longimicrobiales bacterium, assembly GCA_036374995.1. Taxonomy (GTDB): domain Bacteria; phylum Gemmatimonadota; class Gemmatimonadetes; order Longimicrobiales; family RSA9; genus SH-MAG3. The sequence continues at coordinate 270,846 of DASUSS010000108.1, read as the reverse complement.
TGAGTGGCGGGCCGCGTGGCGGCCCGCCACTTTTTTGTGGTCAGCGCGGGTCCGGCATGTGCCTTGCCACACGCGAGAGCAGCGAGTGAACGGAAGGAGCGTGCGTGCATGGACATGGTCATGGATGGGCGTCACATGTCGCCGATCCGGCGGTTGAGCGAGAGCGGCCGGCGCTGGCGTGTCTCGGTCGAGACGTGGCACGATCGCGACGAGTACCACGGCAGGCTGTTGTTCCACGAGGACCCGAGCGCGGGATCGGGAGCGCGGGAGAGCGCAACGCTGCTGCACGGACGCAGCAGGGAGGATGTCCTGGCGCTGGCGCACGACCTGCCGGAGGAACAGCTGCGCAGAGTGCTGCATTCGCTCGCCTGAAGGCGGGCGTACCGGATGGAGAAAGGGGCCGCCGAGGCGGCCCCTTTTGCATCTCCGGGCTGGTTCCATTCTTGCTCTCTGAGGCTTGCGTACGGCAGTATCGTTGAGCAGGAAGGAGGCGCGTCATGATGACCGCCGGATTGCAGGTCGTTCTTCTCGTATTCGCGGTGATCGGGTTCGCGGGCGCGGGCGCCTCGATCGCGGTCGCGCGCGCACGCTACGTCAACGATGATGAGCGCGATGCCGGCATGATCGGGGTGGCGGTCATGCTCTTCGTGTTCGGTGCGCTGTGTACGCTGGTCGGCTCGGGACTGCTCGGCGTCGTCGCGTTCGGCGGCGTGATGCTCTGGGTCGGCTACGTGGTAGCGGCCCAGCGCGTCGGCCTGTTCCGCGTCGAGACGGGCTGGCTCGAGGAGACCCATCCGGCCGAGCCGCGCCAGCGGACCTGACGACTGCTGCCGGCCCGCGGTCCCGCCGCGGGTCGCGCCAGCGGCGTTGCTAGCCTCCGCGCCCCTCCCTTACTTTGCCCGCCGCGTCCGCACCGGACGCCCTCATCCAAATCGAGCGCCATGTCGAACGGTTCAGACCTGATGGAAAAACTCGTGTCGCTCTGCAAGCGGCGCGGTTTCGTCTTCCAGTCTTCGGAGATCTATGGCGGCACCGGGTCCGTCTGGGACTACGGTCCGCTGGGTGTCGAGCTTCAGCGCAACGTGAAGGAGGCATGGTGGCGTGCGATGGTGCACGAGCGCGACGACATCGAGGGTCTCGATGCCGCCATCCTCATGCATCCGCGCGTCTGGGAGGCGAGCGGCCACGTCGCGGGATTCACCGATCCGCTGATCGACTGCCGTGCCTGCAAGGCCCGCTTCCGCGCGGATCAGCTCGAGGACGCACGGTGTCCGCGCAAGCCGAGCCGCCGGCCGGGCGAGCACGAGGAGTGTGACCTCACGGAGCCGCGTCTCTTCAACCTCATGTTCAGGACGTTCATGGGGCCCGTCGAGGATGCCGCATCCATCATCTACCTGCGACCGGAGACCGCGCAGGGCAGCTACGTGAACTTCCACAACGTGCTGAACGGCTCGCGCCAGCGCGTTCCGTTCGGCATAGCCCAGATCGGCAAGGCATTCCGGAACGAGATCACGCCGGGCAACTTCATCTTCCGTACGCGCGAGTTCGAGCAGATGGAGATGCAGTTCTTCGTCGAGCCCGGCACGGATGAGGAGTGGTTCGAGTACTGGAAGGCGCGGCGGATGGAGTGGGTCCGATCGCTCGGCATCCGCGCCGAGAACCTGCGCTTCGACGAACACGGAGCCGATGCGCTGGCACACTATGCGAAGCGCGCATTCGACATCCAGTACCGGTTCCCGTTCGGCTGGCAGGAATTCGAGGGAATCCACAACCGCACCGACTACGACCTGGGTCGTCATCAGGAGTACTCGGGCCGAAAGCTCGAGTACGTCGATCCGTTCGACCGCAACAAGCGCTATCTGCCCTACGTCATCGAGACGGCCGTCGGCGTGGGCCGCGTGATGCTCGCCGCTCTCGTGGACGCCTACCACGAGGAGGAAGTCGAGGGCGAGCAGCGCGTCGTGATGCGACTGCACCCGCGCCTGGCACCCGTCAAGGTAGCCGTGCTGCCTCTCGTGAAGAAGGACGGCATGCCGGAGCTGGCCGAGCGCATCCAGAAGGAGTTCCGCGCCGCCGGCATCAACTCGTTCTACGACGACAGCGGCTCGATCGGCAAGCGATACCGCCGGCTCGACGAGGCGGGGACGCCGTTCGCGATCACCGTGGACGGCGAGAGCGTTTCCGGCGGCACGGTCACGGTCCGCGATCGGGATACGCTCGAGCAGGAGAGAGTGTCGGCCGACGGGATCGTGGCATACATCCGTGGTCGGATCGTGTGAGTTTCTGAACGGATTGTCCACCGCGGAGTCGCGGGGAACCCGGAGGACCGAAGCGTCATGACAGGCGGATCGACACGCGCGCGCCGCCCCGGGGCAGTGATGTGAATAACGATGCGACAGAGCGCAACGTCGTGCGCGTGCCGCGTTCGTTGAAGGATCCGTTCTCAGCGTCCTCCGCGACTCCGCGGTGGATAGTCGTTCGATCTGCAGCCCTCACGTTCTCGAAACCCAGGAGGACAGCGTTGTCTGAGCGCGTCGAGCACTTCTCCACCCGCTGGGGGATGATGGTCGCCATGCTGGGCATGGCGGTCGGCACGGGCAACATCTGGCGGTTCCCGCGCGTGGCGGCGACCAACGGCGGCGGCTCGTTCCTCGTTGCCTGGGTGATATTCCTGCTGCTGTGGTCGGTGCCGCTGATCCTGGTCGAGTTCGCGATGGGACGGGCGACACGGTCCGGGCCGGTCGGCGCGTTCGCGCGGCTGGTGGGGAAGCGCTACACCTGGATGGGGGCATGGGTCGCGTGGACGGCGATCGCGATCATGTTCTACTACGCCGTCGTCACGGGCTGGACGATCCGCTACTCGTGGGCCGCGCTCACGGGGCAACTGCGCGGTGCGGAGCCCGGTGCGGTGTGGGAGGGCTTCGCATACACGTGGAACGTCGTGGGTTTCCAGGCGCTCGCGCTCGCGATTGCGATCTTCGTCGTGGCGCGCGGCGTCCGCGGCATCGAGGCGGCCGCCCGGCTCCTGATCCCGACGCTCTTCCTCCTCGTGCTCATCCTCGCGATACGGGCGGTGACGCTGCCCGGTGCGGAGCGCGGCCTGAACTTCCTCTTCACCCCGACGTGGGAGGGCCTGAGCAATCCGACGATCTGGCTCCAGGCGCTCACGCAGAATGCGTGGGACACGGGCGCGGGCTGGGGGCTGATCCTCACCTACGCGGTGTACATGCGCAGGCGCGAGGACACCGCGCTGAACGCGTTCGTGCTGGGGTTCGGCAACAACTCGGTGTCGCTGCTGGCCGGGATCATGGTGCTGTGCACGGTGTTCTCGATCATGCCCGACGCGGCATCACAGATCGTCGGCGCGGGCAACGAGGGGCTGACGTTCATCTGGGTGCCGCAGCTGTTCGCGCGCATGCCGGCCGGATCGATCTTCATGGTGCTCTTCTTCGTTGCGCTCTTCTTCGCGGCGCTCACCAGCCTCATCTCCATGGCGGAGCTCGCGACGCGCGTGCTCCAGGACCTCGGCGTGTCGCGCACGCGCGCGATCACGCTGATCGCCGTGCTCGGCTTCGCGCTCGGCATCCCCTCCGCATTGAACGCCGGCATGTTCGGCAACCAGGATTTCGTGTGGGGTGTCGGCCTGATGGTGTCCGGCCTGTTCTTCGCCGTGGCCGTCCTGCGCTACGGCGTCACGAAGTTCCGCGAGTCCTTCATCAACACGGCGGACTCCGACATCCGGATCGGCGCGTGGTGGGACTGGGTCATGCGACTCGTGGTCGTGCAGGCGCTCGTGCTCGTCGGCTGGTGGTTCTGGCAGGTCAAGGGCGAGGATCGGTGGGGTGCGTTCGGCTGGGCGAACATGGCGCTCCAGTTCGCGGTCGCGCTCGCCGTGTTCCTCGCGCTGAACGGCTGGATGTCCCGCCGGCTGAGGGTGGAGACGGTGGCGGAGGAGGAGAACCCGATCCTGTCCATCCCGTGACGTGACGTTCGCGCAGTTCGAGGAGCGTGCCTGGCAGGAGTGGGAGCGGATCCCGGCGGAGTATCGGTCCGGTGTGGATGGTCTGCGCGTCGAGCGGACGGCGCTGCCACACCCATCACTGCCGGGGGTCTACACTCTCGGCGAGTGCATCACCGAGGACTATCCTTCCGAGTTCGGCGGTCCCGACACGACGCGTTCGGTCGTCGTGCTCTATTACGGCTCGTTCTTCCGCCTGTCCCGGCAGGAGGAGGACTTCGACTGGGAGGTCGAGCTGTGGGAGACGCTGACGCACGAGCTCCAGCATCATCTCGAGTCCCTCGCGGCCGATGACTCCCTCGTCGACATGGACTACGCCGCGGATGAGAACTACAAGCGCTATCACGGCGAGAGCTTCGATCCGTTCTTCTTCCGCCGCGGCGTGCCGCAGGACGGGTGGCTCCGCGTGGAGGACGAATTCTTCCTCGAGTTGCCCCGTCCCGGATCGGGAGCGCTGACGTTCGAGTGGCACGGCCGCGGCTATCGCGTGGATGTCCCGCCCGATCCCGCCGACGTGATGCTGCTCACGATCACGGCAGGAGTGCCGGACGCCCCCGGTGCGCTGCACCTCGTGCTGGTCGCGCGGGCCGGCTGGATCGAGACGGTGAAGCGGATGCTGCGACGGCGCCCGTTGCAGGTGCTCGAGCGGGACGTCCGTGCGGACCAGGCACCAGATATCCGTTATGACCGGTAGCGTCATGCGGATGTCGCGGTTCCGTGCCGGCCGCGGGGCGATCGCATGATGGGATGCGCCATAACGGATATCTGGTGCCTGGTCCGCCGGCAGGGTCCGCCGGCAGGTGATAGGTTGCGCCGATGACACAGCCAGCCGACCGCACCGGCGGGACCGCAGCGCGGCCGACGCCGTACTCCCTCATCTTCGGCCCTGACGTCTTCGATGAAGCGCGGTTCCGGGCGGTCCGCGAGGAGGATGCGGGTTCGGCGTGGTCGCCGTCGCAGCTGTTCATGACACCGGCCGCAGGCGAGCTGCTGCGCGAGTTCACTCCGCCGGGCGGCGGGCGCGAGCTGATCGCCCAGGTGAGCGCACTCGTGTTCAGTGCATACCGCTTCTGGCTGCACGGCCGGCACGTCTACCGTCTGACGGAGCCTCAGGTGCGCGGGCTGGTTGCGGGCCGGCCGGAGATCGCGGGACCGGTCGTTCCGGCGCGTCCTGCCGGCTATGTGCAGCTGCCGCGGAACCTCATCTGGGCGCGCGTGTCGGAGGATGCGGTGCCGGAACCGGCGGACGGCTTCTTCTGGAGCGCATCGACAGCGGAGGAGGGCGGGACCGAGCGACTCGATCTGCTGTACGCGCTCGGCGTGCGGGCCGGCCGGCCGGGTCTGAGTCTCTTCGACGTCACGCTGGAATCGACAGTCCGGCTCGAGGACTGGGCGAACGCGGACGCGCGCGCAGAGGGGCAGGATTTCGCGAACATCCTTCCTGGCGGCGAGCTCCAGGGGTACCACGCGATTCTCACGGCTGCGGAGGCACTCAAGCTTGCCGCGCTGTGCTTCACGGCGATATCCGGGAACGCAGCGCAGTGGAGTGTCGGTGTCGAGGCCGGCCAGACCGTGCACGCTGCTCCCGATGGATAAGTACGCGATCGCGATGGTGCTGGAGGAGATCGCGACGCTGCTCGAGGCGAGCGGTGAGAATCGCTTCAAGGCGCGCGCGTTCCGGAGTGCGGCGCGGGCGCTCGAGAAGGCGGAGCGCGATCCGCGCGCTCTGCTCGCATCCGACTCGCTGCGCGCGCTGCCCGGCATCGGGCCGGCGACCGCGCGCATCATCGAGGAGCTGGTCGTGACCGGCGAATCGAGCTACCTGCTCGCGCTCCGGGAGCGCGCGCCCTCGGGTATGCGCGAGCTGCTGCGTGTGCCGGGCCTCGGCCCGAAGAAGATCGCCCAGCTGTACGGCGAGCTGGGCATTGCCGATCTCGACGCGCTCGAGGCCGCCGCACACAGCGGCCGCATCGCCGCGGTGCGCGGCTTCGGTGCACGCACGCAGCAGCGCGTGCTGGAGGGGATCGCGTTCGCGCGCGGCCTCGCAGGACGGCGGCGCTATCACGAGGCGGAAGCCGCCGCGCTCCGGCTCGCCGGATTCCTGGACGAGATTCCGGGAATCGAGCGGACGTACATCGGTGGCGCGCTGCGGCGCGGCCTCGAGATCGTCGATGGGATCGTGCTCGTGAGCGTGCTGAGCGTCTCGCCGGGGCGGATCGCTGCACGCATCCGGGCGGCGGCCGGGCTCACGTGGTACGAGGGTGACGACCGCACGATCCGCGGCCGGTTCGGCGATGGGCTGTCGGTCGAAGTGTGTCTCGCGGAGCCCGACCGTCTCGGGGCCGTGCTGCTGCACACGACGGGGTCCGCAGCGCACATCGATGCCGTCGCCGCGGTTGCGGTCGGGCGGGGTCTGGTGCTGACGCCGGACGGCCTGCGGGACGGCGGGGAGTTGCTGCGCGCGAGTACCGAAGACGCGATCTACGAGGCTCTCGCACTGCAGCCGGTCCCTCCCGAGCTGCGCGAGACCGGCGAGGAGGTGGCGCTCGCCCGCGAGCATGCACTGCCCCGTCTCGTCGAGCCGGACGACCTGCGCGGCTGCTTCCACTGCCACACCACGCACAGCGACGGCAGGGCGAGCGTCGAGGAGATGGCCGAGGGCGCGCTGGCGCTGGGGTGGCAGTACCTCGGGATCGCCGATCATTCGCGGAATGCGGGTTACGCCGGCGGTCTCCAGCTCGCGCAGATCCGCCGTCAGCACCGCGAGATCGATGCGTGGAACCGCCATCGCGGCAGGGAGCTGCGACTGCTCAAGGGCATCGAGGCGGACATCCTGGCGGACGGCAGCCTCGACTACTCCGCGGATGCGGGTGTGCTCGAGTCGTTCGACTTCGTGATCGGCTCCGTCCACTCGCTGTTCCGCACGGAGCGGAAGGCCATGACGAAACGGATCGAGCGCGCCGTGTCGGATCCGCGCCTGACCATGCTCGGCCACGCAACCGGCCGGCTGCTCCTCATCCGCGACGGCTACGACGTGGATCTCGACGCAGTGATCGATCGCGCGGCAGAGTGCGGAGTGGCGATCGAGATCAATGCGGACCCGCACCGGCTCGACATGTCGTGGCAGCACTGGCCGCGCGCCCGTGCACTGGGCGTACGCACCGCGATCAATCCCGACGCTCATTCCGTCAGCGCGCTGCGTGTCGTGCGCTACGGCGTCGGCATCGCACGCAAGGCGTGGCTCACGACGGACCACGTCATCAATGCGTGGCCGCTCGAGGATGTCGAGCAATACCTGGACGAACGGAAACAGAGGCGCAGTGGCAAAGCGAGCTGAGACGGACGGCGAACGGCCGGACCGTGAGAAGGCGCGCGGGACGCGCTCGGAGCAGAAGGCGCCGCGCGCCGTGAAGGGTGCCCCGGGCGGAACCGTCGCACGCGCGACGAAGAAGGCGTCGCGCGCCGCGAAGCCGTCGAGGCCGCGCCGCGGGCGTGAGAGTCTCGCTGCGAAGCGCGAGCGCACGAACGAGATCCTGCGGCGGCTGCACGCGGCCTATCCGGACGCGAAGTGCTCGCTCGATCATCGCAATGCCTACGAGCTGCTGACCGCGACGATCCTGTCGGCGCAGTGCACCGATGAGCGGGTCAACATGGTCACGCCCGCGCTGTTCCGCAGGTATCCCGCTCCCGACGACCTGGCCGCCGCCCGGACGGATGAGCTGGAAGAGCTGATCAAGCCGACGGGGTTCTTCCGCAACAAGGCGAAGAGCCTGCTCGGCATGGCCACGGCCCTCGTGGATCGGCACGCCGGCGAGGTGCCCGCCGACATGGATGCGCTCGTGAAGCTGCCCGGCGTCGGCCGCAAGACGGCGAACGTCGTGCTCGGGAATGCATTCGGCATCGACGAAGGCGTCGTGGTCGACACGCACGTGCGGCGTGTCAGCGGCCGGCTGGGGCTCACGCGCGAGACCGATCCGGAGAAGATCGAGGTCGACCTGATGAAGCTGGTCGACCGCTCCGAGTGGACCGATCTGCCGCACCTGTTCATCTACCACGGCCGCGCGATCTGCAGGGCCCCGACGCCGCGCTGCGAGGCGTGCATGCTGAACGACATCTGTCCGAGCTCCCGCGTGTGACGGACGAGCGGGACACGACGCTCGCGTCCACGATCCGGGTCCGTTTCCCGCGCGCGCGGCCGCCGCGAGGCCGGGCCGCGCCGCCCGCGGCGGCGGCGCGCCGTTTACAAGGGGCCCGCCGCGCACCATTATTCCCGCCCGTAGACAGCGACCGGAAGGAGAGCATGCCGTCTCGCGAGGAAGCGCTCGCCCTGCTGGAGGAGTGGGTGGACAACCCGGGCCTTCGCAATCACATGCGGTCCGTGGAGTCCGCGGTGCGGTGGTACGCGCGCAGCAGCGGTGCGGACGAGGACCTCTGGGGACTGGCCGGCCTGCTGCACGATCTCGACTGGGAGAAGTACCCCGACGAGCATCCGCTGCGCGCGGTCGATGAGCTGAGACGGCTCGGCTACCCCGAGGAGGTGCTGCATGCGATCCTCGCGCATCGCAGCGAGTTCACCGGCACCGAGCCGGAGACTCCACTCGATCGCGCACTCGTCGCCTGCGATGAGCTCTCCGGCCTCGTCACGGCCACGGCGCTCGTGAGGCCGGGCGGCATCGACGACATGACGCCGAAGTCGGTGAAGAAGAAGATGAAGGACCCGGCGTTTGCGCGCGGCGTGGATCGCGAGGAGGTCCGGCGCGGCGCGGAGCTGATCGGCCTCGACCTGGATCGCCACATTGCGAACGTGATCGAAGCGATGCGGGGCATTGCCGAGGACCTCGGCCTCACGGCCCGGCAGATCGCGGCCGGCGGCGGTCAGCGCGCGTGAGCAGCACCACGGTGGTACGCGAATTCGTTCCTGGAGGATGGATGACGGTATGCAGGTGCGCGCGCCCGACGACGGCGGCGCTGCTCGTGATGGTGCTGGCCGCGTGCGGCGACCCCGCGACGACGGACAACCGCGGCTACACGAAGGCGCCGCTGGAGAAACCGAGCCTCCTGATCGGCGGCGAGGAACCCGGCGCGATGTCGCGTTACGGCGCGCCGAACCGCGTCGTCGCCGAGGAGTTGAGACTGCCGGAGGAAACGGCCGCGCCGGTGGAGCAGCCCGGTGAGACGGCGACCGTCGAGCTGCCGGAGGGCGTTACGCAGGACATGGTCGCAGCGGGCCAGGAGATCTTCGGCGGCCCCGGCGTGTGTTTCGCCTGCCATGGCGCCAACGGTGTCGGCGGGCCGCTCGCGCCGCCGCTCGACGATGCGACCTGGCTGAACATCGACGGCAGCTATGAGACGATCGTCGCCACGGTCACGAACGGCGTACCGCAGCCGAAGGAGTTCGCTGCACCCATGCCGGCCCGCGGCGGTGCGCCGCTCACGGACGAGCAGGTCCGTCAGGTCTCCGCGTACGTGTACTCGATCAGCCGCTAGCGCCAGCGCAGCTACAGCAGCGGGGGGCGCGGTGACAGCGCGCGCTTGAACAGCGCGATCTGCTCCTGCTCCTCCAGCTCGCGCGCGCGGTCCAGTGCGATGCCGGGCGGCAGGTGCCAGCCGACGCCCGCGATCAGTGCATCCCGCGTCCCCGCCCGCGCCGTGCGGCGGAACAGCAGCGCGTTGTGCCAGGTCCCGTCGTCGTCCGGCTCCGAGCGCACCCACACCTCGCAGCGCTGGCCGTCCACGATGATCGCGCCGAGCCTCTCCTCGATCGTGCCGCCGTAGGTCGTCATACCGACCCCGGGTGCAAGACTCGAACCGCAGTGCGCCCCTGACCGTCCGGCCACTTGCGGCAGCCACCCGTGCCCCGCAACTTCACGCACTCATTCACGCGGCTCGCCCGGCCGCAGAACGCGGTGATCTCATGAACTCTGCGGCGATCGCAACGTTCGCTGTCATAGCCGGCATCGTCTGGGGCGGCTTCGCCCTGATCCTGTCGACGGCAGTGCGCAAGGAGAGCCGGAAGGCGGATCAGGGATAGGCGGCAGTGCCCAGAAGAGACGATCTCCACTCCATCCTCATCATCGGTTCGGGCCCCATCGTCATCGGCCAGGGTTGCGAGTTCGATTACTCCGGAACCCAGGCCGTTCGTGCGTTGAAGGAGGAGGGCTACCGCGTCATCCTCGTCAACAGCAATCCGGCGACGATCATGACCGATCCCGATCTAGCGGACGCGACGTACATCGAGCCGATCACGGCCGAGTGGGTCGAGCGCATCATCGAGCAGGAGAGGCCGGATGCGCTGCTGCCGACGATGGGTGGCCAGACCGCACTCAATGTCGCGCTCGATCTGTTCGACCGCGGCGTGCTCGACAGGCACGGTGTCGAGCTGATCGGGGCGGATGCGCGTGCGATCCGTATGGCCGAGGACCGCGAGGAGTTCGCCGAAGCAATGCAGCGTCTCGGCCTCGCCGTGCCGCACGGCGGGTTCGCGAAGAGCTACGATGACGCGAAGCGCATCATCGAGGACATCGGCTACCCCGCGATCATCCGTCCGTCGTTCACGCTCGGCGGCACCGGCGGCGGCATTGCGTACAATGCGGATGAGTTCGAGTCGGCTGTGCGCCGCGGCATCGAGCAGTCACCGATCGGCGAAGTGCTGATCGACCGCAGCGTGATCGGCTGGAAGGAGTTCGAGCTGGAGGTCGTGCGCGACGGCGCCGACAACGTCATCGTGATCTGCTCGATCGAGAACGTCGACCCGATGGGCGTGCATACCGGCGACTCGATCACGGTCGCGCCCGTCCAGACGCTGAGCGATGTCGAGTACCAGAAGATGCGCGATGCGGCCATTGCCATCATTCGCGAGATCGGCGTCGAGGCGGGCGGCTGCAACATCCAGTTCGCGCTGCACCCGGACACGGGCGAGATGCTCGTGGTCGAGATGAACCCGCGCGTGTCCCGCTCGTCCGCGCTCGCATCGAAGGCGACGGGGTTTCCCATCGCGCGCGTCGGCGCCAAGCTCGCCGTGGGCTACCTGCTCGACGAGCTGCCGAACGACATCACGAAGACGACGCCGGCCTCGTTCGAGCCGGTGCTCGATTACGTCGTCGTCAAGATCCCCCGTTTCGCGTTCGAGAAGTTCCCGACGGCGGACCCGACACTGGGCGTGCAGATGAAGGCGGTCGGCGAGGTGATGGCGATCGGGCGCACGTTCAAGCAGGCGTGGCAGAAGGGTCTGCGCGGACTGGAGAACGGCCGCGACGGCTGGGACGTGGGCACTCGCCCGAAGGACGATGGCCTGCCCGACGACTCGACCGATGCGCTGCGCGCCGCGCTGCGCCGCCCGACCGCCGACCGCGCATACCAGCTGAAGCGCGCGTTCGCGGCCGGGCTCACGGTCGAGCAGATCCATCAGCTGACGAACATCGATCCGTGGTTCCTCGACCAGCTCGCCGAGCTGCACGAGGCCGAGCAGTGGTACGCACGGCTCGATCAGGTCGACGTGCACGCGCTGCGTCGCATGAAGCGGATGGGTTTCGGCGACCGGCAGCTCGCGCGCATCCGCGGCGAGACGGAGGCGCAGGTACGCGAGCGCCGCCACTCCATGGGCATCAGGCCGACCTATCACATGGTCGATACGTGCGCCGGCGAGTTCCCGGCGGCCACGCCGTACCTCTACTCGTCCTACGAGCAGGAGACCGAGGCGGAAGCGAGCGATCGGCCGAAGATCGTGATTCTCGGCAGTGGCCCGAACCGCATCGGCCAGGGCATCGAGTTCGACTACTGCTGCGTTCAGGCCGCGCTCGCGCTCCGCGAGGACGGCTTCGAGACGATCATGGTCAACTCGAATCCCGAGACCGTGTCGACGGATTTCGACATTTCGGACAAGCTCTACTTCGAGCCGCTCACACTGGAGGACGTGCTCGAGATCGTGGAGCGCGAGAAGCCGGTCGGCGTGATCGTGCAGCTCGGCGGTCAGACACCGCTCAAGCTCGCGAAGCCGCTCGAGACGCTGGGCGTACCCATCCTCGGCACGACGGTCGATGCGATCGACCGCGCCGAGGACCGCGACCGCTTCGCCGCGCTCTGCCGCGAGATCGGCGCGACCGTCCCGCCGAACGGCGTCGCGACGAGCGTCGAGCAGGCCACGAGCGTGGCGGACCGCGTCGGGTACCCCGTGCTCGTGCGGCCGTCGTACGTGCTCGGCGGCCGTGCGATGGAGATCGTCTATGACGAGGAGTCGCTGCTCGACTATTTCGAGCGCGCGGTGCGCGCCTCACCCGACCACCCGGTCCTCATCGACCGGTTCCTCGAGGACGCATTCGAAGCGGATGTCGATGCGCTCGCCGATGGCCGCACCGTCGTCATCGCCGGCGTCATGCAGCACATCGAGGACGCGGGCGTGCACTCAGGCGATTCCGCGTGCGTACTGCCGCCCTATATGCTGCGCGAGCCGGAGATCGAGGAGATGCGGCGGCTCACGCGGCAGTTCGCGAAATCACTCGGCGTCGTCGGCCTCATGAACGTGCAGTATGCCGTGCGCGACGGCGTCGTATACGTGCTCGAGGTGAATCCGCGCGCGTCGCGCACCGTGCCGTTCGTCTCGAAGGCGACCGGCGTCCCGTTCGCGCGCCTCGCCGCCCGTATCATGGGCGGCCGCCGCATCGACGAGCTCGACCTGCCCGAGGAGCCGGGCGTCGCGGGCGTCGCCGTGAAGGAGGCGGTGCTGCCGTTCAACAAGTTCGATGTCGATATCATACTCGGCCCGGAGATGCGCTCCACGGGCGAGGTCATGGGGTTCGACGAATCGTTCGGGATGGCGTTTGCGAAGGCGGCGACTGCCGCCGGCGGACCCGTACCCGAGAGCGGCACCGTGTGCGTGACCGTCAATGACCGCGACAAGGCGACGGTAACGCCCATCGTGCGTCGCTTCCACGATCTCGGTTTCCGTGTGCTCGCGACCGAGGGTACGCACCGGCATCTGCGAGCGCGCGGCGTACCTTCCACCGTCATCTTCAAGGTCGGCGAGGGGAGACCGAACATCGTCGATCTCATGATCAGCGGCGAGATCGACCTGCTCATCAACACGCCGCTCGGCAAGAAATCCCAGTTCGACGATTATGCGATGCGTCGCATGGCGATCACCCGGAAGATCTCCTACTGCACGACGCTGTCCGCCGCATCCGCCGCGTGCGACGCCGCGATCGCACTGCGCTCGCGACGACGTGAGGTGAGGTCGTTGCAGGACCGGTACGGCCACGCGCTGGTGGCGACGGAATAGCGTGCGGGATCAGTAGCGCGGGCGCGTCAGGTCGCGGATCCTGCGACGCACGTCCGCCGCGAGGCCACGCTGTTCGAGCTCACGCCACATCAGCTCGACCGTCTCCTGATCGACGAGTCCCGGTGGCGAGCCGTCGAGCGGACCCGAGAGCTCGTGCGCGTCGCGGAATGCGTTGACGGCGCTCACGATCTCCTGATCGTAGAACGGTGCCGCGAGCTCCATCCGCACGTCCGGCTCGCCGCGCCGGAAGAAGCCGAGCGCGTGCAGAATCACCTTGAGCTGGACCACGTCCGGGCCGTGGAACTGCTGGAGCGTGCGGTGTCCGAGATCGCCGGTGACGGTGTTGTAGACGCGCTCGAGCTCGCTCACCGGGTCGACGCTCTCGCAGATCTCGAGGTCTACGGCAACGGCGTCCGGCCGCGTGGTCCGGCCGGGCCTCGGGTCGCTCACGAGGAGCGCGGCCGACTGGAGCGCACCGCGTCGCCGATCGCCGCCCGCGTGATCACCCGCGGCGAGCGCCTCGATCAGCCGCTCCCCCAGCCGGCGCCCGCTGCCGGCGGTCTCCTCGAAGCGCCGCACCATGGCGTTCAGCACGCCCGCATCCACCAGGACGTTGCCCTGGGCCACGTAGTCGCGCCCCGCTCGATGGCCGGCCCACGGAAGGGTGGTCCTGCCCGTGTGCTGGGCCGACCGGCCGTCCGCGGCGATCACGCCGATCTGCCGTAACGCTGCGTCCTCGTCCTGTGCCATCGCCTGACGCAGCGCGTCCTGCGGGGGCACACCGGCCTCCAGCCGACCGAGCAGCTCGGCGCCGTACTCCACGCGCACCAGCGCCTGCGTCGCAACCGCGCCGACACCCACCTTCACGTGCGGCACGAGGTTACCGACGCACGGCACGCGCGATGTCACCGCGATGCCGATCTCGCCCGTCTCCGCGTCCACCGCTGCGATGCTGAACGTGCCCGTGTACACCTCGCCTTCCGGCCAATCCAGCTGCTGGCCGGCGACGTCGAGTGCGGGGGTGAGGAGCAGCAGAGGAACGAGCAGGCGGGCGATGCGCGCCGCCGCAGGAGCGTACCGCCCCGTGCCGCGCGTGCACGCCGTCGGGCATGGATTCATCGGCGAATCCTCCAGGGTCACGGTGGCGGCTCCGATCGGAGCCTCTCCCTGTAGATCAGGATCGCGCCCGGATCGTTAGGTCCGCAGGGACGACTCGAGCACCACCTGTTGGAACGCTCCGACCCCGTGCTCCGAGACGGACCGACGGACCGGGCAGTTGCAGGCCGGGCGACGGCCGACTACCCTCACGTTCCGCACAGCCGACAGGGGGCACACATGACTCTACGATCCGCGGCGCGCGCTGCCGCACTGCTCGCAGCACTGCTGCCGACCGCCTCGAGACTCCAGGCGCAGAGCGTCCCCGAGGCGCCCGACCGGCCGGCCGGCGAAGGGGCCGGTCCGTTCCGCCGGCTGGTGATCATGGGCGCGAACCTGATCGACGGCACGGGCGCGCCCATGCAGGGGCCCGTCGACATCGTCATCGAGGGGAACCGGATCCGGCAGATCCGGAGCGCGGGAGCGCCGGGTGTCCAGCGTGAGCTCACGCCGCCGGAGGGTGCCGATCACGTGATCGACGCGCGGGGCATGTACGCGCTGCCCGGCTTCGTCGATCTGCACGCGCACACGGGCGGCGGGCAGCAGGGTACGCCGGCGGAATACGTCTACAAGCTGTGGCTGGCGCACGGTGTCACGACGATCCGCGATCCGGGCAGCGGCAATGGTGTCGACTGGACACTGCGCGCGCGGGAGCGCAGCGCACGGAACCAGATCACGGCGCCGCGCGTGTTCGTCTACGTGCGGCCGGGCAGCGGCTGGGACGACGGGCCGATCGACACGCCGGAGCGGGCGCGCGAATACGTGCGCTGGGCGAAGCAGCGCGGCGTCGACGGGTTCAAGCTCGG
Organism: Longimicrobiales bacterium; assembly: GCA_036374995.1. Taxonomy (GTDB): domain Bacteria; phylum Gemmatimonadota; class Gemmatimonadetes; order Longimicrobiales; family RSA9; genus SH-MAG3. The sequence goes on along the minus strand of DASUSS010000108.1, from coordinate 255,593 downwards.
GTCGTACGACCCGGACATCATGGCGGCGCTGCTCGACGAGGCGCGGAAGAACGGCCTCGGCACGCAGGCGCATCTCGCGCAGACCGGTGTCGCACGGATGAACGTGCTCGATGCCGCGCGGCTGGGGCTCGGCTCGATGGAGCACTGGTACGGCCTGCCGGAATCGCTCTTCGCCGACCGCACGATCCAGGCATATCCGTACGACTACAACTACAACGACGAGTACCATCGGTTCGCACACGCGGGCCGGCTGTGGAAGCAGGCGGCGCCGCCGGGCAGCGAGAAGTGGAACGACGTGATGGACGAGCTGCTCGATCTCGGCTTCGTGCTCGACCCGACGCTCACGATCTACGAGGCGAACCGCGATGTGATGCGCGCGCGGAACGCCGACTGGCACGACACCTACACCCTGCCGTCGCTGTGGCAGTTCTATCAGCCGAGCCGGACATCACACGGGTCCTACTGGTTCGACTGGACGACACAGGACGAGATCGAGTGGAAGGAAAACTTCCGGATCTGGATGCAGTTCCTGAACGAGTACAAGAACCGCGGCGGTCGCGTCTGCACCGGCTCCGACTCCGGCTTCATCTACAAGCTGTACGGCTTCGATTACGTGCGTGAGCTGGAGTTGCTCCAGGAGGCCGGATTCCATCCGCTCGAGGTGATCCGTGCGGCCACGCTGTGCGGCGCGGAGACGCTCATGGAGCCGAAGGGCCGGCAGCCGGATTTCGGCCTCGTCCGCGTCGGCAATCTGGCCGATCTGGTGATCGTGCCGGAGAACCCGCTGCACAACCTGAAGGTGCTGTACGGCACGGGCACGATCCGGCTGAACGATGCCGGTGAGGTGGTGCGTGTCGGCGGCGTGAAGTACACGATCAAGGACGGCATCGTCTACGACGCGCAGCAGCTGCTGGAGGACGTCGCGCGCATGGTGGCGGAGGCGAAGGCGCGCGGCACGCCGGCGACGGATGGCGGCGCTTGAGCGTGCCGGCAGCGCCGCAGCCGGCCGCTCTGGTGATGCACGGCGACTGCGGGTTGCACGACACGGGGTGGGGGCACCCGGAGCATCAGGGCCGGCTGCCGGCGATCGTGAACGCGATCTACAAACAGACACCGGCGCTGCTGGATCACGTGCTCCAGCACGAGGCGCGCCCTGCACGCATCCAGCAGCTGGAGCGCGTCCACACCCCTGCTCACCTCGGGACCGTCAGGGCGGCCGTTCGGCGCGCGGAAGCCGCGCGGGAGCCGGTGGCGCTGGACGCCGACACGGTCGTGTCCATGGCGTCATGGGATGCCGCGCTCGCCTCGGCCGGTTGCGCGCTCGATGCCGTCGACGTCGTCGTGAGCGGCCGGGCGCGCACCGCCTTTGCGCTGTGCCGGCCGCCCGGTCATCATGCGACGGCCGACCGCGCGATGGGATTCTGCCTGTTCAACAATGTCGCCGTTGCGGCGCGCGCCGCGCAGGCCGAGCACGGCGTGGAGCGCGTTCTCATCATCGACTGGGACGTCCATCACGGCAACGGCACTCAGGACCTGTTCTACGATGACCCGCGCGTCTTCTACCTCTCCCTGCACCTCGGCGGGCACTACCCCGGTACCGGCTCGGCGGACGAGACGGGAGTCGGGGCCGGCATCGGCACGACCCTGAACGTGCCTCTGCCCGCCGGCACGGCACGGGACGTGTACCGTGCGGCGTTCTCGGATGCGGTCCGACGTTCGTTCGAGATCGCGAATCCAGGGCTGGTGCTCGTCTCCGCAGGCTATGACTGCCTTGCGGGCGATCCGCTCGGCGGACTGCTGCTGGAGCCGGAGGACATGTACGGGATGACGATCGAAGTGCTCCGGCTCGCCGACACCACCGCGGGCGGTCGTGTCGCCGTGCTGCTCGAGGGCGGCTATGCGGCGGCGCGCGTGGGAGCCGGTGTGGTCATGACCCTGCGCGCGCTCGCCGGGCTGGAATCCTAGCGCGCCGGCTTCTCCCGGCTCCCGCCGGGCCGTAGATTTGACCCGCCACCAGACAGGAGCGCAGACCAGTGGGGATGTTCAAGGGATCACGCGAGTTCACGCGCGTGCGGCGTGACGTGGAGTCGATTCAGGCGGCGGTCCGCGAGGCGGGGCTGGACGGCTGGCTGCTGTACGATCTGCATGCGCGCAACGATGTCACCGCGCGCCTCCTGGAGCTCGGCGATCTGACGCGCCGGTTCTTCGTGCTGATTCCCGCGGACGGCGAGCCGACGGCCGTGATCCACGGCATCGAGCAGAGCCCGTGGGAGCAGTGGCCGTGGCACCGTCGCGTCTACGTGGGCTGGCAGGAGCTGGGCAGCGCCTTACGCGAGACGCTGCGCGGCATGCGGCGCATCGCGATGGAGTACTCGCCCAGTGCTGCCGTTCCTACGATCGACCTCGTGCCCGGCGGCATCCTGGACCTGGTGCGGTCGGCCGGCGTCGACGTCGTCTCCTCGGGCGACCTGGTCACACGCTTCTACGCCTGCTGGACACCGGAGCAGCTGCACTCGCATTACACGGCGTCCGCTGCGATCGCGCAGATTGCGGAAGCGACGTTCGCGCGGCTCGCGCACGCCGTCGCGGCCGGCGAGCGTGTCGACGAGGAGGAGATGCGTGCGTGGGTGCTCGCCGACATGGAAGCGCACGGTGTCGCCGTCGGCGGCGATGCGATTGCCGCGACCGGACTCAATGCCGCCGACCCGCACTACTCGCCGCAGAGTGGCGGCGCGACTTTCGAGCACGGCGACATCGTGCTGCTCGACCTGTGGAGCAAGCAGTCCGAGGAGATGGTATACGCGGATCAGACCTGGATGGGATACCTCGGCGGCGAAGTGCCCGAGCGCGCGGCTGCGCTGTTCGCGGTGATCCGCGATGCACGCGATGCCGCCGTCGATTTCCTCCAGACCCGCTGGAGCGCGGGGCATCCGATCGAGGGTGGAGAAGTCGATGATGTCACGCGAAAGGTCGTGACCGACGCGGGCTTCGGCCCGTACTTCATTCACCGTACCGGCCATTCGATCGACCGCTCGACGCACGGGATGGGCCCGAACATCGACAATCTCGAAACTCACGAGACGCGCCGGCTGATGCCGGGCGTGGGGTTCTCGATCGAGCCGGGCATCTACATTCCCGGCGAACTCGGATTGCGGACGGAGATCAACGTGTATGTGAGCGAGAACGGCCCCGAGGTGACGACTCCGCGGCCGCAGCGCGCGATCCAGCCGCTGCTCAGCCGATGAGTGACGACAACGGTGGGGACGAGCCGCGGCTGTCGGCCCAGCAGGCGATCTACTTCTACGGCGTAACGCGGGCGAAGTCGTGGCGGGGCGGTCGGCTGAGCCGGGTCGCGGGCGAGGACGTGCTGCGCATCCGGTACCGCGATCTCGAGGCTCTCGTGCGGCCGGTGCCCTACGAGATCCCGCCCATGGATGAGCAGCGGGTGCAGGCGCATCAGAAGGCGGTCGAGTCCGCGATGCGCCGCGGTACCGTTCTGCCGGCGCCGTTCGGCATCGTGTTCCGCGGCCGGCGCCAGCTGATCCGGCTGCTCCAGGATCAGTATCTGGTGCTGGACGAGGGGCTCTCGTTCCTGGAGGGGCACTGGGAGCTGCGGCTGCACATCGCGCCCGCCGGCGCGACCGAGGCCAGCCTCGAGCTCGGTGACCTCGCGATGCAGCTCTACTCGGAGCTGCGGCGCCACGCTCGCGCCGCCGTCCCGTTCTCCGCCGATGGCAAGCGCCTGCTCAGCGCGGCGTTCCTCGTGGAGCGCTCGAGCTGGATCGACTTCGTCGATCGCGCGGAGGACCTCGCCACGGCACACCCCGAGATCGCTTTCGACATCACCGGTCCCTGGCCGCCGTACGATTTCGTCCGCATCACCACCTGATCGACGGATGCTCGTCGAGGTCGCGCTGCCGATCCCGCTGCCGCGCACGTTCGTGTATCGCGTCGCTGCACCGGTGCAGGACGGCACACGCGTGCGCGTGCCGTTCTCCGGCCGCCGCCTCGTCGGCTGGGTCGTCGGCGAAGGCGCGCCGCCGCGTGACCCGAGCCGTCTGCGCGACGTCGAGCGCGTGCTCGAGGACATCCCGAGCGTGCCGCCCGATGTCATGAAGCTCTGCCGCTGGATCGCGGATTACTACATCACACCGCTCGGCATCGTGCTCCGCAGCGCGCTGCCCGCGGTGCTGTCGAACACGGCGCGCTCCGAACCGCCGGTGAAGACGCGACGCATGCTGCGCATCGTGCGCGAGCTGCCGACGCTCACGTTGCGCGATGAGACGTTCGGCCGTGCGCAGCGCCAGCGCGAGTGCTACGAGGCACTCGAGTCGATCGGCGGCCGCGCCGAAGTCGCCCACCTGACCGGCCCGCTCGGATTCTCCGCCGCCCTGCTGCGCGCCCTCGGCGAGAGGGGCCTCGTCGAGGCCTACGAGGAGCGGGCCGAGCGGGATCCGTTCGCGGACATCCCGACCGGCGCGCCGACACGCCTGACGCCGTCCGATGCACAGACCGCCGCACTCGCCGCTCTCTCCGAGGCCGCGCGCGCCGGCGATGCGACCGGGGCTCCGTTCCTGCTCCACGGCGTCACCGGCTCCGGCAAGACGCTCGTGTACATCGAGCTCCTCCGCGAAATCGTGGAGCGGCAGGGCAGGGGTGCCATCGTGCTCGTGCCCGAGATCGCGCTCACGCCGCAAACCGTGTCCCGTTTCCGCGCCGAGTTCGGCGATGTCGTCGCAGTCCTGCACTCCGCACTGTCGGACGGCGAGCGCTTCGATGCCTGGCTCGCGCTGCGCGAGGGCCGGCGGCGCATTGCCATCGGGGCACGCTCGGCCGTCTTTGCGCCCGTTCGCAACCTCGGCGCGATCATCGTCGACGAGGAGCACGAGGCGAGCTACAAGCAGTCCGAGGCGCCACGCTATCACGCCCGTGAGGTCGCCGTGGTGCGCGCCGCGGACGGCGGTGCCGTATGCGTGCTCGGCAGCGCGACACCCGCCCTCGAGAGCTGGACCAATGCGCGCAGCGGGAAGTACCGCCTGCTGAAACTGCCCGTGCGCGTCGAAGGCCGGCCGCTGCCGCCCGTGCAGATCGTCGACCTGCGCGCGGTGCGCAAGGCGGAAGCGGACGCAGCGGTGCCGCGTGGACGGCCGCTGATCATCTCGGATCCGCTGATCGATGCGCTGAACGAACGACTGCTGAGGCGCGAGCAGAGCATCCTGCTGCTGAATCGGCGCGGCTACGCCACGTTCGTACAGTGCCGCGCGTGCGGACACGTGTGGCACTGCGCGCAGTGCAACGTCTCGCTGACGTTCCATCGCGGGCGCCGTCGCCTCGTGTGCCACTACTGCATGCATGACGAGCCGGTGCCCGACCGGTGCACGGAATGCCGGTCCGACGACCTCGCGTTCCGCGGCATCGGCACCGAGCAGGTCGAGCGCGAGATCGCCGAGCTGTTCGCCGACGCGCGGATCGCTCGCATGGACGTCGACACGACCTCCGCGAAGTGGTCGCACCACGAGATCCTCGATCGTGTCGGTCGCGGCGACATCGACATTCTGCTCGGCACGCAGATGATCGCCAAGGGTCTCGACTTCCCGAACGTCACGCTCGTCGGCGTGGTGAACGCCGATGTGGCCATGAACCTGCCGGACTTCCGCGCGAGCGAGCGCACGTTCCAGCTGCTGACGCAGGTCGCGGGCAGGGCCGGCCGCGGGCCGCGCGGCGGTCTCGTCGTCATCCAGACCGCGCTGCCGCAGCACTACGCCATTCAGTCCGCCCTGTCGCACGATTACGAGGGGTTCGCGGAGCGCGAGCTGAAGGAGCGTGCCGAGCCCGAGTATCCGCCACACACGCGCCTCGTCAACGTAGTCATCAGCGGCACCGACGAGCGCGCGGTGCAGGACGCCGTCGACGCCGCCGCGGAGCACGTGCTGGCGCTGCTCGCGCAGCATGCCGCACGGGCGAGCGTCGCGCTCACCGGGCCGGCGCCGTGTCCGATCGACCGCATCCGCGGCCGCTGGCGCTGGCACTTCCTGCTCCGCAGCCGAAGCGCCGCCACCCTCGGCGCCACCTGCCGCCACCTCCAGACGCGCCACGACCTCAGGCCCGGGCGCGCCGAGCTGCGCATGATCATCGATCGCGACCCGGTGAGTCTGCTGTAGGAGTCCGATGCTCCGCAGCCGCGCAACTCCGGGCCCCGTTGTAAATCCGCGCCCCCCATGCTAATGTAGAATATCGAAGGAAAGGGGCCCGGCGTCCCGGCCGGGCTCGCGTAGCCCAAAGGAGGGACTCTTCACTGCCTCTGGTTGCCTGGCGCTGAATGCGTCATTCGAGCCGCTGACCATACTGCCGGTAAAGCGGGCGCTGCGGCTCGTGATCGATCGAAAGGCGGAGATCCTGGAGGTCGACGAGACTCGCCTCTTCCGATCTGCGAGGCGAGATCTCCCCTGTCCTCTCGTCATCCGCCTCGTCCGCTACGTCCACGTCCCCCGGAAGTTCCGTCGTCAGGTCACCAACACCTTCCTCTTCGCGCGCGACGGGTACCGCTGCATGTACTGCAGCCGGCATCGCAGCGAACTGCGGGGTCGCGAGTTCCTGACGCGCGATCACGTGAGGCCGATCTCGCGCGGCGGGGAGAACGCGTGGACGAACGTGGTGACGGCGTGCTCGGTGTGCAACAACCGTAAGGGGAGTCGGCTTCCGGCGGAGGTCGGCATGTTCCCGGCGCACGAGCCGCACGAGCCGAACTACGTCGAGCTGGTGTGGGCGGTGCGTCGCATCACCGCCGTGCAGGCGAAGTACATTCGCATGTTCTACGGCGCGGACGTGCTGCGTGCGCTGCAGCACATCGAACAGTCGCCGCCGACGGCGGGCGCGGCCTAGAGGGGCAGCTGTAGCAGCTCGCCCGACCGGGCGAGCAGCAGGGCGAGGGTCGCGATGATCAGTCCGATCGCGAGCGGGATGAGCACGGCCGCCGCCGCTCGCACCAGCGTCGTGCGATGTGCCGCGCGCAGGCCGACGATCCCCACGATCACCATCCAGACGAACCCCACGATGGTCCCCACGACCGGGACGATGCCGAGGAGCTGGGGCGAGTAGGCGTACGCGAACACGCGCGTCGTCGTCCCCGCGCCGCCACCACCGCCGCTGAACAGCAGCAACATCAGGTGTGTCACGCCCGCGGCCACGTAGAGCGTGAGGAGCAGCGTGAGCGGCGAGAGCAGGAAGTCGAGCAGCGGGCTCCACGCCGCCGGCGCTCCGAGCGCGCCGGCCGTGCCGGTCATCGCGCCGGTGATGCCGGTCATCCTCCAGAACAGCTCGGCACCGGCGACGGGGATGCCGATCGAGAGATAGTACAGCACGGCAGGCCCGTGCGCCGTGTCGCGCGGCATTGCGCGGAAGAAGCGGGACGGCTGGAGAGCCGCGCCATGCCAGGTCCGCCCCCACGCGGCGACGATTCCCGCGCCGGCGGCCGGTGGCCACGGAAACGGCTCGGCGGCCGCCTCGCTGATGGGCGTCGCGGTGGCTTCGTCGAAGCGATGATCGGATGGCTGTTCGGTCACGGCGCTGCTGATCGGATCCCGTAGTGCGCGCCGCGACCGCTCACGGCAGCGGCGATGCCAGCCAGTCGTGGACCTTGGCGACGAGGCGGCGGATGTCGACCGGCTTGCGGACATAATCGTTCGCCCCGGCCTGGATCGCCAGATGGTGGGCGCCCTCCATCGCCGTGACGGCGATGATCGGCGTGTTCTTCGTGCTGCGATGACGGCGCAGCTCGCGCGTCGCCTCGAAGCCGTCGAGCTCCGGCATCATGATGTCCATGAGGATGAGATCGGGCGCACTCGCGAGCGCGATCTCGACGGCCTGACGGCCGTTCGTCGCCTCGAGCACGTGATAGCCGAAGGCCTCCAGCAGCGCGCGCAGTGCATCGCGGCTGTCGAGGTGGTCTTCCGCAACGAGAATGGTTGCGTTGTGGGTTTCCCGCATCAGCGAGGTGAGCTGTGTGCTGCTGGGCTGCATCCCGGACCTTCTCGTGAGCAGGCCACGTCACCCTTCCTTCGGGCACGCCGTACCGGCGCGACTCCCGGGTGAGGCGCGCAAGATCCGCGCCTCGCACTGGACGCTCTCCCGCTGCACCTCTACCTTGCCGCCATGCACACGGCCTACCTCACACGCACCGTCCGCTTCGCCGCGGCGCACCGCTACTACCGGACCGACTGGAGTGAGGCCCGGAATCGCGAAGTGTTCGGTGCGTGCAGCAATCCGCACGGACACGGCCACAACTACCGGCTCGAGGTGACCGTGCGCGCTCCGGTGAGCGCGGAAACGGGCTTCTCCGCGGACCTGGCGGCGCTCGACAGCATTCTCCGCGAGGAGGTGGTCGAACCGCTCGACCATCAGCATCTCAATCACGCGGTCGCGGAGTTCGCCGCGGGCCGGCTGGTCCCGACGTGCGAGAACATCCTGATCTGGCTGTGGCCGCGGATCGAAGCCCGCCTCGACGGACCAGGCGAGCTGCACGCGCTGCGACTGCACGAGGACGACACGCTCTCCGTGGAGTACTTCGGCTCCGCGCGCGGGACATGAAGGATCGACGCCCGCATGAGCCCACGGCTCCGCTGAAGCCGGTCACGCGCGGCCGCGGCGACACGGCGCCGCCGGCGCCGCCGCACGAGCTGGAGCGCGAGCGGGAGGCGGAACGCCGCTTCACGCACGACGGCCGCACCTGGATCGCGCGGCTCGGCGGCAAGAGCGCATACGGGACAGGCAGCTACGGACTCGCGATGGTGGAGGCGATTCACTTCTTCGATGCGGCCGAGCCGGATCGTCCGCTCCGGGAGGCGCTCCTGGCCCACGGCGCATTCGACGCACTGTTCGATGCCGAGCTGGTCCGCCTCCTCGAGACCTCGCGCCCGATCGAGATCCGCAACCCGTGAGACGGCGTGCTGCATCAGCGGTGCAGATCGGATGCGTGGCGCGGCGGGCCGACCCTGATCTCGTTCCCTTCGATCCGCACGAGATGGGACTGGAGCGAGCCGTCGCCATCCACGCTCTCTCCCGTGCGCACGTCGAAGCGGGCGTGGTCGTTCGGGCAGACCAGCAGGTCGCCGTCGAGACGGCCCTCCCGCGCGAGGTTGGTACCGTCCACGGGACACGTGGCATCCACCGCATAGTACGTCTGACCGACGTTGGCGACCGCGAGCTCCCGCCCGTGCGCCTGCACCCCGGCGACCGCGCCCGGACCCAGCTCGGGCGTGCGCAGCACGGTTTCGAAATCCGCCATACCGTTCCTCCTTCGTCCGCTGCCGGGCGCAACAAGCGCGCCGCGCGCCCGGCTGGACTCCTGCGCGTCAGGAGATATCTTGCCGCGGCACTGAAAAGGGAGGACAGCGTTGGCGAGTGAAAAGCGACGTCGCATTCTGACGGGCGACCGGCCCACCGGCCGGCTCCACCTCGGTCACTGGGTCGGCAGCATCGGCAATCGCGTGCGGCTCCAGGACGAGTACGAGTGCTTCTTCATCATCGCGGACTGGCACACGCTCACGACGCGACCGGAAAAGGACGCGATCGCCGAGGTGCCGTCGAACATCCGCGAGATGGTGCTCGACTATCTCGCATGTGGCATCGACCCCGATCGCAGCACGATCTTCGTCCAGTCGGCCGTGCCCGAGACGGCCGAGCTCAACCTGATCTTCGAGATGCTGGTCTCCGTTCCGCGACTCGAGCGTCTGCCGAGCATCAAGGACATGGCCGAAGCCGCTCACCTCGATGTGATGCCGTTCGGCCTGCTCGGTTACCCCGTCCTTCAGGCAGCCGACATCCTGCTGCCGCGGGCCGATGTCGTACCGGTCGGGAGGGACAACGTCCCGCACGTCGAGATCACGCGCGAGATCGCGCGCCGCTTCAATTACCTCTACGGCACCGTCTTCACCGAACCCGAGCCGCTCGTGAGCGAGACACCCTCTCTGCCCGGTGTGAACGGCATGCAGAAGATGTCGAAGTCGCTCGGCAATGCGATCATGCTCAGTGACGAGCCCGACGTAGTGCGGCAGCGCGTCATGCAGATGTACACCGACCCGAACCGCCTGCGCGCGACGGATCCCGGCACCGTCGAGGGTAACCCCGTCTTCATCTATCACGACGCGTTCAATCCGGATCGCGATGAGGTGGAGGATCTGAAGACGCGCTACCGTGAGGGGCGCGTCGGGGACGTCGAGGTCAAGAAGCGCCTGTTCGCGGCACTCGACGCGTTCCTCGCGCCGATCCGTGAGCGGCGTGCCGAGTTCGCTGCGCGTCCGGCCGTAGTCGACGAGATCCTGCACGCCGGCAACGAGGTCATGCGCAGCGTGGCCGACGTGACGATCGGCTCGGTCCGGGAGGCGATGGGTCTGACCTACTACCGGTAGCATCCGGTGCGGACGCATGCCCGCCACGCATCCCCGGCCCGGGGACCCTTCTCCGGTCGGGAGCGGTAGGAATCTCTCGATATCCGTTCGGCCATCAACTCAGGAGAAGACATGCCGCGGACGTGGCCGTTCAGTGTGGTGGTGTTCCTGATGCTTGTGAGCGGCGGCCGCGTCAGCGCGGTGGAGCGATATGGATCCGGTCCGGTCGAGAACGACAGCGCAACGGTGGAGGGCGTCGTGCTCGACGCCGCGACCGGCCGCCCGCTGCCCGGCACGCTCGTGCGCGTCGTCGGGACCTCGCGACAGGACGTCACTCACGAGGGCGGCGAGTTCCATCTCGTGAACCTGGCGCCGGGGCATCATACGATCCTGTTCGAGCGGCTCGGTTATCGGCGTGAGGTGCGCGAGGTCGATCTCGCCGCGAACGAGTCCGTTCTTCTGCGCGTCCACATGACATCCTCGGCCATCGAGCTGCCCGGCATCGTCGTGACGGGGATGACCCGAGCCGGGCTCGGCGAGCAGAGCGTCCGACCGGCCAACGTGCTCTCCGGGCAGGAGCTCGCCCGCCGGCTCGACGTCACGCTCGCCGCCACGCTCGACAGCGAGCCCGGCCTCGCGGTGTCATCCGTCGGGCCGGCAACGGCCCGCCCCGTCATCCGCGGCCTCGGCGGCGACCGCGTGCTCGTCCTCGAGGACGGCGCGCGCGTCGGCGATCTCTCCGCCACCAGCAGCGACCACGCGCTCTCCGTCGATCCCCTCAACGCGCAGCGGATCGAAGTCGTCCGCGGGCCCGCCGCGCTGCTGTACGGCAGCAACGCGATCGGCGGCGTGATCAATCTGATCCGCGATGAAGTCCCCAGCGCGCTGCCGGAACAGGCCCGCGGCATGGTCAGCCTTCAGGCGCAGAGCGTGAACCGCGGCCTGGCCGGCGGCGCATCCGCCGAATCCGGCTGGGGCGCGCTGGCCTTCCGCGGCGAGGGGAGTTTTCGTCAGGCCGGCGACCTCGACACGCCGCGCGGCGACCTCGAGAACACGGAGTTGCGCACGTACTCGCTGTCCGCCGGCATCTCGCGCGTGGCGCAGTCCGGCCATTTCGGCCTCGCCTACCGCTACTACGACAACGCGTACGGTATTCCCGGCGGCTTCGTGGGCGCACATCCGGAGGGCGTCGACGTCGAGATGCGTCGCCACGCGCTGCATGGCGAGGCGCGCCTCGAGCGGCCGGTCGGTCCGCTGTCCACCATCGAGCTCGATGGGAAGTACACGCACTACTACCATCGCGAGCTGGAAGACGAAGGCATCATCGGCACCGAGTACGGACTGCTGTCCGCGGCGGGTGAGGTGATCGCGCGTCACGACGCGCTCGGTCCGTTCGCCAGCGGCGCCACCGGCGTGCGCGTCGGCTGGGAGGACTTCGCCGCCGGCGGCGAGTCGCGGACGCCGCCTTCGAAGGAGTACAGCGCCGCCTTCTTCCTGCTCGAGGAGCTCGGCATCGGCCGCCTGCGCCTCCAGGGCGGTGCTCGCTTCGACTGGCACCGCATCGAGCCGCTCGACACCGAGACCGATTTCGACATCGGCGACGTACGCACGCGGACGTTCAGCTCCGTGTCCGGCTCGCTCGGCGTGCTCTTCGAGCCCGCCGAGGGCCTCGGCATCGGAGCCAGCATTGCGCGCGCATTCCGCACTCCCGAAACCGGCGAGCTGTTCTCCCAGGGGCCGCACCTGGCCGCCTACTCCTTCGAGGTCGGCAACCCCGACCTCGACGCCGAGGTCGGCGTCGGCGCCGACGTATTCCTGCGCGTCAACCGCGCCCGGTTCCATGCCGAGCTCGCCGGCTTCCGCAACGCGCTCGACAGCTACATCTACTACCGCGACACGGGCTCGCTCAGCCCGTCCGGACTGCCCGTCTACCAGGCCACGGGCACCGATGCCGTGCTGACGGGCCTCGAGGCCAGCGCCGGCCTCGAGCCCTTCACCCACTTCGTCCTCAACGCCACGCTCTCCTACGTCCGCGGCACCATCACCGACACCGATGAGCCGCTCCCCATGATTCCGCCGCTCCGCGGTCAGCTCGCCCTCCGCTACGAGCAGCCCGCTTTCTTCGCCGGCGCTACCTGGCGCGCCGCCGCACAGCAGGACCGCGTCGCCACCGATCAGTTCGAGACCGCCACTCAGGGCTACAACGTCCTGGACGCCGATCTCGGCGTCCGCTGGACCTCCTTCGGTCGCGTTCAGTCCGCAACGCTCCGCATCGACAACGTCACCGACGAGCTCGTCTACGATCATCTCTCCCGCATCCGCGACCGCGACACCAACGAGCGCGTCCCCGGCCCCGGCCGCAGCGCGAGCATGACCTACCGCATCGTCTTCTGACCGCACCGTCGCGCTCGCATGGCCATCCGCACCCGGGACCCGTCTCGATTCGCCAGAACTGACATCTGGTTCCGCGTCCGCCGCGACTCCATATTGACCGTCCGCTCTCTCCCGGAGGACCGATGATGCCTGTTCGTTCCGCGCCCCTCGGCGCGCTGATCGTGCTCGCCCTCGCCTGCGCCCGCAACGACGCGCCCGACCCCGCCCCCGACGTCGGCGGCGGCCAGATCGTCACCGACCCGGTCGTCCCCCTCGAGTGCACCCCCTCCGGCAACATGCCGGTCGAGGGACGCCAGAGCCCCTACGACTCCGTCACCGTCCAGGTCGCCGATCAGCGCGTCCGGATCTGCTACGGCCGGCCCTTCGCCCAGGGTCGCACGATCTTCGGCGGCCTCGTCCCCTGGGACAGTCTCTGGCGCACCGGCGCCAACGAGCCGACCATCCTCCACCTGCCGTTCACGGCGGAGATCGCCGGCCTCCGCGTGCCGCCCGGCTCCTATTCCCTGTACACTGTTCCGCGGCAGGACGCCGACTGGGAGCTCATCATCAACCGCTCCACCTCGCAGTGGGGGCACCCGAGCTCCTACACGCCCGACGTCCAGGCCCAGGAGCTGGGACGCGCCGCGATCGGGACCGAGCGCATGGACCAGGCGGTCGAACAGTTCACGATCCGCGGCGCGCCGACGTCGGCGGGGGCCGAGATCCTGCTGGAATGGGAACGGACGCGGGTGCGCATCCCGATTCGTGTACTTGCGGAGTAGGACACCGCCCGCCAGAGCGGGCCGGCCGGGTCGGTCGGCCCGTTTTCGCAGCCGGCCGGCAGCGGCCGGGAACCAGGGTTTCGAGCCTGTCACAACGCGGAGAAGCCGCGCGTTCTAGGGTCGAGGCCTCCGGAATGGGAGCCCAGTGGATTTCGACGCCGTATTTGCGAAGCTGTACCCATCACTTTTCCGGTATCTGCAGCGGTTGACGGGTGATGAGGACGTAGCGGAGGACATCGCCCAGGAGTCGTTCGTACGGCTGCTGAGGCAATCGCTGCCGGAAACGGAGGTGAGGCCGTGGCTGTTCACGGTGGCGATGAATCTGGTGCGGGATCGGGCGCGGAAGACGGAGCGGCGGCAGAGGCTGCTGACGGGGGCGCCGGACCTGGTGACGCGGACGCCGCTGCCGGATGAGGACGTGGAGCGAGCGGAGCGGGTGGCGGCGGTGCGGGACGTGCTGGGGCGGTTGCCGGAGCGGGACAGGCAGCTGCTGCTGATGCGGGAAGAGGGATTCAAGTACGACGAGATCGCTCGGGTGATCGGGGTGGCGCCGGCGTCGGTGGGCACACTGATTGCCCGTGCACTGAAGAAGTTCGTGGCGGAATACGAAGCACACGAGGTCACTGATGGTCCACGCGGCTGAGGGCACACTCCAGGCGTACCTGGACGGCGAGATCGAGGGCGCGGCTGCGGCTGCGCTGAGCGATCACGTCGCCGGTTGCGTTGCGTGCGCCGGGGAGCTGGAGGCTCTGCGCCGCGCGACCGAGCGAGTGGGTGGGGCGCTCGCGCTGCTGGACCGCGGGGCGACGCCGCCGATGGTGCGGGCGCAGGCGCGCCTGGCGGCGAAGCGCCGGGGCCGGCGCCTGGGCGTGGCGCGGCTGGGCACGTGGAGTCTGGCGAAGGCGGCGATGCTGCTGCTGGTTCTGGCGGGAGCGGGCGCGGCGGCGATCCCGGATGTGCGGCGGGCGATCGGCTCGACGTTCGAGCGGGTGGTGCAGCTGCTGAGTGGCGCGCCGCAGCAGGTGGCGGTGCCGTCGACCGAGGCGCCGGCGGTGCCGGAGACGGCGGCGCCGGAGGCGGGTATGACGTTCGTGGCTCCGGTGGGCGGGCGGGTGCGGGTGATCCTGCATGCGCCAGCGGGCCGCGTCGAGGTCGTGGTGCGGCTGATCGACGGCGAGCGGGCCCGTGTGGAGACGGTAATGGAGTCTGCGGCGATCCGGCGGCGGGCGGGCAGTGGCCGGCTCGAGCTGATGGGGCTGGGCACGGGCACGGTGACGATCGGGATCCCGCGTGAGGTTCCGAGCGCCGCGGTCGAGGTGGACGGCGACGTACTGGTCTACAAGCAGGGCGAGATGCTGCGGGGCTCCGGACCGGCGGCAGCGGAACGGGGTACCGAGGTGAGGTTCACGGTAGGTTCCTGAGTCCGCGCACGGATTGACGCACGCCGGATGATCTTGCGGCGTCCGCGATTGCACGCGCGGACGCCGTTGTGTTATCTCTAAGGTATGCGCCAAGTCCTGTCCGCTCTCCTCCTGGCGTGCATCGTGGCACCGGCCTCCGCGCAGGTCGCAGTCGACGTGCGCGGCGGAGCGGCGGCCCGGACGCGTTCGGTGAGCCCGGCGAGCCGGACGATGGTGTGGGGGCAGGTCCGGAGCGAGAAGACGGGCGGTCCGCTCCGGTACGCGATCGTCGAGGCGGTTGCGCCGGGCCCGCACACGTATGCGGCCAGCACGGACAGCAACGGCATCTACGTCCTGCGTGACGTCCCCGCCGGCCGTCGACTGCTCCGTGTCACGCACATCGATCACGCACCGAACGAGATCGAGATCCTCGTCGTCCCGGAAAAACAGCACGTCATCGATTTCGACCTGGAGTTCCGGCCCGTCCGGCTGAGCGCTGTCATGGCGGAGGGTGCGCGGGGTCTGCCGGACGCGATCGATACCGTGTCGGTGCAGGTCCCGGACCTGGGTCCGGCGGCCGTGCGCGCCCTGGAGGGGAGTCCCGGCGTCGCCGAGCTCGGCATGCAGGACGCCGCGCGGGACGTGCCGGGCCGCGAGCCGATCGATCCGAAGGATGTGCTGTACGTGCGGGGTGGTGCGGCGGACCTGAAGCTCGTGTTGCTGAACGGCGCGCCGGTCTACGCACCGTTCCACATCGGCGGACTGATCAACGCGCTGGATGCGGACATTCTGCGCTCCGCAGAGCTGTATGTCGGAGGCGCGCCTGCGCGCTACGACGGCGGCCTGTCGTACGTCATGGACATGGAGACACGCTCGGGCCGGAGCGTGACGCCGCACGTCGAGCTGGGGCTCGATCTGCTCTCGGGGCGCGCGCTGGTCGAGGGGCCGATGGGCGAGGATGTCACGATGCTCGTCTCGACGCGTGCCGTGCACGGCGGCGGACCACGCGAGATCATGCAGACGGTCTTCCCCTACGGCTACGGTGACGCGCTCGGCCGCATCGATTACGTGCTCGCGCCGATGCACGTCCTGACGCTGACCGGCTTCTGGAATCACGAGCGGGTGGATCTCGACAGCATCGCGAGCCGACCGCAGTCGGCGAGCTGGGGCAACCGCGCGGGCTCTCTGCGCTACCGCGGTCGTCTGCGCGAAAACGAGGTGCTCGGCACGCTCGCGCTCGGCCGCTTCCGGACGCTGCTCCCGCTCGGCGGCATCCGCCCGCTGACCTCCGAGGGGACTGCGTTCCGTTCGCGCGTCGGCCTCGACCTCGAGCGGCAGTTCGCCGGCGGACGACTGTTCTGGGGAGGCTCCTTCGAACGGATCGATTTCGATTATCGCGCCTATGAGCAGGGCGTGAGCCGTGACAGCTCGCTCGCCAGCTCACACGCGCACGGCGATGTCGTGGGCGTATACGGGGAGGCCGCGTTCACCGTGTTGCCGCGCGTCCGTGTCCGCGGCGGTCTGCGCGCCGACCTCTTCTCGCGCGCCGCTTCCGTGCGCTTCGCTCCCCGCCTCGCCGCGACCGTACTGCTCACCGACCGGGCTTCGCTCACGCTGTCCGGTGGACAGTACCGTCAGTACGTGCGTGCCGCGGACCGATCCCTCTCCTCGATCGAGCCGGCCTCCGGTACGCAACTCTCCGTCGCCGCCGCCTCCCACCTCGTGCTCGGCCTCGCGCAGGACTTCGGCGAGGGCATCCGTCTCGGGCTGGACGGCTTCTTCAAGGAGTTCGAGGGGCTGCAGTCCGACCCGGACACGCGGACCCATGCATCCGGTGTCGATCTCTGGGTCCGGCGGAATACCGGCAGCTTCACCGGATGGCTCGGCTACTCGCTCTCCTGGATCTGGACCGTGGAGGACGACAACCGCGATGCCAACTCGTTCCGCGGACGGCACCTCATCAACGCCGGTGTCGCCGGACCCGTCGTCGGGCGCGGTCAGTTCGATGTGCGCGTGAGCTATGGCGCAGGGCTGCCGTACACCGCCATTCCCGAGCCCGAGGTCGCCACGCCCGCGTTCGCCGTCTTGGGGGAGGGACCGACCGCCTCGATCGCGAACGCCGAGTCCGCAGGCCTGCCGACCGAGCCGAACCAGCCGTACATCCGGCTCGACGCGCAGGTCTCACGGCCGTTCGACGGAGCGATCCGCGACTTCGAGTTCCAGATCGTGCCGTACGTCCGCGTGATCAACGCGCTCAACCGGCGCGACGCGATCTTCTATCACTATTCGAGTGATGCCGGCCGGGCGGAACCGCTCGCCGACCTGCCGATCCTGCCGGTGCTGGGACTGGAGTGGAAGTTCTGAGCGACTGACCTGCTTCAGCGCTTCGGCCGCAACGCCATATCCTGACGAAACTTGTCGTACGCTTCCCGCGTCAGCTCGCCCGTCGACAGCTTCTCATCCAGCACCTTCTGAGCCTGCGCCTCGAACGTCTCCTTCTTCCGGCTCTCGCGCCGCGCGAACAGCCACAGGACGAAGAGCACCACCAGGTACTCCGACAGCGGGCTGTAGGGCGCCGGTGAATCCAGGAACGCCAGCACGGAGTCCACCCAGTCCCCCCGCGCCGCGGGGCTTGCCGCCGTCTGCAGCAGCATCAGCGAAGCTGTCATGTTCAGTGTCTCCCGTCGACCAGTGCGGCGCGGACGGCCTCGGGTCTAAAACAGATGTCGCGACCCCGATCGTCCTCGAACCAGAGGAGCTTGCCGTTGCGCATGCGGAATACGATGAGGCGTTGGAGCTCGAGGGGAGACCGCTTCCAGCGGGCACGAAAGGAGACCGGCCCGTCCTCGGTCGCGAGCGACACGTGGACGGTCGGGATCATCGTGCGGATCGGGACGCGGGCGTAGTAAACCATGGTGCTAGAACGCTAACTGCGATTTCGGCCACAGGCAACGGCGACGTGGGTTACGGCTCGTTCATACTCCTTTCTCGCGCCACAGTTCGTCGTAGCGGGCGTGACGCTCGGCGATGCGGTCGCGCCACTCCGGCAGGTCGTAGATGCCGGAGGCGGGTGGCGCGGGGCGGGGCAGCGGGAGGGGGCGGAGGAGCGCGGCCGTGATCGCTTCGCCGAGCGCAGCGCGGGTTTCGATCATGCGCCGGTGGAAGAGGGTCGAGGTACGGGCGAAGGGGCTCATGTTCTGGGCGCTCGGGTGGAGGAGCGGCAGGAGGCGAAGCCGGGGCACCTCGTCCCAGGCGTCGCGCCAGGCGTCGCGGAATCCCTCGGCGAGCGGAAACGCGGCGGGCCAGTCCGAGAGGCGGCCGCGGAGGAGCCCGGCGGCGGCGAGACGGGCGGTGCCGGGGAGGCGGAGCGCGGGGGCGTCACCGTTCGGCCGTCCGACGGGCGCATCGTAGGGTCGGCAGAGGGCGGCGACGAGGGTGCGGAGCCCGACGTTGCCTAGCGCGATCAGGAGCGCCGGCCCGGTCGCGATGACGGTGTCCCGGAGCAGGGCGGCGCTGTCCGGATATCGGCCGACCGGGGTCGCGAGCTCGCGGGCGGTCGGCTCGCCGCCACCGCGCGCGGGGAGCTGGTTGTAGGCCGCGACGAGGAACGTCTCGTTGCGGTCCATGCCGATGCTGGAGAGGAGCACGTCGAGGTTGCCGCCGGCGATGTCGCCGCCGAACGGGATTCGGGTCCCGTGGGCGCCGAGATCGCTGGTGCCGAGGCCCCCCGCATTGCCCGGCGCGGCGCCGACCCAGAGCACCGGCACCCGGTGCCAGGGCCCGTTGCGGCGGCTCCAGACGATGGGACGTTCGGCGGGTCGGCCCGACGGCTCGCGGCAGGGCTCATGCAGCCACTCGTCGGAGACGCAGGCGTGATGGTCGGCGTGCGCGGCGCGGAAGATGTCGCGGAAGCGCGCTTGCTGCGCGTCGATCACAGGCTGTCGAGCAGGTCGTCGATGGCGCGGTTGATCGCGTCCTGGCTGCGGCCGGTGAGCAGGTTGGAGAGCATTTCCTTGGCGTCGCCGGCGACGTCCGGGTGGTTGCGGTGATTCGCGCCGCGTACGGCGTTGCCGATCGGGAGCAGCGCCAGGCGCGGCCGGTCCTCCGGCTCCTCGCTCAGCTCTGTGGGCGGCCTCGGCACGCTGGCGCGCCACGGTTCGTCCGGCTCCTCGTCCATTCCGCCCGCCTCGCCCGGCTCCACTGGAAGGACGAGGCAGACGCGGGCGTCGATGTTGCCGTTCTCATCCTCCGTCGCCGCGAGCGCGACGGACACCGGCGTGCGCAGCAGGCCGTGGATCGCGTCGAGCGCATCGTTCGCCACGACGCCGCGGGCGAGCACATGGCCGTCGTAGTAGTAGCCGAGAGCCACACTCCCGTCCGGCGTGGTCACGTCCTCTATCGGACGCGCCTCCAGAACGACCGGATCGGGATGCGTGACGACGACGAGCTGCTCCAAGACGCCTCCTCCGAAGCCCTTTCGAGGATATCCCCCGAAAGCTCCAAAGTGTTCCCGCTCTTGCGGCCTCGCAAGGCGTTCCGGGCGTCAGAAACCGCCTCCGCCACCACCGCCGAAGCCGCCGCCGCTGAAGCCGCCGCCACCGAAGCCGGAGCTGCCGGAGCTGGAGCGCGGTGCCGAGGACATCGCGCTGCCGGCGGCACTCGTCATCCTGCCGAGATCGGAGACGAACAGGTGCGGCCGGAAGGCACGGTGGTCGGAGGTGTGATACCAGCGGGGCGGCTCGCTGGCGAGCCCCTCGAAGGCGCGCGCCCAGTTCTTTTCCACACCGAACGCCATCGCGAACGGCAGGTACTTCTCGAACGTCTGCGGCGAGTCGACGAGCCGCTCGATGCGGTCCTGTTCGACACGACCGAGGAACTCCTCGAAGCCGCAGAGCCACGAATGCATGCGTGCGCCGGCGGCTGTGCGCCGCGGCATCAGCCAGCCGAACGTGCCAATGACGATGAACGTGATGGCGCCGCCGATGAACGCGGCGGCTCGTGAGATCCCCATCGAATCCGACAGCGCGCTGCCGCCGATGCCGATCAACGCACCGGCCAGTGCGGCGACGATCAGCCACGCGGTCCGCACCAGCTCGGGCCTGGCGTGGTAGAACCCGGCGTTCATCAGTGCCGCGCTCAGATGCTTCCGGATCTCCGGCAGATGCTTGTAGAACTGGTTCTGCAGGTCCGAGAGCAGGACGCGGTCGTTGCTGGCGTGCACCGAGAGCGCCTGGAGCAGTGCGCGCTCGTGCGGCTTCAGCTGCGGCCACTGCTCCGGATGCAGCAGGACGATCTCGTAGTCGCGCGAATTCAGCAGGCCGAACAGCTGCTCGCGATTTCGTTCCTCGATGAGGGCGAAGCCGCGCACGGCGAGGTCGACGAGCGTCGCCGTGATGTCGCGCAGGTCGGGCCGGTCGTCGATCAGCGTGCCTGCTTCCGCCGGCGTCAGATCGGGCGGCGGCTCGTACCGCACGAAGACGGAGCCGGGGTCCGGATCGCGGCCGAACCGCCGCCAGAGCCCGAACATCGCGAAGAACGCGAGCACGGGCGCCAGCAGGACGGAATTGCTGGCCAGCACCGCAGCAGCCCGGTCGGTGGTCGATGGGCGCGTCACGACACCCGGGTTCCAGCCGACGACAATGGTGAGACCCTCACGATAGCCGGTCGCGCGGGTGCTGCGGAAGATCGCGGTAGTGCCGAGCTCCTCGACCGTGGCGGCTTCCGTGGCGCCGTACGCGCCGATGAACGAGGCGGTGCGCACGCCCGTGGCGTCCTCCGGCAGCATGACCTCGGCCGTGACACTGCGGATCGGGTAGTCCCACAGGTCGCCCGTCACGTTCCAGTAGAGCTCGTCGTGCTCCTCGAAGAAGCGCAGCGCGTTCTCGACGCGGTACGTCAGCACGATCGTGCGCGTCGCATCGTGCGCCTCGGGCACCCACATCTTGATGCGACGGCTCCGGCCGGCACTCTCGACCTCGTAGCGCAGCGCCGTGCCGGCATCGTCCGTCACGCTCTCCGGCTTCAGCCGGAGCGTGTAGTTGAGCCCGTGCTCCGTGTCGTACCGCACCGGGATCGTGCGATAGATGCCGTTCCACGAGCCGGCGAAGTGCACCACGAAACGCTCGGTCACGTGTACGGTACCGGCACGTGTGACCACGATTCGCGCCGTCATCTCGCGGATGTCCAGCGAGCGGTCCTGCGCGTGGACTCCCGCCGTGCCCGCGCCCAGCGCGGCGGCAGCGAGTGCAGCCGCACCTGCGGCGCCGAGTGCGCGCACGGTCTGCTTCACCAGATCCGCGGCGGCGACCGGGATGCCCATCGGCGGAGCTAGAAGCTGACGCGCGGAACGGCGCGCTCCGCCTCGCCGATCTCGAAGAACTCCCGCTCGCGGAAGCCGAATGCGCGCGCGATCACATTCGACGGGAACTGCTGGATCTTCGTGTTCAGGTCCCTCACGACCGCGTTGTAATAGCGGCGCGCGTTCTGGACGGCATCCTCGATGCTCGCGAGTTGCTGCTGGAGCTGGCCGAAGTTCTCCGCCGCGCGCAGCTGCGGGTAGGCCTCCGCCAGCGCGAACAGCGACTTGAGCGCTCCGGTGAGCACGTTCTCCGCCTCGGCCTTCTGCGCCGGACCCTGCGCGCTCATTGCGCGGGAGCGTGCATCGATGACCGCCTCGAGCGTCCCCTTCTCATGCGCGGCGTAGCCCTTGACGGTCTCGACCAGATTCGGGATCAGGTCGTAGCGCCGCTTCAGCTGGACGTCGATGTCGGACCACGCCGATTCCGAGCGCACCTTCAGCTGCACGAGTCCGTTGTAGATCACGAGCGTGCCGACAGCCAGCGCTACGAGGATCAGGATTGGCCACATTGCCAGGTCCTTTCGTTGTGGGCACAGTGCTCCGGAGAGCCGGGCGGGTCACAAACAAATAAGCGCCACGGGGCCCGCGTGTAAAGCGGATGCCCCGAGGCGCCGGCGGCCGCAGCCGGATCGCGCGAGCCGCGGAGTCCGTCTCAGGTGTCCGGCCGGTCCCGCTGGCGCGTCCTGGAAACGCCCGAAAGCACGCCGATGCCGATCAGAACGATGACGCCGATGCCGATCCATACCGTGGGCACGCCGAGCATGTTCGCGGCGAGCGCCAGGCCCACGATCAGGATGACGAAGCCGAGCACGTAAATGCCGAAGGACGACATATGCCTCTCCCTGGTTCGGGTCTGGGCGGGCCAGGAGGCAAGGTGCGTACCGGGATGCCCGGGGGCTCGTTTTCACGCGGAGCCGCCGGGAAGCGGAAGCGCGGTGGCGTCAGGCGGTTTCGCGGCGGCGTTCGGCTGCGTGGCAAGGAGGCGTGACCGGCACGCCGGGGCTCACCGACGTCGTGCCGCCTTCTTCGCCGGCGCCTCCGCGATCCGCACGGCCTCGGTGGTGAGTCGCTTCTGCTCTTCCTCGTGCACGTCGGCGTAGCCTTCGGCGGGACTCGCGCGGCGCGGCCGGCCGACGTACGTGATGTCGCGGCCGGTCAGCTCGCGCAGGCAGGTACCGACGTAGCTCCATGCGCCCATGTTCTTCGGCTCTTCCTGCGCCCACACGATCTCGACGCCGTCGCCGTGCTGTGCGAGCAGCTCGGAGAGGTCGTTCGCGGGGAAGGGGTAGAGCAGCTCGACGCGCACGAGCGCGACATCGCCGGCGCCGGTCTCATCACGCGCGGCGAGCAGGTCGTAGTAGACCTTGCCGGTGCAGAGCACGATGCGCCGCGCGTCGCCGGGCGTGACCGCGTCATCGGTGAGCACGCGGTGGAACCGGCCGTCCGAGAGCTCGGAGACCGGCGAGGCCGCGCGCGGGTGGCGCAGCAGACTCTTCGGCGTCATCACGATGAGCGGCCGCCGCTCCTCGAAGAGCGCCTGACGTCGCAGCAGATGAAAGTACTGTGCGGGCGTGGTGCAGTTCGCGACGCGAATGTTGCGCTCGGCCGCGAGCTGCAGGAAGCGCTCGAGCCGCGCGCTCGAGTGCTCCGGCCCCTGGCCCTCGTAGCCGTGCGGCAGCAGCAGCACCATGCGCGACTCCTGCTGCCACTTCGCCCGGCCCGCGGTGATGAACTGGTCGATCATCACCTGCGCGCCGTTCACGAAATCGCCGAACTGCGCTTCCCAGAGCACGAGCGCTCTGGGCGCGACGACGCTGTAGCCGTACTCGAAGCCGACCGTCGCGAGCTCGGAGAGCGGGCTGTTGTGCGCCTCGAACGGCGCGCTCGCCTGAGCGAGGTTCGCGACCGGCGTGTAGCGCGCATCGGTGGTGGTGTCGTGCAGGACGAGATGCCGCTGGCTGAAGGTCCCGCGCT
Organism: Longimicrobiales bacterium; assembly: GCA_036374995.1. Classification (GTDB taxonomy): domain Bacteria; phylum Gemmatimonadota; class Gemmatimonadetes; order Longimicrobiales; family RSA9; genus SH-MAG3. The sequence continues at coordinate 232,321 of DASUSS010000108.1, read as the reverse complement.
CCGAGTCCTGGCCGGTCAGGCGCACCGGAACCCCCTCGGCGAGCAGCGCTGCGAAGGCGAGCGTCTCGGCGTGCGCCCAGTCGACGCTGCCGCCCTCGCCCACGATCCTCGCGCGCTTCTCGAGCTGACGCGCGAGCTTCGGGTGCACCCGGAAATCGTCGGGCCACGTGTGCAGCTGCCGGTCCAGATCGGCGAGCAGCTGCGCGTCCACGTGCGTATCCACGTGCAGCCCGGCGGCGGTCTCCTCTTCCGGCTCGTGCGGCTCGACGTGATGCTCCTCCGCCTGGTTCTTCACCTGGGCCTGCGCGCTCACCAGACGGTCGTATGCCTGCTGCCACACCTCGTCGACCTCGCTCTCTCCGATCACGCTCGCCGCCCTCAGTCGCTCGCCCCAGATGCGCCGGACGCTCGGGTGCTCCGCGATCAGCCGGTAGAGCACCGGCTGCGTGTAGGCGGGCTCATCGCCCTCGTTGTGACCGAAGCGGCGGTAGCCCATGAGGTCGATGACGACGTCGTCGTGGAATCGCTCGCGGAACATCATCGCGAGGCGCACGACGGCGAGGCATGCCTCGGGATCATCGGCGTTGACGTGGAAGACGGGGATGTCGAAGCCGCGCGCGATGTCGCTCGCGTAGTCCGTCGACCGCGCTTCGCCCGGGTTCGTCGTGAAGCCGACCTGATTGTTCGCAATGATGTGCAGCGTGCCGCCCGTGCGGTAGCCGCGCAGGCGCGAGAGGTTGAGCGTTTCCGTCACGACGCCCTGGCCGGAGAAGGCGGCATCGCCGTGGATGATGATCGGCACGACGAGGTTCTCGTCCTGCTTCAGCTCGCGCGTCGTGCGATCCGTCTGCTTCGCGCGCGTCACGCCCTCGATCACGGCGTGGACGAACTCGAGATGACTCGGGTTCGGCGCGAGCATCACCGTGAGCGGCTCGCCCGTGCGCGTGGCATACGTGCCCTCGGCGCCGAGATGGTACTTCACGTCGCCGGTGCCGGCAGTCTGCGCGTGGATGCCCTCGAACCTGGCGATGATGTCGCCGTATGCGACGCCGAGCACGTGGGCGAGGACGTTCAGCCGGCCACGGTGCGCCATGCCGATCGCGATCTCGCGGGCACCTGCGGCTGCGGCGCGCTCGATGGCCAGGTCGAGCATAGGCACCATCATGTCCGTGCCCTCGATGGAGAACCGCTTCGCGCCGAGGTACGCACGGTGGAGGAACTGTTCGAGCGCCTCGACCTCGGTGAGCCGCCCGAGCAGTCGCTTCCGCTCGTCCGCCGACAGCGGCTGCCGGTGGGCGCCGGTCTCGATCTGCTCGCGCAGCCACTCGCGCTGCGTCGGATCCTCGAGGTGCTCGAACTCGTAGCCGATCGAGCCGGTGTAGGTGTCCTTCAGCCAGGCGAGCACCTCGGTCATCGTGTCGCCGGGCAGATCGTCGATCAGCGCGGACGGCACGGTCTCGAGGTCGGCGGGCGAGATGCCGTGGAACTCGGGCTCGAGCATCGGGTGTCCCGGTGGCGTGCCGCCGAGCGGATCGAGACGCGCCGCACGGTGGCCGTGCAGGCGGTAGGCATCGACCAGCTCGCCCGCCGCCCGGGCCGCGCGCAGCTGGCGCAGGTCCGGCGGCACTTCTGCCCCGGCGGCCGGCGCCGCGGCTCCATTCGCGCCGAGCAGGCCGGCGGTGTCCGTGGCGAACAGGCGCCGCCAGGTCTCGTCGACGGAACCGGGATTCTGCAGATACTGCTCGTAAACGGCCTGTACGTAGGCCGCGTTGTATGTATCGAACACGTTGCGAGACACGATCCGGTCCTGGTCCGGTTGCGCGTGCGGTGCACGCCTGTGAAAAACGGCCGCGCGGCAGTGCGCACGGCCGGCATCGCTCCAGTCTGAAGATAGGTGATCGGCGCGGTCCGCTCAACGGCGCACGCACACGCGCGGAGCGGACTGCGCGGCCGGGAGTGTCGCCGCGGCCGAGACCGTGACCACAGGTTGGCGCGGCGTCGCTTGCCCAGGGACAGCGCCGGCGCAATGACTTATGACGACACGAGTTGCAGGCGGTGGCGAATTCGGGCGCGCCACGCCTCACCGCACACGGGGCGGAATTGCCGCGAAAAGGTTCCTGCGGGTCGCGTGCTGAAGGCGCGAACGGAGCGCGGCCGCCGCATCTGATTGCCGCACCCGGCCTCCTGCGGCTATTCTTCGGCGGTGCCGTCGCTCCCGTTTTGCAGCAGCCCGCATGCCGAAGCAGGAAGACACTCCCCTCATGCAGCAGTGGCGTGACGCCAAGTCGCGCCACCCCGACGCGCTGGTCTTCTTCCGGGTCGGCGATTTCTACGAGATGTTCTGCGAGGATGCCGAGGAGGGTGCAAAGCTCCTCGGGCTCACCCTGACATCGCGCAACAATGGTGGTGCCGCGAACGTGCCGCTCGCGGGCGTGCCCGTGCGTGCCCGCGACGAGTACATCCAGCGGCTCATCCGGCTCGGCCGGCGCGTGGCCGTCTGCGAGCAGATGGAGGACCCCGCGGAAGCGCGCGGGATCGTGCGCCGGCAGGTCGTCGAGACGGTCACGCCGGGCGCCGTGCTCGCCGACGCGCTGCTCGTCGAGCGGCGGAACAACCATCTGGTCGCGCTGACCGAGGCCGATGCGGAGATCGCGATTGCGGCGGCGGACGCATCGACGGGCGAGGTCGTGGTGCTGCGCACGAGCGCGCACGAGGTGGAGGCGGAGCTCGCACGACTGGAGCCGGCCGAGCTGCTGCTCCCGGCGCGCCTGCTCGGTCGCGAGATTGCCGGCGCGGATTCCGCCAGCCGCACGTACCGTCCCGACTGGCTGTTCGATCCGGAGCATGGCCGCGAGGAGCTGAAGCGGCGCTACGGCGTCGGCTCGCTCGACGGCTTCGGCTTCGAGGCGGCAGATGCCCCGCTGCTGGGCGCACTCGGCGCGCTGATCGGTTACCTGGCCGAGGTGCAGCCGCTCGCGCTCGAGGCGCTGCGTCCGCCGCGCATCGAGCGGACCGGCGACGCGATGCTGCTCGACGAGATGACGCGGCGCAACCTCGAGCTGATCGAGCCGCTGCGCGCCGACGCGGACACGGGCCGGGCGGCGACGCTGATCGAGGCGATCGACGAGACGCTCACGCCGATGGGAGCACGCCTGCTGCGCCGCTGGGTGTTGCGGCCGCTGCTCGACGCCGGGCGCATCCATGCACGGCAGGATGCCGTCGCGGAGCTGCTCGAGGATCCGCGCGCGCGCCGCTCGCTCCGCGCGGAGCTCGCCGACATCCGGGACCTGGAGCGTCTCGCCGGACGGATCGGAGCCGGTCGCGCGGCGCCGCGCGACCTGCGCGCGCTGGAGCAGTCGCTGGCGAAGCTGCCGGATCTGCGCCACGTGCTCTCGGAGGCAGCGGCAACGTTGCTCGCGCACGCGCACGAGCGCATGGATCCGCTGGACGACGTGCACGCCACGTTGCAGCGCGCGCTGAACGATGATCTGCCGGCATCGGTGGGTGAGGGCGATGTCATGCGGGCCGGCTGGAGCGCCGCGCTCGATGAGCTGCGCGGCATCCGCGACGGCGCTCAGGACTACATCGCCCGGCTCCAGTCGCGCGAGCGTGAGCGCACGGGCATCCCGTCGCTGAAGGTCGGCTTCAACAAGGTGTTCGGCTACTATCTCGAGATCACGCGCGCGAATGCGGGCCGCGTCCCCGTGGATTACGAGCGCAAGCAGACGCTCGCCAACGCCGAGCGGTACGTCACGCCCGAACTGAAGGAGTGGGAGTCGAGGGCGCTCGATGCGGAGGACCGCATCCTGGCTCTCGAGGCGCGCCTGTTCGCGGATCTGCGCCGCGACGTGGCGCTGCGCATGGAGCGGCTCCAGCGGACCGCCGAGCAGGTCGCGCTCGTCGATGTGCTCGCCGCACTCGCGCAGCTCGCGGAGCGCAGCAACTACACGCGGCCGGAGGTGCACGGCGGCTTCGCGCTCGAGATCCGCGAGGGCCGGCATCCGGTCGTGGAGCGGATGATGCCGCGCGAGGAGTTCATCCCGAACGACGTCGTGCTGGACGAGGACGGCAGGATCATGATCCTCACCGGCCCCAACATGGCCGGCAAGTCGACGCTCCTGCGGCAGGTCGGGCTGATCCAGCTGCTCGCACAGGTGGGCTCGTTCGTGCCGGCGAAGCGTGCCCGCCTGCCCGTGTGCGATCGCATCTTCACCCGCGTCGGCGCATCGGACAATCTCGTGCGCGGCCAGTCGACGTTCATGGTCGAGATGCACGAGACGGCCGCGATCCTGCACGCTGCATCGCGGGACTCGCTCGTCCTGCTCGACGAGATCGGTCGCGGCACCGCGACATACGACGGCGTGAGCATTGCCTGGGCGGTGACCGAGCACCTCCATGAGCGGACCGGCGCAAAGACGATCTTCGCGACGCACTACCACGAGCTGACGCAGCTCGCCGACCTGCTGCCCGCCCTCGTCAACTTCAATGTCGCAGTCCGTGAGCTGGGCGATGACATCATCTTCCTGCATCACCTCCAGCCGGGCGGTGCGGACCGGTCGTACGGCATCGAGGTCGGCCGTCTCGCCGGGCTGCCGGTCACGGTCGTGGCCCGCGCGCGCGAGATCCTGCGTGAGCTGGAAGGCGCGCACACGGGCGGCGGCGAGGGACTCGGCCGCTGGGGCGCGCACGGGCCGGAGCGGGGGCGCGAGCAGCTGTCGCTGTTCGCGCCGGCGGAGCATCCGGCCGTGACCCGGCTGCGCGCGCTCGACGTGGAATCACTCACGCCGCTCGCGGCACTGAACCTGATTGCGGAGCTGAAGGCGGAGATGGACAGGAATGGCAGCTGAAGGACGCGGTTGGACCCGCATCGCGGGCATCGCCGCGTGCCTGCTGCTGCAGGCGTGCGGCAGCGACGTGGAGCCGGTGCAGGAGCCCGTACCACTGCCGGACCCCACGCCGATCGCCTACCCGGAGGGGCTCTGGGATCGGGGCGTACAGGGCGAAACGGAAGTGCTCGTTCACGTGAACGAGATGGGCGATGTCGACAGCGTGCTCGTGTCGAAGAGCAGCGGTTACTCCGATTTCGATTCGGCTGCAGTCAACGGTGCGAGACGACTGCGCTTCACGCCCGGCCGGCGCGGCGACCGGCGGATCGCGATGTGGACGAAGATCCCGATCCGGTTCGCACGCGATTCGACATCCCTCGGCGCATCCACCGGCTCGGGAATTACGCCTCAATGACGGAGCGCAGGTCATGAGCAGCACGGCGCCGCGCAACGCGCGGCCGTTCGCAAACGTACTCGAGACGATCGGCTGGACGCCGCTCATCCGGCTGAACCGCGTAACGGACGGTGCGCGCACGCCCGTCTACGCGAAGGCCGAGTTCTTCAATCCCGGCGGCTCCGTGAAGGATCGCATCGGTCTGGCGATGATCGAGGCGGCCGAGCGGGACGGCCGGCTGAAGCCGGGCGGCACGATCGTCGAAGGAACGAGCGGCAACACCGGCGTCGGCCTTGCCATCGCGGCCGCGATTCGCGGCTACCGCTGCATCTTCACGATGCCGGACAAGATGAGTCAGGAGAAGGTACGGCTGCTGAAGGCGTTCGGTGCGGATGTAATCGTCACACCGACCGCCGTGCCGCCGGATCATCCGGACAACTACGTGGAGACGGCGAAGCGCATCGTCGCCGAAACGCCGGGCGCCATCCTCGCCGATCAGTTCTTCAATCCCGTCAATCCCGCGGCGCACTACGCGACGACGGGCCCGGAGCTGTGGGCGCAGACGGAGGGACGGGTCACGCACCTCGTCGCGGCAGCGGGCACGGGCGGTACGATCAGCGGTGCGGGGAAGTACCTGAAGGAGCAGAATCCGTCCGTGCGCGTGATCGCGGGCGATCCCGCCGGCTCGATCTTCGCCAGCTACCATCGCACGGGACAGAAGGGCGAGGGGGCGCCGTACAAGGTGGAGGGTATCGGCAACGACAAGCTGCCGAGCACGCTGGACTTCGGCGTCATCGACGAGTTCCACACGATCACCGATCGCGATGCGTTCCAGATGGGGCGTCGGCTGACGCGGGAGGAGGGCCTGTTCGTCGGTGGATCGGCGGGGCTGATCGTGTCGCTCGCAGTGCGCATCGCGCGCGCGGTGGACGATCCGGATGCATGTATCGTCTGCATCATCCCGGATACCGGTGAGCGCTACCTCTCGAAGATGTACAACGAGGAGTGGATGCGGGAGAACCGGCTGCTCGAGCCGGAGCGGCTCACGGCCGCCGACATGGTCGCGCGCAAGGATGGCGCGGCACCCGCACTCATCACGGTGGAGCGCAGCACGCTCGTCCGTGAAGCCCTCCGGCTGATCACGGAATACGACATCTCGCAGCTGCCGGTCTGCGATGGCGATGCGTGCGTCGGGTCCGTGCCCGAGGCATCGCTCATGGCGCGCATCATCGAGGACCCGCGCTCGCTGGATCAGCCGGTCGGTGCGATCATGGAGCCGGCGTTCCCGGTGGTCGAGGGCGACCTGCCGATGAGCGGAGTGAGTCGCCTGCTGACGCGGCAGTGCCCGGCCGTCCTCGTGCGCACCGACGGCACGCTGATCGGTATCGTCACGCGCTTCGACGTGGTGCGCTACCTCGCACCGTGAGCCGCTGCGTCTGGCGGAGTTGTTGCAGGGAGTTCCGGCTCGAACCGGCACGAGGGGAAGAGGGGCATGACGCAGGCAGGCGGGAAGGCGCGGCTCAAGGTCGCCGTGCTGTTCGGCGGGACGAGCGCGGAGCGGGACGTCTCGATCGCAAGCGGCTCTCAGGTCATACAGGCGCTGCGCGAGGCGGGTCACGACGTCATCGCCGTCGACACCGCCTCGGGCGTGCTCGATGCGGCCGCGGAGCGCACACTGCTCAGCGAGGGCGTGAAGGAGCTGCCGCCGGACGAGCAGGCGCTCGACATCATGCGCACCGGCGACGCCACCGCGATCACGAAGGCGCCGGAGCTGCGCGATGTGGACGTGCTGTTCCTGGCGCTGCACGGCGGTGCGGGCGAGGGCGGGACGCTCCAGGCGCTCCTCGACCTGACCGGGATCCCCTACACGGGCAGCGGCATGCTCGGCAGCGCGGTCGCGATGGACAAGGACATCGCGAAGCGGCTGATGCGCTCGGCCGGCGTGCCGACGCCGGACTGGCTGATGGCACCCGTCCTGCTCGAGGACATCGAGGAGCGCATCGGCCTGCCCTGTGTCGTGAAGCCGAGCAAGCAGGGCTCGACCGTCGGGCTCACGATCGTCAAGCGAGTGGAAGACCTCGAGCCCGCCGTGCAGCTCGCTGCGAAATACGATGACGAGGTGATGATCGAGAAATTCGTTCCCGGCCGGGAGTTCACGGTTCCCGTGCTCGGCGAGGATGCGCTGCCGGTGGGAGAGATCATCCCGAAGAACGAGATCTTCGACTACGAGTCCAAGTACCAGCCCGGCGGCGCCCAGGAGATCTTCCCGGCCGACCTGCCGGGCCCGCAGACGATCGAGGTGCAGCGGCTGGCGCTCAAGACCCACCAGGCGCTCAAGCTGCGCGGCTTCAGCCGGATCGATTTCCGTCTCGACGCCGATGGCGTATTCTGGTGCCTGGAGGCGAACACGCTGCCCGGCATGACGGCCGCGAGCCTCTTCCCGAAGGGCGCGCAGGCGGCCGGCATCGGCTTCCCGCAGGTGTGCGAGCGCCTGTGCCGCATCGCGATCCAGGAACACGGCATGCGCCGCCGGGTTTAGACCATCACACGCGGGCGCGTCGCTCGCGCTGAGGCGAATACATGGCTTACCGCGGAAGTTTTTCGTTCGGGTTCGGACTCACACCGTGGGTCAAGAATCTGATCATTGCGAACGTCGCGCTCTTCCTCATGGACTACCTGACGCGGGGAGTGCTCGGCATCTACATGGCGTTCGTCCCCAGCCGCATCCTCGTCGCGCCGTGGACGCTCGTCACGTACATGTTCGCTCACGGCAACTTCTGGCATCTGTTCTGGAACATGCTCGGCCTCTTCTTCTTCGGGCCGCCCCTGGAACAGCGCTGGGGCTCCACCCAGTTCATCAAGTACTACTTCATCTGCGGCCTCGGCGGCGCGGCACTCTCCTTCCTCTTTGCACCGATGAGCCCGATCATCGGCGCCTCGGCTGCCGTGTACGGCGTCATGCTCGCGTTCGCCATGAGCTGGCCCGACGCGCCGATCTACATCTGGGGCATCCTGCCCGTGAAGGCGAAATACCTCGTCGCCGTGCTCGCCGTCTTCTCGATCCTCTCGATGGTGCAGCCGTCCGGCGGCAACATCGCGCACGCCGCCCACCTCGGTGGCTTCGCCGCCGGATTCCTCTACCTCCGCCTGGGCTCGCCGGGCGGCGGCATGGGCGGGCTGCGCCGCATGCTCAACAAACGCCGCCTCAGGGTCGTCACGCCCGACGACACCGCCCGGAAGCCCACGGTGTCGCGCCCCGCCACTGCCCGCCGGCGCGGCGGTGAGGAGGAGAAGCTGCTCGATGAGCTCGATCGCGTGCTGGAGAAGATCAGCACCCAGGGCATGAGCAGTCTCACGCCGCAGGAGCGGAAGCTGCTCGACGAGGTGAGCCGCAGGTACAGGACGGACTGAGCAGGGTCCGTCCGGCTCGGGTCGCCTTGCGGTGCCTGAGCCCGTCGTTCACGCCGCCTCTGCCGAACGCGCGCCGGCAGCTCCGGGCGCGGGCCACGCTCGATGGGACCCGGCGGGCCCGTAAGGTAAATCCCTGCCACCAAAGCGGATCCGCCTGCCTTGCGCCGGTCGCGACCGATATCTAGGATCACGATCCCCACATTGTCCTCGTCAGTCAGTCGCAAAGGAGGTATCTGCATGTCGGGTGCGAAGGAATACCCCTCTGGCCAGATTCGCAACGTCGTGATGCTCGGTCACGGCGGGTCGGGCAAGACGACTCTCGTCGATGCGCTGTGCTTCGCAACGGGAACCTCGCGCAGACACGGCAGCGTGAAGGATGGCACGGCGCTGACCATGTATACGGAGGAAGAGACGGCGCACGGAATCTCGATCCAGTGCTCCGCTGCATTCGCCGACTGGCATGGCGTGAAGGTGAATCTGCTGGACACGCCCGGATACCTCGACTTCACCGGTGATGCGATCGCAGCGACGAGGGTTGCCGATGGCGCTGTAGTCGTGCTGGGCGCCACGACCGGCGTCGAGGTGGGGACGGAAAAGGTCTGGGAATACTGCGAGCCGCGCGGTATTCCCAGACTCTTTTTCGTCTCGATGATGGACAAGGAGCACGCGAACTTCGACAAGGTGTGCGACGAGATCCGTCGCCACATGACGGAGCACGCGATCGCCGCGGAGCTGCCGATCGGCGAGGGGGAGGACTTCCGCGGGATCGTGAACCTGTTCACGGGGAAGGCGCACCTGTACCGGCCGGGCACGGTCACGGGCGAGTACGAGGAGACGGAGGTGCCGCCGGAGCTCGTGGAGCGTGCGCAGCGGATGCGCACCGAGCTGTTCGAGTCGATCGCGACGACGAACGACGAGCTGCTGGAGCGGTATCTGGAGGGCGGCGAGATCACGACGGCGGAGGCGCTGAAGGCGATGGAGATGGCCATGCTCGCCGGCCAGCTCTTCCCCATCTTCTGCGGTGCGGCCGAGCGGACGTGGGGCGTGCGCGCCCTGCTGGAGGCGCTGGTCGAGATCGTGCCGCCGCCGTCGGAGGCGCCGCACGAGCTGGCGCAGCGTCCCGGTCTGGATCAGGTCGTCGAGCTGAAGGGCGAGGACGCCGCGCCGCTCGCTGCGCTGATCTTCAAGACGGCGACCGAGCCGCATGTCGGGGAGCTGAGCTTCTTCCGCATCTTCAGTGGCTCGCTCGCGAACGGACAGGAAGTGTGGAATGCGACGCAGGAGGTGGCGGAGAAGCTGACGCATCTGGCCGTGCCGCAGGGGAAGGAGCGGCTCGAGGTGCCGAAGCTGCACGCCGGCGACATCGGCGTCGTCGCGAAGCTGAAGAGCTCGCACACGAACGACACGCTCACCACGCAGGACCGACCGGTCGTGCTCCAGCAGATCAACTTCCCGGAGCCCGACATCGCACTCGCGATCCGCGCGGCGAGCCGGAGCGACGAGGACAAGATCGGTAACGCACTCGTGAAGCTGCACGAGGAAGACCCGACGTTCCTGTACTACTACGACGGCGAGCTGCGCCAGACGATCATCCGCGGGCTCGGCGAGCTCCACCTGGACGTGCAGATCGAGCGGCTCAAGCGCAAGTACCACGTCGAGGTGCTCACGGAAGAGCCGCGCGTGCCGTATCGCGAGACGTTCCGCAAGCAGGCGGAGGCGCAGGGCAAGTACAAGAAGCAGACGGGTGGCCACGGCCAGTTCGGCGACTGCCACGTCCGCATCAAGCCGCTGCCGCGCGGCTCGGGCTACACCTTCACCGACTCGATCACCGGTGGGGTGATACCCAACAAGTTCATCCCGTCGGTCGACAAGGGCATCCAGGAGGCCGCGAAGAAGGGAGTCCTCGCCGGCTACCCGGTCGTCGATTTCGAGGCGGAGTGCTTCTTCGGGTCGTATCACACGGTGGACTCGAGCGACATCGCGTTCCAGATCGCCGGGTCGATGGCGTTCCAGAAGGCGGCCGAAGCCGCGAACCCCGTGATCCTCGAGCCGATCATCGAGGTCGAGGTCGTGACGCCCGAGGCCTACATGGGTGATGTCATCGGTGACCTCAACCATCGGCGCGGCAAGATCCTCGGCATGGAGCAGGACGGCCAGAAAACGCACGTCAAGGCGCTCGTCCCCCAGGCCGAGCTCTACAAGTACGCGACGACACTGCGCTCGCTCACGCAGGGCCGGGCGTTCCACTCGCGCCGGCTGTACGGCTACGAGGAAGTCCCGGCGAACGTGCAGGCGAAGATCATCGAGGTCGCGAAGAAGGAGCGGGAGGAGATCAGCGCGTAGCCCGCGGACGCCCGCGGACGCGGCACCAGAATTCAGAAACGGCCGCTCCCGCCATGGGGGCGGCCGGGAGTAGAATCCCCATCCGGAACGCTGCCGGGAGGGGTCTGTGGACGCCCGGCGGAACCGGCACCCGTACCGAGAGGTCGTTTTGAGCGCAGACCCGACGAGCTCGCGGGATCACCTCTTCTCTGGTGCTCCGGCGCTGCTCCTGCTCGCACTGGCCGTATTCGTCTGGGCGTGCGCCGATGCGGCGAGCGGCGGTCCGAGCGTCACGCGAGAGGTCGTGGGAGATACGACGATCGTGCGCATCGCCGGCGCGACGACCCCGGATACTGCCGTGCAGGAGGTCGTGATCGGCGAGCTGGAGGGGGCCGATGAGTACACGTTCGGCAACGTCCAGGACATCGCGGTTGCCGACGACGGCACCATGTACGTTCTCGACGGTCAGACGCTCAACATCCGCGTCTATTCTCCCGACGGCACGCATGTGCGGACCTTCGGCCGGCAGGGCGAGGGACCGGGAGAGTTGAAACAGCCGTATGGCATGCTGTTTCTGAGCGATGGACGGCTGGTCGTGCGCGATGCAGGCAACGCGCGCATGAACGTCTACTCGCGCGACGGCGAATCCCTGACGACGTGGCCGATCCCCGGCGGCTTCATCACCAGTGCGCCGATTTTCCGTGACGAGGACGACAACGTCTACACTGACATCATCGCCGTCCGTCACGATGATGGATCGTGGCGGACCGGAATGCTCAGGTTGAGCAGCAGCGGTGAATGGGGCGACACGGTGGTGCGACCTTACGTCGACTATGAGCCGCCGCGGCTCACGGCAACGCGCGTGTCGGGCAACAACCGGAGCATGTCGATGTCCAACGTCCCGTTCTGGCCGCAGGCGCTCAGCGCGATGAATCGGAACGGCGAGTTCATCGGCGGCATTGCAGACCGATATGCCGTGTTCATCTGGCGAAGCGATGGCACCGTTCTCCGCATCGAGCGTGATGTGGCTCCCGTTCCCGTCGACCAGGCCGAGGCTGCCGCGGCCATTGAACGCGTCACGCGCAGCATGCAGAATCTGGACGGCAGCTGGAGTTGGGATGGGCCGCAGCCACCGCCGACGAAGCCGGCCTTCACCGAGATCCGCGTCGGCGATGACAACCGCATCTGGATCCGCATCTCCCAGCCGGGTGTGCGTCAGCCGCCGGACCCGGACGCAGAGCGCGATGCGCGCGGGCGAATGCCCGTGGACCAGTGGCTCGAGCCGACGGTGTACGAGGTGTTCGAGTCCGACGGCGATTATGTCGGTGCCGTCCGGCTGCCGGACCGGTTCCGGCCGATGACCATCCGGGGCGGTCACGTGTGGGGTGTGCTGCGCGATGAATACGACGTCCAGTATGTGGCGCGGCTGAGTGCGCTACCGGACGAGCCGGCGCCCTGATCGGACCTGGCACCAGATTTCAGTTACGGCGCACCTGCGCATGGAAACGCCCCGCTGCGAGTCGGCAGCGGGGCGTTCTCATGTTCGGGCGCGACGTAACTGAAATCTGGTGCCAGGTCCGCCTACTCGTACCGGAGCGACACGATCGGATCGAGCAGCGCCGCACGACGGGCCGGCCACATGCCGAAGAAGATCCCGACCGCAGCGGAGAAACCAAACGCCAGGCCGACGGCCTGCGGTGAGACGGCGATGTTCCAGCCGGCCATGTTCTCCACGAGCTTGGATGCACCGATCCCCAGCGCACACCCGAGCGCTCCACCCGCGACGCACAGCGTCAGGGACTCGAGGAGGAACTGCATCAGGATGTCGCGGCGCTTGGCGCCGAGGGCCTTGCGGATGCCGATCTCGCGGGTGCGCTCGGTGACCGAGACGAGCATGATGTTCATGATGCCGATGCCGCCGACGAGCAGCGAGATGGCGGCAATGCCGGCGAGCAGGAACGTGAACGTCCGCGTCGTTTCCTCGAACGTGCTGAGGAGGCTCGTCTGGTCCCGCACGTTGAAATCGCTGGGCTCGCCGGGACGGATGCGGTGGGCGCGCCGGAGGACCTGGTCGATTTCGGCGAGTGCCTCATCCATGCGCTGCTCGCTCACCACCTGAACGGAGATCGCGCGAACCCACTCGGTGCCGAATACGCGGAACTGGGCCGTGGCGAGCGGAATGTAGATACTCTCGTCGGGATTCATGAATCCCTGGGCACCCTTCTCCTCGAGCACGCCGATCACCTCGAACGGGATGCCGCGGATGCTGATGCGCTCGCCGACGAGGGCGGAGGTGAGCGGCACGCCGAGTCTCTCGCCGACGCGGGCGCCGAGGACGGCGAGCGTGCGCCGGCCGCGCTCTTCACCCTCGGTGAAGAGCCGGCCATACGCGATGCTGTGATTGTTGATGTCGAAGAAACTCGGCCACGAGCCGAGGATCGACAGGTTCGCGTTGCCCGCGCCATAGACGACCTGCTGGCGCCGCTCCATCTCGGGCGCGACGGCCCGGATGGCGCGCGGCTCGGCGAGCAGCCCCTCGGCGTCCTTCGTCGTGAGGCGTGCATCGCCGCGGTCGATGCCGCCGAACATGTTCTGCCCCGGTCGTACGGTGAGCACGTTCGTGCCCATCGACTGGAGCCGCTGCTGCACGTCGCGCTGTGCGCCTTCACCGAGCGATACCATTGTGATCACGGCAGCGATGCCGATGATGATCCCGAGCATCGTCAGGAACGAGCGCATCTTGTTGGCCGCGATGGCACCCAGCGCGACCTGTATGATCTCACCCAGCAGCATGAGCCCGCTCCTAGCGGCGGCCGGGGGCGCTGGCGCCGGGGAACGGTCCGGAGTTGCGCTGCCGCATGCGGTCGAGCATGTCCTGCTGCTGCTGCTGGAGCCGCGCGACGGAGATCAGCACGACCTCCTCACCGGGCTCGACGCCGCGGATCACTTCCGTGAAATCCCAGTCGTTGAGGCCCAGCACGGCGACCCGCGGCTCGATCGACGTCGCCGTGCGCACGAAGAGAACCCCCATGCGCGTGTCGCCGTTGCCGATGCCGCGCGCCGCGCGTGCTCCGGGGCGCGGTGCGGCCATACCACTCCCGGCCATACCCGCTGGACCACCCGCTGCCCCCGGCTCACGCTGCGGGGCGGCCCCCTCACCCTGAGGCGTGCGTGCGCGCCCGGCGCCGGCCGGTGCCGCGCCGTTCTGCGCGCCGCTCCCACCCGCAGCCGAAGCCTGGCTGTCCGGTGCAGACCGTCCGCCGCGCAGCGATTCACGCATGCTCTCCTCCGACAACCCGAGCAGCGTACCTGCTGCGACTGCATCACGCATCGACACGACGGACGCATTCGGTACCGTGACCACGTCCTGACGCCGCGCCACCTCGACGACGACTTCCGCGTTCATGCCCGGCTTGAGCGCGCCGTCGCTGTTCTCCAGGTGCACGAGCACCGGGAACATCGTCACGTTCTGCTCGACGATCGCCTGCGGCTCGATCTTGAGGACTGTGCCGATGAACGTGCGGCCCGGGAATGCCTCCACCGAGACACGGGCCTGCTGCCCCGGCTTGATCTTGCCGAGGTCGGTCTCATCGACCAGTGTGCGCACCTGCATCTCGGAGAGGTCCGCCATCGTGAAGATGATCGAGCCGCCGGAGATGTTCTGGCTCGCCGACTGGATGATCGTGCCCTCCTCGACGCTCTTGCTGATGATGACGCCATCGATGGGCGCGCTGATCGTTACGTCGCTGAGACGCTCGCGCGCGAGCTCGAGGTTGACCTGGGCCTTCACGAGCTGCGAGCGCGCGTTGGCCTCCTCGAACGCGGCCGACTCGAACTCCTGCTCCGTGATGACATTCGCCTTGAGCAGCTCATCGGAGCGCTTCTTCTGCGCCTGTGCCGTGGTCATCCGCGCCCTGGCGACTTCCAGGTCGGCTTCCGCCTGCGCGAACGAGTTCCGCACGTCGCGCGGGTCCACCTCGCCCAGCAGATCGCCACGACGCACGGCATCACCCGTCTCCGCGTGGAGCGCCGTGATCTCGCCCGAGGCCTTGGACTTCACTTCAACCAGACGGATCGGCTCGATCAGACCGGCCGCCTCCGCGGTCACCTCGAGCGAACGCCGCTCCGCGACCTGGAACTCGAGCTCGGTGCTCTCTACCTCCTCGCCGCTGTCGCCGCGCACGATGAATGCACTCGCCGCGATGAGCACGATCACCAGTGCGAGCACCGGCCTGATCCACTTCTTCATTGTCACCGAATCCTCCACGTCGTTCGATTTTCGGGCGTCGAATGGTTCGCGACCGCTCTCATGTCAAACGTCAGTTCTGAAGCTCTCTGCCGATCAGCGCCTCGAGCTCGGCGAGTGCGAGCTGATAGTCGTACTGCGCTGCAATGAGATTCGCTTCGGCAGTCACCAGATTCTCCTGCGATGTGACCTGCTCGAGGATCGTCGAGACTCCGAGCCGGTAACGTTCCTGCTGGACGCGCAGGTCCTCCTCCGCCAGCGCGAGCGCTTCGCGCGCAATCGTGATCTGCTCGCGCGCCGTTTCCAGCGTGCCGAGCACTCGCTCGAGATTCGCCCGCGTAGCACGGCGCGCATCCTCGAGCTGGTATCGGGCGACAGTCGCCTGCACCTGCGAGCGCTCGACCGTCTCCTCGCGCGCAAAGCGATTGAATACGGGGAACGAGAGGCCGAGACGGAGCGACCAGCTGCTGCGCAGGTCGCGGAACGACGGCGCATCGTTGTTCCAGTTGTAGCTGCCGGATCCGCTCAGGCTCGGCATGTACTGCGAGCGCGAGACCCGTACGCCGGCGAGCGCCGCGCGCTCGTTCGCCTGGGCGGTGATCACGCCGGGAGCCTGCGCAAGTGCGAGCTCGAGCAGCTGTTCGGACGTGAGCGGCAGATCCGTCGCGACCAGCGGTTCGTCCGCGATGACATCGACGGGTCCGTCGACCGCCACGAGCCGGCCGAGCGCGAACATCGCGGCGCGCTTCTGATTGTGCGCCACGAGCAGGGCCTGGCGCGAATTCGTCCGCTCGAGCTCGGCGCGCAGCACGTCCGAGCGTGTCGCGGAGCCGGCCTGTGATCGGAGCTGCGCTGCAGCCAGACCTTCATCCGCACGCTGAAGGCGTGCTTCGGCGGAGCGGATCAGATCGGCCGCGCGCGCGACATCGAAGTAGGCCGCCTTCGCGTTGAGTGTGACCGCGTAGCGCTGCTCGACGAGCGCGGCTTCCGACGCTCGCGTCTCCGCCCGCGCCTGCGTCAGCTGGGCTCCGCGCCGACCTCCCGTGAACAGGTCGATCGAGCTGCTGATCCCCGCATTGTAGCTGTCGCTCGAGCCGGTCACGTTCGTGTTCGTGTTCGGGTCGAACCGCTGCGTGCTCGACAGCGCCGCGCCGCTGCTGATGTTCAGATTCGGCAGGAACGCGCCGATCGCGCTCAGCTCCGACGCGCCCGCTGTCTGGACGGCGCCCTGCGCCTGCACCACCTGCGGGCTGTGCTGCAATGCTCTGCGAACGACATCGTCGAGCGTGAGCTTCATCGTGTCCGGAACCTGGGCGTCGCCTGGCGCTGCAATCAGCAGCACGGCGAGAAACGCGGTGGCACCAGCTCGCAGCAACGCATTGCCCTTCGAGTTACCCATCGTTCGAATCGTCATCACGGTCAGTGCCTCTCGTAGTGGCGACGGCGCTCGGCACGGAACCGTTCCTCGAGCTCGCGCTGTTCCGGTGTCAGTACCGCACGGATCTCCGCCCGCGCCGAATCCATCACCGCACGCAGCTGCGGCCCGTGCTCCTCCCAGAACGCTTCCACCTCCTCGCGGCGGCGCTCCATGATCATGTCGATCTGGACGCGCTGCTCGGGCGTGAGCTGCAGCGTCTCGAACAGGTCCGGGCGGCGCTCGCGCGACTCCGCGCGCTCGCGCACCGCATCTCGCTCGCTGCCCGCCACGCGCATCGTCGCTGCGCCCGTCAATGCTCCCACTGCGAACATCAGTGCCAGCACGAGCAGTCCGATCAGGCGGGCTCTCTTCGGTGTAGGCGTCACCGGCTCTCTCCTTCCAATGCAATCAGCAGATCCGCCACCGTCGGCTCGCGACCGCTGATCAGCCACTCGTTGACCGGGGCAGGCACGTCCAGCGCGTCCGTGAGGCCGGCGCCCGGCTCCACGTGTGTCAGCTCGCCGCTCGACAGCACCGAGATGCAGATCGCGGCGACGATGGCAGCCGCCGCGAGCGCCGGCCGCATCCAGTCCGACAGCACGGCGATCGGACTCACGTCCGCCGCCCGTCGGGCCAGCTCGCTGCCGGCGCGCGCCATGATCGCCGCCACGAGCAGCTCGCGCTGCACGTCGTCCGGCTCCAGTGCGCTCAGGTCCAATCGCTCATCCGTCATCGTCTTCCTTCCGTCCAGCGTCTCCGAGGACTTCCCGCAGAGCCCGCCTCGCGAAGAACAGGTGCGAACGCACCGTGCCTTCCGGTATGTCCAGCTCCACCGCTATGTCCCGGTGGCGATACCCCTCCAGATCGTGCATCAGCACCACCCGGCGCTGTACCTCGCTCAGACCCTGAAGCGCTGCCTCCAGACGCTGCCGCAGCTCCGTTCGGTCCAGATCCCGCGCCGGATCCTGCACCGACGCCGTGTTGCCGACCCGCTCCAGCGCGTCCGTCTCCCGGATCCGCTCCCGCCGCCGCACCGACCGCGCGCGATTGCGCACGATCCGCCGCAGCCAGCCCGAGAATGCCGCCGGATCACGGCAGTCGTCCAGCCGCTCCAGCGCCGTGATGAACGAATCCTGAACCGCGTCTTCCGCGTCCCGCGGATCCGCCAGTTCCGCCAGCGCCACCGCGTACGCGCTCTTCAGGTAGCGCCGGACCAGAACCTCGAATGCCTCCCGATCACCCTCCCGGGCGCGCAGCACCAGGCGCGTATCGGTGTCCAGGCTTACATCACGAGGACGCATGACCTCACTGTTTCGTTGAGGATGTCATGATCCGCGCGACAGCCGGAGCCCGTTCGATCCCGTTCATCCATTCCTGATTGGACGCCCTTTCGGTCGATCTGTTTGACGCGGGCACGCGCGTCGCGTGCGAGGGCGTGAATCGTATCGGCGAGTGCCCGCGCCGACCACCCGGCGGACCCGGCACCAGATTTCTGTTTCGGCCCGCAGGAGCAGCCGGTCGTCCCGGAACCGTGCCGCCGGCCGGGCGTTTCGATGGCTGGAGCCGCCGAAACAGAAATCTGGTGCCGGGTCCGCCGGTTGTCTTCGGTGTTTGTTCGGTGTAGATTCACACCCATGAGTGCCGCCGCATTGCACGAGCTGAGACAGGCGCTGGAGCGCCGGTTTCCCGATGCGTTGCCGCTGGGGCGCGGGCTCGCGCCGGCAGTGGGCACGGGGATCCCCGCGCTCGACCTCATGCTGCCGGGGGCCGGTCTGGCGCGTGGACGACTGACGACGTGGTCGCCGGGTGGGGGTGCGACGGCGGCACTGAGGACGGTGGTCGAGGCGGCGGCCCGGCGCGGGGAACGGTCGGCCTGGGTGGACGGCGCGTGTGCGCTCAGTGCCGATTTCTGGCGGAGCGGCCCGCTGCTGGTGCGTCCGTCGACGGAGCGGGAGGCGCTGGTCAGCACGGAGGAGCTGCTGCGGAGTGGCGGCTTTGCAGTGGTGGTGCTGACGGGGGCGGGACCGGCGGCCGGCCGCGAGGCGGTGCGGCTGTCACGCGCGGCGCGGGCGGGCGGTGCCGGTTTCGTTCTGGTTACGGAGGAGTCCGCGGTCACGCACCTGCGCATCGCGTCCCGCATTCGACCGGACGGCTATCGATGGAGACGCGATCCGTTCGGCGAGCCGATCGAAGTGGTGGCGGTGGAGATCGAGGTGGAGGCGTCGTCGCTCGGCTGGAGCGGCCGGACGTCGTTCGAGCTGCCGGTGCGAACGCATCACGCGCGGTCGTCGCCTGAGCCGCAGCTGACGGACCGGCGAGGCGCACCCCGGCCGAAGGTGCGCGGTTTCACGGTGCCGTGGCCGCGCGGGGGGAGGTAGTCCGGGCATGCTTCTGTGCATTCTGCTTCCGGAGGATGCGCCGGCGCTCGAGCCGCTCGCAGCCGCGCTGATCGAATCTGCGCCACGGGTGGCGCTGGATCCTCCGCGGGTGTGGCTCGATGTGCGGGGCCTGGATGCGGCTGTGGTGCACACGGCCGTGCGGGATCGGCTCGCTGCGCTGGGAGTACGTGCGCGCTATGGTGCGGGGCTGCGGCCGGTCACGGCGGCGGCGGCGGCACGGATTGCCGCGGACGAGCGGCTGGCGTGCGGGGAGGCGGGCGGCGAGCGCGCGTACCTGGCACCGCACCCGCTGGATGTGCTCGGACTGGAGGATCCGCTGCTCGGCTGGCTGGCCGATGTCGGAATCACGACCTGCGGTGAGCTGGCGGCTGTCGCGCGCGAGGCAGTGGAGGTGCGGTTCGGTGCGGAGGCCGTGCAGTGGTGGAGGCTCGCGCGTGGCGATGACGAGCGCCGTCTCTTCATGCCGGTGCCGCCGGAACAGCCGAATGCGTCGATCGATTTCGTCGATTACGTCGTTACGGATCCGGAGCGTCTGATCTTCACGACGAATGCGCTGCTCGGCGGCATCTGCGAGCAGATGCGGGAGCGCGGCACGCATGCGCGGCGCCTGCTCCTGCGGCTGCCGCTCGCGAACGGCTCGGTGTGGGAGCGTACGCTGAAGACGGCGCGGCCGACAGCGGACCGTGCAGCGTGGCTGCGGCTCGCACGCGCGCTTCTCGAGCGTCTCACGGTGCCCGATGCCGTGGCGGGTGTGGCGGTACAGGTGGAGTCGACCGAAGCTGCCGCATCAGTCCAGGGCGATCTGTTCGACACCGGCTTCGCCACGGCCAGTGCCGTCGAGACCGCCGTCGCCCGCCTCCTCGAGGATCAGGGCGATGTCGTGCTCGAGCCGGTCGTGAGCGGTCATCCGCTCGTCGAGCAGCGCGGCGAGTACCGTCCGCTCACAATGCGTGAAGCGCTTCAGCGCGGCTCCGCGCCGGTGGCTGAGCCGGTCGGCCTCACGCTCCAGCTCCTGCCCGAGCCACGCCCGATCACCGTCGAGAGCGTGCAGCGTCGCGATCACGTGGCGCCTGTCCGCTATCGGGACGGGCAGTGGCGGGCCCTCGTGCACGCCGCCGGTCCTGATCGCGTCTCCGGCGGACAGTGGGATGCGACATACGCGCGCGAGTACTTTCGCGCCGTGACCGCCGCCGGCACGCTCGTCTGGATCTTCCGCGACGCCGGACGGGATCGCTGGTACCTGCACGGCTGGTGGGACTGAGCCTGCACCGTCACTCCGTGGCCGTGGAACGTGCGCTCGAAGTGCCCATCATCACACTCTTCACGTTGACGAACTCGAGGATGCCGATGCGGCCGAGCTCGCGGCCGTAGCCGGAGCGCTTCACGCCGCCGAACGGCAGCCGCGGATCGGATGCGACCATGCCGTTGATGAAGACGAGACCCGCCTCGAGCTCCTCGATGAACCGCTCCTGCTCCCGCTCGTCCCGCGTCCACGCGGCACTGCCGAGGCCGAACACGGAATCGTTCGCGATGCGGATCGCGTCATCGATGTCGCGCGCACGGAACAGCGCCGCCACCGGGCCGAACAGCTCTTCACGGTACGCCGGCGAATCCACCGGGATGTCGACCAGTACCGTCGGCTCGTAGAACCAGCCCGGCCGCTGCGGGATCGTTCCCCCCGTCAGCACGCGCGCACCGCGCGCGACGCTCTCCTCGACCTGTTTCGCCAGATCGCCCCGGATGCTCTCCGTGGCGAGCGGCCCGATCTCCGTCTGCTCATCCAGCGGATCTCCCATGCGCAGCCCACGCATCCGCTCGCTGAACCGTTCGACGAAGATGTCGTAGATGGAGTGCTCGACGATGAAACGCTTTGCCGCGATGCACGACTGGCCGTTGTTGATCGTGCGCGCACTCACCGCCGTCTTCACGGCACCGTCGAGATCCGCACTCGGCATCACGATGAACGGATCGCTCCCACCCAGCTCGAGAACCGTCTTCTTCAGTACTTCGCCCGCGGTCTGCGCCACGGCCGCGCCGGCACGATCGCTGCCCGTGAGCGTCACGGCCCTCACGCGCGGGTCACGGATGATCCGGTCCACATCCCCGGAGCCGACCAGCAGCGTCTGGAAAACACCCTCGCCGAAACCGGCACGCCGCAGGACATCCTCGATCGCCAGCGCGCACTGCGGCACGTTCGAGGCGTGCTTGAGAAGACCGACATTGCCCGCCATCAGTCCTGGCGCCACGAACCGGAAAACCTGCCAGAACGGGAAGTTCCACGGCATGACCGCCAGCACGGGGCCGAGCGGCTGGTATTTCACCATGCCGCGCCCCGTCCCCGTTTCGACCTGCTCGTCCGCGAGGAAGCGTTCGGCCTGGTCGGCGTAGTAGCGGCACACCCACGCGCACTTCTCCGCCTCCGCGACCGCTGCCACGATCGGCTTCCCCATCTCGAGCGTCATCAGCCGTCCCAGCCGTTCCTTTTCGGCCTCGAGAATGTCCGCCGCCGCTCGCATCCGCTCGGCCCGCTCGCTGAACGGCGTGCGTCGATGCGACTGGAACGCGCGCCAGGCGCGCGCCAGCTTCCGCTCGAGCCCGGCCTCGTCCAGCGTCTCCAGCTCCTCCAGCACCTCGCCGGTCGCCGGATTCCGGCTCACCATCGACATGGCCACCCCTCCGCGAAAACCGCTCGAATCTGCGTCTGCCGCGCCCCAGCCGATTATCCCTCTGGCCGATCCGCAGCGCAAGCAACCAAATTCGGTTCTCGCGCGGCCGCCGGCATGGCCGGATCGGCCGAAATGGAATTCTGGTGCCCGGTCCGCATGGCGGTCGTCCGCATGGCGGTCCGCATGGTGGTCTGCACAGGAGCCCGCGCATGGATGACTGGCGAAGCACGTACATCGAGGAGATCCGCGACAGCTATCGGCTCCAGCGCACGCTCGCGGAGCGGGCGGTGGCTCAGCTCGACGAGGAGCAGCTGTTCCGCGTTGCGGGCGAGGATGGCAACAGCATCGCCGTGCTGATGAAGCACGTCGGCGGGAATCTGCACTCGCGCTGGACGGAGCCGTTCACCACGGACGGCGAGAAGCAGGACCGCGATCGGGATTCCGAGTTCATCACGGACGCCGATGATGCGACGTCGGTGCGTGGCGTGTGGGAGCGCGGCTGGTCCACGCTCGATCGCACACTCGCCACACTGCGGCCGGACGACCTCGCGCGGACGCTCGTGATCCGCGGTGAGCGGACGAACGCGTTCAAGGCACTCCATCGCAACCTGGCCCACACGGCGCAGCACGTGGGACAGATCATTCTGCTGGCGAAGCAGTGGAAGGGTGCGCAGTGGGAGACGCTCAGCATTCCGCGTGCGCCGCGGCCCGCGTAAGCGGGATCAGTCCTGCGGCGAGCTGAACAGGAGGGCGCGGAGCGAGTCGGTGAGATCGTTGTGCTTCAGCGCGACCTCACGGCAGCGCGCGTCGAGCGCGCGCACGGAGTCCTCGCGCGCAGGCCACTGCCCGACCGAGTCGTTGTACGCGTCGAACGCATCGATGTAGATGTCGTAGCTGTCGGCCGGCACGCCGCGCGGATCGAGCGTCTCCATCCCGCGCACGCGCGCCCGCATCGAGTCGAGCGTTCTGCCGTATGCGCGCATCCGGGCGGCGCCGCTGTCCACGTCGCGGCGGCACGAGTCCGCACTCGCGCGCAGCACGGCGATCGAATCTCTCAGCACGACGGCAGGGTCAGGCGGTCGCAGCGAGCGTACGACGCGGAAGCCGACGACGAGGAGGAGCAGCACGCCGGCCGCGATCAGCCACGCGCGCAGCCTCGGACGCAATGACTCCATGAAGACAGCTTAACGATACCGTGCGGTCCCGGCCAAGACCCGCGCACTGTCATCCGAGTCCGATCATGCGGCCCAGCTCGCGGTGGATGCGCGCGACCCGCTCCACCTGACCCCTTGCCGCAAACCGCTCGTAGAAGCCCTCCGCACGGAAGTCGCGCACGCGCTCCGACCACGGAGCGAGCCGCTGCTCCCAGACCCGAATGCGATCCTGCGGTCCGACATCATCCTCCTCCGACAGGTCCGCCGCGACGCGAATCAGCGCCTTGAGCGTGACCGGACGCGTGACCATGTAGCGCGGATCACCCCACGCCTCGCTCCAGACCCGCTGCACCGCCTTCAGGAAGTCACGCACGATCCCGTAATAGGCGGGTGCACCGGCCGCCGGAGCCGGTACGTCCGACTCGTCCGGATAATCGGCACGGATCCACCGGTGCAGCTCGTTGAACAGCTCCGACTGCAGGATCCACTTCTCCTGCCGGCTGCGCCCGCCCAGACGGTTGATCCGGTACCGCAGCGGGCTGTCGCCTTCCGAGTACAGCATGTCGGCAACCCGCGCGGCCAGCTTCCGGTCCCGCGTCGCCCACGACACACGCTCGTACAGATCGACCAGATGGCTGCGGTTGATCCGCGTCGGCGTCGAGTTGATGATGACGAACATCTCCGCCGCAAAATCCTCGGTGCGGCCGTCGAACACGACGCACGGCACGTTGATCGTGCGCGCATCGTCGGGGTGATCGCGCAGGTAGAACTCGAGCGCCGCCAGACGGTGCTGGCCGTCGATGATGATGAACTGCTCTTCCGGCATCTGGAGATCGCCCGCGCTCTCCAGCCCACTCAGCGGCGAGAAGCGCAGCCGCTCCGGCGTGAACAGCAGCACCGTCCCCGGGATCGGCGGCTGCGCCCCGGCCGTCTCGTAGAAGTTCTTGATCGCGCGGACCTTCGCCCGCGAGACCTGCCGCTGGAACGCCTTGTCGCTGCGCTCGATCCGCGACACGAAGCGCGCCACGTCATCGCCTTCCGGAACCGGGTCCGGGGCGATCTGCTCCCCCTCGCCGTAGAACCGGCTGATGAACCGGACGCGCTCCAGGACCTCCTCCGCAGGAAATGCGACGAAGTAGAACACGCCTTCCTTCTGTCGGATCTGTGTTGCGAGCACCGCCCCGCTCCCTGTTCCCGGTGAGCCCCTCGGCAGGCCGCAGATGATGCAACGGGCCGCGCCGCAGGGTCAAGCGAGGGCGACCCGCGCGCGCCGGCTCCGCGGTGACGGCGAACGCCGGGGTGGGCCTCCCGTGGTGTACACACGGGGGCGCCCGCCCTTGCTTCGGGAAATCTTCGGTCCCATCTTCGGGAGGTCTTCGGTGTGACTCAGAGGCACGAAGTGCATCGAGTGCCGGAGCAGGTCCGCCAGCCTGTGTCCTTTCACCACGGTTCTCTTGTCATTCACGGAACTTCGCGCGCACTCCGCGTTCTCGTTCGGCGATGGGACCATGACGCCGGAGGCGCTGGTAGAGCGGGCGGCGAGTCTCGGCCATGCAGCGCTGGGTCTGACGGATACGGCCGATGTGGGCGGGGTGATCCGGTTCACGCTGGCGGCGGAGCGCGCGGGCATCCGTCCGATCGGCGGAGTCGAGCTCCAGGTGGATGGGCATCCGATGGCGCTGCTCGCGCGGGAGGCCGAGGGGTACCGCAACATCGCGGCGCTGGTGACGAAGTCGCGCATCGGGGACGTGGCCCGCTGGGGTGACGCCGCGGGACCGGGCGCCGTCGTTCCGGAGATCCGTCGGCGTCGCGAGAATGATCGCGGCGTCGATCTCCAGCGCAAGTACGCGGTGCCGCTGCCGCCGCGGGGCCGTGCGACGCTCACGTTCGATGATCTGGTCGCGCACTCGGGTGGTGTCTGGTGTCTGACGGGGCCGTCGACGGGTGAGATCGCGACGCTGCTGCGCACGGAGCGTCGCAGCGAGGCGCTGTTTCAGCTGGAGCGGTGGCGTGACGTATTCGGCGACCGACTCGCGCTCGAGGTGCAGCTGCATCATGTCGGCGGCCACGAGGCTGCGCTCGCGGCGTCGCTGATCGAGCTGGCGGAGCGGACGCGCACGGTGTGGTGCGTGTCGAACGATCCGCGCTATCTCGACAGCGCCGGTCGTCTGGTGCACGATCTCATGACGGCGAACCGTGCGGACGTGTGCGTGCACACGGCGGCGTCGTGGGGTCTGCTGCTGCCGAACGGCGAGTGGCGCCTGAAGTCGCCCGGAGAGATGGCGAAGCTGTGGCAGGGCAGGGAGGCCGGCCTCGCGGCGGCGCGCGACATCGCGCTCGACTGCGCGTCGTTCGATCTGCGCTGGCTGCGCCCGCCGATGCCGCACTTCGCCGTGCCCGAGGGACACACCGATGATTCATGGCTCCGTCATCTCGTCTACGAGGGCGCACGGGAGCGGTGGGGCGAGATCGACGAGCGGCAGCGGGCTCAGATCGAGCACGAGCTGGGCGTGATCGGCCGGCTCGGCTTCGCCGGCTTCTTCATCGTGATGTGGGATGCGATCCGGTTCGCCCGCAGCCGCGACATCCTGTGCCAGGGCCGCGGCAGTGCGGCGAACAGCGCGGTCGCGTACTGCCTCGGCATCACGGCGGTCGACCCGATCCGACACGGCCTGCTGTTCGAGCGGTTCCTCTCCGAGGTGCGCACGGACGGCCGCACGGAGGCGCCGGACATCGATGTCGACTTCGAGATGCACCGGCGCGAGGAAGTGCTGGACTACATGTACGACAGCTACGGCCGGGCGCACTCCGCGATCACGGCCGTGACGCAGGTGTACCACGCGCCGACCGCGATCCAGGACATGATGCGTGCGCTCGGCTATCCGGCGCAGCTCGCGTTCGCGCTGTCGAAGCGGGTGCACCACCTCGAGCCGGCCGCCGCCGTCGACGAGCTGAAGGGCGGCCTCGCCGCGAAGCACGGTCTCGATCTCGATGACGCGAGGGGACGCGCACTGCTGTCCGCGCTTGCCGTGCTCGACGATGTGCCGCGCCTGCGCTCCACGCACCCGGGTGGTTTCGTGCTGTCGTCGGCGCTGCTCGGCGAGTGGATGCCGATCGAGCACACGACGATGGGTCGCACGATCCTCCAGTTCGACAAGGATGACCTCGACGAGGCCGGTGTGCCGAAGTTCGACTTTCTCGGGCTCGGCGGCCTGTCCGCTGTCCATCTCTCGTTCGACGCGATCGAGCGGCGCACGGGCGAGAAGCTCGAGATGTACCGGCTGCCGGTCGATGATGCGAAGACGTACGGGATGATCGCGCGCGGCGACACGGTCGGCACGTTCCAGATCGAGAGCCGCGCCCAGATCCAGTCGATCCTCCAGACGAAGCCGGAGCGGCTGTACGACATCGTCGTTCAGGTCGCGCTGATCCGGCCCGGTCCGATCCAGGCGCGCTTCGTCCATCCCTACACCGAGCGTCGCCGCGGCCGCGAGGCGGTGCACTACCCCGATCCCGTCCTCGAGCCGATCCTGCGCCGCACGTACGGCGTGCCGATCTTCCAGGAGCAGGCGATGGCGATCAGCATGGCGCTCGGCGGATTCAGCGCCGCCGAGGCCGACGAGCTGCGCCGCGCAATGGGACACCGGAGAAAGCTGCCGAAGCTGCACGCCGCGCTGAAGCGCCTGCGCAATGCATGCATTGCCCGCGGCGTCGACGAGAGCGTCGCCGACCAGGTCGTACAGGACCTCTATTCGTTTGCGAACTACGGCTTCCCGGAGAGCCACGCATGGAGCTTCGCGCTGATCGCCTACGCGACCGCGTACCTCAAGGCGAACTACCCCTCCGAGTTCTTCCTCGGCATGCTGAACGCCTGGCCGATGGGGTTCTATCCGCCGGCCACGCTCGTGCACGACGCGCGCCGGCACGGAGTTCGAGTACTCGGGCCCTGTCTGCTGCACGGCGAGTGGGACTGTACGATAGAGATTTCAGGGGAACGGGGAGGGGGACAACTTCATTCACCGCAGAGTCGCAGAGGACGCAGAGAAAGGATAACGGATTTGTTTTTTGAACAACAACAGAAAACTGATTCCGTGTCTGTTGAAGTTGAAAAAAATGAATCCGTGCTCAGCGTCCTCTGCGACTCTGCGGTGAAAGAAGTTGAAGTTCCCCCTGCCCCTGCTCCCCCCCTCAGAATCGGCTGGCGCCACATCCGCGGCCTGGGCGAGAAGACGCGCGAGGCGCTCCAGAAGGCGCACGAGGACGGCCCGTTCACGAGCAGCGCGGATGTAGTCCGAAGAGCGCACCTCACGAGAGCGGACGCGATCCATCTGGCGCGGGCGGGTGCGTTGGAGGCGTTCGAGCCGGGACGGCGGCGGGCGGCATGGGAGGCACTGCGGGTGGCGGGCGATGTCCTGCCGCTCGCTCCCGCTCACATCCTGTCGTTCGAGCCGCGGGAGCTGGATGGTGCGGAGCGCATCTTCCTGGACTACCTCGCGACCGGGATCTGCGTCGACGGACATCCCATGGAGCACATGCGCGAGCGGCTGAACGAGCTGGGTGTCGCGTCGAGCGCGGATCTGGAGCACCACGCGCGCGGCGAGCGCATTGTCGTTGCGGGACTGGTCGTTGCCCGCCAGCATCCCGCGACCGCGAATGGCACCGTGTTCGTGCTGCTCGAGGACGAGTTCGGCTACCTGAACGTGATCGTGCCGCGGCAGCTGTATCAGGAGAATCGCGAGGTCGTGAAGCATGCGCCGTTCCTCGCCGTCGAGGGTCGATTCGAGCGGGAGGACCAGGTCATGAACGTCGTCGGCCGGCGTTTCCGCGAGCTGCGCGTCGGCCGGCGCCAGACCGAAAAGGTGAACTTCAGGTCGCGCGACTTCCATTGACCGCCGGCCCGACTTGGCGGATCGGCCTGTCCGGTGCAGATTCGGAACCGCAGTCGAACCGCGAACACGGAGGGGACATGGATCCGAACGCACTCCTGGGAATGGGGTTCACGCTCGTCCTCACGATCCTGATCGGCGGGTTCATCCTGCTGTATCCGCTGTCGCGCCGGCTGGGTGAGCTGCTGGAGTCGAAGATCGCGTCGGAGAAGACGGATCCCGGAGCGCTGCGCGCGGAGCTGCGCAGGCTCGCCGAAAGCGTCGACACCCTGGAAGCCGACCTGCAGGCGCTGCGGGAGCGGCAGGAGTTCACGGAACGTGTGCTGTCCGGCCGCGATCGGTCGAAGCTGCCGGCGGAGCCGTGAGGCGGCGCGCGACACCCCGAGGAGGAGCCTTGTCCCGACCTGTCGCCGCCGCGGCCGTGCTCGCGATCGTGCTCGCGGCGTGCAGCGCGGATGCCTCGCATGAGGAGGATGCCGCCGTGATCGACGCCCGCGCGGACAGCATGATGACGCCGCTCGCCGAACGGTACGTGAAGCTCGTCCTCGCGGTCGGAGAGCACGACGCCGGTTACGTCGACGCCTACTACGGTCCGCCCGAGTGGCGCGAGGAAGCGGCGGCGGCCGGGGCGCCGCTCGACTCGATCACGGCACGCGCGCGGCAGCTGATCGCGGAGATCGGCATGAGCGATGTGAGCGCTGCTTCCGAGCTCGTCCGGCTGCGCCGGAGCTACCTCACGCGTCAGCTCGAGGCACTGGCCGCCTACGTGCGCATGCTCCGGGGCGAGCGCCTGTCCTTCGACGAGGAGTCCCGGGCACTCTACGACGCGACCGCGCCGACCTACGACGAGAGTCATTTCCGGGCACTGCTCGACAGCCTCGACGGCGCGCTGCCGGGTACGGGACCCGTGGCGGCGCGACTCGAGGCGTACAAGCGCGACTTCGTCATTCCGCGCGAGCGGCTCGACACCGTGTTCGAGGCGGCGATCGCGGAAGCGCGCCGTCGCACCGCGGCCAACCTCCGGCTGCCTGCGAACGAGACTTTCACGCTGGAGTACGTCACGGACAAGCCGTGGAGCGGCTACAACTGGTACCAGGGCGGCAACGCCAGCGTGATCCAGATCAACACGGATCTGCCGATCTTCATCGATCGCGCGATCGATCTCGGTGCACACGAGGGATACCCGGGGCATCACGTCTACAACGTGTTGCTGGAGGAGAGTCTGGTGCGCGGCCGCGGCTGGCCGGAGTACAGCGTCTATCCGCTGTACAGCCCGCAGTCGCTGATCGCAGAAGGCAGCGCGAACTACGGAATCGACGTTGCGTTTCCGGGTGACGACCGGGTCGACTTCGAGCGTGACGTGCTGTTCCCGCTCGCCGGCCTCGACCCGTCCCGTGCGGAGGAGTATGCCCGCATCCGCACGCTCGTGCAGCGGCTGAGTTACGCCGGCAACGAGGCCGCGCGCGCCTATCTCGACGGGTCGATCAGCGCAGACTCCGCGGCGGCATGGCTCAACACGTACGCGCTGATGGAACCCGCGCGGGCGCAGCAGCGGGTCCGCTTCTTCGATACCTATCGCAGCTACGTGATCAACTACAACTACGGCCGCGACCTCGTCGCCGACTACGTCGAGCGGAATGGCGGCACCGTGGGTGACCCGGCACGCAGGTGGCAGGTGTTCACGGAGCTGCTGTCCACGCCGCGGCTGCCCTCGGCGCTCCGCTGAGCCCGTGCTGCGCCTGACGGCCACTGCAGCGCGCCGCCTGCACCTGCACGCACAGGGGCTCGACCGCCGGCCGCGCCGCCGCGCCCGGAAGGACGACGTCCTCGCCGCCATCCGGCGGATGGGTGTGCTCCAGATCGACACGATCAGCGTCGTCGCGCGCAGTCCCTACATGGTTCTGTTCAGCCGGCTGGGTGCGTACGATGCGGGCTGGCTCGATGAGCTGCTGGCCGAAGGCGCACTGTTCGAGTACTGGGCACACGAGGCGTGCTTTCTGCCGATCGAGGATTACGCGCTCGTCCGCCATCGCATGCTCGACCCGGAGCGCATGGGGTGGAAGTACCGCGCCCAGTGGGTCGCGCAGCATCGGCACGAGCTCGATCGCGTGCTCGCGCACGTCCGGGAGAACGGCGCAGTGCGCTCGGCGGACTTCGAGCGGCGCGCCGGCGCCTCATCGGGATGGTGGGAGTGGAAGCCGGAGAAGCGCGCACTCGAGGCGCTGTTCACGTCCGGCCACCTGATGGTTGCGCGCAGGCAGGCGTTCCAGCGTGTGTACGACCTGCGCGAACGGGTGCACGCGACGTGGTCCGACGCCTTGCTGCCGCCGAAAGAGGACGTCGAGCGCCGGCTCATCGAGCGATCCGTGAAGGCGCTGGGCGTCGCGCAGGCCCGCTGGGTGGCCGATTACTATCGGATGTCGAAGCGTGATACACCGCAGCGCGTGCGTGACCTCGCCGCGGCCGGATCGCTGATCGAGGTGCAGGTGGATGGATGGCGCGACTCCGGCTACGTCCACCCGGATCATCGCGATGTCGCACAGCTCGCCGCGGACGGTGGCCTGAAGCCGAAGCTCACCACGCTGCTCTCACCCTTCGATCCGCTCGTGTGGGACCGGACGCGCGCTCGAATCATGTTCGGCTTCGATTATCGGATCGAATGCTACACGCCCGCGCCGAAGCGGCAGTACGGCTACTACGTGCTGCCTCTGCTGCGCCGCGGCGAGATCGTCGCCCGCGTGGATGCGAAGGCGCATCGACGCGACGGCACGTTCGAGGTCAGGTCGCTGCACGTCGAGGATGGCGTCAGACTGACGGATGCCGTCCGGCGGGACATCGCGGCCGCGCTGAACGAGGCTGCGGCGTGGCACGACACGCCGGAGGTCGTGCTGCGCCGCACGAATCCGCGCGATCTCGCGCAAGCACTCCGGACGCACATCGGCTAGCCTCGCAGTGTGCCCGACGGACGTCGGGGCCCGGATCGCCGTCGCCCTGTCGCTCCGGTGCTGCGCCACCTCGTGGCCCTTGCGGACCGGTGAGTCGTGCCTCGGGTCCCTCGACTTCCTCTGATCGGCCACACCTCCTCCGCGATCGAATCGCGTACCTGCACGAAGGAAGGTGCAAGTGACAGGCCTCTACTCGATCCGGGGACGCGGCGCCGCGTTCAATCCGCCGAACCGCTTCGAGCCGGTCGAGATCGTCCCGGACGGCGACACGCTCGATGCGGACCTGGCCGCAGATGAGCTGCCGCTGCCGCGTACGCAGTTCCTGCGCGACACCACGCGGACGATCCTCGCGCGCAATGACAGCCCGGACATCGGCTTCTCCGTCAGCATCAATCCGTACCGCGGCTGCGAGCACGGCTGCATCTACTGCTATGCGCGTCCGTTCCACGAGTATCTCGGCTTCAGCGCGGGCATCGACTTCGAGACGAGAATCCTGGTGAAGGAGGACGCGCCACTGCTGCTGCGCAACGAGCTGATGAAGAAGTCGTACAGTCCGGAGACGATCGTGATCAGCGGCGTAACGGACTGTTATCAGCCGGTCGAGCGGAAGCTCCGGCTGACGCGCGGCTGTCTCGAGGTCCTCGCCGAATTCCGCAATCCGGTGAGCCTGATCACGAAGAACCATCTCGTGACACGCGACATCGATGTGCTGGGCGAGCTCGCGCGTCACGAGGCCGCATCCGTGAGCATTTCGATCACGACGCTGGATGAGAAGCTCCAGCGGGTGATGGAGCCGCGTACTTCGACGCCGCGCCGGCGGCTGCTCGCGATCGAGAAGCTCGCGACGGCGGGCATTCCGGTCGGCGTCATGGTTGCGCCGATCATTCCGGCGATCACGGACGAAGAAGCCGGTGCCATTCTGGGTGCCGCGCGCGACGCCGGCGCGAAGTGGGCGGGCTATGTCATGCTCCGACTGCCGCACGCCGTCGCTCCGCTGTTCGAGGACTGGCTCACGCACCATTTCCCGGATCGGAAGGAGAAGGTGCTGAACCGGGTGCGCAGCATGCGCGGCGGCCGGCTGTACGATTCGACGTGGGGTGTGCGCGGCCGCGGCACGGGCGAGATGGCGGACCAGATCGGTGCGCTCTTCCGCGCGGCCCGCAGGAGGGCCGGCTACGAGGAGGACGCGAGCCGGTATGCGCTGTCCACGGCCGCGTTCCGGCGCCCGCACCGGCACGGCCAGCTGGCTCTCTTCGACGAATGAGGCGTCAATCGAAATGCGCATTCAGGATCGGCAGCCAGCGGAACGGCGGCCGGTTGTTCTTCGCGCGGTTGAGCAGTCCGATCTGCACGCCGTTCAGCACGTCGGCCGTGTTGTAGATGCCGATCGTCACACCGACCTGAACGCCGCGCACTTCGTTGTATCCCGCGATGCCGAGCCCGCGCAGGTTCTGCGTCCGCATCATCGCGATGCCGGCCGAGAGACCGTCCACGTTCGGTGCGCGGACGCGGTAACCGCCCACCGTGACGCCGCGGATCGCGCTCCCGCTCTCCACCGCGCCGAGGCTGAGCGAGATACCCTCCACCGGCGCATCGCCGACGATGGCGAGACCGCCGACATTGAGGCCGCGCACCGCGCCGCCGACCAGCGCCGCTCCGGCGACGTTCAGTCCGACCATGCGGCCCTCCGCCACTACGGCGAGCCCGCCGACGTTCAGGCCGCGCATTCCGCCCTGCGCGACGGTGCCCAGGCCTGCCACGCTGATCCCCGTCATCCCGCCCTGACTGACGAGTCCGAGTCCCGCGACGTGGATGCCGGTCATCGCTCCTTCGCTGACCACACCGAGTCCGGCCACACTGGCGCCCCGCATCCCACCCTGACTCACCACGCCCAGCCCGGCTACGCCCACGCCGGTGATTCCGCCCTGGGTAACCACGCCGAGTCCGCTCGCGGCGATTCCGACGAGGTCTCCCTCCGTGACGACGCCGAGTCCGGCGACGCTCACGCCGCTCACGTTGCCCTGCGTCACTGCGCCGAGGCCTGCAACCGACAACCCCTGGAGCGCGCCCTCCGACACGACGCCGAGGCCGCCGATCGCGACCCCGCGGATCGCGCGCTCGGCAACCACGCCGCCGAGGCCGAGTCCGATACCGTTCAGTGTACCCACGCCGGGGCCGACAATGCCGACGGCGAGCCCGTTCATCCGGAAATCCGGATTGTCGCCCGGACTCCAGATCGTCACGTTGACGCCGTTCACGCGTTCGACTCCGACGTCCCGCCAGTTGATGCGCAATCCCGTCCAGGCGCGGGAGTTGCCGATCGACAGGCCGGTCCCGCCGGCGCCGAGATCCAGTGACTGTGCGGTCGCAGACGTGCTCATGAGGACGAGAACGGCAGGAATCCACAGGGTGCGCATGGGCGCTCTCCGGAACCAAAGGGACTCAGTGCGCTTGCGATCTCGTACGCTCCGTGCACCGTCCGGGATTCACCGGCCCCTGCGGGCCGTGATGATTTCGCGTACCTTGCGGCGATGGACGCCATGATCTTCGCCGCGGGCCTGGGCACACGGCTCCGCCCGCTGACACACGAGGTACCCAAGGCGCTCGTCGACATCGGCGGCATTCCCATCCTCGAGCACGTCGCGCGCCGGCTCGTCGCCGCAGGCGCCGATCGCCTCATCATCAACACGCATCCGCACCCGGAGCAGATTCGTCGGTTCGTGCGCGATCAGGGCGGTTTCGGTGTGGAAGTGGTGTTCTCGCACGAGCCGGACGGCCCGCTCGATACGGCGGGCGGGCTCCGTCGCGCGCGCGATCATTTCAGGCGCACTGCACCGTTCTTCATCCACAACTGCGATGTGTTCTCCGACATCGACCTGAGCGCACTCTATGCCGATCACGGCAGCGGGCCCGACCGCATGGCGACGCTCGCCGTGCTGCGACCCTCGCCGAAACGATTTCTGGTCTTCGATGACGTCGGCCTCTGCGGGTACGCCCCGCGCGGTGGCGCCGAGCCGGTCTTCGTGCGGCCGTGCAGAGGTGCTCGACACAGGCGCGATTTCAGCGGGATCCATGTCGCCGCGCCCGAACTGCTGGATACACTGACGGACGACTCTCCACCGTCGATCATCATGCACTACCTGGAGCTGTCGCGCTCCGGCGTGAATGTCGCGCGGCACGACCAGCTCGCGGCGGAATGGCGCGACATCGGCACGCACGAGCAGCTCGCCGAGGTGCGGCGGCTGTACGCCGATCAGGCCGCTACGCGATGAGCGACCGACGCCCGCAACGTGCAGAGGCACGCACGGCCCCGCGCCTTGACAGCGCGCGCCACTGTCACAGTATTGGATTGTCCCCTCATCCGCGGGCTCGCGCGGGCTCGCCTCCAGCGGACATCCACGAATGACAGGCCCGAGTTCATCAGTATCGGCGGCGAGGTCGCAGTTGACCCGCGGCGCCGATGAACCGTTCACCCGGCACGCTGCGCCCCCCATCGGGACGGGCGGTGAGCGGCTTCGGCAGATCGCGACTTCGGTGGGAACGGTCGCCGGCGCAGTGCTCGTGCACCTCGTCCTCGATCGGCTCATCGGCAACGAGGCGATCTTCCTGCCGTTCGGCGCCGCTGTCGTCATCTCGTCCTGGTACGGCCGGCTCGCCGGACGGACGGCCGCGCTGCTGTCCGCTGCGACCGCAGCATTCGTCCTCCTCGATGCACTACCGGGAGTGCAGCAGTTCTTCTGGTTCGGCGCCTTTCTGCTCGCCGGTCTCGTCACGACCGCACTGATCGAGTCCCTGCACCGAGCGCGCAGGAGCGCGGAGCTCGATGCGGCTCATGCCGCGGACGCGCAGAGGCGGCTGGATCAGGAGACGGCGGCGCGTCGTCGTACGGAATTCGCCTTCGTCCACCTGCTCCGCGCAAACCTCTTCGGCGTCGGCGTGGCGGCACCGGACGGCCGCTGGGTCGAGGCGAATCCGGCACTACTCGAGATGCTCGGCTTCACGTGGGACGACCTGACGACCGGGCAGGCACAGTGGCGTGGCATGATCCCGCTCGATGAGGCGAGTCGCCGCGCCGCCGATCTGGGCCTGGCTCACGAGGGCGCGAGCGGTCCGGTCGAGATCGACTTCATGCGCGCAGACGGCACTCCGGGAACCGCCCTGCTGCACCTGATGTCACCGCACGACAGCGACACGACCGTCGTGCTGGCGGTCGATATCAGCGCCCGCCGGCAGACCGAGCGGGCGCTGCACGAGAGCGAGACGCGGTTCCGTCTGCTGGTCGAGAGCGTGGCCGATCACGCCCTGTTCATGCTCGACCCGGACGGCCGCATCATGAGCTGGAACGCGGGCGCCGAGCGGCTGCTCGGCTATCGCGAAGAGGAGGTAGTGGGCCGTCACTCCTCCATCTTCCACACCGCGGAAGATCAGCATGCCGGCCGGCCGGCGGCTGTGCTGAAGGCCGCACTCCGAGAGGCGCGACATGAGGACGACGGCTGGCGCGTGCGCAAGGACGGAAGCCGGTTCTGGGCAAATGTCATCGTGGCACCGACGCGCCTGGACGGTGAGCTGATCGGGTTCGCCAAGGTGATGCGTGACCTGTCCGTCCGCCACACCGCGGATGTCCTGCTCAAGTCCATCATGGATGGTGTGACCGATGGCATCATCGGCATCGACGAGTACGGCACGATCCGCTCGTTCAACGCCGCGGCCGAGCGCATGTTCGACTATACCGCTGACCAGGTCGTGGGGTCGAACATCTCGATCCTGCTCCCGGAGCCGTACCGCACCAATTTCGTCGACTACCTCGCGCGCTTCGCGCACACCGGCCACCCCCGCGTCGGCCGCGGCCGTCAACTCGTCGGCCTGCGCGGCGACGGAACGACGTTCCCGCTGGAGCTCGCCGTCAACGACTTCATCCTCGACGGCAAGCGCTTCTTCACGGGCATCGTCCGCGACATATCGCGCCAGCGCGCGCTCGAGGATCAGCTGCAGCAGGCGCAGAAGATGCACGCCGTGGGTCAGCTCGCCGGCGGCATTGCGCACGACTTCAACAACCTGCTCACGATCATCGCGGGTCACACGGAATTGCTGCTCACGCAGTCGAAGCCGGATGATCCGCTGTACATGGCGCTGAGCGAGATGCGAGATGCGGGCATGCGTGCGGCCGGATTGACTCGCCAGCTGCTCGCGTTCAGCCGTCGCGCCGTGCTCGAGCCGACGGTGCTCGACCTCAACCGTGTCGTGAAGGATACGAAGAAGATGCTCGGGCGGATCATTGGCGAGGACATCGAGCTGGTCACCCGGCTCGGGCCGAAGTTGCGCCGCGTCAGCGTGGACCAGGGTCAGATCGGCCAGGTGCTGATCAACCTCGTCGTCAATGCGCGCGATGCCATGCCGAAGGGTGGGCGCATCGAGATCGAGACCGCGAACAGCGAGCTCGCGCAGAGTCCCGACCTGCACCCCGAGGCGCGCCCCGGTCCGTGTGTCATGCTGACCGTCCGCGATCACGGAGTCGGCATGACGCACGACGTCATGCAGCGCGTGTTCGAGCCGTTCTTCACGACCAAGCAGCCGGGCGCCGGCACCGGCCTCGGTCTGGCGATGGTGTACGGTATCGTGCGCCAGAGCGGCGGTCACGTCGAGGTGACGAGCGAGCCGGGCGTCGGATCCGAGTTCCGCGTGATCCTGCCGGCGGCCGACGAGAAGTCCGTGCCTGCACCGCGTGTGCGCAAGCTCGGTGACGATTCGCTCACCGGCTCCGAGTCCCTGCTCGTAGTCGAGGATGATGAGTCGGTGCGCCGGCTCGCGGTGCTCGCACTCCGGGCGCACGGCTATCGCGTGCTCGAGGCGTCCAACGGCGCGGAAGCGCTCCGCGTCCTCGCCGGTCGCGACAACCACGTCGACCTCGTCATCACCGATGTCGTGATGCCGGTGATGGGCGGGCGCCAGCTCGTGGAGTCGCTGAAGCCGCTGCGCCCGGATGTACGGGTACTCTACGTGAGCGGCTACACGGATGACGCCGTCATCCGCCACGGCGTGCAGCGCGCCGATGTGGCGTTCCTCCAGAAACCGTATACGCCGCACAGCCTGGCGGAGAAGGTCCGCCGCGTGCTCGACGGAGTGGACTGACCGGACGGATTTCCCGGACGTGATGGGAGGTCAGTACCCGGCGGAAGGGTCCACGACGTTGCGCAGCACGCGGCCGTCGAGGTAGCGATCCAGGTTGTCCAGGATCAACTCCCCCTCGCGCTCCCAGAAGTGCGGTGACGTCGCGCTCACATGCGGCGTGATCAGCACGTTCGGCAGCTGCCAGAGCGGTGATTCCGGCGGCAGCGGCTCGGTCGTGAATACGTCGAGCCCGGCTCCTCTCAGGCCGCCGGTGCGGAGCGCATCCAGCAACGCCGGCTCGTCGATGAGATCGCCACGCGCGACGTTGATCAGCACGGCGCCATCGGGCAGACGGGCGAGCTCGCGCGCTCCGATCATGCCACGCGTGTCACGGGTCGAGGGTGCGGTCAGCACGAGGACATCGCTCTGCTCGAGCAGTCGCGGGAGCGCGTGCGGTCCTCCGATCACCTCTGCCACACCGTCGTCCTCGCCGTCGCGCGCAGTCCCGGCAGAACGGCGGCGGAGCGCTGCCACACGCATGCCGAGTGCGCGGGCCCGCCGCGCGACCGCCCGGCCGATGCCGCCGTAGCCGACGATGCCGAGTGTGGCGCCGCTCAGCTCGCGGACCCCGCTCTCCCCACGCTCGTAGAGGTCCGCGCGCCACTCCGCGCGGGCCTGGCCGCGCACGGCATGGTCGAAGCCGCGCGCGAAATGCAGCATCATGCCGATCACTGATTCCGCGATCGGCTCCGCGTGAACGCCGGCCGAATTCGTGAGCACGATGTCGCTCGCGACGAGCTCCGGTTGCAGGAGAGAGCGCACCCCGGCCGCGCCCGTGTGGATCCAGCGCAGGCGTCGTGGCCCGGCGAGCGCGGCGAGCAGGAGTTCCCTCGGCAGACCGAGCCCGAAGTAGATCTCGGCGCCGGCAATGGCGCGGATCGCTTCGTCACTCGCTCCGCTGCCGTCGCCCCGGCCGCTCACGGGTGCGGCGACGTCGACGAGGTCCCAGTCGCGGGGCAGTGCCGCGCGCAGCCGTTCGATGAATGACGGGGGCGGTGTCCACACCGGGCGCTCGTCACGCATGTTGAACACCGCGCGCCGCATGATCAGCGGTAGTTCCCGAACGTCAGCTCGATGCCGTAGTCCTGATCCCGCAGAAATGCGATCACGCTCTGGAGCTCGTCACGCGACGGGCTGGAGACGCGCAGCTCATCACCCTGGATCGCGACCTGCACCTTCTTGAAGCCCTGTGCCTTCACGTCCTTCACGATCTGCTTCGCGGTATCGGTCGGGATGCCCTGTGCGAGCTCGATCTCCTGCCGCGCGCGCCCGCGCGTCGCGTCCTGTATCGCACCGGGTTTCAGGTTCCGCACCGGCACCTGCCGCCGGATCAGCTTCGTCTGCAGCACGTCGAACAGCGCCTTCAGCTTGTACTCGTCGTCCGCCTCGAGCGTGAACCTGCTCGCTT
Organism: Longimicrobiales bacterium; assembly: GCA_036374995.1. GTDB lineage: Bacteria > Gemmatimonadota > Gemmatimonadetes > Longimicrobiales > RSA9 > SH-MAG3. The sequence goes on along the minus strand of DASUSS010000108.1, from coordinate 194,079 downwards.
TCGTGTCGAACTCGATCGTGCAGTCGGTGCCCTTGAAGTCGTACCGTGTCGCGATCTCCTTCCGCGCCTGGTTCACCGCGTTGTCCACCTCCTGGAGGTCCGCGCCCGTCGTCACGTCGAACGAGTTCTGCTGGGCCATTCGATTCACCTCTGGATTTCCGGGTACCGTGCGGCCGGCCGTGCGGGCGCTTGCCAGAAGCGGCCGCAGACCCTGTTATTACGGCCGGGACACGAGGGAAGCAAGCCGGGGACGCGACCTGACACGGCGGTATTGGCGAGGGAGTACGTGGAATCCAGAATATTTCTGCTGTCACCGGCGAGCGTCGGCGGTCGCCGGGCGCAGCTGCTGCTCGGTGGACGCGGGACGTTCCCGCTCGCGGCACGGCTGACCGCGGGCGGGGCCGCGCCGCTGTGGGAGGTCTTTTCGTTCCTGAGCGGCCTCTATTTCCGCGGCAAGCACGCGTACGCGAGCGCGTTCGCCGCGCCGCCGTACGGCCTGCCGGGCTCGTATGTCATCACGACCAATCGCGGGCTGCTCTCGCCGGATGTGCCGGTGACGGCCGACGACCTGCGCGCGTTCGGTACCGTCCCGATCGACATCGCCGATGCGCGCTACCGTGAGCCGCTCCTGCGCGACGCCCGCCGCATCGCCGCTGCTCTCGCCGCCGATGCCACCGTCGTGCTGCTCGGCAGCGTCGCATCCGGCAAGTATGTCGATCTGCTGCTCGACGTGTTCGGTGACCGGCTGCGGTTTCCGGCCGAGTTCGTCGGCCGTGGTGACATGAGCCGCGGCGGCCTGATGCTGCGCTGCGTCGATGCGCAGCGGGAGCTGGACTACGTCACCGTGAGCGGAACCGCGCGTCGCGGCACGAGGCCGCCGAAGCTGGAGCCACGGCGATGAACGAGCGCGCGACCGGCGACCATCACCCGTCCCGGCGCTTCGGCGCACGCGCTTCCCCCCATGGCACGGTCGACGAGCTCGAAGCCATACCGGCGACGCGTTCCGGTGACGCGACACTCGATGTCGGTGGTCGTGACGTCCGGCTGACGAACCTCGAGAAGGTCTTCTGGCCCGCCTCCGGGATCACGAAGGGAGATCTGATCCAGTACTACGCGGAGGTCGCGCCCGCGCTGCTCCCGCACCTGAGGGATCGCGCCATGGTCATGAAGCGGTACCCGCACGGCATCGACGGCGATTTCTTCTTCATGAAGCGCGCACCGGAGTCGCGGCCGGAGTGGATCGAGACCTGCGCCATCGAGCACGGCTCCGGCAACATCATCCACTTTCCGATCATCCAGGACATGGCTGCACTCCTGTGGGTGATCAACCTCGGCTGCATCGATCTCAACCCGTGGTATGCCCGCTGCGACGATGTGGATCGCCCGGACTTCGTGCACTTCGATCTCGACCCCGTACCGGATGCACCGTGGGAGAAAGTCGTCGAGACCGCGTTCCTGGTCCGCAGTGCGCTCGAGGCGCTGGGCATGCCGGTGTACGCGAAGACGACGGGATCGAAGGGCATCCATCTGTACGTGCCGATCGTGCGCGGACCGACGCAGAAGCAGGTATGGACGTTCGCGAAACAGGTCGCACGCACGCTCGAGGGGCATGCGCCGCAGCTCGTCACGGCCGAGTACCGTGTCGCAAAGCGACCGCCGGACCGCGTGCTCGTCGACTACAACCAGAACGCATGGGGACGCACCCTGGCGTCCGTCTATTCCGTGCGCCCGCGGCCCGGCGCCCCCGTCTCGGCACCGGTGCTGTGGTCGGAGCTGGAGGCGGGAGCAGGCATCGAGGACTTCGAGATCTTCAACGTGCCGGCCCGCCTCGTGGAACACGGCGATCTGTGGGCCGGCCTGCTCGCACCGCAGGATCGCTTCGATCTCGCGCGCTACACCCCCTGACGCGCGACCATCCATCCACACCGTGGCGTCTCGCGGCGGAGGTGCGATACGACCACTTCTGCGAGGGACGTTTCCGTCACGGCACCCGGCTCGAGCGCGGGCGGCCGGCCAGGGATCCGGCGCAGTGCACGTTCAGCAGATCGCGACGGAGGGGAGGGCATCCCTGGCTGGCGGACGCGGCACCAGATTTCTGTTACGGCCGATCGGGACAGGTTGCCGCGCCGAGCAGATGGTGGCCGGGACCTCTCTGGCCGCACTCGCGCGGCGCTCCCCGCGGCATCCTGGCGTCCCGGCCGGCGGTGGCACCGGGCGCCGTTGTGCCTGGATGGGTCGTAACAGAAATCTGGTGCCGCGTCCGCGGGGCGACGACTAGCGCTGCCGCTCGTCCGCCATCCGATGGTCCACGCGCTGCCACGCGTCGCGCGCGGCCAGCTTCGCGTCCGGCCACCCGAGCCGCGACTCGCCACGGTTCTCGCGCCAGCCGCGTTCCAGCTCCCGCTCCACTTCGTCCCATCGGCGATCCGAGAACCGCGCGCGCGACTCCCAGCCGTAGCGATACGCCGGGCGGTAATGATCGTAGCTCAGTGTCTCATCGGCGTAGGGGCGCTTCCGGAAGTTGTCACGCCAGTACGCGTCCTCCTCGGTGGGATTCAGCTTCTCGGCCGCCGCACTGCCCGCGGCCCCGCCGCTCACCGCGCCGATCGCACCGCCGATCGCCGCGCCGACCGGACCGCCGACCACGCTGCCGAGTGCAGCACCCGCCACGGCGCCACCGGCCGCACCCGCGCCCGTACCGATCGGATGCGCGCCCGGTTCTCCCGTGATCGGATCGGGATTGAGATCGCCTCTCTCTTCCGTGCGCACGTTCTCACTCCCGTCATGCGTGTGCTGCGCCATTGCATTCCTCCCAGGGTCGGCCGCGGCTGTGGTGTGCGGGGGCGAGGTCGTGCAAGCTTCAAGCCATGTGACGCCTGCCGGCGATTGCCCGGCGCCGAGCGTGCGGATTATATTCGGAGTGTTTGCCGGGATTGCAACACGTTCTGATACAAGGTCTTTCCGAAAACGCAGGAGACGCCCGTGGCGGGGCACAGCAAATGGGCGCAGATCAAGCGCAAGAAGGCCGCGAATGATGCCAAGCGCGGACAGCACTTCACGAAGCTGATCCGCGAGATCACCGTGGCCGCCCGTGCAGGCGGCGGTGATCCTGCAATGAATCCGCGGCTCCGGCTCGCCGTCGACACGGCGAAGGCGGCCAACATGCCGGCGGAGAACATCGACCGCGCGATCAAGAAGGGCACGGGTGAGCTGGAGGGCGTGGAGTACCAGGAGGTTGCGTACGAGGGATACGGTCCGGCCGGTGTGGCCATTTACATCGAGACGCTGACCGACAACCCGAACCGGACCGTCTCCGAGGTGCGGTACGTGATGAGCCGCAACGACGGCAGCATGGGCACCAGCGGCTCCGTCGCCTGGCAGTTCGAGCGGAAGGGCCAGGTCTACGTCGACGCGGGTCGCTACGATGAGGACTCGACGCTGCTCGCCGCGCTGGAGGCGGGAGCCGAGGACCTGCGGCGCGACGACGATGTCTACGTCGTGACGACGGAGCTCACCTCCTTTGCGGCCGTGCAGGAGGCGTTGCGACAGGCGGGCATCGACTTCGACCAGGCCGAGCTCGCCATGGTAGCGAAGAACACGGTCAGCGTGAGCGGCGGCGATGCGCAGAAGCTCCTCAAGCTGCTCGACGCACTCGACGATCTGGATGACGTCCAGAAAGTGCACTCGAACGCCGACATCGACGAGGCCGCGTACGCCGAGGCCGACGCGTGATCGTGCTCGGCGTCGATCCCGGAGCCGCAACGACCGGATACGGCGTCGTTGCCCGAGCGGGCGACGGCGCCGTTTCGCTGCTCGAATGCGGTGTCGTGCGCACCGACGCGCATACGCCACTGGCCTCACGGCTGCGCCAGATCTACGACGGGCTCGGCGACGTGCTCACGCGCCACCGCGTCGACGTCATGGCCGTAGAGGGCGTGTTCTACGCGAAGAACGCCCGCACCAGCATCATCCTCGGCCACGCGCGCGGCGCCGTGCTGCTCGCCGCCACGCTGCGAGAGCTGCCCGTCTTCGAGTACGCACCCGCCGAGATCAAGAACGCGGTTACCGGCACCGGCCGGGCCACGAAGGAGCAGATTCAGTTCATGGTGCAGCGGCTGCTGCGCCTGCGCACACCGCCCGCTCCGGCCGACGCGGCGGATGGCGTGGCCGTCGCACTGTGCCATTGCAGCGGGGGCGTCGTGGGTGCGCGCCTCCGCGCGGTCGCCCGCTAGGCATCGGATGATCAGTCGAATCCGTGGAGTGCTGCTGCGCCGCGAGCTCGGTGTCGCCGAGGTGATGACGGCGGGCGGGGTCGCCTACGAAGTGCAGATTCCGCTGACGGTCTTCGAGCGCCTGCCGCAGGAGGGTGCCGACATCGAGCTGCGTACCTGGCAGGTCGTGCGTGAGGACGCCGTCGAGCTGTACGGTTTCATCGACGAGGCGGAGCGCGCCGTCTTCAGCCGCCTGCTGACCGCGTCCGGCGTCGGACCTCGCCTCGCCGTCAACATCCTGTCGACGATGTCGCCGGATCGCATCGTCCGCGCCATCGTCGACCGCGACATCGCCGCGCTCCGCCAGATCCCCGGTCTCGGCACGAAGAAGGCCGAGCGTCTCGCGCTCGAGCTCGCCGACCGGCTCGACGATGTCGCCGTGACCGCCGCCGGCAGAGGCCGACGCGGCGGCGCTGGCTTCGAGGAGGCCGTCGCGGCGCTCGTCGCGCTCGGTTACACGAATGCAGACGCCGCGTCCGCCGTGCGCAAGGTCATCGACGAACGCGGCGCCCTGCAGCCGGTCGACCTCATCAAGGCAGCGCTCACGGCGATCAAGAAGTAACCGCCACGCGCGCCGCTGTGCCCGCTAGTCGCGCAGCGCGCGGATCAGCTCGTCCTTGCTCATCTTGCTGCGGCCTTCGATGTTCCGTTCCTTCGCGATGTTGTACAGCTCATCGCGCGTCCGGCCCTCGTAGCCGCGCCGCGGATTCCCCGTGCCCTGACTCGTGCGGTTCGGCGTCCGACCCTCCTCGCGCCGGTCCTTGTTCACCGTACGTGCCGCGATCTCCTGCGCACGATCCTCACCGATTCCGCGTTCCTTGCTGCTCTGCTTGATGTGCTCGTATTTCCGCTCGTCCTTGCGGCTCCAGTTCGGCATCCGGTCCTCCTGTCGGGAGTCACGATGACAGTGTGCAGCCGGTGCGTGTGTGCAAGTCACGGACCTGGCACCCCTTTTTCCAAAATGCCCATCCATGCATGCGTAGGCCCCGGCTCGTCGCGCGCGTCCGGTGTCGCACGGCGGTACCGTCCGCCCGCACCGTCGCGGCGGCATGCGTGGATGGGCATTTTGGAAAAAGGGGTGCCAGGTCCGCTCACCACACCCGCGCCGCGACGACCGAAAGACCGCCCGCCTTCACCCGCACCGGCTCCAGCTCCACCGTTCGCGCGCCGACGGCCACGCTGAGCCGATGCTCGCCGGGTGGCAGGTTCACGCGCGCGACCGAGACGCCCGCCGGCAGCAGGTGCCAGGATCGCGTGTCGGCCCGCTCGAGCAGCACATTGCCGAGGTTGCCGAGCAGTCCGACGATCTTCGCGGCTGCCTCGTTCTTCTCCTCGAGCTTGTTCTCGGCACCCTTCGTGAGCGCGAGCTTGGCGGCGCCGCGCGCGATCGTGCGGGCGACGAGGAGTCCGCGCTCGGCGTTGAAGTCGTCGACGACACCGCGCGACAGGTCGGCACGGCCGAGGAAGTCGACGGTATCGGCCGGGGTGATGAGCCTCGCGTCGAGCGGGCGCGCGTCGGTCCGGTACACGGGCCATGCGACCTTGAGGAGGTAGGGCATCTCGTCGATCTCGACCTCCTCCTCCCGGCACTCCTCCTTGCCGCCGGAGGTCTGACGCGGGGTCGTGGTGCGGGTGCTGTCTGCGCCGGAAGCGGCATCGTCGGTGGGACGGCAGACGATCCGGCGGCGCCGGCGCGGCAGCTGGGAGCGGTCCTCGGGCGCGGCGACGTGCAGCGTCGTCCGGCGATAGGGGCCGTCGGCGCTGTACGGTGCGCGCAGGGCCTGCCGGAGCGTGCGGGCAGCGACGAATCCCAGCGCGGCCGAGCGTTCATCGCCATCACCGTTCGTGATGAGGTCCACCTCCTCCGGCAGCAGCAGGACGGCCAGACCCTGCTCGACGCGATGCGCGACGAAGCCCTGTTCGAGCACGATGACGGCCGTGCCGAGGCCGAGCGGCGCGGCAGCGTTCGGCCGAGCCAGAGTCGAGTCGAGCGCCGCCGCGTTGCGGTACGCCACATCGGCGTCGTTGCGGTCGCCGTGCGCCTCGAACACCACACCGGCCACGTAGCGCAGCGTCGCCTCGATGGCGGGCTCGACCACATCCTCATCGTCGGCGTACAGCTGGAGCAGCATGCTGAGCCGGCGCGCCTCGACTGCCGCACCTTCGACGTCGCCGAGCCGCATCCGCGCGAGCGCGCCGTAGTAGGGAATCATGAGCCGCTCGGTGCGGCCGGGCTCGTACGGCAGGATCAGATCGTTCGTGATGACGGAGAGCGCTGCGCGCGAGATGCTCTTCGTGTAGCGTTCGTCGGCGCGTGCAGCAGCGATGTCGAGCACCCGCGCGCTCTCATCCCAGGCGCCGGCGTAGTAGGCGAGGATGCCCTGGTAGAGTGCCCGCAGGACCTCGTCCTCGGGCGGATCGAACGAGTTGCCGAACGCGGTGAACGCGTCGGTGGCCTGGCCGGTCGCGAGCATGTGGCGGAGTCGGTCCTCGCCGGAGGCGAGGCCGCTGGGGGCGAAATCGTACGTGCCGAACAGGCGGGCGCACCCGGCGCTGCAGAGGAGCAGCGCCGCGACGGCGATGAGCCGCGCGCCGGATGCGCCGCGCCCGTTCATGAGACTCAGCGGGTCTGACGCTCCAGGACGATCACCCGCTCGCGCGCGTGCGCAATCGCAGCCGCCAGGTTGCCGTACGCCTCGCCCACCGCCTGGATCTTCTCGATCTCGAGGCGATGCAGGAACAGCTGATAGCGCATCAGCGCCTCGAGCGGGCGGAGCGACTTGTCGAGCACCGTCGCAATGCGATAGTCGATCTCGGGATCCGCCGGCCGCAGCACCTGTGCCCGGTCGTAGCGGTTCAGCGCCATGTTGAACTCGCCGCGCGCAACGTAGTCGTCGCCCTCACGGAGCAGCATCTCGGCGAGTGCGCTCGCGCGTCCGGCCGTGGTCGCGTCCTGCGGGCTCGAGACCACGCGTACGCCCTGCGCTTCGTTGTAGCTGTACGATGCCACGCGCCCGTTGCGCAGCTGGACCATGCCGAGCTCGCCGGCGGCATCACGCGGTGCCGCGGTGCGCGACACCGGCACCATCACGGTCGCCTCACCGGCGTCACGCGTGTTCCACGCGGCTTCCGTCGTACGCGTGGCGGCCATGACCTGCGTCTCCGTCATGCCGAGCGCGAGCTCGCCGCGCGTGATCGCGGCGCAGATGTCCGGCGTGCAGGTCGCCATCGCATTCGCCGCAACGGCGTCGCGCTGACCGGCGACCTCGCGCTGGGTGCGCGCGGCCTCCTGCCGTGCGGACTCGATGACGGCATCACTCGAGGGGACGCGGTCGCCGGTCTCGAGGATCGGCGGCTCGTGCACGCGCCTCGGCGCGCACGCCGCGAGGATGAGAAGGGGCAGGAGCAGGGAAGCGGTACGCATGGGGCACCTCTCGTGCGCGGCTCCGTTGCCGCAGCCAGAGTGTTCGGGGCTTCACGGGCCGTCCGGCACCGTGTCGCATCCTGCTACGGCAGGGACGGCCCGTAAGTTCCGCGCGCGCACCTGCGCGAGACGCGGAATCCCTTGCCCCGCAATGTGCTCGCTGCACATCTTGAGGCGGCTCACCGCAAGACGCCGGCGCGGGCCGGCGCCCCGTTCCACCGTCAGCAAGAGGCCGAATGGACACCACGAGGCCGGCGCGCCGGCTGCGGATATTCCTGCGTGATTTCCGGATGCTCGAGGCGACGGCGAGCCTGGCCGAGGGCCAGTCGCTCGCGACGTATTTCGCGCACCGCAAGAGCTACGTGAACCTGCGCGCCGCCCAGTGGACGGGGACCGGCGATGATGTGAAGCACGCCGTCCTGCGCATCGACCAGGTTCTCTGGGCAGCCGCGCTGGACGACGACATCCCCCTGACGAACGCTTCGGCGGCCGGCACACCGCGGCCGGTCGAGATGCAGCTGGACGGCGGACTGCTGCTCCGCGGCAAGCTCATCCTGGGCGAGCAGCAGCGTCTCAGCGACTACCTCGAGATCGCCGGTGAGTTCGTGCCCGTGCTCGAGGCATCCCTGCTGCGCAGCGGACGGCCGCCCCAGAAGGTCAACGTGAACCTCGGCGGCGTGATGGTGAATCAGGCGGCGATCCAGGCGGTATGGGAGGTCGACGCGCAACGCACGGCCGGAACGTCCGGGGCTTAGCGCAGGAGAAGCGGCCGCGCCCCGAGCACCGGGCCGCTGGCCGGCGGAGTGCTCGCCCGACGCGCTGCGTCGTCATGCCGGGCCGTGCGCGGAAAGAGGGGCGGCCGCGACACCGAGTGCGCGGCCGCCGTCCGGATCGCTGCCGGGGATCGGTTACATCCGCACGCGCGGCTGCGTGATCACCTTCTTGATCTGCTTCTGACCCGCCCAGACGCGCTCGTTCGACTGGAGGTCGACGAGCGTCGCATCGATCTGATAGTAGACCACGCGCTCGCGACCTTCGCGGTCCTCGATCGCCTCGATGTTCCCCTGCAGCATGTAGCGGGCGCCGGTCTCCTGCGCCATCCGCGCCCGCGTGTCGGCCCGTGCGTTCTCCTGCTGATCGCGCCGCTCATCGCGGATCTCGTCCCGCTCGTCCGGACTCGCCACCACACGGACCGCGCCGGAACTGATGTACGCGCGCTCGAGGTCCTTCACGAACGTGTTGACCGCGATGTGCTCCATCGTCCGGTTGCGGAAGTCACCGACGATCACCACCGGCACCTCGCCACCGTTCGACTCCGTGTGACGCCGCAGCCACGACTCGGTCAGGCTGGAGCGGATCAGCTCGTTCGCGACGAGTCGCGAATCGGTATCGTTCCACCGGCCGGACAGGTCGGTAACGGCGTTGGGGTCGATGCGCGTGACGGTCTGGCTGCACGCGAGCGGAAGGAACGCGGTCGCGGCGAGGATGCCGGCACGCGCAACGCGCGGAAACCGCAGACGTCCTGACATGTGTGCCTCCATGGGCTCCTCCCTGCCGCTCCATTGCGGCCGGGGCAGTGGCATCGGGGGGCGTTTGGCCCGCTTGTACACGCGGGCGGCAGGGAAAGTTCGCGGCCCCGTGACACACCGCCCGCCGCGCGTCAAGTGGTTGCGCCGCCGGCGTTGCGGCCGCGATAATACGCGCGAGGTCGAGCCTCGTAACGTCCGTCAGGGTCCCAGCATGCGCTCCGAGATCACCACTCCGGAAGTACTGACCGACGAAAGCGCCGTCGAGCTGTCGCTGCGCCCGCAGCGGCTCGCCGAGTTCATCGGTCAGCCGAAGATCAAGGAGAGCCTGCGCATCGCGATCGATGCGACGCTCGGGCGCCGCGAGCCACTCGACCATCTGCTGTTCCACGGTCCGCCCGGACTCGGCAAGACCACGCTCGCCATGCTGATGGCGCGCGAGCTGGGCGTGAACATCAAGACGACATCCGGTCCCGTGCTCGAGAAGGCCGGCGACCTGGTCGGTATCCTCACGAACCTGCGTGAGGGCGACATCCTGTTCATCGACGAGATCCATCGACTGCGTCCCATCATCGAGGAATTCCTCTATCCGGCGATGGAGGACTATCGGATCGACATCCGTCTCTCGGAGGGGCCGAAGGCGCAGACCGTCACGATGCCCGTCGAGCGGTTCACGCTCGTCGGCGCCACCACGCGGTTCGGGCTGCTCACGCCGCCGATGCGCGCGCGCTTCGGCATCGTGCAGCGACTCAACTTCTACTCGCCCGATGAGCTGTCCGAGATCATCACGCGCAGTGCCGAGATCCTGAACGTCGAGTGCACGCGCGAGGGCGCGATCGAGATCGCGCGACGCTCGCGCGGCACGCCGCGCGTCGCGAATCGCCTGCTCCGCCGCGTCCGCGACTTCGCGCAGGTCCGCGCCCAGGGCGTGATCACCGCCGACGTGGCGGGGGAGGCGCTCCAGCTGCTCGATGTGGACGAGTACGGTCTCGACGAGATGGACGCCCGCATCATCAAGAGCATCATCGAGCACTTCGATGGTGGTCCCGTCGGGCTCACGACGCTCGCCGTCGCGGTGGGCGAGGATGCCGGCACACTGGAGGAGGTGTACGAGCCGTTCCTGATCCAGAACGGGTTCCTCATGCGGTCGCCGCGCGGCCGCATCGCCACGAACAACGCGTACCGCCGCTTCGGCTATGCGATTCCCGCCGCGCGCAGCGGCACGGGCGAATCGCAGGTCAGTCTGTTCGAGGCATGACGCACATCGTCGCGCTCTCCCCATCCGATCGCTGCCTGCTGCTCGCGCGCTTCGAGGAGCACGGCAACTCGCACATGCGAATGCTCGAGGCGCTGCTCGAGACCGGCGCGAAGGATGCCGGCGCCCGGCTCGTCGCGCTCCGCAGCATCGAACGCCGCTACGACCTCGACCTCGCCGAGATCTGCGTCCTGCACGCTCGCCGCAACGACGCGCGGACGCACCCGATCGAGCGCATCGTCGTCGACTTCATCGCCGAAGAGCACCACGCCGAGCACGAGACGCAGCTCTGGGTGCTCCCCGATCGCGTACGTCAGATCCGTGAACTGATGGACGGCAAGCTGGTCGGTGAGCCGGAAGCCTGACCGCCGTGGCCGATCCCGAGCCGCTTCCCACCTCCGCATACGACTACCAGCTGCCGCCGGGTCTGATCGCGAGCCATCCTGCGGCCGAGCGGGACACGAGCCGGCTGCTCGTCGTCCGCCGCGACCGCGACGCGTTCGAGCATCGTACGTTCCGCGACATCGTCGGGCTGATCGGCGCGCGTGACATCGTCGTGCTGAACGAAACGCGTGTCATTCCTGCGCGCCTGCTCGGCCGGCGCCCGGGCGGGGGCGAGGCCGAGATCGTGCTGCTCCACCCGATGCACGGCGCGGCGCCGTCACGCGCGGCCGACCGGCCGATCCACGGCGCGGCGCCGGCGCACGCAGCCGACTGGCCGATCCACGGTGGGACGCTCGCGCGCGCATCCGACTGGCCGTACGAGTGGACCGCACTGGTCCGGCCGGGCGCGAAGCTGCGCGCCGGCCGTACCGTACGCGTGGCCGATCACCTGAGCATCGACGTCCTGGCTGTGCTGCCGGACGGCACGCGCCGGATCCGGCTGCGCACGCCGCTCGACGCACGCACCGCCGTCGAGCGTTACGGTCGGATGCCACTCCCGCCGTACATCGAGCGGGAAGCGGAGCCGGAAGATGCCGAGCGGTACCAGACGGTGTATGCGCGGGCGGAGGGCTCCGTTGCGGCACCCACGGCCGGCCTCCACTTTACGCCGGCGCTGCTGGACGCGCTGCGCGCGAAGGGGGTGGAGATCGCGACTGTGGTGCTGCACGTCGGCGTCGGCACGTTCCGGCCCGTGGAGGTCGAGGATCCGGCTCGGCACGCGATGCACGAGGAGTGGTTCGAGGTGGAGGCGGCGGAAGCGGAGCGGATGAACGACGTGCGTCGGCGCGGCGGCCGGCTGTGGGCGGTGGGCACGACGGTCACGCGAACGCTGGAGACCGTCGCGCGTGAAGATGGCGTGATCGAGGCCGCGAGCGGCTGGACGCGTCTCTTCATCCGGCCCGGCTACCGGTTTCGCGCGATCGACGCGCTCATCACGAATTTCCATCTGCCGCGCTCCACGCTGCTCATGCTGGTCAGCGCGTTCGCCGGTTACGAGCGGACACGCGCGGCCTACGCCGAGGCGATCGCCCGTCGCTACCGCTTCTATTCCTACGGCGACGCGATGGCGATCCTCTGATGTTCGAGTTCGCCATCGAGCAGGAGGACGGCCCGGCCCGTGCCGGCCGCCTCCACCTGCCGCACGGTACCCTCGAGACGCCGGCGTTCATGCCGGTCGGCACCCAGGCGACGGTCAAGACGCTGTCGCACGACGAGCTGCGCGCGCTCGGCGCGCAGATCATGCTCTCCAACACCTACCACCTCTATCTGCGTCCCGGCCACGAGGTCGTCCAGCAGCTCGGTGGACTGCACCGCTTCATGAACTGGGACCGGCCGATCCTCACCGATTCCGGCGGCTTCCAGGTGTTCAGCCTGAGCGCGAGCAACCGCGTCCACGAGGAGGGCGTGCTGTTCCGGAGCCACGTGGACGGCTCGAGGCACCTGTTCACGCCCGAGCGCGTCATGGACGTGCAGCACGCGCTGGGAGCCGATATCATCATGGCCTTCGACGAATGCCCGCCGGGCCAGTCGAGCAGGGAAGTGGCGGTGGAGGCGCACGAGCGGACGCTGCGCTGGCTCGAGCGCTGTCGCAGCCGGCTCGCGGAGCTCCAGACGGAGCATGGCTCGGGCGAGCGGCAGACGATGCTGCCCATTCTGCAGGGTTCGGTGTATCAGGACCTGAGGGTCGACGCCGCGCGTCGCACGCTCGACGCAGGAGACTGGAACGGCATCGCGATCGGCGGCCTGTCCGTCGGCGAACCGAAGCCGAAGATGTATGCGATGCTGGAAGCACTCGAGCCGGAGCTGCCGCGACCGCTGCCGCGCTATCTGATGGGAGTCGGCTACCCGGATGACCTGGTCGAGGCGATCCGGCGCGGCATCGATCTGTTCGACTGTGTCGCGCCGACGCGCAACGGCCGCAACGGCACGGCGTGGGTGCGCGACGGCGGCCAGGTCAACACGAAGGCGTCGCGGTTCAGGCTGGACGAGCGGCCGCTCGATCCGGCATGCGACTGCTTCACGTGCCGGACCTACAGCCGTGCCTACATAAGGCATCTGATCGCGGCCGGCGAGCAGCTCGGGATGCGCCTGCTGTCGCTGCACAACGTGCGGTTCCTGATCCGGATCGCCGAGGAGGCGCGCGCCGCGATCGCGGCCGGACGGCTGGAAGGCTGGGCAGACGAATGGCTGCGACGCTACAGAGGCAGCCGCTAAGGGAGAGGGGTGGCGGGAGAGTCGGCGGGGGCGCACGCCCCCACCCGAGCCCGTCCCCGCTCCGATATCGACGAGAGGAAAGGAACCCGAACCGCCAATGACCATGTTCGCGACCATAGCATTGCAGGCGCAGCGCCCGGCGGGCCAGGGCCTGACGATCATGCTGATCTACATCGTCTCGTTCGGCCTGATCGCATGGCTGCTGCTGATCCGCCCGCAGCGGAAGGTGCAGCAGCAGCATCAGCAGATGATCGCGGGTCTGAAGCGCGGTGATGAAGTGGTGACGGAGGGCGGCATCATCGGCACGATCGTGCACATGACGGATGATCGGGTCACGCTCAAGTCGGGCGAGAACACCCGCGTCGTCGTGGCGCGGGCGAAGATCTCGCGCGTCCTCACCGGCACCACGGAGACGACCGGCTGAGATGTCGATACGGGAGATTCGTTACCTGGGTGACCCGGTGCTGCGCGAGAAGGCGATACCGGTGCAGGAAGTGACGGATGAGATCCGCACGCTGATTGCGGACATGTTCGACACGATGTATGCCGAGGAGGGCGTCGGGCTGGCCGCGCCGCAGGTCGGTGTCGGCCGGCGCGTGATCGTCATCGATCCGCGCGATGAAGCGGTCGAGCCGTTCGCGCTGCTCAATCCGCAGATCGTCGAGTTCAGCGAGGATCGCGAGCGGGACGAGGAAGGCTGCCTCAGCATACCGGGGCTGAAGGAGATCGTGGAACGGCCGCGGTCCGTGCGTGTGGAGGGTCTGGATCGCGAGGGGCGTTCCGTCTCGATTGCGGCGGACGGACTGCTCGCACGCATCCTCCAGCACGAAGTCGATCACCTCGACGGCATCCTGTTCGTGGACCGCGTCAGTGCCATCAAGCGGAAGCTGCTGCTGAATCGGTGGCAGAAGGTGAAGCCGTAGCGGCGGGCATGCGGATCCTGTTCTGGGGCACGCCCGATTTCGCGGTTCCGGCGCTGCGCGCGCTCTTCGGCGAGGTGCACGATGTGGTCGCCGTCGTGACGCAGCCGGACCGACCGGCGGGTCGCGGACGTGCGGTGCGCGCCTCGCCGGTGAAGCTCCTGGCCGTGGACGAGGCGGTTCCGGTGCTCCAGCCGGAACGCGCGCGGGGCGATGATTTCCTGGCCGCCATCCGCGCGCTCGAGCCCGACCTCTCCATCGTGGTGGCCTACGGCCAGATCCTGAAGCGCGAGGTGCTGGACGTGCCGCGGCTCGGCTCGATCAACATCCACGCCTCACTGCTCCCGGAGCTGCGCGGTGCGGCGCCGATCAACTGGGCGATCAAGCTCGGCTACGAGCGCACGGGCGTCACGATCATGCGCATGGTCGAGCAGATGGACGCCGGCCCGATCCTGCACCAGGTCGTGGAGCCGATCGCCGAGGAGGAGACGGCGTCCGACCTGTGGCTGCGGCTGAGTGAGATCGGCGCGGAGGCCCTGATCGAGGCGCTCGCGCTGCTGGAGCTCGGCGAGCTGACGGAGCGGGAGCAGGACGAGTCGCGCGCGACGTACGCGCCGCGCCTGACGCGGGACACGGCGCGCGTCGACTGGCACGACAATGCCGTTGCGATCGGTCGTCACATCCGCGCACTGGACGCGGTGCCGGGAGCGTGGACGTCGCACCGGGGCGAGGACCTCAAGCTGTTCCGTCCGCTGCCGGAGCCGGACTTCGCGCACGCGGCCGACCCGGGCACGGTGCTGCACACGCACGGCACGGATGAGGCCGAGGGGATGCGCGTCGCGTGCGCCACCGGCGCACTGCTCGTGCGCGAGGTGAAGCCGGCGGGCAGGCGTCGCATGACTACGGCCGAGTGGGTGCGTGGCCGCGGCATCCGGGAGGGGGAGCGGCTGACGTGAGCGGCATGCCGCGGCTGCACCTGATCACGGATGACGATGTGCTCGCCGCTGCGGACTTCCTCGAGACGGCCGGGCGGGTGCTGCAATGCTGCGGGCGCGGCGCGGCACTGCATCTGCGCGGGCATCGCACGAGCGGTGCGCGGCTGCATGCACTGGGCGAGCAGCTCGAGGCGGCGACGCTCCGCGCGGGGGCGTGGCTGATCGTGAACGATCGCATCGATGTCGCGCGCGCGGTACGCGCCAATGGTGTGCAGCTCGGCGAGCGGTCGCTGCCGGTGGCGGATGCGCGCGCGCTGCTCGGTGCCGGCGCCCGCATCGGCTGCTCCGTACACGGCGCGGCGGAGGCGCTCCAGGCGGAGACGGACGGAGCCGATTTCGTGGTGCTGGGTACGATCTATCGATCGGCGTCGCATCCGGACGGTGCCGTGGCCGGCGTGCAGCTCGTGCGCCGGACGGCCGGCCGAACGACGCTGCCCGTGATCGCGATCGGCGGCATCACGCCGGCGCGCGCGGCGGAGGTCGCCGCGGCGGGTGCGGCCGGGATCGCGGTGCTCGGCGGTGTCTGGCGCGCGCCCGATGCGGTGGCGGCCGCGACCGCATACGCGCGCAGCGTCGGCGAAGCATGGTCTGCAACAGGCGGGACATCATGATGACGGTAACCGTGAACGGCGAGTCGCGGGACGTGCCGCCGGGGACGACGGTCAGCACGCTGCTGACGTCGCTCGGGCTGCATCCGCGGCTCATCGTGGTGGAGTACAATCGCGAGATCCTCGATCGCACTTCCTTCGACGCGACGGAGGTGCGCGAGGGGGACAACCTCGAGCTGGTGCATTTCGTGGGGGGCGGATGAGCAGTCAGATGCTGGAAGGCGCGAGTGCGACGTCACTCGATTCACCGTTCGTCGTTGCGGGCCGCACGCTGCGCTCGCGACTGATCGTCGGCACCGGGAAGTACCGGTCGAACGACGAGATGGTGCGCGCGATCGATGCCGCGGGCGCAGAGATCGTGACCGTCGCCGTGCGGCGCGTCGATCTCGATCGCACGAAGGAGGAAGGCATCCTCCATCACCTCGATCCGGAGCGCTACTTCCTGCTGCCGAACACGGCCGGGTGCTATACCGCCGAGGATGCGATCCGGTATGCGCGTCTCGGCCGCGCCGCGGGAATGAGCGACTGGGTGAAGCTCGAGGTGATCGGCGACCAGCGCACGCTGCTGCCGGACGTCGCCGCCACGCTCGAGGCCGCGAACGTGCTCGTCGCGGAGGGTTTCCAGGTGCTCGCCTACACGAACGAGGATGTGATCACCGCGCTGCGCCTCGAGGACGCGGGCTGCGCTGCCGTGATGCCGCTCGCCAGCCCGATCGGCAGCGGGCTCGGCCTCGTGAGTCCCTACTTCATCCGCGAGATCAAGTCGCGACTGTCGTGTCCGGTGATCGTCGATGCCGGCGTCGGTACGGCGTCGGACGCAGCGGTGACGATGGAGCAGGGCGTGGACGGCATTCTGATGAACACCGCGCTCGCCGAGGCGAAGGACCCGGTGCGCATGGCGCTCGCGATGCGGCTCGCCGTGCAGGCCGGACGGCTCGCCTTCCTGGCCGGCCGCATGCCGCGGCGCGAGGTCGCCGTACCGTCTTCGCCCGTGACGGGCATGCTCGACTGAACGCCGTGGCCGCGCCGACGGCAGCCCGCTCCGCAGCGCTCGAGACTCTGCGGGCGGTGCGCGGCGGCGCGCTGGCCGACCGCGCACTCGAGCGTGCGGCACGTCGCCTGGAGCCGCGCGAGCGCGCCTGGACCCGCGAGCTGGTCTACGGCGTGCTCCGTCTGCGCGGCCGCCTCGACCATCACATATCGACTCACTCGGACCGGCCGATCGAGTCCCTCGATCCCGAAACCCTCGACATCCTCCGACTCGGCGCGTACCAGCTCCTCGAGATGGGCGGCGTCCCCGCATATGCCGCGGTCTCGGAATCCGTGGAGCTGGCGAAGCGCCACGCCCGGCGCAGTGCGGGATTCGTGAACGCGGTCCTCCAGTCCTTGCGTCGCGCGCCCGCGGAATCGACCTTCCCGGCGCTCGAGCGCGATCCGGTCGCATACCTGGCGACGTGGGGCTCGCATCCACGCTGGCTCGTGGAGCGGTGGGTCACGCGGTTCGGCGCCGACGCCGCCCGCCGACTGGTCGAGGCCGACAACGCGCGGCCGGAGCTGTACGTGCGGGCGCTCGGGCCGGACCCGGCGGCAGTGGCGAGTCGACTCGCGCAGCGCGGCATCACCGCGGAGCCGTTCCGGCTCCTGCCCCGCGCGCTCCGGCTCACGGCCGGGACCGCCGCCGCGGCGCTCGAGGCGGCGCCGCTCATCGTGCAGGATCCCGCGGCGGGCCTGATCGTCGACTTCGTCGGCCCCGTGCCCCGCCGGGTGGTGGACCTCGCGGCGGCACCCGGCGGTAAAGCGATCGGGCTCGCCGCCGACGCGCCGGATCCGGAGCGGCTCGTCGCCGCGGCGGACGTCTCGCTGCACCGGCTGAGCCGGCTGCGGCAGAACGTCGCCCGGCTCGGGGAACTCGCGCGCGGCGTGGTACCGTTGGTCGCGGATGGCCGCACACCGCCGTTCCGGCCGGCGGAGCTGGTGCTGCTGGACGCGCCGTGCACCGGCACGGGCACGTTCCGGCGGCACCCGGACGGCCGCTGGCGGATCGGGCCGGCAGACCTCGCTGCGCTCGCCGCGTTGCAGGCGGAGCTGCTGGATGCAGCGGCGCCCGTCGTCCGGCCGGGCGGTGTGCTCGTCTACGCGACCTGCTCGCTCGAGCCGGAGGAGAACGAAATGCAGGTGGAGGCTTTTGTGAAACGGAACGATGGCTTCGTGCTCGAGCGGGGGAGCGGCGTGCCGGCATCGGTGCTGGACGAACGCGGCATGCTGCGGGTGCTGCCGCACGAGCACGGCGTGGATGGCGCATTCGCCGCGCGGCTGCGGCGCACCTCGTGAGGTCGCGCGATGCTGGGTGATTCGGTCCGACGGCGGCAGCCGCGACGCTACGCCTCCGGTTCCGACGATGGAGCGCCGCCGCGCGACTGGAAACGGTCGCTGCTCTGGCTCGCGGCCGCGCTCCTGCTGCCGCTGCTGATCGGCTGGCTCATTGCGGTCTACGTCATCTTCCCTCCGACCGAGATGACCGGCGACGGTGTGGCCGTGCCGGACCTCATCGGCCTGGACGCGTCTGCGGCCCAGCGCGAGCTCGTCGCTGCCGGACTCGGTGACATGCAGACGGAGCAGCTGCCGCACCCGGAGGCGGAGCCCGGCAGCATCATCGCGCAGAGCCCGCTGCCCGGGCAGCAGCTGCGGGCCGGGTCCGATGTCCGCATTGCGGTGAGCAGCGGTCCGCCGCGCGTCGTCATCCCGGACGTGCTCGGGTTCAGCGCGGAGCGGGCCGCGTCGATGCTGTCGCGCGCCGGATTCCAGGTCACGCGCTCCGAGCAGGAGAGTCCCGCCCCCGCAGGACGCGTGATCCGCACGGATCCCGAGCCCGGCCAGGGGCTCGTGCTGCCGGCGGCCGTCACGCTCATCGTGAGCGCGGGTCCGCCCGCACTGCCCCAGCCGGGCGCGCTGCCCGATACGACTCCACCGCCGCGTTAATGGACCGGGACCCGACCTCCGTTATCTTTCAGGGCTGGACTTCTGGCAACGGAGAGCACGGCCACGGATGAAACTGCGCAGGGTTCTCGTCACCACCGTACTCGTCGCGGCGATCGGACTGCTGGCGGCGCTGATCTGGGTGAACCGCGACCGGTTCACGCCGCTCGATGTCGGCAGCCGCGCGCCGGATTACCGCGCGTTCAGCCTGGACGGGGACACCGTCTCGCTCTCCAGCTTCGCCGGCCAGGTGGTGCTGCTGAACGTCTGGGCGACGTGGTGCCGTCCGTGCGTCATCGAGATGCCGGCGCTCCAGCGCCTGCACGAGGAGCTCGCCGATGATGGCCTGCACGTCGTCGCGGTCAGCGTCGACGCGCCCGCGGGCGTCGTCGGCGCATTCGGCGAGCCGGGCGGCGACGTGCGCGCGTTCGTGGAGCGGCTCGGCCTCACGTTCACCGTCCTGCACGACCCGTCGGCGGGGATCGAGACGCGATACCAGGTGAACGGCCTGCCGACGACGTTCGTCATCGATCGCGACGGCCGGATCCGCAGAAAGGTCCTCGGCGCGAGGGAGTGGGATCAGCCCGCGCTCGCGAACGAGATTCGTCAGCTGGTGGAGGGCTGAGTGCTGAGGCGCGTCATCGACTGGGTCACCACCGACTGGGCGCTGAAGGTCACGGCGCTCGCGCTCGCGTTCCTGATGTGGGTCACCGTCCGCGCCGAGACGCCCGGTCAGTGGAGCCCCGGCAACGTGCAGGTCCGCGTGACGAACAACGATGGCAACTGGGTCCTGGCCGAGCCGCCCGAGCCCGCTGAGGTCACCGTAACGTTCCGCGGACCGTATCGCGAGCTGCTCCGCCTCGCCTCCGAGGGTCCGGAGTTCAACATCCCCGTGCAGGAGGTCAGGGACTCCCTCGAGTTCCGCGAGCTGCGCGCCGACTGGCTGCGCATGCCGGCGGGCACCGGCAACACCGTCGTCGGCAACATCCAGCCGCGGACGATACAGCTCACGTTCGATCGGATCGCCACGCGCCTCATTCCCGTTGCCGCTCCGCTGATCGGCGTGCTTCCGCCCGGCTACGAGCTCGCCGGTGCCGTATCGGTCGAGCCGATCGTGGTGCGGGCGAGCGGCGCATCGCGCGCGCTGACCCGCGTGGATTCGCTGCGCCTGCCGCCGATCGAGATGCGCGACCGCCGCACGTACGACACGCTCGACCTCACCATCGACACGACCGGCACCGGCCTCATT
Source organism: Longimicrobiales bacterium (assembly GCA_036374995.1). Lineage (GTDB taxonomy): Bacteria > Gemmatimonadota > Gemmatimonadetes > Longimicrobiales > RSA9 > SH-MAG3. The sequence goes on along the minus strand of DASUSS010000108.1, from coordinate 174,197 downwards.
GTCTCGCCCCGTACCGTGCGCGTGTTCGTGCCGGTCCGGGCCGTCGGCCGCGACACCGCGGCGGACACCCCGCCACCGCCGCCGCGCGACTGATGGGCGCTCCGCTGGTGCTCGGCATCGAGACGTCGTGCGACGAGACGTCCGCCGCCGTGCTCCGTGCGCCCCGCGACGTGCTCGGGCACGTCATCCTGTCACAGGACATCCACGCGCTCTACGGCGGCGTCGTACCGGAAATCGCGTCGCGGCAGCACCTGACGGCGATCGATGATGTGGTCCGGGGTGCACTGCGCGATGCGGGCGTCGGCCTGCGCGACATCGACGTCGTGGCGGCGACCGCGGGACCCGGGCTCATCGGCGCACTGCTCGTCGGGCTGACGTATGCGAAGGCGCTCGCCTATTCGCTCGACCGGCCGTTCGTCGCCGTGCACCACATGGAAGCGCACCTGTTCGCGACGGAGCTCGACCATCCGGGCGCGCACCCGCCCTTCGTCGGCCTGCTCGTGTCAGGCGGTCATACGATGCTGGTCTGGGTCCCGGAATGGGGCCGCTACGAGCTGCTCGGCGAGACGCGGGATGACGCCGCCGGCGAGGTGTTCGACAAGGTCGCCAGGATCCTCGGCCTCGGCTATCCCGGCGGGCCCGCGATCCAGCGTACCGCCGTGCACGGCGATCCGAAGGCGTTCGCGTTCCCGCGCCCGATGCTCGCGTCGAACCAGATGCCCGACGATCCGGACTACTACGCGTTCTCGTTCAGCGGCCTGAAGACCGCCGTGCTCACGCGCGTCCGTCAGCTGGAGTCGGTCGGGCAGCTGGACGCGCGCCGGGCGGATGTCGCCGCATCGTTCCAGGCGGCCGTCGTCGCCGTGCTCGCGGCGAAGGTCATGCGCGCCGTTGCGGAGAAGCGGTGCAGCCGCGTGGTGCTCGGCGGTGGCGTGGCGGCGAGCAGGGCACTGCGCGAGCTGCTCACCGATTCGCTGGCTGGCGGCGAGCTGTACGCGCCGTCCATCCGGCTCGCGACGGACAACGCCGCCATGATCGCGCGTGCCGGCCTGTTCCACTACGAGCAGGGCGATACCGCGGATCTCGCCGTCACGGCTCGCGCGGACCTCGCGTTCCCGGGCCTGCTGCGCCATACGCCGGCGGTGGTCTGATGCTCACCATGCTGCACATCTCCGACCTGCATTTCGGCAAGCCGTACGTCGAGCACGTCGGCGAGGCGGTGATCCGGGCGGCGCACGAGCTGCCGATCGACGCGGTCGTGGCCAGCGGCGACTTCACGCAGCGGGCGAAGCGGCGCGAGTACGAGCAGGCGCGGGAATTCCTCGACCGGCTGCCGCCTCTGCCGGTCGTCGTCGTACCCGGAAATCACGATGTCCCGCTGTTCCGCGTGTTCGAGCGGATCTTCGCGCCGCACCAGCTGTATCGAGAGCACATCTCGAAGGAGCTCGATGCGGTCTACCGCCTGGGCAACGCGGTCATAGTGGCGCTCAACTCGACGAGTCCGCTGCGCGCGATCACGAACGGCCGGCTCGACAGCAGCCAGCTGGAGTTCTGCGCGCGCGCGTTCGACGACGTACCGCCCGGAATCGCGCGGATCGTCGTCACGCATCATCACCTCGCGCCCGCGCCGGACTACGAGGGCGGTCAGGTGATGCCGCACGCGAAGCGCGCCATGGACTGCTTCTCGCAGCTGGGCGTCGAGATGGTGCTGGGCGGGCACCTGCACCGCGCCTACATCGGCAACTCGCTCGACGTCTATCCGGGCCTCGATCGAGAGCACGGGATCATCATCGTGCAGTCCGGCACCACGACGTCGCGGCGCGGGCGCGTGCGCGAGCGCGAGAAGAACACATTGAACCTCGTCCGGATCGGCGAGGACCGGATCCGGATCACGCACTTCATGTATTTCGATGAGCTGCTCGGCTTCGCGCCGATCAGCCGTCACGTCTTCCCACGCCCCGGCCGGCGTTTTCTGACGGAGCCGCTCACGGAGCCGGAGGAGGGCATTGCACTGGCACCGCCGGTCGGTGTGCCGGATACCCGCGCGCTCATGCACTCGCACGATCGGAGCGCTGCGGAGGAGTGATGACGATCCGCAGGCGGCCCCAGGGCGGGGTGACCGGTCGCGCGTCGGCGTGGTGGGTGCGCGTGTGCCTCGGCGTCGCGCTGCATGCTGTGGCGACGGGTGTGAGCGCGCAGACGCTCCGCGACACGGTCGAGGTGCTTTCCGTCAGGGTCGAGGGTGCGGAGCAGCTGCCGCCGGCGCTGGTGCGCAGCATGATCGCGACGCAGCCGACGCGCTGCGTCAGCGCCGCGCTGCAGCCCGTGTGCTGGCTCGGTGCGTCCCTCGATCGCCACTACCTCGACCCGCGCCAGCTCACTGCCGATCTGCTCCGGGTCCGTTTCTTCTATCACCAGCGCGGCTATCGCGAGGCGCGGGTCGCACTCGACACGACCCGCGTCGAGGACGGCATCCATGTCCGGTTCCGCATCGTCGAGGGAGCACCCGTGCGCGTGGGGAGCATCGAGATCCAGGGTGCGGCCGAGATCGGCGGCGGCATCACCCGCAACCTGCCGCTCCGCGCTGGCGCGCCGCTCAGCATGGTCGAGTTCGAGGCGACGCGCGACACTCTCATCGCGCGTCTCGCCAATCGCGGGTATGCGGCTGCCGATGTGCTCGCCAACTACGAGATTCCGGCAGCCAGCGCGTTCCGCGCCGAGGTCGAGTATCAGCTGATCCCGGGAGCGCTCACACGCTTCGGCGAAATCCGGATCACGGGCACCGAGCGCGTCTCCCCGGCCGTCGTCGAGCGCATGCTCACGTTCCGCGAGGGCGATCTCTACAGCCGGCAGGCGCTGCGGCGCAGCCAGCGCAACCTCTTCAGTCTCGAGGTGTTCCGGCACGCCGAGATCGCGACCGGGACTCCGGCCGAAGGCGACTCCGTTCTGCCTGTCGTCGTGCAGGTGAACGAGGGCGACCTGCACCGCATCCGCATCGGTATCGGCCTCAGCACATCCGACTTCCTCAACGCCGAGGGACGATGGGTCAGCCGCAACTTCCTCGGCGGTGCACGCCGGCTCGAGCTGCGCGGGCGCGTCTCCAACATCGTTGCCGAGCCGCTCCGCCCGCTCCCGATGTTCGAGGGCTGCTCCGGCATCTACTGCGATGCCGCGGGCTCGATCGCCGTCGACTTCTCCCAGCCCTGGTTCTTCCACCCTCAGAACACGTTCGGCGCGGGCCTGTTCCTGGAGCGGTTCACGCTCCCCGGCGTCTACGTGCGGACATCCCGCGGCGGCTCCTTCTCGCTGCGACGCACGTTCGGCCGTGGCGGTGTCGCGTCGATCGGATACCGCCCCGAGCTGACCCAGCTCGAGTCCGACGGAGACCTCATCTTCTGCGTCAACTTCATCGTCTGCGAGGAGCGCGAGATCGATGTGCTGCGCGCCTCGCACTGGCTCGCGCCGATCGCGCTCTCCGTCGGCATCGACCGCTCGAACAACATCTTCTCACCGACCGCCGGCTACATCCTCCGTCTCGATGGCGAGTATGCCGCACGGGAAACCGGATCGGAGTTCGACTACGTCCGTCTGCTCGGCGAGTTCTCCGCCTACCACGACCCCTTCCGCGGCGTGGTACTTGCCACGCGTCTGCGGCCCGGGTGGGCGCGCGCGGTCGGTGCGCCGGGCGCGGGCCTCGGGCTGCATCCGCAGAAGCGCTTCTTCGGCGGCGGGCCGAACAGCGTCCGCGGCTTCGCGCAGTACCGGCTGGGACCGCAGCTGCTGACGGTCGAGGACGGTCGCGTCCTCGCCGACAGCACCGGGTTCCGGCCCGACTGCACGCCGCAGGAGATCAACGCCGGCACGTGCGACGTCTCCGGGATGGCCGCGCAGTCCCCCGATGAGTTCGAGCCGCGGCCGGTCGGCGGAGCCGTGCTGCTGGAGGGCAACGTCGAGGCGCGCTTTCCGATCTGGACGGACCGGGTCCGCGGCGCGGCCTTTCTCGATTTCGGCCAGGTATGGCAGACGCAGGATGACATCCGACTCGGCGACCTCGCGTGGACACCGGGTCTCGGCATTCGGTACTCGAGCCCGATTGGCCCCATCCGGATCGATGTCGGGTACAACGGCACGGGCGCGGAACGGCTGCGCGTGGTCACCACCGAGGTGTGCCACCGGGTCGGCGACGCCTGCAATGATATCCAGCCGGGCATCATCTATCCGGACGACGAACTGGGCATCCGGCGCCAGCTTCGGGCGCTGCCCTCCGTCGTCTGGCGGCCCTACGACTCGTTCGTGGACCGGCTGCAGTTCCACTTCTCGATAGGACAGGCGTTCTGACGTGTCGCGACCACTGCGTCTAGCCGGCTACATCGCGATCGGTGTGCTCAGCGGGCTGCTGCTCGCGGTCGCCGCCATCTGGCTCCTCTCGCGGACCGACTGGGGGATGGAGCGCGTGCGCGGGTTCGCCGTTCAGTGGATCGCCGAGCGCGTCGACGGCGAGGTCCGCGTCGGCCGCATCTCCGGCTCCGGGCTTCTGGGCGGCGTGATCATCCACGACTTCGGCATCGTCGACTCCAGGGGCCGGCCGTTCCTCGCCACGGACAGTCTCGAGCTCAACTACAACATCCGGACGCTGCTCGGCGGCAGCATCGTCCTCAACGACATCATCCTGTACGGTCCGAGCGTGGTGCTCGAGCAGCTGCCGGGCGATACCGTGTGGAACTTCGAGCACGTATTCCCCGACCGCTCTCCGGATGACGACCGGCCGCCCACCCGCCGTCTCATCCTGTTCGATGACGCACGGATCGTCGGCGGCACCGCCACGGTGCGGTTCCCGTACGGTCCGGATGGCTCGATCGAGCCGGGGGATACTGCGCGCATCCTCGTGGAGCGACTGCCGGAGGGTCTCGCGCGCGTGCTCCGCTTCGAGGACATCGACGCGCGCCTCGACCGCGTGATCTGGGAGTCGCCGCTCGAGCCGGGGCGCATGTTCGACGTCCGCTCGCTGCAGACGCGCGGGTACGTGTTCCGCGAGCCGATCCAGGTGCAGGACGCGCGCGGCACGGTCACGATGCGCGACACGATCGTGGCCGTCGACATGACGGAGGTCGAGCTGCCGGGCAGCAGCGCGGCCATCCTCGGCAGCGTCATCCGGCGCGAGGGTCGCAACGACCTGGACTTCCGCGTGGAGGGCAGGCGCGTCGCGTTCCGCGACATGAAGTGGCTGCACCCGGAGGTCCCGGAGGAAGGCGGCGGGTCGCTGGTACTGCGCGTACAGTCCCAGCCGAACGGCACGCTCTGGCTGGCGGAGGATGCACGGCTCTCCACACCGGGCACGAACGTCGCCGGCTCGTTCGGCGTCGTCACCGGCGACTCGCTGTATTTCACCCGCGTCGACCTGCGCGCGTCTCCGCTCGATGTCGAACTGATCGAGCGCATACTGCCGGGTGGGTTGCCGGTCGACGGTCTGCTCGTCGGCACGGTCGAGGTGCGCGGTCCGCTCTCGGCGCTCGAGACGAGCGGCGACATGCGGCTCTCGAGCCGGACCGGCGGTGCGGCCTCCGAGGTCGCGTGGCGCGGCGTGCTCGATGTCCGCAGCGGCGACGTGGTCGCGCGCTCCTTCAATGCGGACGTGAAGCATCTCGAGATGTCGCTCGTGTCCGCGTTCGCGCGCGGGCTCCATCTCGATGGCAGCGTATCGGGCACGGTGCAGGGGAGCGGCCGGCGCGATGACCTGTCGTTCACCGCATTGCTCGAGCACCTGTCGGCGAGCGGTGCGACGTCGGTGTTCGATGGAGGGGGTACCATCGAGGGCGCGGGCCGAAGCAGACGCGTCGACCTGACCGTCACCGCCTCCCCGATGACACTCCAGGATCTGGCACAACAGGTACCCGCGCTGAAGGGTTTGCAGGGACAGCTCAGTGGACCCGTGCATGTGGAGGGCAGCGGGGACGACCTCGGTTTCCGCGCCGAGCTCGCGACGCCCGGTGGTCCGCTGCTCGTGAGCGGCCGCGTGCAGGGACGCGGGTCCGCTCGACGGATCGCGGCCACCGCGGAAGCGCACGGCTTCCGTCCGGACGCGTTCCGCTCCGGCCTGCCGACCACGTTCATGTCGGGGCGGCTCAGCGTCGATCTGCGCGGCGATGCGTTCGCGACGATGTCGGGTCCCGTCCAGCTCGTCCTGGACTCCACGCGGTTCGGCGAGCTGCCGCACTCGCGCCTGGTCGTCGACGCGCGCATGGCGGACGGTGTGCTCGTCGTCGACAGCGCGCTGCTGCGCGGACCGCTGGGGAGCGGCCGCGCACATGGCACGATCGCGCTCGTCGAGGGCGGGGCGGGCCGGCTCGATGTGGGGTTCTCCACCGAGTCGCTCACCGCACTCGAGCCGTTCCTCTACCGCAATCGCGGACCGGCCGCCGATGGTGAGCCGCGCGTCACCGGCCGCGTCGAGGCGCTCGCCACCGTGACCGGCTGGCTGCGCGATCTCACGATCGAGGGGAGCGCGACCGGCGACGGAATCCTGCTCGGCCCGGTATCCGCATCCCGCATGCATGCCGAGGCAGCGGCCACGTTCGTCGGAACGTCCGATCCGGGATTCCGACTCGTGGCGACGGCGGACTCCGTGATCGCGTTCTCGCATCCGCTCCAGATCGCGCGGCTCGAGCTGAGCGGCGCCGCCGACTCGGTCGCGATCACGGCGGGAGCCACGGCGGACGGAATGGATCGGGTGTTCGCACGCGGCGCCGTGCTTCGCGTGCCGGCCGACAGCGGCCGGGCGACGACCGTGCATGTCGACGAGCTCCGGCTCGGCAGCCGCTCCCCGTGGCTGCTCGCGGCGCCCGCGACCATCCGTGTCGCGAACGGTGTGGCCGTGGTCGACTCGATTGCGCTCGAGCGCGGTGCCGGCGGCCGTGCCGTCGCAGGCGGCCGTCTCGCCTGGGCCGCGGCCACCACCGGACCCGCACCGCCCGTCGAGTTCATGATCGGCGTCACGGAGGTCCCGTTCGCAGACCTGCTCGGCGCACTCCGCTCCGATGCGCCGGGCGGCGGCAGGCTCGATGGTGTGCTCCGCGTTTCCGGTACCGCGCTCGCGCCGTTCATCGAGGCGGAGGTCAGCGCACACGACCTGCTGTATCGCGACGTTCGCATCGATCGGGCGTTCGCCGAGCTGAATTATGCGGCGCGGGCTCTGGACGTGCACGCGGAGGCGCAGTACGGCGGCCGCAGCATCCTCGCGGGCGGCGGCAGGATCCCGATCGATCTCCGGCTCGCGGCGGTCGACGAGCGTCGTCTCGACGAGCCGCTGCGCGTCACGATCGATGCCGACAGTCTCCCGCCCGCGCTGCCGCTCGGACTCGTCGCGGGCTTCACGAACATCGGAGGCCGCCTCGACGGACAGATGATCATCGGCGGGACCACGCTCGACCCGTCGCTCAGCGGCGGCTTCGCGATCCGGAACGGCACGGCCGACTGGGACGTGTCCGGTGTGCGCTACAGTGATGTCACCGGCAATTTCGTGCTCGAGCAGGGCCGCCTGCTGCGCGTGGACATGAGTGCGCTGTCCGCCGACCCGCGCGGACGCACCGGTCCGTTCGGCGGAAGTGCGCCGGTCGGCAACGGTACGATCAAGGGCACGCTCGATTTCACTGCGCTGTCGGATCCCGCGTTCGATCTCCGCCTGAGCGCGGACGGCGTGTATGCAGCGAAGCGGCGCGATGTCGAGGCGCGCGTCACGGGCGCGGTCCGGCTGGGCGGCCGGTACACGCGGCCGGAGGTGAGCGGACGGCTGCGCGTGGATGACGGCACACTCTTCATCGAGGAGCTGTACCGACAGTACCTGCTGTCCGGCGTGTCGCTCGACGACCCGACGCTGCTCAGCATCGTCGACACCTCGCTCGTCGCGGTGCGGCCGATCATCGCCGCGTCGCAGAACCCGTTCCTGAAGAACCTCCAGGTGGACAGCATGGAGGTCGAGGTGGGTGCCGACTCCTGGCTCCGCAGCCGCGACATGGATGTCGAGGTGCGCGGCAGACTGACCGTCGCGTTCGACCGCAGCCGCCGCGACGAGGACCTGCGGCTGACAGGGTCGCTCAACGTCGAGCGCGGCACGTACACGCTGTATTATCCGCCGCTCCAGTCGCGTCGCTTCCAGGTGCGGCAGGGCACGATCGATTTCCCGGGCACGCCCGGCATCGATCCGAATCTCTCGATCACGGCCGCGTACAAGGCGCGGGCTCGCGGCGAGCCGCTCGATGTGCTCGCCATCGTGTCCGGCACGCTCCAGAGCCCGCGCGTCCATCTCTCGAGCGACGTGCAGCCGCCGATCAGCGAATCGGACCTCGCATCCTACCTTTTCTTCGGCGTGCCCACCTGGGAGGTCGCGAACGCGGCCGGCGGCGACCAGACCGGCACCGGCAGCCTGAGCAGCACGCTCACACCCAGCGTGCTCGGCTACGCGTCCAGCGGCCTCCAGACGCTCGTGCAGAGCGCGGGTCTGCTCGACTACGTCGGCCTCACCACCGTCGAGACCGCCGGCACCGATCCGAACGACGCCGGCCTCTCGAACATCCTGGCCGAGACCCAGCTCGAGATCGGCAGCTACCTCACCTCCGACCTGTATCTCGGCGTGTCGAAGCGGCTCGGCACGTCCAATCTCGACGCCGGCGCCCGCCTGGAGTGGCGCTTCATGCCCGAGTACTCCTTCGAGCTCTTCGCCGAGGACCGCCTCGCCCGCACACCCGGCTTCGGCCTGAGACAGGAGGCCGGGCTCAGGAAGGTCTACGGATTCCTGCTGTTCCGGGAGTGGGGCTTCTGAACGCGGCGCGGAGGACTGCAACGTCGCTACTGCTGGACCACCCCCCCGCACCCCGGGTATAATCCGCCAGCACAGGACAACCGGGAGGCAGGGCAAATGGAACGGATGAAAGTGTTCATGCTGATGGCCGGTCTCACGGCGCTGCTGGTGGTGCTCGGCGGCGCGGTCGGCGGACAGCAGGGCATGATGATCTTCTTCGTGCTCGCCGCAGTCATGAACTTCGGGATGTACTGGTTCAGCGACCGGATGGTGCTGAAGATGTACCGCGCGAAGGTCATCGACCGCGCGACTGCGCCGGAGCTGTACGACATGGTGGACCGCCTGCGGCAGCAGGCGGGTCTGCCGATGCCGACGGTCGCGATAGCGCCGTCCGAGCAGCCGAACGCGTTCGCGACCGGGCGCAACGAGAAGCATGCGGTGGTCTGCTGCACGGCGGGCATTCTGAAGCTCGTGAGTCGCGAGGAGCTGGAGGGTGTCGTCGCGCACGAGCTGGCGCACATCAAGCACCGTCACATGCTCGTGGGTACGGTCGCGGCCACGATGGCGGGTGCCATTGCGATGGTCGCGAGCATCGCGCGCTGGGGCCTGATCCTCGGCGGCCGGGATGGCGACGAGGGCAATCCGTTCGCGCTGATCGTCGCGGCGATCGTGGCGCCGATCGCGGCGATGATCATCCAGTTCGCGATCAGTCGGCAGAACGAGTTCCAGGCGGACGCCACGGCGGCGCGCATCACCGGTCGCCCGATGAATCTGGCCGGCGCGCTGCGCAAGCTGGACGCCTACGCCCAGCGCATCCCGATGCAGGTGAATCCGGCGGCCGCACAGCTCGCGATCGTGAATCCGCTGCGGGGCAAGAGCATGATGCGGCTGTTCAGCACGCACCCCGCGACCGAAGAGCGGGTGGCGCGGCTTCAGTCGATCGAGAGCGATCCGCAGTTCCGCGCGATCGGCGCCTGACCGACCCGTGACCTGGTGACACCCCTCGACATCCGTACGGCCGGCGCTCGTGCCGGCCGTACTCTCATCATCGTCAACCCTCACGCCGGCCACGACGACGAACGTCGGCTCCGCCGCCGGCTCGGCGGCGCGTTCGCCGAGCGCGGTGCCTCGTTCGACCTGATCCCCACCGAGCGCGCGGGCCACGCAACGGAGCTCGCACGCGATGCCGCGCAGCTCGGCTACCGCGCCGTCGCGGTGTGCGGCGGCGACGGCACGCTCGCCGAAGCGGCGACGGGTCTCGCCGGCTCGGCCACGCCGCTCGCCATCATCCCGCGTGGCACCGCGAACCAGGTGGCGTACAACCTCGGCATCCCGCGCGCGCTCGAGGCCGCCGTCGATGTCGCGGTGTTCGGCGCGCCGTCGAACATCGACCTCGGGCGGATCGACGGCCGCGCGTTCGCGCTCGTTGCCGGCGCGGGCTTCGACGCGGCCGTCATGCAGTCCGCGACGCGCGAGCTGAAGGAGCGATTCGGCTTCGGTGCCTATGTGTACGCGGCGATGAAGGAGGCGCTCACTGCGGGGCAGCGCCGCTTCCATCTGCGCGCCGATGATCGCGAGATCGAAGTCGATGCCGTGTCCGTCATGGTCGCGAACGTCGGCGAGCTCTTCACGCGCTGGCTCCCGCTCCGCTTCTGCCTCGCGCCCCAGCCGACCAGTGCCTGGCACGACGGCCTGCTCGACGTCGTCATCGTCGCGCCGCGTCACGCGCCCGACCTCGCCGCCATTCTCTGGCGGTCCGCGAATCGCAAGTTCACCGGCAGCGACCGCCTGCTCCACTTCCAGGCCCACGAGATCACGATCGATGCCGATCCGCCCATTGCCGTGCAGGTGGATGGCGACCCGTCGGGCGTGACGCCCGTCACGGTCTCGGTCATGCGCGAGGCGATGCGCGTCATCCTGCCCGCATAGACTGCTGCGGATGACCGGTGCCGCGACCGTGGAGCGCATCACGACGGCGGACGGCGTCAGCATTGCCGTCCATCGGCTCGGCGACCGCGCAGCAGTGCCCGTCGTGCTCGCGCCCGGCACGTTCTCGAACTGGAGCTTCTGGCTCGGCACCCGCGGCACCGGATTCGCCCGCGAGCTCGCGACGCGCGGCTTCGAGGCGTGGACCATCGACTTTCGCGGGCACGGCCAGAGTCAGCGGCCGGCGCCCGGACAGCGCTGGAACTTCGACGACTGGGGCCGGTTCGACATCCCGGCGGCCGTCGCCGCGGCGGCGGCGGACGGCAGGCGCCCGCTCCTCGTCGGCCATTCCGCCGGTGGCGCTTCCGTCCTCGCCGCACTCGCAGGCACCACCGGGCTCGAGGCCCGCGTCGCCGCCGCCGCGATCATCGCCACACCGCTGCCGTGGCTCCAGCGCTGGCGCCGTATCGCGGCGTGGTCGATGCGACTCGCCTCCCGCCACATGACGGCGTTCCCCGCGCGGCTGCTCGGACTCGGACCCGAGGATGAGCTGCCCGGCGTCATGGAGCAGTGGATGGACTGGAACCTCAAGGGGCACTGGATCGGACGCGACGGCACCGATTACAGCGTCACGCTCGCGTCCCTGCGTCTGCCGCTTCTGTTCCTCGCCGGCAGCGGCGACTACCGCTTCGCGCCGCCCCACGCCTGCCGCGGACTCTTCGAGCTGGTCGCTTCCGCCGATCGCCTGTTCATCGAGGCCGGGATCGACACCGGGTTCCGACGCGACTACGACCACGTCGGCCTCGTCGTCAGCCGCGATGCGCGGCACGAGATCTGGCCGCTGCTCGCCGACTGGCTCGCCGCGCACCGCTCGGCCTGAGCGCCCGGACGAGACGCCGGCCGCTCGACACGCATGCCGGCCGCTTGACGCGCATGCCGGCCGCCGCGAAAATTGCCAGGCTCTACTGCTTCTACCGCGAGTAAGGAACGATTTCCATGCCCATGCCTGCCACGCAGATCCGTCGCGGCAACGTCATCATCTTCAATGGCGAGCCGCACCGCGTGATCGATTTCCATCATCACACACCGGGCAATCTGCGCGCGTTCGTCCAGGCGAAGATGCGCAACATCAAGACGGGTGCGATGACGGAGCACCGTTTCCGCGCAGCCGACACCGTCGAGAAGGCGCAGATGGAGACGCATGAGCTCCAGTTCATGTACAAGGACGCGCATCATTACCACTTCATGAACAACGAGACGTACGAGATGCTCATGCTGGATGATGAAGTGCTGGGTGATGCAGGGCAGTGGCTCACGGAGAACATGGTGATCCTCGCGGAGTTCTATAACGGCCAGGCGATCGGCGTCGAGCTGCCGTCCTCGCTCGAGCTCGAGGTGGTCGAGACCGAGCCGACCATGACCGGCGCCACCAAGACCGCGATGACGAAGCCCGCGAAGCTCTCGAACGGCGTCACCGTCCAGGTCCCCGCGTTCATCAACGAGGGCGACATGCTCCGCGTCGATCCGCGGGAAGGGAAGTACCTGGAGCGGGCGAAGTAGTCCGTGGTCGCGGCGGGGTAGGAAAGGGCGTGTTCGGTTCGCCAGACCCGGGATCCGGAACCCGCGAAGCACCTCCCCGAGCTCGCACGTCCTCCTGACGTTTCCTGCGGGAACCGGTGGCCTGGTCTCTCAGAACCCGCAGTGCGCGCGGGGGTACTCTCACCCCACCCGAACCCCGGAGCACATGGAAGAGAAGCTGGTCGTCCGCGGTGCCCGCGAGCACAACCTCCAGAACATCGACGTCGAGATCCCGCGCGACCGGCTGGTCGTGATCACCGGCCTGTCCGGGTCGGGGAAGTCGTCGCTCGCCTTCGATACGATCTACGCAGAGGGGCAGCGCCGCTACGTGGAGTCGCTGTCGGCGTATGCGCGGCAGTTCCTCGGCGTGATGGAGAAGCCCGATGTCGATGTGATCGACGGCCTGTCGCCGGCGATCTCGATCGAGCAGAAGACGACCGGCCGCAATCCGCGCTCGACGGTGGGAACCGTCACGGAGGTATACGACTACCTGCGCCTGCTCTGGGCGCGTGTCGGTGTGCCGCACTGCACGGAGTGCGGCCGGCCGGTGCGGCGGCAGTCGGCGACGCAGATCGTCGATCAGATCCTCGCGTGGCCGGAGGGCACGCGCATCGAGGTGCTCGCGCCGCTCGTGCGGGGCCGGAAGGGCGAGTTCCGGGACCTGTTCGAGGAAGCGCGCCGCAAGGGGTTCGTGCGCGTGCGCGTCGATGGCGAGCTGCACGATCTGGAGTCGCCGCCGAAGCTGAACCGGTACGAGAACCACGACATCTCGGTCGTCGTGGACCGTCTCGTCGTGCGCGAGGCGGACCGCTCGCGGCTCGCGGACTCGCTCGAGACGGCGCTGCGCGCGGCGAACGGGATCGCGGAAGTCGTCGAGCATGCCGCCGAGGCGAAGTCCCACCTCTTCAGCGAGCGCTACGCGTGCGTTCACTGCGGCACGAGCATGGCCGAGCTCGAGCCCCGTCAGTTCTCGTTCAATTCGCCATACGGCGCGTGCGACGGCTGCGGCGGACTCGGCACGCGGCGCGAGGTGAGCCCCGACCTGGTCGTCGGCGACCCGATCATCTCCATCCTCGAGGGCGTGATCCTGCCGTGGGGCGAGCCGACCGGACACCTGCGGCGCACCGTCGTTCCCGGCCTGGCCGATCACTACGGCTTCGATCCGAACTCGCCGTGGGGTGAGCTGCCGCAGAAGGTGCGCGACGGCATCCTGAACGGATCCGGCCGCCGCAAGGTGAAGTTTCCGTATCGGGCCGGCGGCGCCGCCGGCTCGTACAGCGAGCCGTGGGAGGGCGTGCTCACGAACGTGATGCGCCGCTACGAAGAGACCACATCCGATACGGTCCGCGAGCAGCTTCAGGAGTACATGATGACGCTGCCCTGCCGCACGTGCGGCGGCAGCCGCCTCAAGCCCGAGAGCCTCGCCGTCACGGTCGGCGGTCGCTCGATCGGCGATGTCGTGCAGATGAGCGTGGGCGAGGCGCTCGTGTTCTTTGCCGACCTGGCATCGTCCACTTCACTGCCGCCGGAGATCGCGGGCCCGATCCTGAAGGAAGTGCGCGAGCGGCTCCAGTTCCTGGTGAACGTCGGCCTGGAGTACCTGACGCTCGGCCGCAGTGCCGAGACGCTCTCGGGCGGCGAGGCGCAGCGGATCCGGCTGGCGACACAGATCGGCAGCCGCCTCGTCGGCGTGCTGTACATCCTCGATGAGCCGAGCATCGGCCTGCACCAGCGTGACAACGAGCGCCTGCTCCAGACGCTCCAGCAGCTGCGCGATCTGGGCAACACGGTGCTCGTCGTCGAGCACGACCGCGAAACGATCATCGCCGCGGATCACATCATCGACATGGGCCCCGGCGCGGGCCGCCACGGCGGCCACGTCGTGGCTGCCGGCACGCTCGACGACGTGCTGAAGAGCGACCGCTCGCTCACGGCCGCCTATCTGCGCGGCGACCGCGAGATCCCGGTACCGAAGCAGCGGCGCGCGGCAGCCGACGGCGAGCATCTCGTCGTGCGCGGTGCGCGCGCCCACAACCTGAGCGACATCGATGCGGCGTTCCCGCTCGGTACGTTCACGTGCGTCACCGGCGTGAGCGGCTCCGGCAAGAGCACGCTCATCACCGACATCCTGTACGCCGCTCTCTCGCGTCACTTCTACAATGCGCGCGTGCTGCCCGGCGAGCACGACGGGATCGACGGCATCGAGCGCGTGGACAAGGTCGTCGACATCGACCAGTCCGCGATCGGCCGCACGCCGCGGTCGAATCCGGCCACGTACACCGGCCTGTTCACGCCCATCCGCACGCTGTTCGCCGAGCTGCCGGAGTCGAAGATCCGCGGCTACACGCCCGGGCGCTTCAGCTTCAACGTGAAGGGCGGACGCTGCGAGGCGTGCCAGGGCGACGGCCTGATCAAGATCGAGATGCATTTCCTGCCGGACGTGTACGTCCCGTGCGATGTGTGTCGCGGCCGTCGCTACAACCGGGAGACGCTCGAGGTCTTCTACAAGGGCCGCACGATCGCCGACGTCCTCGACATGACGGTCGACGAAGCGCTCGAGTTCTTCGACGCCGTGCCGAACATCCGGCACAAGCTCCAGACGCTGTCGGATGTCGGGCTCGGCTACATCCATCTCGGCCAGTCCGCGACGACGCTGTCGGGCGGCGAGGCGCAGCGGGTCAAGCTCGCGACCGAGCTGTCACGGCGCGACACCGGCCGCACCCTCTACATCCTGGATGAGCCGACGACCGGCCTGCATTTCGAGGATGTGCGCCTGCTGCTGCACGTGCTGCATCGCCTGGTCGATCGCGGCAACACGGTCATCGTGATCGAGCACAACCTCGAGGTGGTCAAGACGGCCGACTGGATCATCGATCTCGGACCGGAAGGCGGAGCGGGCGGCGGACGCGTCGTCGCGGAAGGCAGTCCGGAGGCAGTCGCGGCCAATCCGGTGTCGCATACCGGCCGGTTTCTGGCCGACACGCTGGGACTGGCACCGGTCGGCTGACGCTTCAGTAGAACTCGCGGCGCAGCATCGGCGATCCGGACAGGTGCACCTTCACGGCCGGATGGCGCACGCGTCGCGTATCCGCACGCAGCTCCAGCTCGCGATCCGTCGGCACCCAGCAGAGGAAGTAGCGGCCGTCCGGCCGCGTGCGCGTGGACCGCACGCGGTCCACCGTGCGCCCGGATCCGGACGGCGGCAGGCCGCGCCAGGATGCGTGCACATCCACTCCCTCGACAGGCTCCCCCGTGTGCTCGTCGTGGACCGCCCCGTAGACGAGGCCGGTCGTGGGCTCCTCCACCTCCCCGGGACAGACCGTGCGCAGGATCGTCGTCATGGACGGTCCTGCAAAGACCCGCTGGAGCGGCAGTGAACCCGTGATCGTGATGCTGTCGACCGGCAGCGCGACGCCGAGCTCTTCCAGCACCGGGTGCGTGAACCCGATCGCGTAGCGGCCGCCGGGAATGCGCTGGATCAGATAGCGGCCGGTCGTACTCGTCTGGGCGGAGAACCGCGTGCCCTCGAGGAACACGAGAGCGCCGGACAGCGGCGCGCTCGTCGTGCTGTCGAGCACGAACCCTTCGATCAGACCACGGCCGCCCTCCGGGCGGCGCTCCGCGTCGAGCGGTGTCACGGACGTGACCGTGCCGCCATCCTCACGGTGACCGAGCAGGCGGTAGCGGCGCATGCCGCGGCGGTTGCCCACCTGTGGCGAGCGGATCCACCAGCGGTCGATGATCCAGATGCCGTTCTCCAGGCGTCGGAAGTGGACCTGTCCGCTCGCGCCGAAGTTGCGCAGATGGTCGGGCAGGTTCTCGAACTCGAACGCGAGGTAGCGGAGCTCGGCCGTGCGCCGGTCCACCCACAGCACGCCACTGACATCGGCGAGCTCGTCGCGGCGCAATGGCTCGAAGCCGAGTCCCACGACGCCGGTGTCCGGCGAGTCGATGATGCGGAAGCAGTGCGAGTTCAGGAACGGCTCCGAGAGCAGCACGTCCGCGTCGGGCCCGAGGAGCCAGCTGTCGCGGCCATCCGCGATCAGGTAGCCGACGCGGGCGAGATGGTCGGGATCGACCGCTCGGTACGGCAGCACGACGGCAGAGTATGCCGGTGTGCGCTCTTCCCGGCGGATGTCGCGCAGCGACGGGTCCAGCTCGCGGAAGTAGTTCATCACGGAGAAGCGGAGTGCACCGGTCGCCTGCGTCCACGATGCGACACCGAGTGCCGTGCGCACCGCGTTCCACAGCGCGTAGACGGCGCGGCCGTCCGGACGGCGCTCGCAGCCGCGCGAATCCTCGGAGCGCGCCGACACGGCGGGCAGCACGAGCGCGCGCGGCGTGAGCGAGAACACATAATCGAGTGGCGTTGCGCCCAGGCGGAGCGCCGGCGAGGTCACCGGCTCGTAGCCCAGCCGCTCCGCCCGCAGCCGATACGTCCCGTCCGCATCGGCCCGGAGCACGAAACGCCCCGTGCTGTCCGTGAGCGCGCCGGCCCGGCGTACGCCGGCGGAGTCGAGCAGCTGCACGAATGCCGCGGCGATCGGTCGATTCGCACTCGCATCGACGAGCCGGCCGACCACCACCTGAGCGCGCAGCGGGCAGACTGCCGCGGCCATCAGGAGCACGGCAGAGACGGCGGGTCGAGCTCTCGGAGGAGGCATTCCGGCTCCGATCCGGGCGAGTCTGGAAGAGGGCGGAAACCGAGCGGCCTGAGGCAGGATGCGCTGCGGCAGGCCGGAGCGTCAAGGAGGCGAAAACGCCCGGTATCGCGCGGCGCCGCCGACCGCACGGGCGGCTTCGAGCGCACGGGGACGCAACCAACCCGTGACAGCCGCCGTAGGGATGCTGTACCTTGAACCCTGCACCGGGTGAACGCGAACCAGCTGACTGGGCGTCACGATGATGACACGGGAAGACCTCGAGAGTTACCTCATCCGCATGGAGCACGACTTCGAGGAGATCGAAGAATCGATGTGGAGGATCGAATCGGACTATGGCGCGGCCGTCGTCGTGACGTACACTCCGCCGGTCATCGTACTCCGCCTCAAGGTCATGAACCTGCCGGACTCCGCCGATGACGTGCGGCTCGCCCCGCTCTACCGCCGCATGCTCGAGCTGAACGCGACGGACATCGTCCACGGCAGCTACGGCATCGAGGCCCAGGAGGTCGTCCTCTCCGACGCGCTGGAGCTGGAGACGCTGGATTTCGTCGAGCTGCGCAGCAGTTACGAGAGCCTCACGATGGCCGCATCGAGCCACCTCCCGGAACTGGCTGCGATCGTCGAGCAGGGAGCGGCCCAGGTCGCGCAACAGGGATAGGACCATGGGAATCTTTCAGAAGCTGTCGACGCTGATCCGCTCGAACATCAATGATGCGATCGCCCGGGCGGAGAACCCCGAGAAGATGCTCAACCAGGTCCTCATCGACATGCGCGAGCAGCTCGCCAAGGCGAAGCAGGAAGTGGCCGTGGCGATCGCGGACGAGCGCAAGCTGCGCTCGCAGGTCGAGGGGGAGCAGAAGGCGTCCCATGACTGGGAGCATCGCGCGATGCTCGCGGTCGGCGAGGGACGCGACGATCTGGCCAAGCAGGCGCTGCTGCGACAGCAGGAGCACATGGAGCGCGCCATGGCGCTGGAGGAGACCTGGCGTCGCCACGCGGCAGAAACCGACCGCCTCAAGGATTCGCTGCGCGCGCTGAACGACAAGATCGAGGAAGCGAAGCGCAAGAAGAACCTGCTCGTCGCGAAGCAGAAGCGCGCACAGGCGCAGAAGCGGATCCACGAGACGATGGCCGGGCTGAACGATCAGTCGGCATTCGAGACGTTCGAGCGCATGGCGGAGAAGATCGAGGAGTCGGAGCGTCGCGCGCTCGCGGCCGCCGAGGTCTCGGAATCGCTGTCCGGCGACACGCTCGAGCAGCAGTTCGCCCAGCTGAAGCCGGCCGATCAGTCCGTCGAGTTCCGTCTGCTCGAGCTGAAGCAGAAGATGGGGCTGACTCTCCCCGCCGGTCAGACGGATGGCGGCGCGAAGCGGCTCGGCACGGGCAACGGCGAAGCGATCGTCCGTGACGCGGAGATCGAGGAAGAGGCGTAGCCGGGTGGAACGGCAGCACTGAACGCGAATGAACCGTCGTCCATATGCAGTCCTGATCGCGGCGATCTTCGCTGTCCTGCTGCTGCTGTTCCTCCATCGCATCGCGGAGGTACTCCTCCTCTTCTTCATCGCGATCCTGTTCGCGATCTACCTCAGCGCGATCACGGACTCGCTCCAGAAACGGCTGGCCGTGCCGCGCGCGGCCGGCCTCATGATCGCACTCCTGATCACGTTCGTCGGCATCGCGGGCATCCTGTGGCTGATCGTGCCGCCCGTCGTCGAGCAGACGCAGGGGCTGATCGAGGCGATGCCCGCGCTGATGGCCCGCTGGGAGGCCGACCTCATCGCGCTCGCCAGCCAGTCACCCTTCTGGGCGCACCTACTCGGCACACTCGAGCCCGGTGAGAGCTACACCGGCATCATCGTCGCTCAGATCGGCGGATACTTCCGCGGTGTCGTACCGTATCTGTTCAGCGGAATCACGTTCGCCATCCACTTCATCAGCGTGCTCGTCATGGGCATGTACCTCTCGCTGCGGCCGTCGCTGTACCGCGAGGGGTTCATCCTGCTCGCGCCGCCCGTCCATCGCGAGCTCGTGCGCGACATTCTCGGCGACCTCGGCCGTACGCTCCGGGCCTGGATCGTCGGTCAGATCCTGGCCATGATCGTGCTCGGCGTGTTCACCTGGATCGGACTCGAGCTGCTCCGCGTGCCCTACGCCCTCGCGTTCGGCGTGTTCACGGGCGCGGTCGCGATCGTGCCGTTCTTCGGCACGCTGTTCTCGACGCTGCTGCCGGCCATCTTCGTGCTCGGTACCGGTGGCATCGTGCAGGCGTTCTGGGTCGTCATGCTCGGCGTGGGCGTCCACGCGTTCGAGGCCAACATCGTCGCACCGATGATCATGGAGCGGCAGGTCCACCTCCCTCCCGTGCTCAGCATCCTCGCCGTCCTGATCATGGCGCACCTGCTCCACATCGTCGGACTCCTCGTCGCGGTGCCCGTGCTGTGCGTGGTGATGGTGGTCGGCCGGCGCGTCTACGTGCACCGCGTCCTGGAGGGGAAGGGATTCCGCCGCGCCATCCGCGATCGACCGGTCGAGCTGCGCCTGCCCGACGACGGCGCCCTGCTCGTGCACCCGGCCGCGTTCGAGACGACCATCCCGGCATTGCTCGAGAGATAGGGGCGGGGGCAGGGGCAGGGACGATTTCTGGTCGCAGAGGCGCAGAGACGCAGAGACGCAGTCTGCGTCTGCTTCATCGGAGCAGCTGACTTCCGTTTGTCGTAAATGGATTTCGAAGCTGCCTCGTGCGCGGTCGTCACACGCTGGCCGGTATTCCGAATCCGTTCATGACAATGAAGAGGCAGAACGGGCATGGAAGCCCGACGCAGCGCCGGCGCTCTGCGCCTCTGCGCCTCTGCGCCCAAAAACGCCGCCCGAACCCCCAGGGCTGAGCGCCGCAGAGGGTCAGCGAGCCGTCATCCGGCGCGCGCGCAGCCCTACGATCTCCCACACCAGCTCGCTCCCGGGATCCGCACCGCGCCTCAGGAGCAGCACGGGCGGCATACCCGGCTGGAGCGACGGCGAGTCGTCCGGCGTTTCGGCGTGGATGAAGAGGCCGGTCGCATCGACCGTGTCCTTCGCCTCGACACCGGTCAGGTCACCGATCTCGACGATCTGCGTCGCGGTGGGGCCGCCGACGGACGCGCCGTTGATCGAGATGTCGGCGCGGTAGGGCGGCAGTCCCGGCAGCACCACCTGGCCGCCCAGGATCAGGAGGTCGTTCATCGAGCTGCCGTTCTGCGGGAGCTCGGCGTAGAGCGCGACATCGGCGCTCTCGAGCGAGGCAGCCGCGATCGCGTCGAGTGCGGCGGCGAGCGCCACGAAGTTCGCGGTCCGCAGGTAGTGCTTCGGCTCGTCGCCGCGCCAGCCGCCCGACTCGATGAGGACGGTGCTCACGCCCCAGCTCTGCATGCCATCACCGAACGCGCGCGCGTTGTAGCTGTCGTCATAGCGGGTGAGGTGCTGCGCGAGCATGGGCGCGAGCGTGCGGGCGAGGTGCGCGGCGAGCCGGGTCGCGCGCACGAACGAGGCGGTCGGCGTCGCTTCGGCGTCCGGCGGCGGCGCGAGCAGTGCGATGGCGGCATTGCGGCTGCTGCGCCCGGCACGCGCGCGGGGGTTCTGGTCGTGCAGGTTGAAGCCGAAGTCCGGGCGCCAGCGCTCCTGCACCTGCTTCAGCGTGCGCGCCTCCGGCGTCGCCAGGACGCGCGCATCGCGGTTGATGTCGATCCCGTGCACGCTCCGGCGCCGGTGCGCGTCCGCACCGTCGGGATTCAGCATGGGTACGGCCAGGATCGTCAGCCGCTCCGACCAGCGGCGCACCCGCGGATCGTCGGGTGCGCTCGCGATGAAGTTGAACAGGTCCGTCAGCGCGCGGCTCGCCGTGGTCTCGTCGCCGTGCATCTGCGACCAGAACAGGACGCGGGTGGGGCCGTCGCCGGTCCGGACGAGGTAGATCGGCCGTCCCGAGCCGGCGCGCCCGACCTCCTCGCGCGTGAGTGCCGCGGACCGGTCGATGATCGGACCGAGCGTGCCCCAGAGCTCGTCGTAGCCGAGCGTCGGTGCGGGGAACGCGGGGACGCGATGGCGCGCGTGCAGCGCGATCAGCTCCGTGATTGCGGCCGGCCACCTCGGCCGGAGGGTGCCGTCCGGTCCGAGCATCTGCCAGGTGAGCCGCGCGACATCCGCGGACACGCGACGCACCGCCGCGCTGTCCGCTCCGCGCGTCAGCACCACCAGGACGTACGGCGGACTGCCCTCGGGCAGCACGATCGCGCCGTCGTGGCGGATGCCGGTGATGGAGCCGGTCTTGTGTGCTATCCGCGTCCCCGCCGGCAGGCCGGCCGGTATCATCTCGTTGAACTCCTGCGCCGCCAGGACATCGAGGACCTCGTCACACTCCGCGCGCGGCAGCACGTCACAGCGGGCGATCGCAGCCAGCACCCGGGCCAGTCCGAGCGCCGTCGTCGTATTGTTCATCCCGGCATTGAACGCGGGGATGTCCTCGACGCCACGCAGCACGCGCATGCCCCAGCCGCCGACGCGATCCGTCGTCTCCTGGATCGCCGGGGCGCGGAGCGTGTCGATGAGGATGTTCGTCGCGAGATTCGACGAGCGCACGGTCATGAGCCGTGCGAGCTCGCGGAATGCGACGCGCTCACCGACCCTCCCGTAGAGCGTGTGCTCGCTGTCATCCTCGCTCGACAGCGTGTAGTGCGATGTGTCCGCAATGCTGCGGAACGTCGCCGTGACCGGCATCGTATCATCCAGTCGAAGCCGGCCCGACGCCGCGCGGCGGTAGAGCTCGAGCAGCACGGGCACCTTCATGGTGCTCGCCGCGTGCATCACGACGTGCTCGTTCACGCCCGCGGTACGACCCGTCTCGATGTCGATGACGGCAATCCCGAATTCGCCCGCCTCCCGCCCGATCCGTTCGCCGATCGCCACCTCGAGCGCTGCGAGATCCGAGGCGAACGCCTGCGGCGGCAGCGCCGTGCCCGTCGGCACCGGACGCGCGGATGGCGCGGCGGGTGCGCACGCGAAGGTGACGAGCGCCAGGAGCGGGATCGTACGACGTCGCATCACGGCGATCGACTCCTTCAGGGGTAGAGCAGGTAGCGCTGACGCGCGCGCTCGTACGCCGCGCGCTCCCCCGGCCACCCGGCGGTGATCTCGTCCACGGTCGCGCCCCGGAGCAGCAGCTCGCGAACGCGCGCGCTGCCGGCAAGCCGGTCGAAGTGCGATTCCCGGAACGTGAGGCTGTCCGGATACAGCGCCCGGATCTCGACCAGTGCCGCGATGCCGGCGCGCGTCGGATCGTAGACGCCGCGGTCGGTGGTCACCAGACGTACACCGTGCACGGCCGTGCCGGCGTACTTGCCATCGCCGGGACTGGCCGGGGTGAACGTGACCGGCTCGAAGCGCACACCCGGAATGGCATGGCGCTCGAGGCGCGCTGCCAGCGAATCGGCATCGATCCACGGCGCGCCGATCTGGGAGAACGCGGCATCGGTCCCGCGGCCGACCGACACACCGGTCCCCTCGAACAGGCACGTACCCGGGTAGTGCGTCGCACTCTCGACGGTCGGCATGTTGGGCGATGGCGCCACCCAGGGCAGACCGGTGTCCTCGAACCACATCGACCGCTGCCAGCCCTCGACCGGTACGACCGTGAGTCGCGCGTCGATGCCGTGCTCCTCGTTGAGGTAGCGCGCGAGCTCGCCCGGTGTCAGGCCGTGGCGCATGGGCACCGGATACAGCCCGACGAACGTGAGGTGCGCCGAGTCCTGAACGTTGCCGTGGACGAGCTCGCCGCCGATGGGATTCGGCCGGTCGAGCACGACGAGCTCCCGGTCGTTCTCCGCCGCCGCCTGTAGTGCGAGCGCCATGGTCCACACGTACGTGTAGTAGCGGGTGCCGATGTCCTGGATGTCGAAGACGAGCGCATCGATGTCCGCGAGCATCTCCGGCGTCGGCTTCCGCGTCTCGCCGTAGAGCGAGTGAATGGGCAGGCCGGTGCGCGTGTCGCGGCCGCTGTCGACGTGCTCGCCCGCCTCGACGCGGCCCGTGATCGAGTGCTCCGGGCTGAACAGTGCGACGAGCTCGAAGCGGTCATCGGCGTGCAGCCGATCGATGCCGAGCGTGCCGCTGCGGTCGATGCCGGTGTGGTTCGTGATCAGCCCGAGCCGCTTCCCCTCCAGCGCCGGCGCGCCGTCGCGGAGCACCACGTCGAGCCCGGACA
Organism: Longimicrobiales bacterium; assembly: GCA_036374995.1. Classification (GTDB taxonomy): domain Bacteria; phylum Gemmatimonadota; class Gemmatimonadetes; order Longimicrobiales; family RSA9; genus SH-MAG3. The sequence goes on along the minus strand of DASUSS010000108.1, from coordinate 151,003 downwards.
TGACCGCCGACGGCGCGGCCGTGTCACGCGGTGCCTCGGCGGCGCACGCCAGGAGCGCCAGGGCGCCCCCGGCGGCCAGGAGACGAGCGCGTTGCCGGAGACCATGCGCTCTCGTAGCTTGGAATATTCCCGCCGTCATTGCGCCGAGGTCCTGGAATGTGGTTTGACGATACACGTGGTTCCCTCGCTCTCGCCTGCGTTCTCGCGATTGCGGCCTGTGCACCCCCGGCCCGCGTGACGCCGGTCGAGCCGCCCCGGCCGGCCGACTGGGCGGCGAGCACGCTTCGCGGGATGACGCTGCGCCAGAAGGTGGCCCAGCTCCTCATGCCGCGCATCGGCGGAGAGTACGTCCCGGTCGGTGCCGGCGCGTACGACCGCATGAGCACCTGGGTGCGCGAGCTCGGCGTCGGCGGCGTCATCGTCACGGTCGGCCCGCCGCTCGAGATGGCGGTCAAGCTGAACATGCTCCAGGAGATGGCCGCCGTGCCGCTCCTCGTGACGGCCGACATGGAGCACGGCCCGGGTCAGGTTCTCAATGCCGGGACGATCCTGCCCTACGGCCTTGAGAATGGGGGAGGAACCCGGTTCCCGCCACTCATGGGGCTCGGCGCGACGGGCGAGGAGCGGTTTGCGTGGGAGCTCGGCCGCATCACGGCGCTGGAGGGGCGCGCGGCGGGCGTCCACGTCACGTTCGCGCCGGTCGTCGATGTGAACAACAACCCGGCCAACCCGATCATCAACACGCGCAGCTACGGCGCGGATCCGGCCCTGGTCTCCCGCATGGCGGCCGCGCACATCCGCGGTATCCAGGAGCACGGGATGCTCGCGACTGCGAAGCACTTCCCGGGACACGGCGACACCGGGACCGACTCGCACGTCCACCTGCCGCTGATCACCGTCGACAAGACGCGGGTCGATCGGGTCGAGCTGCCGCCGTACCGCGCCGCATTCGCGGCAGGCGTCGCGGCCGTGATGAGCGCACACATCGCGTTCCCGGCCCTGACCGGCGACTCCGTCCCGGCAACGTTGAACCCGCGGCTGCTCTCCGGTCTGCTGCGCGACGAGCTCGGCTTCGACGGCATCGTCTTCACCGATGCCCTCGACATGGGCGCGATCGTGGAGGGCTGGGGCAGCGGCCAGTCGGCGGTCATGGCGCTGACGGCCGGGGCCGATGTGCTGCTTCAGATGATGCCGGACGATGTGCCCGTCGTGATCGATGCCGTGGTCGATGCCGTACAGCGCGGCGAGCTCACCGAATCGCGCATCGAGCAGTCCGCACTGCGCGTGCTGCGGGCGAAGCAGCAGCTCGGCCTGCACGAGAACGCGCGCGTCGACATCGAGCGCATCCCCCGGATCGTCGGCGCGCCCGAGCATCAGCGGATCGCGGCGGAAGCGGCGCAGCGTTCGATCACGGTCGTCCGCAATCAGAACGGCCTGCTGCCGCTCCGGGCGCAGCGCGTGCTCAGCATCATCTACACGGACGACTTCGATCCCGTCGCCGGCCGTGCGTTCCAGCGCGAGCTCGCGACGGGCGTGAGTGAGCTGAGCACCGTCGCGATCTCGGGTGCCGTCGACGCCACGCGGCTGGCCTCGATCTCCGCGCGTGCGGACAGCGCCGACGTCGTGCTGTTCTCGCCGTTCATCCGCGTCGTCGCGGGCAAGGAGGGCATCGGTATTGCTCCGCACGTCGCCGAGGCGGTGGCCGCGATGGCGGCGCGGCGGCCCGTCATCATCACCGCGTTCGGCAATCCGTACGTGCTCCAGCAGTTCCCCGCGATCGGCACGTACGTGCTGGCGTGGGCGCCCTGGGAACCTGCGCAGACCGCAGCCGCCCGTGCGCTGCTCGGCCGCGCCCCCGTCCAGGGACGCCTGCCGATCCCGATTCCTCCGTACCATCAGGTGGGCGAAGGAGTGCAGATCGGCGCGGTGAGCGCGCAGTGACGAGGATGCGGCGGCCCGCGCGTGTCATGCGGCTCGCCGCGGCGGCGATCGTCGTGGCGGCGTGCGCCCGCGCGCCGGTACCGCCGCCCGTGCCGCTCCCGCCCGCACCGCTCGATCTCCCCGACGAGACGTGGGTCTACAACACACTGACCGGCATGTCGCTCGAGGAGCGCGTCGGCCAGATGCTGATGCTGCGTCTGCCGGGCAGCTTCGAGAACTACCGCGGCCCGGCAATGAAGGAGACGCAGCGGCTGGTCGATGAGGCGCGCGTCGGCGGATTCGTGGTCGGCATCGGCTCGCCGCTCGATGTGGCGATGAAGCTGAACGAGCTGCAGTCACGCGCGCGCGTCCCGCTCGTCTTCGGCGCCGATCTGGAGTGGGGCGCGGGTATGCGCCTATGGCGACCGACATACCTGCCGTACGGCATCGAGGGCGATGGCGGCACGGCGTTTCCCTTCAACATGGGGATCGCGGCGACCGGTGACCCGCTGGCCGCCGAGCTGGCGGGACGGATCACGGCGCGCGAGGCGCGGGCGGTCGGCATCCACTGGGTGTTCGCGCCCGTGGTCGACATCAACACGGCACCGGACAACCCCATCGTCAACATCCGCAGCTACGGCAGCGATCCCGCCCTGGTCGGCGAGTACGCGGCCGCGTTCATCCGCGGCGCCACGGCGGGCGGCGTGCTCACCACGGCGAAGCATTTTCCGGGTCACGGCGACACGCACGTGGACTCGCACGTCGAGCTGCCCGTGATCGATGCGACGCTCCAGACTCTCGAGAAGCGGGAGCTGCGGCCGTTCCGCAGAGCGATCGCGGCCGGTGTGTCCAGTATCATGCTCGGTCACATCGCGGTACCGTCGCTCACCGGCGGCGCCATCACGCCCGCGACGCTCGCGCCGCAGATCGGCAACGAGCTGCTGCGCCGGCGGCTCGGGTTCGATGGGATCGTCATCACGGATGCGATGACCATGGGTGCCCTGCGCGACGTGCCGGGCTACTCACCGGGCGAGATCGCCGTGCGCGCGGTCGAGGCCGGCACGGACGTGGTGCTCTCGCCGCCCGATCCCGTTCAGGCCCACCGCGCACTCGTCACCGCCGTCCGCTCCGGCCGGATCCACTACACGCGCGTCGACAGCTCCGTTGCCCGGATCCTGCGCGCGAAGGCGCGGCTGGGGCTGCACCGCGAGCGTGCCGTGGCGCTCGATTCCGTACCGCGCATCGTCGGTGCGCCCGAGCACGAGACCGTGGCCGCCGACATTGCCGCTCGCTCGATCACGCTCGCGCGCGACTCCGGCAACATCATTCCGCTGGATCCGCGCCGCATCCGCAGCCTGGCCGTCGTGGCGTTCTCGGCGTCGGGCGATATCCGCGCCGGCAGCGCGCTGGCCGACGAGCTGCGCCGCATCTATGGCCGCGCCGTCACGTTCGCGCGCGTCGACGAGAACACGATGGAGGCCGTGCACGACAGCGTCGTCGCCGCCGCGGCGCGCGCCGACGCGGTCGTGTTCGCGACGTTCCTCATGCCGATCTCCGGACAGGGTCACCTGACGGTGCCGGACGCTGCCCGGCACCTGGCTGCGCGGATCGATTCGGTGGCCCGCCGGACCGTGGTGGTGGCGTTCGGCGACCCGTACGGCCCCGCGTCGCTGGCCGGCTCGTCGACCTACCTGCTCGCCTGGCAGCCGCGCGGAGAGCTGGCGCAGCGGGCGGCCGCGCGTGCGATCGCCGGCCGCGCGTCCGTGCACGGGCGGCTGCCGATCACACTCCCGTCGAACGGCGTCGGCTTCGGTATCCGGCGGGATGTCCTGCGCGGCACGCTCGAGTTCGCGCGGCCTCAGGACGTCGGGATGGACTCGCTGCTGATCCCGACCGTCGACAGCATCATCGAGGCGGCCATCGTCAAGGGTGCATCCCCCGGTGCGGCTGTCGCGATCGGGCGTCGCGGGCGGCTCGTGCTGCTGCGCGCCTACGGCGACCTCGACCGCCGCCGCGGCTTCCCCGCTGCGACCGACTCCTCGCTCTACGATCTCGCGTCCCTCACGAAGGTCATCGCCACTACCACCGCGCTCATGATGCTCGTCGACGAGGGACTGCTCTCGCTCGATGATCCCGTGAAGCAGCACATCCCGGAGTGGAACGGCTCGCCCGCGAAGGAGCGCGTGACGCTGCGCAATCTGCTGCTCCACAACTCCGGCCTCGCCGCGTACGGCCCGCTGTGGCGCGAGCTGCGCGGCCGCAGCGATTACCGGCGCCGCATCGCCGCGATGTCGCTCGAGTTCGAGCCCGGCACCCGCACGCTCTACAGCGACTTCGGCATCATCATGCTCGGCCTGATCATCGAGCAGGTCAGCGGCGAGACGCTCGACGAGCTGCTGCGCGAGCGGGTGTTCGAGCCGCTCGGCATGCGCGATACCGGCTTCAATCCGCTCGAGTGGCCGTACGGCACCATGGAGCTGGACGGCGATGCCGAGCAGCCGCGCAGCTCGCCGGACCCGCTCATCATGCGCATCGCGCCCACGGAGATCGACTCGGTCTACCGCATGCGCCACATCCGCGGACAGGTGCACGACGAGAATGCGTTCGCGCTCGGTGGCGTGGCCGGCCACGCCGGCCTCTTCTCGTCCGCACGCGATCTCGCCGTATTTGCGCAGATGATGCTCAACGGCGGATTCTACGGCGGCCGGCGCTACATCGATCCGGCGACGATCACCGAGTTCACGCGCCGTCAGGGCGGGCAGAGCAGCCGTGCGCTGGGATGGGATACGCCGACGGCGGGTAGTTCGGCCGGCAGTCTGTTCACGGCTTCGTCCTACGGACACACGGGATTCACCGGGCCGAGCATCTGGATCGATCCCGAACGCGACGTGTTCGTCGTACTGCTGCTCAATCGCGTCAATCCCACGCGGGACAACCAGCGGCACATCCCGCTGCGACGCGACCTGGCCGATGCCGTGCAGCGCGCCATTCTGGACATGGCAGTCACGGCGCGCACGGACACCATCGATCCGTAGCACAACGCAGACACAGTTCAACCTCTTCGCATCGGAGACCGGATGCAGACGCTCGACTGGCTGATCGTCGCCGCGTACTTCGTGGTATCCGCCGCAATAGGACTCGCCTACACGCGCCGCGCAGGCAGGAGTGCATCGGAGTTCTTCGTGTCCGGCCGTTCCCTGCCATGGTGGCTCGCAGGTACCTCGATGGTCGCCACCACCTTCGCCGCCGATACGCCACTCGCCGTCGCCGGCATGGTCGCCGAGAACGGTGTCGCCGGCAACTGGCTCTGGTGGAACATGGTGATGAGCGGGATGCTCACCGTCTTCTTCTACGCCCGGCTGTGGCGCCGTGCCGAAGTGCTCACGGATGTCGAGTTCACGGAGATCCGCTACAGCGGCCGGCCGGCCGCGGTTCTGCGCGCGTTCCGCGCCCTCTACATGGCACTCCCCATCAACCTGATCATCATGGGATGGGTGAACCTCGCGATGATCAAGATCCTGGACGTCATTCTCGGCATCGACCCGATCGTCGCGTTCCTGTTCATGTTCGTGATCACGATGTCGTACTCGACGCTGGCCGGGCTCTGGGGTGTGGTCGTCACGGACATGGTGCAGTTCGTGATCGCCATGGCCGGCTCGATTGCGCTCGCGATCTATGCGGTCGGTGCGGTGGGCGGACTCGATGCGCTGATCGCCCGACTGCCCGAGCAGTACGGCTCGGCGGAGGCCGCGCTGTCGTTCCTGCCCGCCGCGGGCGCGGAATGGATGCCGCTCACGGCGTTCCTCGCCTACCTGTCCGTGCAGTGGTGGGCGACATCGTATCCGGGCTCGGAGCCGGGCGGCGGCGGCTATGTCGCGCAGCGGATCTTCAGCTCGCGGACCGAGCGCGACGGCATGCTGGCCACGCTCTGGTTCAACATCGCGCACTACGCGATCCGGCCGTGGCCCTGGATCCTCACGGCACTCGCCGCGGTCATCCTCTATCCCGGCGAGCCGGATGCCGCAACGGCCTATCTGCGCACCGTGGTCGACCTGCTTCCGGTCGGGCTGACCGGACTGCTCGTCGCCGCGTTTGCCGCCGCCTACATGTCGACGATCGCGACGCAGCTGAACTGGGGTGCATCGTACCTCGTCAACGACATCTACCTGCGATTCCTCGCCCCCGGCGCGACGGAGCGGCAGGTCGTGCGCACCTCGCGCTTCGCCACTGCCGTCATCTTCCTGCTCTCGGGCATCGTCACCTGGTGGCTCTACCGCGCCGGCTCGATCGAGGGCGCCTGGCGCATCATCATCGCCATCGGTGCAGGCACCGGCCTCGTCTACATCCTGCGCTGGTACTGGTGGCGCATCAGCGCGTGGAGCGAGATCAGCGCGATGGCCACCGCACTGCTCACGTTCGCGATACTGACGCTGGGCGGCATCTTCGACCCCACGACCGTCATGGGCGGGGTGCACCTCATGCTCGTCACCACGGCCGTCACGACCGTCGCATGGATCGCAGTCACCTACCTGACCCCGCCGACTCCGGCGGAAACGCTCGATGCCTTCTATCGCCGCGTCCGGCCCGGCGGACCCGGCTGGAGGGCCGTTGCAACCCGCCTCGGGTACGGCAGCGACCGCGTGGCCGGCGGCGCGCTCAGCTGGATGAACTGGATCGCCGGCGTCGTCAGCGTGTACGCCTCGCTGTTCGGCCTCGGCCGTCTCATCTTCGGCCCGCGGATCTCGTCACTGCCGTATTTCGCGGTTGCCATCGCTGCCTTCGCGATCATCTCGCGCAATCTCAGCAGCGATGCGGACCGGAGCGAGGAGCGCTGAATCGTGCACAGTGCCTTCACCGGCCTCGACATTATCGTGCTCGTCGCCTACATCGTCGGCGTCACCGCGCTCGGCACATGGCTCGGCGGGCGACAGCGCGACGCGCGCGACTACTTCCTCGCCGGCCGCGCCCTGCCCTGGTGGGCGATCTGCTTCTCCGTCGTGGCTACCGAAACGAGCGCGCTCACGTTCATCAGTGTCCCCGCGACTGCGTACACGACCGACTTCTGGTTCCTCCAGCTCGCGGGCGGGTACCTGATCGGCCGCGTCCTGATCGCATGGGTGCTGCTGCCGCGGTACTTCAGCGGCGAGATGGTCACGGCGTATCAGCTGCTGGAACTGAGGTTCGGGCTCGCGACCCGGCGCTTCACGTCGATCATATTCATGGTGACGCGGGCATTCGCGGACAGCGTGCGCGTGTTCGCGGCGGCGATCCCGATCGCGCTGATCACCGGGCTGCCCTACTGGCAGAGCATTGTCATAGCGGGGCTGGTCACGGTCATCTACACGTATTATGGCGGTCTGCGCGCCGTGATCTGGATCGACGTCGTGCAGATGGGGCTGTACATCTTCGGCGGACTGATCGCCCTGTATGTGCTGGTGCGGCTCGTGCCGGGCGGCTGGGCCGGCATCGTGGCGACGGCGCGTGCTGCGGACAAGCTGGGCGTCGTCCACCTGGAGGGCGGCTTCGGCAGTGCGCGGTGGCTGTTCACGGGCCTGATCGGCGGTGCGTTCCTGTCGATGGCGTCGCACGGCGTGGATCACCTGATCGTACAGCGGCTGCTCGCGTCGTCGTCACTGCGGAGCGCGCGCAAGGCGCTGATCGGCAGCGGCGTCGTCGTGCTCGTCCAGTTCACACTGTTCCTGATGGTGGGGATCGGGTTGTTCGCGTACTACGGCGGCCGCGCGTTCGACGTACCGGACGAGATCTTCCCGCGCTTCATCGTGGAGGGTCTGCCGCCCGGTCTGTCCGGGCTCATCGTGGCGGGCATCCTGGCGGCGATGATGTCGACGGTTTCCTCATCACTGAACTCGCTGGCCTCCGCCACGACGCACGACCTGTATGCACCGCTCGCCGGCCGGGTCGGCAATGACGTCCAGCTGATGCGTGCCGGCCGCGTATTCACGATCATGTGGGCGGTCATCCTGATCGGCGGCGCGTTGCTGTTCCAGTTCGTGCGGCCGGGCACGCCGATCGTGGTGATCGCGCTGCAGATCGCGTCGTTCACGTACGGCGGTCTGCTGGGCGGTTTCCTGCTCGCGATCCTGTCGCAGTCGGCGGATCAGACGGATGCGCTGATCGGCATCGCGACTGCGATCGTAGTGATGGGGATCGTGTGGGCAGCGCAGCAGTTCGGTGCGATGCCGCGGCTGGTGGATGGTCTGTGGTTCGCGCTGATCGGCTCGATCGTGACGGTCGCGGTCGGCAGCGCGAGTGCGGCGTTGCGCGGCTCGCGAGCGGCTGCATGAGGCGGCTGTACGTCGGCGTGGACGGCGGCGGCACACATGCGCGTGCGGCCGTGATCGACGACGATGGCCGGGAGCTGGCGCGCCGCACGGGGCCGGCGGGCCTGGTCGATCCGCGCGAGCCGTCGGGTGCCGCGACGGTGGTCGCGCAGCTGGCGCGCGATGCGCTCCACGACGCGGGCGCCGATATGGCCACGGCACTGTGCTGCGGTCTGGCCGGAGCGGGTCGTCCGCAGGAGCGGGAGGCGGTTCGGGTCGCTCTCACGCTGGAGCACGTCGCCGAACGCGTCGTCGTAGTGGGGGACGCGGAGGCGGCGATGGCGGACGCGTTCCCGGACGGCTCCGGCGTACTGGTCGTGGCGGGCACGGGCTCGATCGCGTGGGCGCGGGCGTCGGACAGGGCGCCGATCCGCGTGGGCGGCTGGGGCCGGATCCTGGGCGATGAAGGCAGTGCGTACGACATTGCGATGGCCGGCCTGCGCACGGTGGCGCGTGCGCACGACGGCCGGCTGCCCCGCACGACGCTGACCGACGCGCTGATCACCACTCTGCGCATGCACTCACCGGACGACCTGATCGCGTGGGCGGCGGCCGCGAGCAAGGCGGAGATCGCGGCGCTCGCGCCGATCGTGCTGAGCTGCGCCGGTCAGGGTGACCGTGCGGCCGCAGCGATCCTCGAGCACGCCGTTCGCTCGATCGTGCTGCTCGCCGTGACTGCCGCCTCCCGCGCCGGTCTGGAATCGCCCGAGATCGCGTTGATGGGTGGACTGATCGCGCGCAGCGGACCGCTGCGCGGCGCCGTGGCCGATGCGCTGCGCCGCGAGCTGCCCGGCTGCACGATCATCGACCGGACCGTCGATGCCGTGCTCGGCGCCGCCCGCCTCGCCCGCGCCCTGTAGTTTCCGTCGCGCCGCCGTTCACTTTCACTTTCCCTGCCGCCGTCGTACTATCCGCGCCATGTCGAACTTCGCACCCGTTCAGGACCAGATCGACGAGATCCGGCGCGACGCGCTGGAGATCATCCCGGAGGATGGGCTCGCGCGGAAACTGGATCGCAGCCGGCGCACCGGCGAGCCGCTGCGGATCAAGCAGGGGTTCGATCCCACACGTCCGGATCTGCATATCGGCCACGCCGTGTCGATCCGCAAGCTCCGCACGTTCCAGGAGCTCGGCCACGAGGTCATCTTCGTGGTTGGCGACTACACCGCACGGGTCGGTGACCCGAGCGGCCGCAGCGAGACGCGGCCGCGGCTGACACCGGAGGAGATCGCGGCGAACGCCGAGACGTACGCCCAGCAGGTCGGCCGCATCCTCGACGTGTCGCGCGTGCGTATCGAGTTCAACTCGCGCTGGCTCGCGCCCATGGACCTCGCGAAGCTGCTCGAGCTCACGTCCACATACACCGTCGCGCGAATGCTCGAGCGCGACGATTTCGCGAAGCGATATGCGCAGCAGCGGCCGATCTCGATCCTCGAGTTCATGTACCCGCTCATGCAGGCGTACGACTCCGTTGCGCTGCACGCAGACGTCGAGCTCGGCGGGACCGACCAGAAGTTCAATCTGCTCGTAGGGCGCACGGTCCAGGAGCGCTACGGCCAGGAGCCGCAGATCTGCCTGATCATGCCGCTGCTCCGTGGCACGGACGGCGAGCAGAAGATGTCGAAGTCGTACGACAACTACATTGGCATTGCCGAGCCGGCCACGGAGCAGTTCGGCAAGACGATGTCGATCCCCGACGCGGTCCTCGAGGAGTGGATCCACCTCGCCGGCAATCTGCAACCGGGCGAGGTCGAGGCGGCGGTAGAGCGGGCGGCCTCCGATCCCTATGGCGCGAAGCGCGCGCTCGCCCACCGGATCGCGGCGACGTACCACGATGACGAGGAGGCCACGAGGGCGGAGGCGCACTTCGACCGGCTCTTCCGCGAGCGCGGCACACCGCAGGACGTGCCGCGGATCCGCCTCTCGCGTGCGGACGAACGCCTGCGCGGCGACGCGGATGGCGTCTCCCTCGCCGGGCTCCTCGTCGCGGCGGGCCTCGCATCATCGAACAGCGACGCCGCGCGGCTGCTCGACCAGGGCGCGGTGTCCGTCGATGAAACGCGGATCAGCGACCGCGGCGCCCGTGTGCGCGCCCCCGTCGGCGGCAGTGTCCTGCTGCAGCGCGGCAAGCGGCACTTCGTGCGCGTGACCTTCGAGTGAACTTCCGGGGAGATGGAACGTGACGAGCAATGGAGTGCCGCGCCGGGTGGACAAGCCGTGGGGGCACGAGCTGATCTGGGCGGACACCGAGCACTACGTCGGCAAGATCCTCCACGTGCGTGCCGGCCATGCGCTCTCGCTCCAGTATCACGACCGCAAGGATGAGACGATGCACCTGCTGCGCGGGAGGATGCGGCTGGTGATCGGGCCGGGCGTCGGCGAGCTGGAGACGATCGAGCTGATGGAAGGCGAGAGCGTGCGTATCCGCCCGCCGACCGTGCATCGCGTCGAGGCGATCACGGATGTCGACATCCTCGAGGCATCGACACCGCATTTGGACGACGTCGTCCGGCTGGAGGACCGTTACGGGCGCGGCTGATGCGGCCGTCGTGCTGCTCGGTCTCGGCACCAACCTGGGTGACCGCGCGGCCCATCTGCACGCCGCAATCACCGGCATGGCCGCGCTCGGCACGATCGAGCGCGCCTCCCGCGTCTACGAGTCGGAGCCGTACGGCTTCACCGGACAGCCGCGTTTCCTGAACATGGCCATCCGCATCCGTACGCCGCTCGGACCCGAGGCCCTGCTGCACGCGGTCAAGGATCTCGAGGTCCGGATCGGCCGAACCCCGACGCATCGCATGGGGCCGCGCGTCATAGACATCGACATTCTGCTCTATGGCTCCGACCGCATCGAGACGCCCGACTTCGTCGTTCCTCACCCCGGCATCATGGACCGCCCGTTCGTGCTGGCGCCGCTCCTCGACCTCGATCCCGAACTGCGGCATCCCGTATCCGGCGAGCGGCTGGCCGAGCGCCTCGCCGCAATCGGTGACCGATCGCTCGTAACGCTGGGCTCGGCCCGGGACGTGCTGGGTCTCCCGCTCGAAACCACAGGTGGTCCGGACAGATGATCAGCTCGCGCCTGCGCCTCCAGAACATCGCCTGCGTAATCGCCGCTCTGCTGTGCGGCTCGTGTGACGACGCGCAGCAGCGCGACGGCGCTGCGGCTCCCGTGGTCGATGCCGACTCGCCGCGTGACCTGGCGCGCATCGTCGAGCGGCTGGTCCCGACGCTGGAGCGCATCTCCGGGCTCGACCGGCGCGAGGCGCTGCGCGTGCGCTGGCAGCCGCGCGAAGAGGCACGCAGATATGTGGCGACCCGGCTCGAGCACGAGCTGCCGCCTGCCGAGCTGGAGTCGCTGCGGCGCACGTACGTCGCGCTCGGGCTCCTGCCGGACACGCTCGACCTCCATGCGCTGCTGCTCGACCTCTACACCGAGCAGGTGCTCGGCTACTACGCACCGACGGAACGGACGCTGTTCATTGTCGAGGGCGCCGAGGCCGACGAGGTACAGGTGATCGCGCACGAGCTGGTGCATGCACTCCAGGACCAGCACACGAATCTCGATTCGCTGGTCGCGCCGGATCGCGGCAACGACCGGCAGACCGCGGCGCATGCGGCGCTCGAGGGACACGCAATGCTCGTCATGATCACACTGCTCGCCGAACGTGCGGCCGGCAGGCAGGTCGATCCGGTGTCGCTCGCGCCACCCGCGCTCGATCAGGAGGAGGCGATGGCGGCGCAGGAGGCCGAGTTCCCGGTGTTTCGGCGGGCGCCGCGGATCGTGCGAGAGACGCTGCTGTTTCCGTACATCGAGGGCGCCGCGTTCGTTCACGCACTGTGGACGTCGCGCGCGCCGCTGCCGCGCTATCCGGCGCCGCTCGATTCGCTCATGCCGCAGTCGACGGAGCAGGTGATCGCGCCGGGCGAGCATTTCATTCGCGAGCGTGACGAGCCGGTACCAGTGACGCTCGGCAGCGCGCCCGCGGGCTGGCGCATGCTGCGCGAGGACGGGCTCGGTCAGCTCGAGATGTCGATCTTCCTGGCGCACCACGTCGATGACGCCGCCCGCGCGGCCACGGTCGGCTGGGAGGGGGATCGGTATGCACTCCTGGAGGCTCCCGGAAACCACGACGTTCTGTACTGGGTGAGTCTGTGGGAAACGGCCGCGGACGCAGACCGCTTCGCCGACGCCGTCCGCAGCGCGGCCGGCCGGCGGCCGGCGCGCAGCGTGAGCGTGCTGCGTGCCGAGCGCGACGGCCGCGCGGCCGTCCAGGTGATCGACGCTCCTGCGGGCGTGGATGTCACGCCGCTCCAGACACGCTGATGGCCGGACGCATCCACGTCGATCCCCGCGTCGAGCCGGTATCCGGTTACGACGTCGTGGTGCATGCGGGGGCGTTCCTCGATCTGGCCGCGCACGTCACGGCCGCGGCGCCGGCGGCCGCCTACGCCGTGATCACTCCCGACACTCTGGCCGACAGCCACGGCGATCGTGTCGTCCGGATGCTGCGCGCCGCCGGCCTGTCCACCACGGTGCTCACGTTCCCGGACGGCGAGCCGCACAAGACGCGGCAGACCTGGGCGGCGCTCACCGATCGGATGCTCGAGCTCGGGTTCGGCCGCGATTCGTGCGTCATCGCGCTGGGCGGTGGCGTGACCGGCGACCTCGCCGGATTCGTCGCCGCGACGTACATGCGGGGAGTGCCGTTCGTCCAGCTCCCGACGACGCTGCTCGCCATGATCGACGCTTCGGTCGGCGGCAAGACCGGTGTCGATACGCCCGCAGGGAAGAACCTCGTGGGTGCGTTCCACGCGCCGCGCATCGTCATCATCGACCCGGCGGAGCTCGCGACGCTGCCGCACGTCGAGCTGCGCTCGGGCCTCGCGGAGGCGGTGAAGCACGGCGCCGTCCTGGATGCCGAATACTTCGGCTGGATCGGCGAGAACGTCGATGCCCTCCTCGCCCTGCACGCGGCAGCGCTCGAGCACCTCATCACGCGGTCGATCGAGCTGAAGGCCGATGTCGTCTCCGAGGATCCTCACGAGGCCGGCCTCCGCGCCATTCTGAATTTCGGGCACACCGTCGGTCACGCGCTGGAGCGGTCGAGCGGATACGGGCTGGCGCACGGCCATGCGGTGGCGACCGGCATGTGCATCGAGGCGGCGCTCGGCGAGGCGGTGGGGGTGACGCGTGCGGGCACGGCGCGCGTGCTCGCACAGCTGCTCGGCCGGCTCGGGCTGCCCACGCACGCGGCGGCGGATCCCGATGAGCTGATCCGCGCCATTCGCATCGACAAGAAAGCGCGGCGCGCCGTACCGCGCTTCGTGCTCCTGCGCGAGGTGGGCGCATGCGCGCGCGCCGACCATGGTGCATGGACTCATCAGGTGGACGAAGACGTGCTGAAACGCGTCCTGCCGAACGTGGCAGGCGCGTCCGACCGCGTTTGACTGGCCTCTGGCGCTGCGGTATCTTCCTGCTGCCCCTGGCGGCGCCCGATCGGGGCCGCCGGTGCATTGGCGGAACAGTCGCGGAGGGTTGATGGCGCTCGCTGAGCGCGCCGCTGGACGGTCGGTCGCACAGGTCCTGGAAGAACGCGCGCGGGAGCACCCGGACCGCGTGTTCCTCATGTTCGGTGACCGGCGCTTCACCTTCCGCCAGGTCAACGCGCGCGCATCTGCACTCGCCGCAGCGCTCCACGAGCTCGGCGTCGAGCGCGGCGATCGCATCGCACTGGACCTGCCGAACTGGCCCGAATTCGTCGTCACGATGTTCGCCGCCGCGAAGCTCGGCGCGATCATCGTTCCGCTGAATCCCCGCTACACGGTGCCGGAGCTCCAGTACATGCTCCGTCACTCCGAGGCGACCGTCGTCGTCTGCGCCGAGACGTTCAACGGCGTCGATTACCTCCAGCTGTTCGAGAACTTCCTCACGTCGCTGCCCGATCTGCAATATCTCGTCACGGTCGGCGAGGAGGATCTCTGGTACGACGACCGGATCTATCAGTTCGAGGATCTCGAGTCGAGCGGGGAAGGGCGGGAAGTGCCGCAGGTCGAGCTGAATCCGGCCGAGGACACGTTCGCGATCCTGTATACCTCCGGCACGATGGGGAAGCCGAAGGGCGTGGCGCTGACGCACGAGAACCTGCTCGTCACCGCCGCCGCGACGGCGGACTCGCTGCGGCTCGACGAGCACGACATCATCTTCGGCGTGGCCACGGTCTTCCACGTGTTCGGTCTCGGACCGGGCGTGCTGGGCACGCTGTTCGCCGGCGCCTGCCTCGTGCTCCAGGAGCAGTTCGATCCCGCGCGCGCGCTCGACCTGATCGAGCGGCATCGCGTCACGGTGCACTATGGCGTGCCAACGGTGTATATCACCGAGATGCGCGAGAACGAGAGCGCGAAGCGCGATCTCTCGTCTCTGCGTGCCGGTATCGTCGCCGGCGCACCGATCGGCGACGAGATGGTTCGCCGCATTCGCGCCGAGCTGTGTCCGAACCTCTGCGTCGCCTACTCGCTGACGGAGACGGCGTCGACCGTCGCCATGACGCGCGTGGACGATCCGGAGGAGAAGGCGGTCTTCACGGTCGGTCGGCCACTGCCCGGCACGGAGGTGCGGGTCCTCGACCTGGATGGCACGGTCCTGCCCGAGGAGAGCCTCGGCGAGGTGGCGATCCGGGGCGTCGGCGTGATGAAGGGGTATTACCGCCAGCCGGGAGAGACGGCGCAGTCGTTCGACGAGGATGGCTATTTCCTGACTGGCGATCTGGGCATGATCGACGAGGAGGGGTACCTCCACATCGTCGGCCGGCGCAAGGAGCTGATCATCCGCGGCGGGTTCAACGTCTACCCGCGCGAGGTGGAGGACCGGCTGCACGCGCACCCTGCGGTGCTCGATGTGGCCATCGTCGGGTTACCGCACGACGTCCTGGGCGAGCAGGTATGTGCCTGCATCCTCGCGGTGGAGGGAGCGATCATCACCGGTGAGGAGATCAAGGACTGGTGTCGCAGCACGCTGGCGGACTACAAGGTGCCCGACATCGTCCGGTTTTTCGATTCCTTCCCGCTGACTGGCAGCGGCAAGGTCCGGCGGGTCGAGCTGGCCCGCATGGTGAGCGCGGAGGAGTCGAGTCGGCGGCCCTGACGGCTGGCGACCGACTCGGAAGAGGAAGGGACCGGGAGCGTTCGAGGTCCGGGTGTGGGTGAAGACGGCGGGAACATGGCTGTGGGCAGCCCGCTGCACGGACCCACTCACTCACCCGATGACACGTCTCTCGCCCTTTCCGCTCCCGCGCAGCAAGTCGGGGCTGTTCCAGCCGGGCCGCGAGCGCGGCGCCGCGATGGATCCGCGATCGGACGATCGCCGGTCCATGCGGTGCCCCGGTTGCGAAACGGCGGAGCGGCCTCGCCCATGAGAATCGGCGGCGCACGGCGCCGCCCAACAGAAAGTGAACGCGAGGCAAATGACAGCACAATTCGCACGGACGCCCTACCGGGGCCGGTCCGGCGGCTCGACAGCAGCGGAGCCGCATGCAGCACTCCTCATCGATTTCGACAACGTGACGATGGGGATCCGCAGTGACCTCACGAAGGAACTGAAGAACCTCCTCAACAGCGACATCATCAAGGGCAAGGTGGCCGTCCAGCGCGCGTATGCGGACTGGCGGCGCTACCCGCAGTACATCGTGCCGCTCGCGGAGTCTTCCGTCGACCTGATCTTCGCGCCGGCGTACGGCAGCGCGAAGAAGAACGCGACGGACATCCGGCTCGCGATCGATGCGCTCGAGCTCGTGTTCACGCGCTCGGAGATCGGCACGTTCATCCTGCTCTCCGGCGACAGCGACTTCAGCAGCCTGGTGCTGAAGCTGAAGGAGTACGGCAAGTACGTCATCGGCGTCGGCATCCGTGAGTCGGCGTCCGACCTCCTCGTGCAGAACTGCGACGAGTACTACTCGTACTCGGCGCTCACGGGCCTGACGCGCGCCGGCGACGAGCCGCCCGTGGTCAGCGAGGACCCGTGGGAGCTGGTCGAGATGGCGCTGAAGCAGATGATCGAGAACGACGACGTGATGCGTTCCGATCGGCTGAAGCAGGTCCTGCTCGAGATGGATCCCGGCTTCGACGAGAAGTCGCTCGGCTTCGCGAAGTTCAACAAGTTCCTCCAGGAAGCGGCGGGCCGTGGGATCCTCTCGCTGCGGAAGCAGGACAACGGACAGTTCGAGGTGGGTCCGCCGTCGGCCGAGGCGGAGACGGCGGCCGAGCCGACCGCCGAGGCCCGCGAGGCCCGGCGCGGTCGGGGCCGTCGGGGACGGGGTCGGCGTGAGGAGGTGAGACCGGCGGAGGAGCGGAAGGAGCCGGCGGAGCGCGTCGAGGCAACCGCGGCCGAGGAGCCGGCGGCCGCGAAGACGGAGCCGGAGCCCGCGAGGCCGGAGCGTGCGCGCGCTGCGCCCGGGGAGCAGCCGCCGGCAGCCGCGAGGGCGGTAGAACCGACGGCCGTTCCGGCCGGCGATCTCGGCGATTCCTACGACCTGCTGCGGCGCGCGACGGCGGACCTGGTCCGCAAGAACGGCCCGGCCGTGCGCGACTCGGACGTGAAGCGCCGGATCCTGGAGCTGTCGCCCGGCTGGGATGAGACGGCGCTCGGATTCAGCAAGTTCAGCCGCTTCCTGCGCCAGGCGCACGATGCCGAGGTGATCACGCTCCGCAAGACCGAGGGCGGCAACTACGACGTGCTGCTCGGCGCGGAAGGCGGCGCGGCGGAAGAGCCGGGCGAGAGCCGGGGCGGCCGCCGGGAGCGCGGTCGCGGCCGCGGGCGAGGCGAGCGCCGCGAGCGCGAGCCGGCCGGGGAGCGGGCGCCGGTGGCGGCCGCAGCGCCCGACACGGCACCACCGGCCGTCGCCAGGTCGAAGGAGGCCGCTCCCACCCCTGCGGCGAAGGCGCCGGAGCCGGGCGTCGCGGCGCCGGCGAAGGGGCCGCCCGCACCGATCGGGTTCCGGCGCGGCTCGCGCGGCCGCGTCGCGCCGGCAGGTCCGCCGCCGCTGCTCGAGGGCCAGGCGGCACGCGTGAGCGGGCAGGCGACGCCGACGCCGGCGTCGACGGAGGCAGCCGCTCCCGCCGAAGGCGAGGCGAAGCGGGACGGCGTTCGGCCCGCGAGGAAGGCCGCGGCCAGGAAGGCGCCACGCGAGAGGGAGCGGGTCGACCCGAGGGAGCTCGGCCTGCCGCGTGAAGCGGGAGAGATCGCCAATTACATCGTCAACAACTACAAGGGTGTCGGTCCGAAATCGGTGCAGGCGCTGATCAACCGGTTCGGCGCGGCGCACGTGTTCGAGGCGCTGGAGAACCGGCCGGACGAGATCCGTGAGGTGATGGGTGGGGCGCGCGGGGATCGGCTGATCGAGGCGTGGCGTGCGGACGTCGACGCGCGGCGCTCGGGTGCGTCACAGTCCGCAGCGCAGAAATCCGGCGCAGCGGCGTCGAAGCCTGCCGCGAAGAAGTCCGCCCGGCGTGGCTCACGCCGGGGTCGCCGGGGACAGCCGGCCGGCAAGTGAGCGCCGCACGCGCGACGAGGGCATCGGTGCGCTCCCCGCGTGCCGATGCCCTCGCTGCATCGTGGTACGGGCGTGCGGCCGGGACGATCGCCCGGGATCTGCTCGGCACCGTCCTCGTGTCGACGGTCGACGGCGTCCGGACGGAGGGTCGCATCGTCGAGACGGAAGCCTACGTCGGACCGCATGATGATGCGTCCCATGCCGCGCAGCGGATCGGTCGCACCGACCGCAACGACGCGATGTACGGCCGGCCGGGCATCGCGTACGTCTATCGAATATACGGCATCCACTGGTGTCTGAACGTCGTCACGGATCGCGTCGATTACCCGGCCGCCGTCCTGATCCGCGCCGTCGAGCCGCTCCACGGCATCGAGCACATGCGCGCGCGACGCAGCGTGGGACAGAAGCGTCTGCCGGATGTCGCGCTCACCAACGGCCCCGGGAAGCTCGCGGGTGCGCTCGGCATCACCGGACAGCTGAACGCGCATCCGCTCGATCGCGAGCCGCTCTTCATTCTGGAGGGCCAACGCATTCCGGATGCGCAGGTCGAGTGCGGTCCGCGGATCGGTATCACGCGCGCTGTCGACTGGCCGCTGCGCTTCTGCGTACGCTCCAGCGCATGGGTCTCCCGCTGACCGGAACGCATGGCACAGCATCTGCGACCTCGTCCGCCTTATTCGTCCGACGAAGTCAGGAGGTAATGCATGGCCACAGTACCTGGACCACGACCGGACCGCCCGCTTCCGACACCCGGTGTACCGGCAGAGCCGCCGCACCGCGAAGAGGAAGAGGAGCGTCGTGCCGCGCCGGAGCCGACGCCGGCGTGGGAGCCGGAGCCGTACGATCCGGAGCGCGAGCAGATCGAGCCCGAGCTGCCGGCGGCCGTCCCCTGAGCCGCCGCTACTTTGCCGTTCAGCCCCGCCGGCGCCACGCCGGCGGGGCTGCTTTCACATCCACCTGCGGCCGTCCTGATTCCCGTCTCGTTCACCTGCGCATTCGCTGGACACATCGGTAGGCCAGCCATACATTCCGGCCCGACTGGTGACCATGGAGTGTGCAGTGAAGATCGTCGTGTGCATCAAGCGCGTGCCGGACACCGAGGCGCGCATTCGCATTGCGAGCGGCGGCCGGGAGATCGATCCGGCCGGAATCAAGTTCGTGATCAGCCCCTATGACGAGTTCGCGCTGGAAACGGCGCTGCGTCTGAAGGAAGCGCAGGGCTCGGGTGAGGTCGTGGCCGTAACGGTCGGCGAATCGACGAGCGGTGAGCAGTTGCGCAGTGCGCTCGCGATGGGCGCCGATGCGGCCGTGCTGCTCAAGGGAAAGACCTCGTTCGACGGTCTTGCGACCGCGCATGCGCTCGCTGCCGAGATGCGTGAACAGAACGCGGATCTCGTGCTGCTCGGCATGAAAGCAGTCGATTACGATCAGCAGCAGGTCGGGCCGATGCTCGCGGAGCTGCTCGATCGGCCGTGCATCACGATCGCCGCCAGCGTCGCCGTCGAGGGCGCAACGGTCGTCTGCCACCGCGAGATCGAAGGCGGCGTCGAGGTGGTCGAGGCGCCGTTGCCGGCCGTGGTCACGATCACGAAAGGCGACTTCGAGCCGCGCTACCCCTCCCTCAAGGGGATCATGGCAGCGAAGAAGAAGCCGCTGGCGGAGAAGGACGCGCATGCGGCGCCGTCCCGCATTGAAGTGCGCGAGCTGCTGGCCCCGCCGGATCGGCCGCCGGGCCGCGTCGTCGGAGAGGGTGTAGACGCAGTGCCGGAGCTCGTCCGGCTGCTGCGCGAGGAAGCGAAGGTGCTGTGATGAACGTGCTCGCAATCGGGGAACAGCGTGACGGCGCACTGCGCAGGTCGTCCGCGGAAACCGTTACGGCCGCGAAGCGCATTGCCGGCGCCATCGGCGGCACTGTCCACGCGCTGCTGATCGCACCGTCCGCGGGGGATGCGGCATCGCTCGGTCAGTACGGTGCGGATGCGATCTTCGTCGCGTCCGGCGCGGGCGCTGCGGCGTACGACGCCGATGTGTTCGCGGCCACGATCGCAGATCGCGTGCAGGCGGGCGACTATTTCGCCGTTCTGTTCCCGGCCACTGCGCAGGGCCGCGACATCGCCCCGCGCGTCGCGGCCAGGCTGGACGTTCCGCTCGCGTCCGATGCGACCGGGCTCGACATCGCGGACGGCGAGCTCGTGATCACGCGTCCGGTGTACGCGGGCCGTGCGTTCGCGAAGGTGGTGCTGAACGCGCAGCCGCGCCTCGTCTCGATCCGGCCGAACTCGTTCCGGCCCGAGCGCGCGGAGGGCGCGGGCAGCGTCGAGACGGTGAGCGTGAGTGACACGCCGGCGCGCGTGAAGGTGCGGGAAACGAAGGCGGCAGCGGCGGGGACGGTCGATGTCGGCGAGGCGGCGATCGTGGTCAGCGGCGGCCGGGGTCTGAAGGGCCCGGAGCACTGGCCGATGCTCGAGTCGCTGCGCGACGCGCTCGGGTCGACGGCCGCGCTCGGCGCGTCACGCGCCGTCGTCGATGCCGGGTGGCGGCCGCACGCGGAGCAGGTGGGGCAGACGGGCAAGACCGTTTCACCGCAGCTCTACTTCGCCGTCGGCATCTCCGGCGCGATGCAGCACCTCGCCGGCATGCGGAGCGCCCGCACGATCGTCGCCATCAACAAGGACCCCGATGCGCCGATCTTCAAGATCGCCGACTACGGCCTCGTCGGTGATGCCCACGACGTGCTTCCCGCACTGACCGAGGAGATCCGCAGGATCGCCGGCCACTGAACCGTGCTTCGGTTCCTCAGTACCGACCGCGAATGAGGCGGGCGCCGGTGCCGTCGAGCGTCAGCACGAACAGGTGGTGGTATTCCTCGTCGGCGATCTGCAGCTCGGGTCCGCCGAGCGCGCGGATGATCGCGGGCACCGTGTTGCTGTGGCCGACGACGAGGATCGTGCCGCCGTCCGCGAGCTCCCGCACGCGGGCCGCCACCGCAGCCGCGTGACCGCCGCCCGATGCGGCAACCACCTCCGCCGCCACTCCCGTCCGCTCCGCCGCGGGCACCGCCGTCAGGCGAGTGCGCCGGAACTGCGTCGTCAGGATCGCGGTCAGACCGGCATCCGCCAGCACATCGGCGAGCGCGAGCGCGCGCGCAGTGCCGGCCTCGCTCAGTACCGGGTCGGCGGAGTCATCCACCTTTTCCGCGTGTCGGACGAGAACGACCGTAGCCGACTGTGCGACTGCGCCGCCGGCCGTGCACGTCACGAGCACGGCCGCCACTGCGACGCGACGGATCCACCAGCCTCGCATGATCATACGCTCCACCTGAAGGGAATCACATTCTTCTGTAAGCGGGTCCGCTACCGCCTTCGCGCGGCGTCCACCGCGGGCCCAGCACGTCGGTTGCCTTGCAGTCCACGCAGTTCGGTGCATTCACCGTGAGCTGATCACCGGTCCGCTCGTACACGCCGGCCGGACAGACGTGCTCGTAGAACTCCGCCACGGCCGGAGTGATGTCGGTACCGACGATGAGATGCGAGGGGATGTCGTCGCGCGTCTTGTTCCCCGCCTTGAAGACGGCGTCGAGCTTGGAGAACGTGAGCCTGCCGTCCGGCTTCAGTGGAGTGCCCACCCCCGGTACGCGCGGCTCCGCGGCATCCTCGCCGACCTCGATACGCGATCCGGGGAAGGCGCCGTTCGTGAGCGTCATGAGCATGGACTTCACGCCGCCCATGTAGAACCCGCTCTTGAAGGCGAGGCGCATGTTCCGGCGCACGCGCAGGTCGGAGACGATGAAGCTGGCATTGACGGCCCGGTCGTAGGCGGCGAGAGCGGCGGCGGATACGTCATCCTTCTTCAGCGCATCGAAGATTGCGCGCGCGGCGAGGATGCCCGACTGCACGGCGTAGTGCACGCCCTTGAGCGAGGCCACCTCGACGAAGCCGGCGCTGTCACCGAGCACGACGCAGCCGTTGCCGGTGCGTCGCTCCGGGATCGAGTAGTAGCCACCCTCGGGGATCGTCTTCGCGCCCCACTCGACCATATCGCCCTCATCGAGGTACTGGCGGAACAGCGGGTGCAGCTTCATCTGCTGAAGCAGCCCGTGCACGTCGAGGCGGGCGTTGTGGTAGTCGAGTCCGACGACCAGGCCGAGCGCGACCACGTTCGGCTCGAGCGGATACATGAAGCTGCCGCCGAACGCGTCCGTCGGCAGTGGCCAGCCCATGGTATGCACGATCGCATCGAGCGGCGTCGTCGTCTCCCAGATCTCCTTCACGCCGAGCGCGTAGATCTGCGGATTCTGCGATGCGATGGCCTGCCAGTCGAAGAACGCCTGCGACAATGCGCCGCGCGTGCCCTCGGCGAGAGCAGTGACGCGAGCGGTGATGTCGGTCGGCGGCTGATATCCGGCGCTCTCGCTGCCGTCGCGGTTCAGCCCGGCCGGCGTCGTGCGCGCGCCCACGACCGTATCGCCATCCACCAGGAGCGATGCGGCGGGGAAGCCCGTGAACACGTTGATACCCAGTGCTTCCGCCTGCTCGCCCATCCAGCGCACGACCTCGCACAGCGAAGCGATGTGGTTGCCGTGATTCTTCATGGTGGGCGGTGTCGGGATCCGCACCGCGCTCTTCTCGCGCAGCAGATAGACGCGCTCGTCCTGCACGGGACCGCGGAACGGCAGGTCCTTCACGTCGACATCGGGGAACAGCGTCCGGAACGGCCCCGGATTGATGACTGCGCCCGACAGCGTGTGCTCGCCCAGGCCGGCGGCCTTCTCGAGCACGGCGATCTCGATGTCACCGATGCCGCCGCCGTTCTCGTTGTCGGCGCGGACCAGCTTCGCCAGCTCGATCGCACCCGCGAGGCCGGCCGGACCGCCGCCGACGAACACGACATCCATCGGCACCGCCTCGGCATCCGGCGGCTCGCGCACGATGAAGCGATCCATCGGAAGCGGTGGCCGATGCCGGCCGGGTACGATTGCATTACTGGACATCCGGATCTCCTGGTTCATCCGCGCCGGGTCGGCATTCATGTGAGGTCGATCAGATCCTGGGCGTCGTCCGCCGGTCGCAGAGGCACGACCCGGACCGGCGTCCCTGCCGCGACCAGCTTCGTCTCGAGCGGCACGATGAGCAGCGCGTCGGCCGCCGTGAGCGACGTCAGGATCCCCGATCCCTGCGGCCCCGTCAAGTAGGCGCGGCGAACGCCGTCACTGCCGGACTCGAGCCGGACCCGCAGGAACCGCACGAGTCCCGGGGGCGAGCGGATGTCTTCGCCCGCAACGGCGGGTTCGACGGCGGGGAAGAGCCGCTGCCGGCCGAGCATCGCGCGGAGCACGGGTCGCACCAGGATCTCGAACGTGACGAGCGCGGACACGGGATTTCCGGGCAGACCGAACACCGGCACACTGCGTCCGCGCCGGCCGGGCAGCAGCCCGAACGAGAACGGGCTGCCGGGCCGGATCTTCACCCGCCAGAACAGCGTGTCACAGCCGAGCCCGGCGAGCGCCTGCCTGACGAGATCGTGATCGCCGACGCTCGCGCCCGCGGTCGTGATGAGTGCATCCTCGTCGAGGGCGCCGTCGAGACGGGTGCGCAGCTCGCTCAGGTCATCGCGCGCGATGCCGAGCGGCACCGGCTCACAGTCCGCTGCACGCAGGCCCGCCGTCAGCGCGGGCGTGTTCGAGTTCACGATGTGCGTGGCGGCGATCACATCCGCAATGCGCTCGGGTTCGACCAGCTCGTCGCCGGTGGCGAGCAGCGCGACACGCGGGCGGCGGTAGACGATCGGCCGCGTGCAGCCGACCGTTGCGAGCACGCCGATCTCCGCCGCGCGCAGCTGCCGCGCGCGCTCGAGAACGATATCGCCGACGCGCACGTCCTCGCCGCGAAATCGCACGTTGCGACCCGCATCGTCGTCGCGCAGCACGGCGACACGGCCGGGACCGGCCGGTTGCGTGTGCTCGATGCGGATCACGCCGTCCGCGCCCGCCGGCAGCGGCGCACCGGTCATGATCCGACTCGCCTGCCCGGAGCGCAGTGCGCGCTGCGGCAGCGCGCCGGCCGGGATCTCCTCGATCACCTCCAGCACGACGGGGTCGGCCGCGCGGGCGCCTGCGACATCGGCGGCGATCACCGCGAAGCCGTCCATCGCGCTGTTGTCCCACGGCGGCTGATCGATCGGCGAGGTGACGGGCTCGGCGAGCGTGCGGCCGTGCGCATCGTCGAGCGGCACGGGCTCGGTGCCGAGCGGCGCCGCGTGCTCCAGCATGATGCGGAGCGCCTCATGGATGTCGAGCCAGTCCGCGTCCCTCACGGCAGCTCCGCGGCGAGCAGGTCCGCGGCAGCACGGTCCCGCTCGGTGTTCAGGTTCATGAACAGCATCGCCGGATCGCCGAACGAACGGACCACGGCGATCGGCAGTCGCACGACGTCGAGATCCGTGTGAAACCCGATCATGCGCGCATCACCGCGCTGGACGGCACGGTCGATCGCATCGATGCAGGCGGTCGTGTAGTACGCGCACAGCGGCTCGACGCCACGCGGACCTTCGCTCTCCGGTATTACCGCATCGTGATCGCCCGCCTCGGCGAGCAGTCGCCGCAGCAGGGCGGGCGACAGAAACGGCATGTCGCAGCCGACCGCGAGAACACCCGTGCAGCCGCGCTCGCGGCCCCACAGGAGAGCGGCGTGCAGGCCTGCCAGTGCACCGACGCGCGCGAGCACATCCGCCCGGTACGGCAGTCCGATCTGCCGCGCGAGGTCGGCATCGTTCACGATCGCGATCACGCTCGCGCCGTCGAGTGCGGTGCGGAGCGCGTCTGCGGCTCGATCGACGACGCGCCGGCCGCCCACGCGGGCGAGCGCCTTGGGACTCCCGAAGCGCGTGCTGCCACCGCCGGCAATGATGGCTCCGAGGACATCGGCAGCGGAGCTCACGCGCGCAGCGGCGGCCGGCCGGCACGTTCCAGCAGCTGCAGGCCGAATGCAGTGCCGATGTCGTGCGCGAGGGATGTCGCAATGCTGCGGCTCGCAATCCAGCCGAGTCGCGCGCGCACGGCTTTCAGCGCCATGGCGCCACTGATCCGCGCCGTGCAGACCAGGCCGCAGCCCGTGATGTCGCCGCGCTCGCGCAGGCCGAGCCCGACGGCGCGGTCGACCGCACAGTGACGCGCCACATCCACGGCAATGCCGAAGAGCCCTGCACCATCCGAGAGCGCGACGCCGTGCACGCCACCATCGGCAGCGCGCTCGTCGACCGCGGCGAACAGTGCACGCAGCAGCGTCACCGCATCCACGGACGTGGCCGGCGCCGTGACGCCGGCGACGGCCGCGGTATCGCAGTCGAGCACGTGGCGCAACCCGCAGCCGTGCAGCGTCTGGTGCCGGCGCACCATCTCGCCGAGCTCGACCTGGGCAGCATCCACATCGGCGAGCACGGTCCGTCCGTCGTCCGCGATCGCGAGGGCGCTGACATCGGCGGCATTGCGCACCCAGCCCTCCGTGACGAGGTGACCGAGTGCGAGCGCGTCGATGTCGTGGGGCGAACAGGACAGCACGATGCGACGTACGCCGTTCAGCGCGATCGAGACGGGTCGCTCGTCGTGCGACACCGCCGCCTCAGCCCGCGCCGAGCAGCACGGCGAGGAGGATGTACGGAATGACGCCGAGCAGCGCCGTCGCGATGGCTCGGCCCGTGCCGAAGTCGAGCGCCTGCCGGATCGCGACCACACCGGTCACCAGAATCCAGAGACCGACGACCAGCCGGATGAGTCCGCCGACGAGCGGAACGCCGCCGAGCAGGAACAGCACGCCGGGTGATTGCGCGAACCCGAGCGTGCGCAGCAGCTCGCCCCAGGTCGCCGTACCGCCCAGCAGCTTGTCACCGATCAGGTACGTAATGCCCGCCCACAGCGCCCAGCCGACCAGCGAGGAGATCAGAGCGCTGAATGCGCCGGACGCGCCGCCGCCGATCCCGCCGACGGCGGAGCAGAGCGCGACGATCGCCACGACACCCGCCGCCTGTCCCGTCGCGCTGGTGTCCGCCTCGACTTCCTCGTAGATGCTGATGTCCAGTCGCGCGGCGCCCATCATCCGCTGCGGCATGCTGCGGTGTGCGAGAGTATTCATCCGGTCTCCCTGTCAGAGTGGCTGAGGGTCACGGGCCCCACGCGTGCAGCGCCGTCGCCTTGAGGTGGGCCGTCACCGCGCTGCCCGGTGCGATGCCGAGCGACTCCACACTCCGCCGCGTCAGCAGCGCCGTCATCCCGAGGCCCGGTCCGGCGCGCAGCCGGACGCGCACGAGCGCGCCCGCTGCCACGATCGCGTCCACGACGCACGGCAGCCGGTTCACTGCGCTGGTGTCCGGCTCCGCCCGTCCCGTCACCAGCACGATGTCCTCCGGCCGGTACGCGACGACCGCGCTGGCATCCTTCCGCAGCGCGGCGTCCGTGCGAACGGCCGCCCAGACCGTCATGCCCGGCGCCAGCCGCACCGCCGCGAGGCCGTCGTCCAGCTCCTCGACCACGCCGTGCAGCAGCAGCTCCGCACCGGTCAGCTCGGCCACGAACGGAGTGCCCGGGCGCAGCACGATGTCGTCCGGAGTCCCGAGCTGCACGAACCTCCCATCCTGCATGACCGCGATGCGATCCGCCAGACCGAACGCCTCCGGTGCATCGTGCGTGATCAGGATCACACTGCCCGCCCGCTGTCGCGCGACCCGCTCCAGATCCTGCCGGAATCGGCGCCGCACCGTCACATCGAGGCTGGACGTCGGCTCATCGAGGAGCAGCACGTCCGGCTCGAGCACGAGTGCGCGCGCGAGCGCCACGCGCTGCGCCTCGCCCCCTGAGAGCTCGTGCACCGGCGCGGCCGCGAGCGCGCTCAGACCGAGCCACGCGAGCGCGGCCTCCACCCGCTCACGACGGCGGGCACGATCGATTCCGATCGACCGCACGCCGAATGACACGTTCTCCCGCACACTGCCGCTGAACAGCACGGGCCGCTGGAACACGCCCGCGATCCTGCCCCGCGCGCGCGGGTCCCGGTGCCGCAGCGCCACTCCGTCCAGCCGCACCGTTCCGGCATCCGGCCGCTCGAGCAGCAGCAGCGTGCGGAACAGGGTGGATTTCCCCGCGCCGTTCGGCCCCACGATCGCGACCACCTCGCCCCGATTCACGTGCAGCTGCTCGACGTCCAGCACCGTGCGCGCGCCGTAGCGCCGCACGAGCCCGCGTGCCTCCAGAACGGGCGCCGCGCTCACCATGTCCGGCGCTGCACCGCTGCACTCCGGCCCTGCTGTGCGCGGGTCAGCAGCAGATTCACGGCGAACGCGAGGACCAGCAGGATCAATCCCATCGCGAGTGCCGTCGCGAAGTTGCCGCGTCGCGTCTCCAGTACGATCGCGGTCGTCATGACCCGCGTCTCACCCGCGATGTTGCCGCCGACCATCATGACCGCGCCGACCTCGGAGATCACCGCGCCGAAACCCGCAACCACGGCCGCGCCGATGCCGAGCCGCGCCTCCCGCAGGTGCATCCAGAGCGCACGCGGCCCGGACGCACCCAGCGCACGCGCCTGCAGACGGACATCGGCGGGGACCGCCTGCACCGCGGCGAGCGTGATACCGGCGACGTACGGCGCGGCCAGGACCGCCTGTGCCACCACCATCGCCGCCGGCGTGAACAGCAGCTCGAGATGACCCGCCGGGCCTGCACGCGACAGCAGCATGTAGACGAACAGGCCGACGACCACCGGTGGCAGTGCGAACCCGGTATGAATCAGCGCGACGGCGATCGCGCGGCCGCGAAACCGGTTCAGGCCGATCGTGACACCGACGGGAAGCCCGAGTGCGACACCGAGCAGCACCGCGATGCCGGAGACGCGCAGCGAGAGCAGCACGACATCGACCACGTAGCGGTTCCCCTGGAGCAGGAGCCGCAGGGCCTCGCGCAGGCTCTCGATGAACAGGTCCATGTCTCAGTCGGACGAGTCCACGGCGGGGAAGAACAGCGGCTGACCGAATCGATCACTCCCGAAGTCACGGATCAACGCGGCCGCAGCCGGCGAGACGAGCCAGTCCGCGAACAGGTTCGCGTCCCGGCTGTTCCGCGCGCCCCGAACCGTGATCACGCTGTACGGATTGATCAGCCGTGGATCACCCTGCACGAGGATCTCGAGCTGCAGGTTGGGCGAGAGGGCGAGAAACGTTCCGCGATCCGTGAGCAGGTACGCGCCGCGCTCGGACGCGATCATCAGCGCCTCGCCCATGCCCTGTCCGACATCGGAGCGTGTGTCCGTCGTGACGCCCGCTTCGTTCCAGAGCACCAGCTCCCGGCGGTGCGTGCCGGAGCTGTCGCCGCGCGATACGAACGCCGCTCCCGCCGCGGCCAGCCGGCGCAGCGCGGCCGTCACATCGCGCTCACCGCGGATCTGCGCCGGATCCTCCGGCGGTCCGGCAAGGACGAAGTCGTTGGCCATGACGGGCAGGCGCCGCTCGCCGAAGCCGGCGGCCATGAACGCCAGCTCATCCGGTGGCGAATGAACGAGGAGCACGTCCGCATCGCCGTGGCGGCCCAGCGCAATCGCCTCGCCGCTGCCCACCGCGATCACCTTGACCTTCACGCCGTCGTGCTGCTCCTCGAATGCGGGCAGCAGCACATCGAACAGACCGGAATCGAGTGTCGACGTCGTGGAGGCGAGGATCACTTCGCGCGGCTGCGCGCACGCGAGCGGGAAGGAGCCAATGAGCAGGACCACCACGGCGGCGCACACGGCCGCAGTCCGGACACGCTCGCGAAGCGGGCCCGCACGGGCACCCGCTCCCGTACAGGGTCGGATTAGTGGTTCTCCCGGCCCCAGCTGCCCTCCTGTACCGGCTTGTCCGGAGGATTGTAGGTGTACCCCCGCTCGATCGCCTCGCCCATGTCATCCGTGCCGTACTGCTCTGCGGCCGTGTCCTTCATCAGGTGCTCGGCCGTGTCTTCCGTGCGGTCCGCGCCACCGCGTGCACTGCCGCCCGCGTAAACCCGCGTGTTCGCATCGTCCGCCGCTTCCGGCTGCTCGACCCGCACCAGCTCATCCACCACCAGCTCACTCGTGACCGGAAGGCCGATCACGTCCGTGAGAACATGCTCGATGATCTGAAGCTCGGCCTCCGTGCCGACGCGCCCCGAAACCCGCACGTGACCGTCGGACACCGTCAGCTCGAGGCGCGTCGCATCGAGATCCGGATGCTGCTGCAGTTCCTCGCTCACGAGAGCCTGGATCTCCTCGTCCGTCATGGATTCGACGTCGTAGAAATCCTCGTAATCATCGGCCATGACTTCCTCCACTCAGAAATGAATCGACAGACCCGCAGCCAGCGCGAAGTTCTGCTCCCATTCCGAGCCCGGAAGCTCACGACCCGCGTCCGTCAGGCGGAACGCTTCGGGAACGTCGAGCTTCCACAGCATGTTGCGTGCATCCAGCCGTATGGACACGCGCGACGATGGGAACCAGTCGATGCCGGCACCCAGCTGACCGGCGAAACTCGTGCCCATGTCGAATCGCATGTTCGGCTGCAGCGCCAGATCGGCCGCCGACCCGCCGCCGAAGTCGACCGCCGCGCCCGCGCCGAGCAGTGCGAACGGCTGCACACCGTGCCACGTCCGCGCACCCGTGAGGTTGAAGCGCAGATTCGCCATCGCGGTGACCAGGCGCACGTCCGACTCGCCCGTTTGCTGAAACGTCGAGTCCGCCGCGACGAAGGCCGTATCGCGAACCACGCGCGTCGTCGGCATGTACCCGATGTCCAGCGCGACCGCGAACGGACCCGAGACCCGGATCGACCAGCCGACGCCCAGCAGCGGCGCCGGTTCCGGCCCCAGCCCGATCCGTCCGTCCGACAGCCACGTGTAGCCACCGAATCCGCCCAGGAACTGGCTGTGGTCCAGAAAGCGGTACGGCGAATCGATCCGCTGCGCGCTCGCCGGCTGCGCCAGCACCGCGCCGAGGATCAATGGAATCCAGAAAGGACAGCTCTTCTTCATCAATGAGGTTCCCCGAAAGTGTGCGGGCGGCGGTCCGTACGGCCGCCCGTCGTGCCGCGGAAGGTAGGCCGCGCGCGAATGGAGCCGCAAGCGGACCTGGCACCCCTTTTTCCAGATTGCCCAACGGCGCATGGCACTGTCGCGGTTTCACGCGCCACCACCACCCCCGCGGCCGCTTTTCCCATGTCGGGATGGGCGATCTGGAAAAAGGGGTGCCAGGTCCGCTAGCTGCGCGGCACGCGGGCCGTGCGGACCTGGGCGAGCGTGATGCCGGCCAGGATGACGCCCGCCCCCGCGATCTGCCCGGCCGTCGGAACCTCGCCGAGGTGGAGCCAGGCCGCGATGAGCGCGACCACGGGGACGAGGTTCGAGTACGCCGCGGTCCGGGTGTTTCCGATCAGGCGAACGCCATAGTACCAGATGAGGTACGCGACGCCGATGCTGAGGGCGCCGGCATACGCGACGCCGATCCACGCGCTCGGCGATACGGCGGCGAGATCGGTGCGGAGCACGGAGGGCAGGCCGATGAGGCAGAGTCCGATCGCGCCGGTCCACAGCGTCCATGCCGTGAACTGCACGGAGCCGTAGCGCTCGATCAGATTGCGGCTGCCGACCGTGTATATCGCCCACGAGAAGGATGCGCCGATCATCAGCAGGTCGCCGAGCAGGCTCGACCCGCCGGCTTCCGCGGGAGCTCCGGAGAAGACGACGAGCGCGATGCCGCCGAACGTGGCGACCACGCCGATCCACGTGCGGATGCCGACGCGCTCGTGACCGACGGCGGCGGACAGCAGAGCGGTGATGATGGGCGTGCCCGCGAGCAGAACGCTGGCGGTTCCGGCGCGGGTCAGCGCGAGGCCGAAGATGAAGAACTGCTGGTACAGCACGTTGCCGAGCACGCCGAGGCCGAGCACGCGCAGTCGCATGCCGCGCGCAGGCCAGGTGAAGCCGCCGCGCCGCTGCAGTGCGAGCAGCACGACGAGCGCGGCGAGCGGGAAGCGGAGTGCGTTGAACGCGAGCGGATCGAGCTCGGCGAGCGCAGCCTTCGCGATGGGGAAGTTGATGCCCCAGATGAGGACCATCGTGAGGAGGGCGGCATGGGCACGCCCGGTGTGCGCCTTCGTGGCTGCGGCGTGCGGCCGGTCCCGTCCATTCATGGCGCGGGAAGATCCCCGGCCGGGGCCGCAGCCGCAAGTGCCGGCGCGGATCACACTCCGTGCCGGAGCGGCTTCTGCTTGCGATGCCCTCGCGGCGGCGCGTACCTTCGCGCGGTCCCGATCGCACCCGGAGCAACGGAGGACGAGCATGGTCGCCGGTGTCGTTCTGATCCGCGCGCAGCGCGAGCACATTGCGACCGCGGCCCGCGCAGTCGCCGACATCGAGGGGATCGCCGAAGTCTATTCGGTGTCCGGCGACTGGGACCTCGTGGCGATCATCCGCGTGCCCGAGTGGGAGCGCATCGCCGAGGTCGTGACGGAGAAGCTGGCGCTGGTGGAAGGGCTCGAGCGCACGACCACGCTCGTGGCGTTCCGCGTATTCTCGCGGAAGGACCTGGCCGGCGCGTTCGATATCTTCGAATGAGCTGCACAACAGGAGAAGGTTCATGACGCCCACGCGTCTGTTCGAGGGCAAGCGCGTCCTCGTATTCGGTGTCGCGAACGAACGCAGCATCGCCTGGGGCATGGCGCAGGCGATGCACGAGCACGGCGCCAGCTTCATCTTCACCTACGCCGGAGAGGCGCTGGAGAAGCGCGTACGGCCGCTCGCCGAGAGCGTCGGCGCCGAGCTGATCCTGCCCTGCGACGTGACCGACGACGCGCAGGTCGAGCGCTGCTTCGCGCAGATCCGCGAGCACTGGGACGGCGCCGATGTCCTGATCCATTCCGTCGCTTTCGCCAACCGGGAGGACCTCGAGGGCCGCTTCGTCGACACATCGCGCGCCGGCTTTCTCACGGCTCACGAGATCAGCGTGTTCTCGCTCGTCCTGCTCGCGCGCCATGCCGCGCCGCTGCTCACCGCGCGCCGCGGCAACATTGTCACGATGTCGTACTACGGCAGCGGGAAGGTCGTGCAGAACTACAACGTCATGGGCGTTGCGAAGGCCGCGCTCGAGGCCAGCGTCCGCTATCTCGCCGCCGATCTCGGCCCTGACGGCATCCGGGTCAACGCGATCAGCGCCGGCCCCATCAAGACGCTCGCGGCATCCGGCATCCGCGGCTTCAAGAACATCCTCACGGCCGTCGAGGAGAAGACGCCGCTGCGTCGCAATGTCACGCAGCGCGACGTCGGCAACGCTGCGCTCTTCCTGTGCAGCGATCTCGCCGGCGGCGTCACCGGCGAGGTCCTGTACGTGGACAGCGGGTACAACATCATGGGGTTGTAGCGAACCCCGGAACTTGTTCACGCGTCGACCATCACGCATTTTTCTCTCACCCTGAGGCTGGGGGAGGAGCCCATGAAGGTGTTCAAGGTGGCGGACGGCACGAGCTGGGTGGCCCGGCTGCACGATGCCGTCGATGACGCAGGCGCCGTGCGGGCGCGGACGGGGTGGGAGGCGGTGGTGTTCGAGGGCGGGCCGAGCGCGGTGGCGCAGCGGCTGGTCTACCGGCCGCACGGCTGGCTGGAAGCGGCGACGCCGGCGGATCTCGCGCAGGCGCTGGAGGAGGGGGTACCGATCCGGGTGCGCTGGGGCGACTGAGCCGGGCGGCTATTCGCGGACGTCGGAGGGCGGCGTGGTCGGAAACGGCGGCGCCGCCGGTGTTTGATGGGGAGCTCGCTCCTCGCGGCGCCGGTGCGCGCTCGCCCGGTTCCGCTCGTACCACTCGCGCGCGATCTGAGCCGCGATCTCGCGGCCGCCCAGGCCGAACGCAATGCCCGCCGCGAGCGCGGCGGCGCCGACGACCGCGATGAAGAACACGAGCACGATGTCCTGCGCGATCTCGAGCTGGTCGAGCGCCATGAACACGGCCAGCAGGATGATCGCGGCCTTGGCGCCGCGGGCGAGATTGATGCCACCCGGCAGGCCGCCGGCCGATGCGAGCACGAGGTCCTTGATGAACTCGCCGAGCAGGATGCCGAGCACGAGGACCATGACGGCCGCGATGACGTTCGGCACGTACGCGAGCAGCTCGGCGAACAGCACGCTGACCGCGGTAATGTTGAGCGCGCTCGCGGCGAGCACGATGACGAGGAGGATCACCGTCCAGAAGACGAGCTTCGCGATCACGGACGACGGATCCAGCGTGGTGCCCGCGCGCTCGAGTGCCTCCGTGACGCCGCCTTCGCGCATCCAGCGGTCGAAGCCGATCCGATGCAGGGCCAGATCGGTGCCGCGCTCGATCATCTTCGCGATCGCGAGACCGACCATCAGGATGCCGAGCGCGGCGGCGAGGCGCGGCAGGAACGCCACGATCTGGAAGATGCCCTCTTCGAGGCGGTCCGTCAGGGTGTCGAACATGTCCGGCATGGCTCCTGGTCGGCTGCGTGCGTTGGAACGCTGCGACCTCGGGTGCCGCGGCGCAAGGGCGAGGCGACCATGAGACGGTTCCGGGATCGTGAGGGGTTCGAGTGGGATGTCGTGCTCGGGCGCGAGTCGTGGGGCGCGAGTGTTGCCCTGTTCGTGCCGGTCACGGATACCGATCGCGGCGTGCGCCAGGCCGTGCTCACCGCCGCCGCCTACGATGCCGCGGTGCGCGAGCTCGACGGCCTCGATGATCCCGGGCTGCAGGCGCTGCTCGATCGGTCACAACCGAAGGAGGAAGGACAGGGATGAGGTCGTTTACGGATGAGAGCGGCAGCCCGTGGGTGGCGAGCGCGAGGGAAGAGGACACTCCGCGCCATCACGGCCGCTGGTATCTCGTGTTCGAGGCGCCGGACGGCGCGGTGCTCCCCATGCCCGAGGTACGCTGGCAGACGCGCAGCACGGCCGAGCGCACACTGCTCACCATGTCGATCTTCGAGTTGCGGCGGCGCCTGCACATCGTTCTCGAGCGGGCACTGCGCGAGCACGGTGCCTCACCGTCCGATGGTGCCACGACGACGTCGATCCGGGGGCGCACCAGCGCGGGCGCGGGATGAGCGGGATCACGCTCGGTCGGAACGGGGGCGCGACCTGACATGCCTGCCGCCAGTCACCCGCAGGGCATCAGTCACGCGATCGAGACCGTCATCGAGGCGGTCCGTGAAAAGCACGTGCCGGACTTCCGGTCCGGCGTCTTCGACGTGGTGGCGGAGCAGCACGATGGTCACGTGTTCCTGCGCGGCCAGTCGACGCATCCGCATGCCGTGGTCGAGCTCGTCTCGCTGCTGCGGGACCGCGGGATCACGCCGATCGATGAAGTGATCCGGCTGCCCGATCCCACGTTCGGCCCCGCACGACACGCGCTCGTGCGGTCGGCGATTGCGCCGATCTACGCCGAGCCGCGGCTGCCCGCGCCGCAGATCTCGCAGGTCGTGCTCGGCATGCGCGTGGAGCTCCTCTCGCGCATCGGCGACTGGCTGCGGATCCGTAGCGAGGACGGCTATCTCGGCTGGGTTCAGGAGGGCTATCTGGAGACGGGCGAGGACGACTGGGCGTTCGCGTGGGAGCGCGGCACTGCCGGCGAGCCGGTCGTCTCGCTCGGAGCCGACCTCACGGATGCCGAGGGCGGCATCGTCGCCCGGCTGCCCTGGGGTGCCCGGCTCGTGCGCCATTCGGGAGCGTTCCATCTGCCGGACGGGCGCAGCGGCACGGTCGCGAGCGGCGACGTGGTCGACGCCGACCGGCTCGGTGATCGATTCCCGCCGCGTGGCGAGAGCGTGGCCCGAACTGCGCGGCGCTGGCTCGGCGCGCCCTACCTCTGGGGCGGTGTCACCATGCACGGCGTCGACTGTTCCGGCTTCACCCAGGCCGTCATGTGGATGCACGGCATCGCGCTGCCGCGCGACTCCGACCTCCAGGCCCACACCACGATCGGCGCCGCCGTCCCGCTCGTGATGGCTGCGTTCCGGCCCGGCGACCTGCTCTTCTTCGCCGAGCCCGCCGCGCGCGTGAGCCACGTCGCCATCGCGCTCGGCGGCCCGCTCATCATCCACTCCGCACTCGGCAACGGCGGCGTCGCGATCAACGACCTGGACGGTGATCAACCGTTCGAGCAGCGCCTCCGCGCGATGCTCATCTCCGCCCGCAGAATGCTCGCCGACTGAGCGACGGCCTCGACCGGCTGAAAGCGAAAGAGCCGCGGCGTTTCAGCTGCGGCTCTTCGGTCGTCAGGGGATCCGGACCGTCTGTCCGGGCATGAGACGTCTCGGGTCGAGTCCCGGATTCGCGCTCTGCAGCGCGCTCACGCTCGTGCCGTACCGTCGCGCGATCGCGTCCAGCGTGTCTCCGCTCCGGATCGTATGCGTGCGCTCTGCGGCGGTCTGCGCGGGGACGACCTCTGCGGGCGCGGCCCGGGGCGGTGCCTGCCCCACGGTCGCCGACGCGCCGGGCACGGGGATCCGCACGCTCTGGCCGACGCGGATGCGGCGCGGATTCACACCGGGATTCGCGCGCTCGATCGCGGCCACCGTGACGCCGTACTGGCTGGCCAGGTGACTCAGGGTCTGGCCGCTGCGGATCGTGTGCATCCGCACGTCCGGCATCGCTTCCGGCGGCGGGACGGGCGCCGGCACCGGCCCGGCCTGAGGCAGCGTGCCGGGAGCTCGCTCGACCGGCGACGGTCGCGCAGGCGGCGCGCCCAGCGGCCGCTCGAATTCCGCGAGCCGCGCGCCGATCGCGTCCTCCACCCGTTTCGCCATCCACGTCGAGGGTACGTTGTTGCTGATGATGCTGAATGCCAGCCGCTCACCGTTCGCGGAGGTGACATACCCGGACAGAGCGGATACGCGATCGATCGTGCCCGTCTTCGCGCGCAGGTTGCCCTCCGCATTCGTGCGGTACATCCGACGCAGCCCGTCGCGCGCTCCCGCCTCCGGCAGTGTCTCCCAGTAGTACGGCCACATTGGCGACTCCGCCATCAGCGCGAGCACGTCGATGATCGCCGACGCGCTCGCACGGTTCAGCACGGACAGCCCGGAGCCGTCGTACAGGACGATGTCACCGTCGTGACCGTTCTGCTCGAGCATGTGCACGATTGCCCGCCGGCCGCCCTCCACGCTGCCCTCGCCCGTGGCCACCCGGCCCACGGTTCGCAGAACCTGCTCCGCCATCAGATTGTGACTGCGCTTGTTGATGATCGTCAACACTTCCATGATCGGCGCCGACGTGTGCACGGCCAGCACGCGGACGGGCTCCTGCGAGTCCAGTGCGGGCGCGAACACCGATCGGCCCGTCACCGGCGACTCGTCTCGCGTCTGCGCCGACGTCGCCGCGCCCGAGACCGCGATGCCCCGATCCACGAGCACATCGCGGAACACGGCCGCCGCATAACGTTCCGGGTCCGATACCGGTACCGTGCGCAGTACCGGCTTCGCGCCGCGCGCGATCTGCCCGCGCACCACGATCGGGCCATCGTATGCGATCCGCGCCGCACTGATGCGCGTCGACCCGCCTGCCACCGTCGTCGCCTGATTCACGATCGCCACACCCTCGCCGCCCGGGACCAGCTCGACCTCGGGGCGCCAGCCCACCTGCGAGCCCGGCCGGACCTGGAGTGTCGCGACATTCTCCGCGAAGCTCAGCGCGCCCGCCGACGCGGCGTACGACGCGTTCATGTAACCGTCCTGCCAACCCTCGCCGGCGCCCGGCCCGCTGAAGTAGGACCCGTCGCCCACCACGCTGCCCCGGATCTCGAGCACGCCCAGCGCCTGCAGCGTGTCCGCGAATGCATTCCACACGTACAGCTTGTCGCCGAACCGGTCGCTCAGCGTCGGATCGCCCGTGCCGTACACCACCACATCGCCTTCCAGCACGCCGTCACGGATCGGTCCCGTCGCCATCAGGAATGTGTTGTATCGGAATTCCGGACCCAGGAAGTACAGCGCCGCCGCTGTCGTGAACAGCTTCATGTTCGACGCCGGCGCCAGAGGGTCCGTGCCGCCGTACGAGAACAGGGTGTCCCCGCGATCGAGCGAGCGCACCATGACGCTCCACCGGTCACCCCTCCAGCCGGGGCGCCCGATGATGCCGCGCAGATCCGTCCGCAGCGACTCCGTCCGTGCTAACGCCGCCGCCGCGACCTCCGAGGCGGCCGCCGAGGGCCCGCCCGCGGTCGGTGCCTGCACGCCTGCCGCCTGGACGGTCACCCAGCCGGCAATCAGCGCAAGAGGTAGAAAATTTTTCATCACGATCCGGTTCACGGGGTTACCACTGGTTCTACTCCCGCAAGGACTCTCCGGGTCCGCCGCGTACGAGCACGTCCTGTAAGTGCAAGAGCAGGGCCAGCTACGGACCGGTTACCGAATGCGAGCACGACACTTGCAATCCCGTTCCGCGCACAACACTATTCGGCGCAAGACGACGTCATGGCAAGAACAATTTTCTGAGGTCGCGCGCGCCTCCCCCCGGGAAGGGAAGGCGCATTTTTGTGCTTGTAGCGTCTGCGCACATCGGTTCAACCCCACTCGGTGGAGTCCCACGTATGAGCGAATCACTCCGCGTCCTCATTGCCGATGACGAGTCTCTGCACAATCTCGCCCTCGCCAGCCAGCTCGAGACTCTGGGTCATCAGGTCGTCGCGACGGCCGCCAACGGCCGCGAGGCCGTCGAGCTCGCGCGCGAGACGCGGCCGGACCTCGCGTTCCTCGACATCCGGATGCCGACGATGACGGGACCGGAGGCGGCGCACGAGATCGCGGCGGACCGGCCCATCCCGATGATCATCCTCTCGGCCTACAGCGATTCGCGAACGGTCGACGAGGCGATCAAGGCGCCGGTGTTCCACTATCTGGTCAAGCCCGTCGATCCGGACGACCTCGCGCCGGCAATCGCCGTCGCGCGTGCGCGGTTCGACGAGTGGCTCGATGCGAGGCGCCAGCGAGACATGCTCGAGCTGCGGCTCGAGGAGCGGAAGATCATCGAGCGCGCCAAGGGCCTGCTCATGGAGTCGCGCCGCCTCAGCGAGCGTGACGCGTATCGCTTTCTCCAGAAGACGAGCCAGGACAAGAACACACCAATGGTCGAGCTCGCGCGCAAGATCCTGCTCGCGGCTCCGCTGTTGCAGAAAGAGTAAGTGTTCTCTCCGTTCGATCTGAATACCGGGAACAGGCGAGCAGCGACGCCGGCGGAGGAGCACGGCGGCGCGGCGCCGGGCACGGGCGCGACCGCGCGCGCCGCGGAGCGGCCGGAGAGTGCGCTTCAGCAGATGAAGCGCATGCGTGCCGGCGAGACGCGACCGAGCACGATCCTCGTCGTCGACGACGAGCCGCTCGCCCGGCAGATGTTCTCCGATCTGCTCGAGGCGCAGGGCTTCCGCGTCGTCTCGGTCGCGCGCGGCGAGGAGGCGTTCGGCTTCCTGAACGAGGTCGATCTCGTCCTCCTCGACGCGATGCTGCCCGGTCGCGACGGCTGGACGATCTGCCGCGAGATCAAGGACCGGCACGACGCCATGATGCCGATCATCATGGTCACCGCCCGCACCGCCCCCGATGACGTCGTGCGGACGTTCGCGGCCGGCGCGGACGACTACGTCGCGAAGCCGTTCCATGTCGCCGAGCTGACCGCGCGGATCGAGTCGCGGCTGCGCGTCCACCGCGCGGAGGTCGCGCTCAAGCGCGCCAACCAGCAGCTGCGCGACCTCGCCGATCAGAACTACGATCTGTACGAGCGCGCGCGCGCCGACGCCGCCGAGCGCGCTCTGCTGCTCAAGGAGCTCGATCACCGAGTGCGCAACAACCTCTCGGTGATCATGGGGCTGCTCTCCATGGAGCGGAACCGCCGCCCGCCGCGGCCCGCCGCAGAGGCGCTCGCCAGCCTCGAGCACCGGCTCCGCTCGTTCCTCCTCGTCCACGAGGCCCTCCGCAGACAGAACTACCACGGCGTGCCCGCACGCGAGATCGCGGAAAAACTCGCGCAGCGGCTCCGCAACGCCTGGGACCCCGACCGCCATGTCGAGGTCACGCTCGAGGGCGATATCGGCAGCCTCAACGAACGGCGCGGCTTTGCCCTCGCCCTCGTGCTCAACGAGCTCATCACGAACGCGTTCCGCCACGGCTTTCCCGAGCACCGCCGCGGCACCATCGTCATCCGCCTCGAGCGCGCTGACGACCGCGCCTCCATCCAGGTCGCCGACAACGGCATCGGCATCGCCTCATCCCAGATGCCCGACAAGGGCATCGGCAGCGGCCGCTCCATCGTGTACGCGCTCGTCAAGGATGAGCTCGACGGGACGTTCGACTTCCATTCCGACGAGCACGGAACCACCGCAGCCGTTACGTTCCCGCTCGATTGAACCACTCTCAGTAGCTCAGATACCGCTCGATCTCCCAGTCGTGAACCTGCGCGATGTACTCCTGCCACTCGCGCTCCTTCGCCGTGACGAAATACTGGAACACATGCTCGCCGAGCGCGTCACGCACGAATGCGCTGCGCTTCAGCAGCGTGATCGCCTCACCGAGGTCGCGCGGCAGCTCCTGGATCTTGTGGCGCCGCCGCTCGCGCACGCTCAGCGTCCAGATGTTCTTGTCGATCGGCTCCGGCGGTACCGCCTTGCGCCGTACCCCGTCCACTCCCGCCGCCAGCTGGATCGCCAGCGCCAGATACGGGTTCGCTGACGGGTCCGGCATGCGCAGCTCCAGACGCGTGCCTTTCTCGCGCCGCGCCGGCACCCGGATCATCGGCGACCGGTTCTGGTGCGACCAGGCCACGTTCACGGGTGCCTCGAACCCGGGCACCAGCCGCTTGTAGCTGTTCACCACCGGGTTCGTCACCGCGCACATCGCGCGCGCGTGCCGCAACAGACCCGCCGCGTACGACCGCATGACCTTCGACATCCCCGCCGGATCGCCCGCATCGTAGAACGCGTTCTCGCCGCCCCGGAACAGCGACTGATGCGTGTGCATCCCCGACCCGTTCTGCCCGAAGATCGGCTTCGGCATGAACGTCGCATGCAGCCCGTGCTGGAATGCTACGTTCCGCACCACGAACTTGAAGGTCGCGAGATGATCCGCCGTCGTCAGCGCGTCGGCATAGCGGAAATCGATCTCATGCTGCCCCGGCGCCACCTCGTGGTGCCCCGTCTCCACCTCGAAGCCCATCAGCTCGAGCGCGTTCACGATGTCGCGCCGCGCCACCTCGCCCAGGTCGACCGGACCCAGATCGAAGTAGCCGCCCGAATCGTGCGTCTCCCGCGTCGGCGAGCCGTCCGCGGCACGGTGGAACAGGAAGAACTCCGCCTCCACACCCGCCATCATCTCGTAGCCCAGCCGCCGCGCCGCATCGATCTGGCGGACCAGCACCCGCCGCGGGTCGCCCTCGAACACGCCGCCGGCCGCCGACTGCACGTCGCAGATCAGCCGCGCCACCCGGTTCTCCGGCTCCGTCCACGGAAACACCACGAAGCTGCCGTAGTCCGGCCGCAGCACCATGTCCGACTCCTCCACCCGCACGAACCCCTCGATCGACGAGCCGTCGAACATGATGTCGCCATCCAGCGCCTTCTCGAACTGACTGCGCGGCACCTCCACGCTCTTCAGCACCCCCATCACATCGATGAACTGGAGGCGCAGGAACCGCACGTTGAACTCCCCCAGCAGCCGCAGCAGCTCCGGCCGCTCCAGCCGGCCGAAGCCGCCGTACTGCCGATCCTCCGCGGTCCGCCGGATCTTGTGCTCCGGGACCGCCGCCTGCACCCGGCCCACCTCGGGGGCCGTCCTCCTGCCGCGCATCGGACTCATCGCTGCCAGCTCTCCACCCGGGGCCTCCGCACGCCGACGCGGCGAGCGGGCAGGCATGGTACGCCCGGTGATGCCCGGGTGTCAAGCGAAAAGTGCACTTTTGACAACATCCAGCTGTACGCTTCGACCGTAAATGCGAGATCCGGGGCGTATCGTTCGCACGACCCTGCACACCCGGCAACTTCGGCTGTGACACCCCACCTTGCCGGCCCGCCGGGGCCCCACTATCTTGCCGCCGTCCCGCGCGACGCGGCCCCGCCGGCCGCTCCGTCCGCGAACCGGAACCCGAAGCCCGTCTCCCCGAACCCGAGAGGATGAGTATGACCACGAACGGTACCCGCTACGATCCGCTGAACGCCGTGACCGGGTGGGTGCCGCCCGCAGCGGGACCGGGACGCGGGATGGACATCGAGCAGATCTTCGGCGAGAACACGTTCGGTCTGGCCGAGATGAAGTCGCGCCTGCCGAAGACGACGTACAAGGCGCTGATCCAGACGATCGATCGGGGGGCGGAGCTGGATCCCGCGGTGGCGGATGCGGTCGCGCTCGCGATGAAGGAGTGGGCGATCGAGCGGGGGGCGACGCACTTCACGCACTGGTTCCATCCGCTGACGGGTCAGACGGCCGAGAAGCACGACTCGTTCATCACACCGAACGTGGGCGGCGGCGCCGTGGCGGAGTTCAGCGGCAAGGATCTGATCCAGGGCGAGCCGGACGCGTCGTCCTTCCCATCGGGTGGACTGCGGGCGACGTTCGAGGCGCGGGGCTACACGGCGTGGGATCCGACGTCGCCGGCGTTCCTGATGGAAGGTCCGAGCGGGTGCTATCTCGCGATTCCGACGGCGTTCGCGTCGTGGGCGGGCGATGCGCTGGACACGAAGCTGCCGCTGTTGCGGTCCGAGCATGCACTGGAGGTGCAGGTCCGGCGTGCGCTGAAGCTGTTCGGCGTGGAGGCGACCCATGTACGGACGACGCTGGGGCCGGAGCAGGAGTATTTCCTGATCGATCAGGAGTTCTACTACCGGCGCCCCGACCTGGTGACGACGGGACGAACGCTGGTGGGCGCGAAGCCGCCGCGCGGACAGGAGCTGGAGGATCATTATTTCGGCACGATCCCCGAGCGCATTCTGTCGTTCATGATGGAGGTCGAGCGGGAGCTGTACCGGCTGGGCGTGCCCGTCAAGACGCGACACAACGAAGTGGCGCCGGGGCAGTTCGAGATGGCGCCGATCTACGAGAATGCGAACATCGCGGCGGACCATCAGCAGCTGATGATGGCGCTGCTGCGGAAGATCGCGCGCAAGTACGGACTCGTGGCGCTGCTGCACGAGAAGCCGTTTGCGGGCGTGAACGGGAGCGGCAAGCACCTCAACTGGTCGTTCGGCACGGAATCGCACAACCTGCTCGAGCCGGGCGACAACCCGCACGACAACCGCCAGTTCCTGTTCTTCTGCACTGCCGTGCTGCGCGCGGTGGAGCGGCATCAGGATCTGATCCGTGCGTCCGTCGCGTATGCCGGCAACGACCATCGGCTCGGCGCGAACGAGGCGCCGCCCGCCATCATCTCGGTGTTCCTCGGCGATCAGCTCACGGATGTGTTCGAGCAGATCGAGAAGGCGGGGAAGGCGAAGAGCAGCCGCGCGGGCGGGTTGCTGGGCCTGGGCAGTCCCGTACTGCCGAAGCTGCCGAAGCACGCCGGCGATCGGAACCGCACCTCACCCTTCGCGTTCACCGGCAACAAGTTCGAGTTTCGTGCGCTCGGTGCGTCGCAGTCGATCTCGTTCCCCGCAACGGTGCTCAACGTCATCGTGGCCGAGTCGGTCGACGAGCTGTGCACGGAGCTGGAGACCGAGACGAAGAAGAAGGACGACTTCGAGGCGGTGCTGCACCGCGTCCTGTCGCGCGAGCTCGCCAGGGTGCGCCGCATCGTCTTCAACGGCGATGGCTACAACCCGGAATGGCACGAGGAGGCGGAACGGCGCGGACTGCTGAATCTCCGCACTACGCTGGATGCACTGCCGAAGCTGACCGATGAGAAGAACCTGAAGCTCTTCGAGAAGTACGGCATCATGACGCCGCGTGAGGTCGAGTCGCGCGCGGAGATCTTCTTCGATCAGTACTTCAAGACCGTGAACATCGAGGGCGAGATGACGGCCGAGCTGGCCCGCACGGTCGTGCTTCCGGCCGCCGTGCGCTACCTCGACGACCTGCTCGACGCGTTCCACAACTTCCGCGAACTCGGCTCGACCACGGGAGCCGCATCCGGACTGAAGAAGCTGATCGATGACCTCAACGACACGATCAACGACCTCGTCGCTTCTCTCGATGACCTCGATGCGCAGAACGCCGAGCTCGGCGGTGACGATGTCCACTCGAAGGCGTATCACATGCGCGACAACGTCGTCCCCGCCATGCTGAAGGTACGCGGCGCATGCGACCGTCTCGAGCGCATGGTGCCCGAAGACCTCTGGCCGCTGCCGCGCTACCGCGAGATGCTGTTCATTCGCTGAGCGAGTGCGGGTGGGGGAAGGAAGCGGGGCCCAAAAAAAAACGGGCCCGCTTCCGGACCCGTGCCGCTCCCGCTCGACTCTCGCGCTCCGTTACGCGCACCGCTCGCAGTGACCCACCAGCTCGAGCCGGTAGCTCTCCACCGCGAAGCCGGGCAGCGGGCCGAGTCCGGCGAGCGCGGCGTTGTCCAGCCGCCCCGGCACATCGATCACAGCGCCGCAGTCGAGGCAGCGCGCGTGTGGATGCGGGTCCGTACGACCGTCGTACCGCGCCGACCCGTCACCGTACGTCAGCTTCACCGCCAGGCCGCAGCCGACCAGCGCCTCGAGCGACTTGTACACAGTCGCCAGAGAGATGTCGGGGATCTCACCGCGCACGCTCGTGAACACATCGTCTGCCGTCGGGTGCGCTTCCGTGCTCAGCAGGTAGCGGTAGACGGCAGCGCGCTGTTCGGTATAACGCTGCCCGTTCGCGTCCAGTGCCTCACGCAGCAGATGTTCCGCTTCGGCGCTATCGACTACCATACTTCTCGTCAGCATCGCGACTCCGTGATCTCGACCGCATGCACGGCCGCGTTTAAGCTTATCCGGTCTCCGGCGCCGTGTCAATACTGATTATCGTTTGCCGGAGCGCTCTAACTGAATGCAATCATGAAAGATACAAGTTCCGATCGGACCGTCGTCGCCGCCGTCGCCGACCTCGTGTTCGGCTCCCGCATCCGGGCTGCCGCGGAGCAGGCGGGCATCCGGTGCGTGTTCGTGCGTTCCGGCGAGCTGCTCGCCGAGCACGCCCCGGCCGCGGACCTCGTGCTGCTCGATCTCGAGACGCGCTGGCTCGATGCGCCGGCGGACATTGCGGCGCTGAAAGCGGACCCCGTCACGGCGCGGACGCCGATCGTCGCATTCGGACCGCATGTCGACGAAGCGGCGCTCGTCGCGGCGCGTGAGGCGGGCGCGGACCGTGTGCTCGCCCGCTCGGCGTTCGTGAGGCTGTTGCCGGAACTGCTCCGGGGATGACGGAGGGGGCGCGGGCTGACGCCCGCGCCCCCTCGGCATGTCGAAGGGCGCTGGCCGCTACGCGGCGTCCGCCTCTTCCTTGAGTTTGCACTGGATGCAGTAGCGTGCGTGCGGCAGGGCATCCAGGCGGTCGAAGTCGATGAGCTCGCCGCAGCTGTGGCAGAGACCGAACTTCTCCGGTTCCCTGTACAGCCGGCGCAGGGCGTCCTCGACCCGGTACAGGTAGCGGCCCTCCTTGCTCGCGAACAGCATCATCTTCTCGCGTTCCATGGCATCGGTCCCGAGATC
Source organism: Longimicrobiales bacterium (assembly GCA_036374995.1). Classification (GTDB taxonomy): domain Bacteria; phylum Gemmatimonadota; class Gemmatimonadetes; order Longimicrobiales; family RSA9; genus SH-MAG3. The sequence continues at coordinate 106,545 of DASUSS010000108.1, read as the reverse complement.
GGCCATGTGGTCGGAGTAGGAGTAGGAGTCCGAGTCGTTCTGTTCGGCGGACTCCTTCGCGAGCTCGTCGTACTGCCCGAGCGACCGGAGCGCGCGCTCGCGCTCGCGGAGCAGCCGCTTCTGGAGATGCTCGATCTGCTTCTTGCTCAGCTTCTTCGCCATGTCTGCACCGCCTCCGGATTATGCCTGAGACACGCGGCCGGGACCGCACGTCGTACTTGCGGGAAGCCCTTCGCGAGACAATCCAGTAAGATAATAGCGGGAGGCGACGCGCTCAACCCGTGACGGGCGGGCCCGTCGCGCGGGCGGGCTCGCGCCGGGGACCGGACTGTCGCGCGTCCGCGTCCGTTCCGTACCTTGCGCGGGTGCGCGGCAGGCCGCACGAGTGACTGGCAGAGGAGGATGAGGCGACATGGCCGAACGTGAGCAGATGCTGGAGGCACTGCTGAAGGAGGAGCGTCGATTCCCGCCGTCGGCGGCGTTCCGGGAGCGGGCGAATGCGAGCGATCCCGGCGTGTACGTGCGGGCGGCCGCGGATCCGGAGGCGTTCTGGGCGGAGTGGGCGCGGAAGCTGGAGTGGTTCGAGCCGTGGCGGGAAGTCCTGCGGTGGAAGCCGCCGCATGCGGAGTGGTTCGTGGGCGGGAAGCTGAACGCGTCGTACAACTGCCTGGACCGGCATCTGGGCGGCTGGCGCCGCAACAAGGCGGCTCTGGTCTGGGAGGGCGAGCCGGGTGATACGCGGACGTACACGTACTGGGATCTGCATCGTGAGGTGTCGAAGTTCGCGAACGTGCTGAAGTCGCTCGGCGTGAAGAAGGGCGATCGCGTGGCGATCTACCTGCCGATGATCCCCGAAGCGGCGATCGCGATGCTGGCGTGCGCGCGCATCGGTGCACCGCACTCCGTGGTGTTCGGTGGCTTCTCCTCCGACAGCCTGCGCGACCGGATCATCGATGCGGAAGCGCATGTGCTGATCACGGCGGACGGCGGTTATCGGCGCGGGCGCGTGGTGCCGCTGAAGGAGACGGCGGATCGTGCGCTGGAGGAGACGGCGAGCATTCGTCACGTTGTCGTGGTGCGCCGCGGTGCCGGTCTGCACGTCCCCGTGCACATGAAGGACGGGCGGGATCACTGGTATGACGACCTGATGGAGGGTGTCCCCGCGCAGTGCGAGGCGGAGCGTCTGGATGCGGAGGATCTGCTGTACATCCTGTACACGTCGGGCACGACCGGGAAGCCGAAGGGCGTGGTGCACACGACGGGCGGTTACCTCACGCAGGTGCTCGCGACGACGAGTCTCGTGTTCGATCTGAAGGAGGACGACGTCTACTGGTGCACGGCGGATGTCGGCTGGGTGACCGGCCACAGCTACATCGTGTACGGTCCGCTCGCGAACGGCGCGACCACACTGATGTACGAGGGTGCGCCGGACTGGCCGGATCGGGGGCGCTTCTGGCAGCTCGTGGAGAAGTATGGTGTGACGATCCTCTACACGGCGCCGACGGCGATCCGTGCATTCATGCGGTGGGGCACCGAGTGGCCGGCGAAGCACGACATGGGGTCGCTGCGACTGCTCGGCTCGGTCGGCGAGCCGATCAATCCGGAGGCATGGATGTGGTACCACGAGCACATCGGTGGCGGCCGCTGCCCGATCGTGGATACGTGGTGGCAGACGGAGACCGGCGGCATCATGATCACGCCGCTGCCCGGCATCACGGAGACGAAGCCTGGCAGCGCGACGGTGCCGTTCCCGGGCATCAGCGCGGCCGTCCTCACGGCCGAGGGCGACACCGCGGGCGCCGGCTATCTCGCGCTCACGAAGCCGTGGCCGGGCATGCTGCGCACGATCTGGGGCGATGACGAGCGGTTCCGCCAGAACTACTGGTCGCGATGGGATGGCATCTACTTCCCGGGCGACGGTGCGAAGCGCGACGATGATGGCTATTTCTGGATTCTGGGCCGCGTCGACGATGTACTGAACGTGGCGGGCCATCGGATCGGCACGATGGAGGTGGAGAGCGCACTGGTCGACCATCCGGCGGTGGCGGAAGCCGCGGTGGTCGGCCGCGCCGACGAGATGAAGGGTCAGGCGATCGCGGCGTTCGTCACCGTGAAGGAGGGGATGGAGGCGAACGAGCGGCTGCGTCAGGACCTGCGCGAGCACGTCGCGAACAAGATCGGCGCGATAGCGCGTCCGGACGACATCCTGTTTGCCGCCGATCTGCCGAAGACTCGCTCGGGCAAGATCATGCGGCGGCTGCTGCGCGACATCGCCGAAGGGCGGGCGCTCGGCGACACGACGACGCTCGCCGACCCGGCCGTCGTCGCGAAGCTGAAGACGGAATACGAGGAGAAAGAGGGGTAATGGCCGGCAGTCCGCGTCTCGTCGAGCACGGCAGCGCGGAGGCTCCGGGCCTGCCGGCGGAGCTCGTAGCCGCCGTCGAAACGGTCTTTCACGGCAAGCGCGATGTGGTGCGCTTCGCGCTCGCCGCGCTGCTCGCTCGCGGACACGTGCTGTTCGAGGACATCCCCGGAGTCGGGAAGACCACGCTGGCCCGGGCACTCGCGGCCGCGCTCGGTCTCAGCTTCCGCCGCATCCAGTTCACGAGCGATCTGCTCCCCTCCGATATCCTCGGCGTGTCGCTGTACAATCCGCAGACCGCCACGTTCGAGACGCGGCCGGGACCGATCTTCACGAACATCGTGGTCGCCGACGAGATCAATCGTGCGCCACCGCGCACGCAGAGCGGTCTGCTCGAGGCGATGCAGGAGGGTCGGGTCACGATCGACGAGCAGACGCACGCGTTGCCGCGGCCGTTCCTCGTCATGGCGACGCAGAACCCGCTCGAGCATCACGGCACCTACCCGCTGCCGGAGAGCCAGCTCGACCGCTTCATGATGCGGCTCACGATCGGTTATCCGGACGAGCGCGCGGAGCGGCAGATCCTGCTCGAATCGACGCGGGAGACGGAGCCCGTCGCGGATCTGGAGGCGGTGCTGCGTGCCGACGATGTGATCGCGCTCCAGGACCGCGTCGACCGCGTGCACGCCGCCGATTCGATCGTCGACTATCTGATGTCGATCGTGACCGCGACACGGGACCACTCCGGCCTGCGGCTGGGCGCGAGCCCGCGCGGCGCGATCGCGCTGTTCCGCGCCGCTCGCGCGCTCGCGCTCGTCGAGGGGCGCCACTTCCTCGTGCCGGATGACGTCGCGCGCATGGCCGCGCCGTGCCTCGCCCACCGGCTCCTGCCCCACGGTGCCCCCGTCGCGACCGCGGAGGCGCACGATGAGGCGGCCGCGATCATCGATGAGATCCTGCAACGGACCGCCGTGCCGGTCTGACCACCTCGCGGACGCGGCACCAGATGTCTGAAACGGCTCATCGAGGCAGGTCCGCGCGGAATCCGACCATTTCAGACATCTGGTCCCGCGTCCGCCGCGCCCTGCGGCCGCCGCGACGTCTGCGTCTGTTGCGGCCGGGGATCTGGGTCATCGTCGGCACGCTCGCGCTCGGATTCGCTACGCTCAACACGGGCAACAACCTGCTCTACCTGCTGACGGGTGCGTTGCTCGGCACGATCGCGTTGAGCGGCTGGCTCTCGGAGTCGATGCTGCGCGAGGTGAGCGTGCGTCGCACGATCCCGCTGGCGGTCACCGCGGGCGAGCCGGTGCGCATCGAGTACCGCATCACGACCGGCAGTGCGCGGCCGTCCGTTCACGCGCTCGAGATCCGAGAGATCATCGGGTCGTCGCACGCGCTGTCCGCATCGCCGGAAGTGGTGTCTGCGTACCTGCACCAGCTGGAGCCGGGCAGCACGGGCGTCGCGCGTGCGCAGTTCTGTGCGCGCCGGCGCGGCGTGTATCGGCTGGACGGGCTGACGCTGGCCACGTCGTTCCCGTTCGGGCTGTTCAGCAAGGAGCGCGATCTCGAGTGCCGCGATTCGCTGACGGTGTGGCCGCGCACGGATCGTGTCGTGCGTGCGCCGGCGCCGGCGGGCCGGCAGGCGCGGCGCGCGCGGATCGCGGAGCGCGCCGGCGCGGGAACCGGACGCGGGGACTACCGGGGTCTCAGGGAGTACCGTCCGGGCGACGATCCGCGCGACATCCACTGGCGGTCGACCGCGCGGCGCGGCGAGCTGATCACGCGGGAGTACGAGCAGGATGCGGCAGACGAATACTGGATCGTGCTCGACCACGGTGCGCCCGATGAGACGTCGGGCGAAGCCGCTGTCGAGACGGCGGCCGCGCTGATCGTGGGTGCCGCGCGTCGCGGCGATCGCTGTGGTCTGGCGGCGGCCGGCGTCCGCATCCCGCCCGGCGCCGCCGCCGGCACGGCGGAGGCGTTCCTGGACGTGCTCTCCTCGGTCGAACTGAGCGTCGACGCGCCACGGCCCGCGCCGCCGGCACGTCCGGCAATGTGTCTGCTCGTGACCGCGCGCGGTCCGGATTCGCAGGCGTGGGGAGACGTCTACCTGGTGGCACGGGACCCGTGACCCCGACGCCGCACCGCCGACTGGCCGCGCTGCTCGCGCTCACCGCGCTGCTCGCGTTCGTGAGTGGCGCCGGCCTCGATGCGCCCGCCGCGCTGCCCGCCGGAGCCGTGCTGCTGATCGCCGTGTTCGCGCAGCCCGGGGAGGCGATGTCGCGCGCTCTCGAGCCGGTGTGGCGCGTCCTGGCTCTCCTGCTCGCGCTTCGCGCCGGCTTCATCGTGCTCGTGGGCGGCGGCGACGCGGTCCTGCCGATGGTGGACCTGCTGCTGCTGCTGCTCTGTGCCGAATCGCTGCGGCCACGCGATCGTGCCGGCGATGCGCGGCACTTCGCGCTCACGTTCGCGCTCCTCATCGCCTCCGCCGCCTATCGGCCCGGTCCCGCGTTCGCGCTCCTGTTCATCCTGTACGTCGCATGCGCCACGGTGCTGCTCGTGGTCGGTCACCTGCGACGCCAGTCGGAGCTGCGCCGGCTGCACGCACCGCAGCCGACTCCCCGATTCATGCTGCGTATCGCGCTGTCATCCACGATCGTGCTCGCAGTGAGCGCGCTCGTGTTCCTGTTCTTCCCGCGGGTATCGCGTGGCTGGGCGGCACGCGGTGCGCCGACCGTCGCCCGGAGCATCGTCGGCTTCAGCGACCGCGTATCGCTCGGCGATCACGGCGCGCGCATCGAATCCAATCCGGAAGTCGTGCTGCGCATCGAGTTCCCGGAGGGACCGCCGGCCGACCCGGCCGGGCTGTACTGGCGCGGCAGGTCGTACAACCGGTTCGATGGCGTCGCGTGGAGCCGCGTCGAGCACGCTCCGACACCGCCGTTCGAGCTGCGCTGGACGGGCGGCTCCATCGAGCAGGTCATCTACGGCCGCCGGCTCGTCGATGTCAGCGTGCTGTTCGGCCTGCATCCGGTGGCCGACATCACGCCGCTGTCCCGCATCCGACCGCTGCGGCTACCGTCGGGCGATTTCGCGTATGCCGGCACCGCGGAGCCCGTCTACCGGGTGACGTCGCGCGCGCAGCTGCCGGACCCCGCCGCGCTGCGAGGCTCGCTGATCGGCAATACGCCGGATGTCGTGGCGCACCTCCAGCTGCCGCCGCTCACGCCGCGAATGCTCGCGCTCGCCGATTCGTTCCGCGCGGCGAGCTCGAGCGCGTACGATCAGGCCCTGGCGATCGAGCGCTGGCTGAGCACACGATTCGACTACACGCTCGACCTGCCGCGCACCGCACGCGAGGCGACGCTCGATTACTTCCTGTTCGAGCGGCGCGCAGGGCACTGCGAGTACTTCTCGACCGCGCTCGCCGTGCTGCTGCGGGCGGGCGGCGTGCCCGCGCGCAACGTGAACGGCTTTCTCGGCGGCGAATGGAACGGCTTCGGCCGGTTCCTGACGGTCACGCAGAACCAGGCGCACTCCTGGGTCGAGGTGTATTTCCCCGGTCACGGCTGGGTGCCGTTCGACCCCACGCCCGCGGGCGGTGCGGCCACCGCGGCGAGCGCGCGGGTCCGGAGCTTCGCGGGGCTGCGCCGCCTGGCCGACGGCCTCTCGCACCGCTGGGGGAAGTGGGTGCTCGACTACGACATCGGCACGCAGTCCGGCCTGCTGGAGCGGCTCGCCGAACCGTTCTCCACCACGGATGCCGGCGGCGGGACGGACCGCGCGATCGCGCGCCGGTGGTACGTGCTCGGCATGGCTGTGATCCTCGTGGTCGTGGCCGTGTCGCTTCGGCGCGTCCGACGCAGGCCGCAGCGGACAGCGGCGCCGACGCGCGCATACATCGCGCTGCGCCGCGCCTATGCACGGGCGGGATACGACATCTCGGCCGCCACTCCGCCGCTCGCGCTTGCCGACCTCGTGCGCGACGCGCCCGGCGCGCAGTCGGCCCGCGCCGCGATCGAGCTGTACGTGAGCAGCCGGTTCGGCGGCCGCACGCTGGATGAAGCAGAGCAGGGTCGCCTCGAGCAGCTCGTGCGTGCCGCGCGGCAGCGGCTGCGCGAGCACCGAGGCCGTGGCTCAGTCGGCGAGCGGATCCGTCGATGAGGGGAAGACCGGCCGCTCCGCGCGCGGCGGCTTGCGCAGCTTCGGCTGCGCGGGAATGCCCAGCGCCACGTCGCCGGACGCAATGTCCTTCGTCGCGACCGCGAGCGCACCGAGCATCGCATCGTCCGCCATCGTCACGCCCGCGAGCACGGTCGCGTGATACGTGATCCGCACGCCGTCGCCCAGCACCACGGCGGGCGTGTCCACATCGCGGCCATCGTGCAGCGCGTGCGTGTGACTGTAGACATTCGCGAAATCCGCGATCGACACATTATTGCCGAGACGGATCCCGCCGCGGTCATCGAGCAGCACGTGCCGGTGCACGACCACGTCGTCGCCCACCTCCAGGTTGTAGCCGAACGACAGCTTGACGAAATGGAACGCCTTGAAGTTGCGGCCGCAGCGGCGAAAGATGTGGCGCGCGAGCACGCGCCGGAACCCGACCCCCAGGTGGACGTTCTCGCCGAGCGGGCTCTTGTCGAACATCTCCCACAGCCAGATCAGCGGCTTGACGCGTGCGTATCGCGCCACGTCGATCTCGGCGTAGTATTCCGGCTCGAGCGTGATGTTGCGGGGGTCCAGCTGGAGCAGGGCGATGCGGGTGCTGTCGGGCAGCTCCGCGGGGTCCGTTCCGGCGTACTGGGGGTAGTAGAGATCGGTCAGCACCCGGCGGCACAGGTCGGCGCGGTCGCAATCGGGCGCTTCCAGCTCCGCCGCGATGCCGTCCAGCCACGCCTCGTATGCTGCGGCAGTCCGGGCCGGTAGCTCCACTGTTCGCAGCGGCAGAAAGGCCATGCTCGCGAGCTCCCTCGGTCGTGGGTTGGCGAATGGCGCGCAAGCTAGGAGCCGTGCCCGGGAGGAGCAAGCAAAACCGGGGTGCACCGCGCGCCGTAGGGAGTGCGGTCCCGCACGCCTCCCATTATTCTCAGGTCGGCGAGGAGACAGGATGCACGACATACTCAAGGAGCGCGTGTGGCGGCGCATCCAGGCGCTGCCGCAGGAGCAGGTCTACCAGGTGCTCGACTACATCGAGTTCCTGGAGGCGAAGTATGCCCGTGAGAAGGCGCGGGAGCCGGACGTGCTCCAGAAGTTTGCCGAGCGCGTCGAGGACAGCATGCGCATGCGGTCCGTGGCGCCGAAGGTGATCAGCGGCACGGTCGGACTGCTCGGCACGGCCCGACGGGTGATGCGGACCGTCTCGGATGCCGGCCGCGACATCCTCGGCACACCGCCCGCACCCGGGTCGAGGCCGCCGGACGGGCGGCCGCGCAACGACGATGCCGCAGCCAGGGAGAACGACAGCACATCATGAAGAAGCGAATTACCGTCGGACGCCGCCGCCGAAGGAAGAACGCGGCACGGGCGCTCGTGCGCGAGCTGCCGAACCTGTTCAAGCTCGTGTTCCGGCTGCTGCGCGACCGGCGCGTGCCGGGTCTGAACAAGCTCCTGTTCGGTGCAGTCGCGGTGTACATGCTCACGCCGGTCGACCTCGTGCCCGACTTCCTCGGCGTGTTCGGCTGGGTCGACGACATCTATCTGCTCGGTCTCGCGCTCGGCCGCCTGATGACTTCGGCCGGACCGGACGCGCTGCTCCGGCACTGGGACGGCAACCCGGCCACACTCGGCTACCTCGTCGAGGGCGTCGAGGAGATCGGCGGCACACTGCCGCAGAAGGTACGGCGCGCGCTGCGGGGCGTCGCCCGCGACCCCGGCCGGCTCGGTCGCCGCCGCCGCCGGCCGCTCCGGCGGATCCGCGTCGACGACGAGTCGCGCATCCACCTGGAGGAGTAGCGCGGCTTGACACGGCGGCCGGCCGCCGGATACCTTCTCTCATGGGAAGACAGACGCGAGAAATCGCACGACACGTCTCGCCCGCGGGCCCGGGCATGCGCGCGCATGCAGAGGGATCCGCGGGCGATTCTGCATCCGGCACGGGAATCCGATCATGAGCGCAGCGGAGAGAATGGCGGCCGAGCACCGCATCGCACGAGGCCCCGAGGGGAACGGGATTCCCGATCACATGGCGGATCGTTTCCTCGGCGATGGCCTGACGTTCGACGACGTGCTGCTGGTGCCCGCGTATTCCGAAGTGCACCCGCGCGACACCGACGTATCCACTCAGCTGACGGAGGGCATCACGCTGACGATGCCGCTCGTGTCGGCGGCCATGGACACGGTCACGGAATCGCGCATGGCGATGGCGATGGCGCGCGAGGGCGGACTCGGCATCATCCACAAGAACATGCCGATCGACCGGCAGGCCTCGGAGGTCGACCGCGTGAAGCGCTCCGAGAGCGGCATGATCCTCAATCCGATCACGCTCCGCCCCGGCGGCACGCTGCGCGATGCGCTGAAGCTGATGCAGAAATTCTCGATCAGCGGCGTCCCCATCGTGGACGATGACGGGTATCTGCGCGGCATCATCACGAATCGCGACCTCCAGTTCGAGCAGGAGCTCGGCAAGCCGATCGCCGACGTGATGACGAAGGACCGTCTGATCACGGTCCCCGTCGGCACCTCGCTCGAGGATGCCGAACGGATCCTGCACCGCGAGCGCATCGAGAAGCTCCCCGTCGTCGATGACGCCGGTCGGTTGCGCGGACTCATCACCGTGAAGGACATCTTCAAGCGCCGGCAGTTCCCGAATGCGGCCAAGGACGCGCACGGCCGCCTGCGCGTCGGCGCCGCGATCGGCACCGGTACGCGCGATCTCGATCGGGCACAGGCGCTGCTCGATGCCGGTGCCGACGTCCTCGTCATCGACACCGCACACGGCCACTCCGTCGGCGTGCTGGACGCCATGGAACGGACGCGCGACCGGTTCCCCGACGCCCGGATCATTGCCGGCAACATCGCGACCGCCGCAGGTGCGCGCGCACTGATGGAGCGCGGCGCGAACGCCGTGAAGGTCGGCATCGGACCCGGCAGCATCTGCACCACCCGCGTCGTCACCGGCGTCGGCGTGCCGCAGCTCACGGCCATCATGGAGGCCGTGCGCGGCGTCGAGGATGGCATCCCGATCATCGCCGACGGCGGCATCCGCTTTTCCGGTGACATCGTGAAGGCGCTCGCGGCCGGCGCGAGTGCCGTGATGATGGGTTCGCTCCTGGCCGGCACCGAGGAGAGCCCCGGCGAGAGCTTCCTCCTCGAGGGCCGCCGCTTCAAGACCGTGCGCGGCATGGGCTCGCTCTCCGCCATGGAGCAGGGCTCCGCAGACCGCTACTTCCAGGAGGAGAACGAGCGCAAGTTCGTGCCCGAGGGCATCGAGGGACGCGTCCCCTACAAGGGCCCCGTCACCGACGTGCTCTACCAGCTCGTCGGCGGCGTGCGCAGCGGCATGGGCTACTGCGGCGTCGCCGACCTCCCTGCGCTGCGCCGCGATGTGCGCTTCACCCGCATCACGTCCGGCGGCCTGCGCGAGTCACACCCGCACGACGTCACGATCACCAGGGAAGCGCCGAACTATCATCTGTAGTCAGCCGGAAGCCGGTACGCAGCTTGCACTCACGGCGCCGCAAGCGTGAACCCCAGCATTCCGGCCATGATCACACAGAGCGACATTCAGCGGCTGGTCCAGCACAACGCGAACGGCCGCCCCATCCTGTCCCTGTTCCTTGACATGTCGGTCAACTCGGACAACAAGCGCACGCACCAGATCTTCCTGAACAAGGAGCGCACGCGCTTCGCCGAGCTCGAGAGCGATCGCGACGACCACCACCGCGAGCCACTCGGTGCCGTCCTCGCCCGCGTGGAGCATTGGATCGAGGACGGGTTCGATCCCACGAACAAGGGGATCGCGATCTATGCGGAAGTGGGCGGCGACTGGTTCGAGGCGCTGCAGTTTCCCGCACCAGTGCGCAACCGTCTCGAGCTGCTGGAGCATCCGGTCATCGGACCCCTGACGGAAGTCGTCAGTGCGCACCCGCGGTGCGGCATGATCGTCGTGGACCGCGAGCACCTGCGTCTGCTCTCGCTTCAGATGGGCGTGCCCGGCGCGGACCTGTCGATCGAGCCGGAGGTCATCGACGCACCGCACGATGTGCAGGCCGGCGGCTACTCCCACAAAGGGTACCAGAAACGGAAGGCGGAGGAGACGCGTCACTTCTTCAGGCAGTTCTGTGACCACGTCGTCCGATTCGATCAGCGCGTGCGGCCCGACATCTACGTGCTGTACGGCACGACGGAGAATGCGCGGCACTTCCGCGAGTTCCTGCCGAAGGCGATCACCGACCGCATCGTGCACACGGCGCACGCCGCAATCGGTGCATCCTCCACCGACATCGTGCGTCAGACGCAGGTGGTGCTGGACCAGCTCACGCAACGCAGTGAGGCCGCAGCCCTGAACCTGGTGCAGGACCGTGTGCGTCAGTCGCACTTCGCCACGACCGGACTCGACGACACGCTGGTCCAGCTCCAGGAAGGCAAGGTCGAGCGTCTCGTCATGGCGCGCGACCTCGACACGCCCGGCGTCCAGTGCACGCAGTGCGGGTTCTACCTCGCCCGCCGTGATGGCGCATGTCCCTACTGTGGCGGCTCGCTTCGCGACGGCATCGATCTCGTCGAGTCCATGATCCGCATGGCGGCGACCCAGGACGTGACCGTCGACTTCCTCCCGCGCGACACCATGCGCGATCTGAACGGGGTGGCGGCACTGCTGAAATTCTAGACCGGGGACACCCGCGGCGGCGCGCGAGACGCTCCTCACGCGCCGCCCCTTGCTTGACACCTGCCGGCGAGGACAGAAACTTCCCTGCGGCGTGGCGCGTCGCGCCGCGAGTCACCCGCACCGGATCGACCGTGTGACGAGGCCTACCGACACTGCCAGCGTTCGCGAACGCCTGAGCGCCCTCGACGGCGTGGAGCACGTCATCGTCGATGGCGATCTCCGCGAGGCCTGCCTCATCCTGCGCGCCGACATCGATCCGCGCGAGGTCGAACAGGCCGCCACCGCCGCCGTCGGCGAGAGCTACAACCTCACCCTCGCCTATCGGCCCGAGCGCAGGGACCGCCAGCGCGTCCGCTTCATGGAGCTCCAGCGCACGGTGCAGCCGGACCAGCTCATCGCCTACACCGTCACCCTCGAGTGGGCCGGCAGCGAGTACACGGGCCGCGTCGCCGGCGAGAAGGGCGATGCCGTCGAGCTCCGCACCATCGCGTCCGCTTCCCTCACCGCGATCGCCGCACTCGTCCCGCACGAGGTCAAGGTCCGCCTCGCCGGCGTGAAGCGTGTGCGCGCGTTCGATGCCGAGCTCGTCGTCGTCTCCCTCTATCGCCCCGACGACGAGCCGCACAACCTCGTCGGTGCCGTCGTCGCGGGCGAGGACGCGCACCGGGCGGCGGCCACGGCCGTGCTCAGCGCGCTCAACCGGCTCCTCGGCAACTATCTCGCTCTGCCCTGACGCATCCGGCACAGGGATCGGATCGTGCTCGGGCCCGCTTCGAGAGTACTGACGTGGCGCGGATCCCGAACCCGGCCCGAACGCCGGCCCGAACCCGGCCCCGACTCTCGCGCCTGTATTCGTTATTCGTTGTAACACAACAACTTACATCTCTTGAGCCGCACGCCGGCCTCCGTTAGCTTCCGAATGTGGTCGCAGCATCAGCCACGCGAGGAGGTTCATGGCGGGAAGTCGGTACACGAAACGGTTATTGCTCGGCGGCGCGCTCGTCGCCGTGTCGCTGTCGGCCGCGTGGACGGTCGGCCGCGAGCACATCACGCCGATCGAGCCGGCGCCGATGGAGCGGATCCTGGAGACGTCGGTGGCGGCTGAAGCGGCGGGCGTCACGTGGGATCTGCCGGTGACGCACAACGAGAGCGTCGAGTTCTGGATCGGATTCCTGACGGGTCGGAACCGGGAGCGTACGGCGCTGTGGCTGGAGCGTCAGGGCAAGTACGGCCCGATGATCCGTGCGGAGCTGCGCCGGCGCGGGATGCCGGAGGATCTGCTGTACCTTGCGCTGATCGAGAGCGGTTTGTCGCCGAAGGCGTATTCGAGGGCGGCGGCATCGGGGATGTGGCAGTTCATCGCCGAGACCGGCCGGCGCTACGGGCTGGAGGTTTCGGCGGAAGTCGACGAGCGGCGCGACCCGATCCGGTCGACGTCGGCGGCACTCGACTACCTTCAGGATCTGTACGGCCGCTTCGGGAGCTGGTATCTGGCGGCGGCGGCGTACAACACGGGAGAGAACCGTGTCGAGCGGATTCTGCGGGAGCGCGCGGGCGGCGCGCGGGGTGCGGACTCGCTGTTCTGGAGGATTGCGCCGCACCTGCCGCGCGAGACGCGCGACTACGTGCCGCTGATGCTGGCTGCGGGTCACATCGCGAAGGAGCCGGCCAGGTACGGGTTCGAGGAGCTGGATTATCAGGAGCCGCTGGAGTTCGATGTGGTGTGGGTGCCGGGCAGCGCGGATCTGACGATGATCGCGCAGGCGACGGGTGCCTCGACGGAAACGATCGAGGAGTTGAACACGCATCTGACGAAGGGTCGCACGCCGTCGAACCGGGGCTGGAGCGTGCGGATCCCGGCGGGCAGCCGGGTGGCGTTCGAGCGCTCGTTCCCGGAGCTCTATCGAGGTGCGCGTCTCGCGGCCGCGCCGCAGGCGACGAGCGTGGCGGCGACGATGGCGTCGCATCGAGTCCGCCGCGGTGAGACACTGTCGCACATCGCGAAGCGGTACGGCGTTTCGGTCGATGCGCTGCGCCGGGCGAACGGCAATGTGAGTCCGCGCCGGCTGCGGGCCGGTCAGACGCTGCGCGTGCCGGGCGCGGTCGCCGTGTCGAGCGCGCGCGCATCCGCCGAGCAGCGCTTTCACCGCGTGGTGCGGGGCGAGAATCTGACGGTGATCGCGAAGCGGTACGGCGTAACGGTGCGGCAGATCCGTCAATGGAACGGCATCAGCGGCAGTCGTATCCAACCGGGTCAGCGGCTGCGCGTGAGCGCCTGACGCCCGGCCATCGGACAGCAGCAGGGAGCCGCGTCGTCGATATTCGATGGCGCGGCTCGTGCATTGGCCACTCCGTGCACATCACCGAGGAGCCGACAATGCACTGGATCAAGGTGACACACCCGGAATACGAGCAGTCGAAGCGGTATGCCGGTCAGGTCGGCGAGGTGGTGGGACGGTGGGGCCCGGACAACAGTGCCGAATCGCGCGAAGGCTACCTCGTCGAGTTCGCGGATGGCGAGATCGTGGGCATCACGGACAACGAGGTCGAGGAGATCGAGGATCCCGCCGTGCCCACGCGACCGAAACCGGCCGGCGGCTGCTGAACCGCAGCCGCGGCAAAGCGAAGAGGGGCGTTCCGCGCGTGCGGATCGCCCCTCGTGCTCATCCGGGTTATCCGACTCAGTCGCCGCGGAGCCGGAACGCACTCGGCGCCGATGCGGACAGGCCGGCGCGTACATTGAACGAGTAGCCGTTCGACGGATCGCCGCCCGCGCGCAGGATGTCGTCGACGCGGCCCGGGCCGCGGTTGTACGCCAGGAGCGCGAGGTGCAGATCTCCGTCGTACTGCTCGAGCATCATGCGCAGGTAGCGGAATCCCAGACGGAGATTCGTGTCGCGCTCGAACAGATCGTCGCGCGACAGACCGGGCTGAAGCCAGAACGCCGTTTTCGGCATTACCTGTGTGAGTCCGACGGCTCCGGCCGAAGACACCGCGCGCCGCGTGAAGCCGCTCTCCACTCGGACCAGCGAGAACGCGAGTGCCGGGTCCACGCCCTCCGACAGCGCAATGTCGTAGATCGCGGTGGCGAGGTCGGCCGGGATGCGATGGGTCTTCGAGTGGTCGACGATCTGGCTGAGCCGCTGCAGCTCCAGCCGCGCCAGCTCCAGCTCGCCCTCACGTGCGCTCAGGGCCCGCCGGGCCGCGCGCAGCTCCTGCTGCAACAGGAGCGTCGCCGGATCCGCACGCGGCTCGCGTGCGGCCGCTGCACCCAGCACGAACATCGCCGTCGCCACGCAGAACGACACGATGACGCGTCCGGATCGCCTCGGTGGTCGAGGCGATACGTAGCTCTGCTGCTGGATGTGAGGTTCACTCACTCGAGCATCTCCGGTCCCGTGTCCGCCGCATCGGCACGCCAGGCGCCGCTGCGCCCTCCCTCCTTCGAGATCACCCGCACGTCGCCGATCGTCATGCTGCGATCGACGGCCTTGAGCATGTCGTACACCGTCAGCAGCGCGATGCCGACCGCCGTCAGCGCTTCCATCTCGACGCCCGTCCGGCCGCGCACCCGCACCTCCGCCCGCGCGCGCACGCCCGGCACGGCGTCGTCGGCTTCCAGCTCCACATCGACCTGCGTCAGGGCGAGCGGGTGGCACAACGGGATCAGATCCGACGTGCGCTTCGCCGCCTGAATGCCGGCGACCTGGGCGACGATCAGCGGATCGCCCTTTGGCGCCTGCCCCGCGCGCAGCAGATTCAGCGTCTCCGGAGCCATGCGGAGCGTGCCCTGCGCCACGGCCACGCGCTCCGTCTCCGCCTTGCCGCCCACATCCACCATCCGCGCCCGGCCATCCTCCGCCTGGTGCGTCAGGCGTCGATCCACCTCACGGGTCATTCCGCGCAATCTAGCGAGCGGATGGAGCCTGCGTGAAGAGTCCCGGGGCCGGCCGCGGTCGACGCCAACCGTCCCGGCGGGGTGCGTATTGACGTAAGTAATTGAAGGAAATACGGTTAGGCGAGACTTCCGTGGAGTCGGCGGAGGAGGCCGGCGAGCGCGAGCTGAGGGTTGATGTTGAACTGGGTCAGCTGGAGCGTGGTCTCGACCGCCCGCAGCGCGTCCGGGACACCGGCCGCGGCGCGAGGGTGTCGGCCCGCCGCAGTCCTGAGCCAGTCGGCGGCGTCGGCGTTCACGATGACGGCGTCGGCGCCCGTAGCGGCGGCCGCGAGGTCACGGAGCCAGATCGTGAGGTCCTCGAGCACGTCGCTGAAGCCGCCGCGCGCGCCGGCGGGGCTCTGGGCGAGGGCAGTGACCATGCGGGGCGCGGCGCTACCCGCGAGAGCCGCCTCGAGCAGTGCGCGCGACGCGGTGCGGACCTCCTCGAGCGGACCGTCGGCGTTCTTCAGCGGCAGGAACCCGACGGCTCGGCCGATCGAGCCCTGACTGATGCGGGCGGCGCGGCGGGCGGCGGCCGGCGCTGCCGCCGCGTGGGCTTCCAGGAACCGCTCCACGTCCGCGACCGGCAGTGGCTGCACGCGGACGGGAAGGAGTCGGGATCGGACCGTCGGCAGCAGCACGTCGGGATCGACGGCGGTGAGGATGACGGTGGTATCGGCGGGCGGCTCCTCGAGCAGCTTGAGCAGCGCGTTGGCCGCTTCGGGGCTCGACTCCTGGGGGACGAGCGCTTCCGCATCGCCGATGACGAACACCTTGCGGTGTCCCATCGCGGGCCGCGCGTTCGCGATGCGGGACAGCACCTGGACGTGGGCGAGGTAGATGCCGGCGAGTCCATCGGAGGAGACGGCGCGGAGCGGCTCGGCCCGTCGGGCGGCGAGCTCGGCCGCGCGCGCGTCCTCGAGCGCATCGCCCAGGCGGTCGCCGGCCGCTTTCGGGCGCGGCAGGGGGAAGAACCAGTGCAGATCCGGATGCTCGAGCCGCACGGCCATGCGGCAGGCCTGGCACTCGCCGCACGGTCCGTCCGGCGCGGGTCGCGCGCACAGCAGCAGCTGACCGAGCCACAGTGCGAGGCGCTGCTTGCCGACGCCCGCGGGTCCGTGAAAGAGCAGGGAGTCGGGGAGCCGGTGCGCAAGGAACGAGGCCGCGAGCGAAGCGCGCAGCTCGCGATGACCCTCGATCGGCAGCAGGCTCATGGCGTGCGATCGGCTCCGCCTGCGCGCGCGCGCAGCCACGTGAGCGGATCGACCGGCTCGATGCCGTCATCGAGCGGAACGCGGACCTGGAACTCGATGTGTGCGCCCTCGGCGGTGCGCTCTCCGCCGACCGTTCCGATCTGCTCACCCGCACGCACCTGCTGATTCACTTCCACGCTGATGCCCTGGAGGTACAGGTACAGCGTCCGGTACCCTCCGCCGTGGCTGACGATCACGGTGGGGCCATAACCCGGGAACGTTCCCGCGAACTCCACGACGCCGCTCTCGACCGCCTTCACCGCGGTACCTGCCGGCGCCGCGATGCCGATACCCTGATGCTTCAGCACGATGCCATTCGGCTTCCGGTCGGGCCCGAACCGGTAGACGACATCGCCCTCCACCGGCCACGGCAGGCTGCCGAGGCTGCGCGTGGTGATGGAAGCGGGCAGGGCAGGACCCTCGCGGCTCGCCTCCTCCTCACGCCGGCGCCGCTCCAGCGTCGCGATCGTTCCCCTGACGCGCTCCTGCTCGCGCTCCAGCTCGTCCAGCCGGGACGCGGTCCGCGACTCCTGGAGCCGGAACTCGCGCAGCGTTGCCTGCCGCTGACTCTCCGCACGCTCGAGCTCTGCCACCTCGATCGCCTTCTCGCCCCGCAGCTGGTCCAGCCGCTGGAGCGACTCGCGCAGCTCCTGCTCCTGCCGCGCCAGCTGACGCTCGAGCCGCGTGAACTCCTGCACGACCATGCGGTCGTAGATGGCCATCATGTTCAGATACTTGTAGCGGTTCAGGAGGTCGCTGAAGCTGTGCGCCGCGAGGATCACCTGAACGGAATGGAGCCGGCCACGCTTGTAGATCGAGCGCAGCCGCTCGTGCAGGTCGTGCGTCTTCTGCTCGAGCTTCGTGCGCGTCGCCTCGTGCTCACGCGTGGCCGCGTCCACGTTCTGCGTGAGCAGCTCCGTCTGGAACTCGAGCTCCAGCATGGCGCTGCGCGAGGCCTCCATCTGCCGCTCGATATTGACCAGCTCGCGCGATGCATCACGGACCCGCGTGCGCAGCGTCTCCATCTCGCGCTGGAGACGGCTCCGCTCCGCCTGGATCGAATCCAGCTTCAGCTGGCTCGCCCGCAGGTCGCGCTGGATCGTGCTCTGCTGCGCCACGCCGGACGCGGGCACCAGCGCCAGCAGTGCCAGCAGCAGCAGACCGCCGCGCCACGGAGTCATGATCAGACGATCTCGCTGAGGTGGCGCCGTACGGCGATCATGCTGGCGAGCAGTCCGACGGCGACACCGGCCGCGAGCCCGAACATCAGCCACGTGCCCGGTATCCACGTCAGCTGTACGACGGAGTCGGAGAGCAGCCGGAACACGCCCCATGTCGCGGCGACCGCGAGGACGGCGCCGATCAACCCCGTCATCATTCCCTCGAGCACGAACGGCCGCCGGATGAACGCATCCGTCGCGCCGACCAGCCGCATGATGAGGATCTCGTCGCGGCGCGCGAAGACGGCCATGCGGATGGCCGCGCCGATGATGAGCGCGGCGACGGCGGCGAAGCCGATGCCGAGGGTCGCCGTCGCGACACCGGCGACCCGGCGCAGCACGAAGATCTTGTCGATCCAGTCCGCGCCGTACTGCACCTCTTCGACGACGGGCATGCCGGCGACCTTGCTCGCCACGAGCCGAATGACCTCCGGGCCGCTCTGGCCCGGGTGCAGCGAGATCTCGAGCGAGGCGGGCAGCGGATTCGTGTCCAGCGTGCCGAAGATGTTGCCGAGCTCGTCCAGCTCGCGCCGCGCGATCGCGAGCGCTTCCTCGCGCGAGATGTAGCGTACCGCGCTCACCTCCTCGAACGCCTCGATGTCCTGCTGTGCACTCTGGACCGCCGCAGGCACGGCATCGTCGTGCAGGTACGCGACGACCTCGACGCGCGACTCGACGTTCTGGATCGCCTCGCGCACGTTGTGCGCGGCCAGACCGAACAGACCGATGACGAACAGCGACAACGCGATCATCGCGGCCGACAGCCCCGTCAGGACCGGCGCCCGGCGGAATGCACTCGCAGCCTCGCGCAGTGCGTACATCAGCTCACGCGCTCCAGCAGTGAGTCATGGATGATCTCGCCGTGCGCCAGCTCGACCAGCCGGATCCCCGGATTCGCACGCACCAGCTCGAGGTTGTGGGTGGCGAACAGGATCGCCGTGCCCGCCGCGTTGATCGACCGGAACATCTCGAAGATGCCCTGCGTCGCCCGCTCATCGAGATTGCCGGTCGGCTCATCGGCGAGCAGGACGAGCGGATCGTGCGCGAGCGCCCGTGCAATCGCGACGCGCTGCTGCTCGCCGCCCGACAGCTCGCTCGGCAGCTTCTCCGCTTTTGCGGCCAGGCCGACGTGAGCGAGCAGCCGCCCGACCTTGTGACGGATCACCGTCGCGCGCGCACCGGTCACTTCGAGCGCGAACGCGATGTTCTCGGCCGCCGTCCGGTCCTGGAGCAGCCGGAAATCCTGGAAGACGTACCCGATCTTGCGGCGCAGCAGCGCGACATCGCGGTTCGTGATGTTCGTCGAGGAATAGCCGCTCACACGGACCTCGCCGGATGTCGGGCGCTCGGCCATGTGGATCAGCTTCAGGATCGTCGACTTGCCCGCACCACTGTGGCCGGTCAGGAAGCAGAATTCGCCCTTGTGCAGCTCGAACGTGACATTCTTCAATGCGCCCGCGTTGCGCGCGTAGTCCTTCGTGACGTCGTGCAGCTTGATCATCAGTCCATCTGCGGCTGGGCGGCACGGATCCGCGTGAGATGCGCCGCGAGTGCGAGCGCCTCGAGCATGGAGGAGGAATCGGCCAGGCCGCGCCCGGCGATGTCGAGCGCGGTCCCGTGATCGGGTGATGTTCGCGGGAACGGCAGGCCGAGCGTGACGTTGACTCCACCGCCGAACGCTGCCGTCTTGAAGGCGGCCATGCCGACATCGTGATAGGGTGCGATCACGACATCGAACTCGCCGCGCAGTGCGCGCAGGAACACGGTGTCGGCGGGCACGGGTCCGGTCACGTCGTGACCGTCGGCGGCCAGCGCCGCTAGCGCGGGCGCGTAGATGCGCGCTTCCTCATCGCCGAACAGCCCGCCGTCGGATGCGTGCGGGTTGAACGCGCAGAGTGCGATGCGGGGGTGCGGGATGTCCCAGCCGTCGCGGAGCGACTGCGCGGTGATGCGTGTCTGGGTGACGAGACGTTCGACGGTGAGCACGACCGGCACCTGCACCAGTGCGACGTGAGTCGTGGCGAGCACGACGCGCAGCGGGCCTCCCAGCGCGGTGTGCTCAGCGGCCATCAGCATCACAACATCGGCGATGCCGCAGCGCGAAGCAAGCATCTCCGTGTGGCCGGGGAAATCGTAGCCGCCGGCGTGGAGCGCGGCCTTGTCGATCGGCGCCGTGACGAGCGCGTCGACCCGGCCGGACAGCGCCAGCTCGATCGCAGTGTCGATCGCGCGGCCGGCCAGCCGTCCGGCCTCCGCGGCCGCACGCGGCCCGTGCGCCGCATCCCAGCGGCCGACCTCGATGAAGTCGTCAGCGGCTGCTTCTGCGCCGGTGCCCGCCGGCCCGATGAACGTGAGCCGATGCGGCGCGGCCGCGCGATACTGCTGCGCGGCCGCCGCTGCGACTTCGGGTCCTATCCCGCGTGGATCACCCAGCGTGACTGCGATCCGCAGTGTGCGGTCGGGAACTGCGCCGCTCACGGATCGTCGGGGCTCAGGAACTGCGGATCTCGACGTAGGACGATCGTCGCAGCTCGTCGACGATCTCGTCGAGCAGCTTCTGCTGTGCGACCTGATCGCGCAGGAAGCCCATCTGCGGGTCGTCCAGCCGCCATTCCCGCTCCGGCTCCTTCTCGAGGACGCGGATCACCATGAACTCCGTCGCGATCTCATCGCCGCCGACCGCGATCGGCCCGATCACGTCGCCCGGCGTGGCCGCCGAGAGGTCCGTCCGGAGCATCTGCTGGAGCGTGTCGATCGGCGCGGGACCGCCGCGCAGCGGCGTGTCGGGATCGCCATACTGCCGCCCCAGCTCGCTCATGCTCTCGCCCGCCCGCGCCCGTCCCGCGACGGAATCGGCGCGCGCGCGGGCGCGCGCGGCGTCCGCGTCCGTCAGCTCGGGCCGGATCAGGATGTGGCGCACCTGGACTTCCGCGCCGCGGATCCGCTCGACCTTGATCAGGTGGAAGCCGAACTGCGTCTTCACGGGCCCGCTGACGGTGCCCGGACCGAGCGAGAACGCGACCTCCGCGAACTCGCGCACCACATCGCTGCGCCGGATGAAGCCGAGATCCCCGCCATTCTCGCGCGTGCCGTCGTCGCTGAACCGGCGCGCGAGCTCCGCGAAGTCCTCACCCTGGCGGATGAGTGCGAACACCGAGTCCGCCTCCGCACGCGCCGCGGCGAGTGCGGCTTCCGATGGCTCCGTCCGGATCACGATCTGCTGGAACGTGATGCTCGGCGGCCGCATCGGCAGGCGTGCGCGCTGAACCTCGAACGCCGCGCGCAGCTCCTCATCCGTCACGCGCGGCGGACGGCGCGCCTGCATCGCCTTCGCCTGGTACGCGCGGATCAGCTCCCGCCTGCGGTACTGGGTCGTGAGGGCGACGCGGTAGTCGGCGAGCGTGCGGCCGCTCGCGCGCAGCTCGTTCTCCAGCGCCACGGGTCCGCCGAGCGCCTGCTGGTCCTGCTCGATCTGACGCTGTACGGCGCTTGCAATCTGGTCGTCCGGTATCGCGAGCGTGGTGTCGCGCGCGGCCGCCTGCACGACGAGCAGCTCGGCAATGAGATTCTCGAGCACGAGTGCGGACAGCTGGTTCCACGCCTCGGAGCCGGGCTCCGGCGGCTGCTGCCGCGATGCCGCAGCCCGCGCGATGATCGCTTCCTGCAGATCGAAGTTGAGGATCGCACTGTCACCGACGATCGCGACGATGTGGCCCACCCGGTCGACCCGCTGCTCCGGCTCCTGGGCCGCGAGCGGCGCGGCCGCGCACAGCAGGGCGCCGGTGAGAAAGAGCGTTCGCGTCATTGAGTTCCCTGTTGACGAAAGCGGGAGCGGGAGCGGGACCTGTCCGGTGCGGGAGCCCGCCCGCACGCGGACCCGGACACGCTCCCGCGTTCTGATATCCCCCCGCAGATCACGTGTTCCTGCGGGCTTACACCGTCGGCCGTCTCAGTTGCCCGTGTCCGGCGGCGCGGGCGAGTCGGCCGGCGGCATCTGCATGCCCTCCGGCATTCCCTGCGGCTGTGCCGGCCGCCGCTCCTGCACCTGAGACACCACGACCGGGATCGCGCGCTCGAAGATCTCCGCGCCGTACTTCTCGCGCAGAATGAAGCTGGCCGCACCGATCGGCACGACGTTGCGCTGGCCGTTCACGATCCCGTGCAGCAGCGCCATCACCAGCGCCTGCTGGCCCTGGCCGCCGGCCACGGCCGTATCGGCGAGCAGACCGGCCTCACGCGCGGCCTCGCGCAACTGGCGCCGCAGCTCCATGCGCGCCGTGTCCTGTTCCGGCTCCGGCACTGCGAAGCCCTGCCGCTGCGCCTCCTCGATCAGGATCTCGTCGCGCGCGAGCAGACGCAGCCAGTCCGTCAGCTGCTCGTCGCTCGCGCTCGCGACCGCACTCCGCTGCTGCGCCGGACGCTGCTGCATGAGCGCCAGATACTCACCGGCCGTGAGCGAGCCGTCGCTGTAGCTGACGAGCACGCGCTGGCCCTGACGGCGATTGAGCTGCGTGCTCGGCTTCTTCGCCAGATCACGCGCCACGTCCACCGCGCCGTCCTCGACCTCCAGCCGCTTGCTGTCCGTCAGCTGCGTCAGGTACTGCTCCTCCGCTTCCGCTATGCGACGCTGCACCATCGCCTGCCGGAACTCCTCCTTCATCGGCTCGAACTCCGGCAGCCGCTTGTCCTCGACCTTGATGATGTGGATGCCGAACGGCGTCTCCACCAGGTCGCTGATCTCGCCCGGATTCAGCCGGAACGCCGCGTCCGAGAACGGCTCCACCATCTGGTTCGGACCGAAGTATCCCAGATCGCCGCCGCGCTCCGCCGCGCCCGGCTCCTCGCTGTACTGCGCCGCGAGCTGCGCGAAGTCGGCACCGCCGCGAGCCTGCTCGAGCACGCCGCGCGCGCGCGTCGTCACGCTGTCGCGCGCCTGCTGCGACGCGTCGGCCGGAATCCGGAAGAGGATGTGCCGAGCACGGACCTCGGCATCGGGCTGCTCCTGCGCGAACAGGCGGCGCAGCTCGTCGTCGCTTATCACCGTGTCGACCTGTACGACGCGGTCCCGCAGCTGATACACGAGCTGCTGATTGAAGTAGGGAATGACGATCGCATCCAGGTCCAGCTGCTCGAACGTCGAGTCCTCCTCCGCCGCGCGCCCGAGCAGCGTGTAGTCGACCCACAGATTCGCGATCGCGTCCACCACCTCCGGCTGTGCCGGAATCCGGGCGGCGGGCGCCAGCAGGCTCGTCACCTGCTCGACCGAAAGCTCGTGACCGCCTGCCCGGGCGAGCACGTCCGTGTGCGACGTCATCGCCTGACCGATACTGTCGCAGGCGGCCAGCGTGAGCGCGCCAGCCAGTGCGGCGAACGCGGCAAGTCTCGTCATCAAGATCTCCTTAAGACTGAGCCCGACAAAGACTTTCAATAGTAGCGGGCGGTCCCGGGACCGGCAACGGCAGCCGGGCAGACGCGACCGCGGTGCTATGGAGCACGGAGCCCCCCGAGCTTCGCCAGTCCTTCCGCCACGATCCGGTCCACGGCGGCGGCCCCGACGCGCCGGAACACGATGGAGAGCGGTGACGGCCTCCGGATCTCGACCTCGACCTGCTGGTCCCGGAACGCCTTCTGGAGGTCGGTCATGCGCGGGCCGTCGGCGCCGAACGTGACACGGGCGGCGTCCCCCTGGACGACGATGCGCTCGACGCCCAGCGCGGTTCCCGCCAGGCGCAGGCGGGTCGCGCTGAGCAGGCGCTCGACCTCCGCCGGCGGCGGGCCGTAGCGGTCGCGCAGCTCCACGGTGAGCGGCTCCACCTCGGCCGCGCTCTCGAGTCGCGAGAGCCGCCGGTACAGGTGCAGCTTCTGCGCGGCGTCGGCGATGTACTCGTCGGGCAGGAAGGCAGCGCCATCGAGAGTGACATCGGCGGGAACGCGCTCGGCGGAGGCCTCGCCCTTCATCCGTCGAATCGTGTCCTCGAGCAGGCGCGTGTACGTATCCAGGCCCACGGCGTTCACGAACCCGCTCTGTTCCGCGCCGAGCAGGTTGCCCGCGCCGCGCAGCTCGAGGTCCTTGAGCGCGATGTGGTAGCCGCTGCCGAGCTCGGTGTAGTGCTCCAGGATGCGCAGCCGCTTCTCCGCCTCATCGCTCACGTTCTCCGGAACGATGAGGTAGCAGTACGCGCGGTGGTGCGATCGGCCGACGCGGCCGCGGATCTGGTAGAGCTGCGCGAGGCCGAAGTAGTCGGCCCGGTCGACGATCAGCGTGTTGGCCGTCGGCACATCGAGGCCGTTCTCGATGATCGAGGTCGTGAGCAGGATCTGCGCATCGCCATCGAGGAACTCGCGCATGGCGTGGTCGAGCTCGGCGGCGGGCATCTGGCCGTGTGCGGTGGCAATGCGCGCATCGGGTACCAGACTCCTGATCTGCTCGGCAATGATGCCGAGCGACTGCACGCGGTTGTGGACGAAGAAGACCTGGCCGCCGCGGTCCAGCTCGCGGCGCAGCGCGTCCTCGATCACCTCGTCGACCCACGGCAGCACGTGCGTGATGATCGGCATGCGGTCGCGCGGCGGCGTCTGGAGCAGCGTGAGGTCGCGCAGTCCGGTGAGCGAGAAGTGGAGCGTTCGCGGAATCGGTGTCGCCGTGAGCGTGAGCACGTCGATGTTGCGACGCAGCTCCTTCAGCCGCTCCTTCTGCCTCACGCCGAAGCGCTGCTCCTCATCGACGATGAGCATGCCCAGATTGTGGAACAGGACGTCCGGCTCGATGACGCGATGCGTGCCGATCACGATGTCGACCTGACCGGCTGCGAGCGCGGCCAGGATCTGCTCCTGCTCCTTCTGCGGCCGGAACCGCGAGAGCGCCTCGATGCGGATCGGATAGCCTGCGAGCCGGTCGCGGAACGTGTGCAGGTGCTGCTCGGCCAGGATCGTCGTGGGCGCGAGCAGGGCGACCTGCCGGCCGTCCTGCGCCGCCTTGAACGCCGCCCGGATCGCGATCTCCGTCTTGCCGTATCCGACATCGCCGCACAGCAGCCGATCCATGGGCCGGCGCGACTCCATGTCGTGCTTCACGTCGCGCGTGGCCTGGCGCTGGTCGGGCGTGTCCTCGTACAGGAAGCTCGACTCCATCTCCTTCTGCCAGCGCGAATCGGCCGGATACGGCGGGCGCGCGGTGTTCTGCCGGGCGGCGTAGAGCTCCAGCAGCTCCGTGGCCATCTGCTGGATCGCCTCCTCGGTCTTCCGCCGCAGGTTCTTCCACGTGCGGCCGCCGATCCGGTGCAGTTTCGGCGGTGGCGCCTCGGCACCCTCGCCGGCTGTCACCCAGCGTTCGATGAGGTCGAGCCGATAGACGGGGACGCGAAGGATCTCGCCGTTCGCATACTCGATCGCGAGCGCCTCGATCTCCTGGCCGCCGACGCGCACGTGCTCGAGGCCGCGGAACCGGCCGATGCCGTGATCGAGGTGGACCACGAAGTCGCCCGGCCCCAGCTGCGCGAGTGATTCCAGCGATACCGCGCCGCGGAATCGGCGGCTGCGGCGCAGGCGCCGCTCGCGCCGGAAGATCTCGTGGTCCGTCAGCACGCGCAGCGGCGGCTCCGATCCCTCCAGCACGAACCCGCTGTGCACCGCGCCGAGTGCGAGACGCGTTCCCGGCGGGATGCCGGACTTGCCGCCGATCAGCTCCTCGAGCCGCTCCAGTTGCCCTGCATTGTCGCACAGGATCCACGTCTCCTCGCCGCGCGCCGCGCCGATGCGCAGCAGGGTCGCGAGCGTCTCCATGTCCCGCTCGATCGACTCCGCCTCGCGCACATCGAACCGGACATCCGGCGTATCGTCCACACCGATCACGATGCGACCGAAGGACTCCATGCGCTCGCACGCCGCGTGCGGCTTCAGGAACAGCGCGTCCGGCGGCTCCGGGTAACCGCCGCGCTTGCGCTCCGCATCGTGGAGATGCAGCACCTGCTCCCACGTCTTCGCGAACTCCCGCTCCGCAGCACCCGCATCGAGCTCGACGATGATCGAATCGCGCGACACCACATCGAGCAGTGAGCGGCGTGAGACCGCGCCCTCGTTCCCGGAATCGCTCCCGTTCCCGCTCCCCGCCCGCTTCAGATCCACCGGCAGGACGTCGACGCGGTGCAGGTCGCCGGTCGAGCGCTGATCGAGAATGTCGAACTGCCGGATCGAGACGATCTCGTCGCCCCACATCTCGACGCGCACGGGCTCCGGCGCACCGAATCCGAAGAGATCGAGGATGCCGCCGCGCACGGAATATTCGCCGACGGCCTCGACCATGGCCGCGCGATCGAACCCCATGTCATCGAGCTGCCGGGTGAGGTCCGTCAGGCGGATCGTATCGCCGACATTCAGCGTGACGCGCAGCTCGGCGAGTCCGGCGGGAATGTCGGCGAGCTCCTGGAGCGCGCGCGCCGTGGTGACGAGGATGCGCGCGCGTCCTGCGAACAGCGCCTCGAGCGTTTCGACGCGCAGGCCGCTCACCTCGAAGTGGTGCTCGGCGGCCTCGTAGGGCAGCGTCTCGCGCTGGGGGAACAGTCCGACGACATCCGGTCCGACGATGGCACGGAGGTCGGCTTCGACTGCGTCCGCGTCGGGCGGCGCGGGTGCGACGACGATCCACACGCGCTGCGGCAGCTCCTCGGCGAGTGTCGCGACGAGCAGCGAAGCGGTGGAGCCGCGGAGGTTGCCGAGGCGCAGGCGTGCGGCGGGCGCGGGCATCTGCGCGAGCGTCGCGGCGAGCGCCGGCTGCCTGCGCATGCCTTCGATGAGATACGGATGCATCAGCCGGCGTCGGCCTCGGCCATGCGGGTCTGTGTGCGTCGTGCACGACCCGCCGCGGCAGCGAGCGATTCCAGGATGAGCACGGCGAGCAGCGCGAGCAGCAGCGGGCGCCACAGCTCGCGCCCGAGCCGTTCCCGGAACGTCGCACGACGCCAGGCTCCGGCGTCGTCCGTGACGTGCAGCGTCCACCCGGGCAGTGAGGCAGCGAGCTCTCGTTCGCCGAGACGGGTCATGTCGGACTCGGTCGCGGGCGGATTCACCGCGTATGCGGCGATCGCCGAGTCCTCGCCGAGCAGCTGGTAGATGCCCGGCTCGAGACCGAACCGGTAGGCCGTTGCGCCGCTCACCTCCTCACGCGTCCCGTCGGGCCGCGCGACGGCGGTGATGCCGGGAGGCAGTGCGACCTCATCGCCCGGTGCGGCGTTCGTGTTCGGCGGCAGTGCGCGAGCCCACGCCGCAGTCACGCGATCGAGCAGCGGCACCATGAGCGCACTCGTCGGCAGTGTAGACGCCTCGGCCGAGAGCGGTGAGCCGAGCAGGACGTAGGTGCCGCCGACGGCCCGGGTGCCGCGCACCGCCCACGGCGCATCGTCGCTCAGGCGGATGAGCACCGAATCGGCCCCGCGGTCCGAGCTGCGCGCGAGCGGGTAGACGATGCGCACGCGCGCGTCGCCGAGCCCGCGCAGCAGCGGGTCGGCTTCGTCGGGTGCGAACCGGGCCTCGCCCGCCACGGGCGCCTCGTAGCGCCACGGAATGCCGGCGCCGGCGATCCGCCGGTTCACCGCGGCGAGCTCACTCGGTGTGGCCGGGGGCAGGATGACGAGAGCGGTGCGGACTCCATAGGACTCGGCTCCGCGACCGCCCTCGAGGATCGCGACGTCCGCGCCGGCATCGGCGCGGCGCACGCGTCCCGCCTCCGCCAGCACCTCGAGGGCCTCGCCCACGAACGGATCCGTGACAGCGAGCGCGACCGTGGGCGGCGGCAGCACCTGTGCGGCGAAGAAGCGGGTGTCGTCCGCATGCAGTGCGTCCGCATCGATCTCGACGCTGCCCGTCAAGAACCCGGCGGGCCGCGCGGGCACGGCGAGCAGTGCGGTCTCGCCCGGCCGCGCCGACGCGGCCGCGATGAGTCGATCGCCGATTGCGAGACGGACATTGACCGCAGCCCCGTTACCGCCCGCAATGGAGGCGGCAATCGTGGTGCGCTGTCCGGCGATCGGCGCGAGCCCGCCGCCGACTTCCACGCTCGTCACCGCATGATTCGCCGGAGCGTCCGTGCCCGGGTGCCACACGATGATCGGTGGTGCAGCGCTGTCGGCGGGCGCGCGCCCGCGGAAGCCACTCGCCTGGAGATCGGTCAGCAGATGGATCTCCGAAGCACGACCCTCCGCGCCCGACGCGAGAATGGCGCGGGCATGCGCGATCGCCGCCGCCAGATCCGCTGCGGCTGCCGTCGGCTCCGTCTCCCGTACGCGCAGTGCGGTGGCCGTGGCGTCGCCGGCGAGGGCGGGCTCCTCGGGCTGTCCCGCGCGCAGCAGCCAGAACCGGTCATCGATGCCGCCGTCGGCGAGCACCTCGAGGGCGCGCGCTTTCAGCTCGTCCAGCACGCGCACTTCGCCCGCAACCGCTGCCGTGCTCATGCTGTTGTCGAGGATGATGACGACGGCCGTGGGCGAGTGGCCCGTCCCGCCCGCGCGCACGAACGGACGCGCGGCCGCGAGCGCGAGCAGGATGACCGCCGCGATCCGCAGCAGCATGAGCAGGATCTGGCGCAGCCGGATCCGACGGGCCGATTCCTTCTCTGCACGGCGCAGGTAACGCAGTGCGGGGAAGAGCATCCGCGGCCCCTGATGACGCTGGAGCAGGTGCAGCAGCAGCGGAACCGCCGCGGCACCGGCGAGCAGGAGCAGCAGCGGATTCAGCAGACCCATCAGCCCAGCCGCTCGCGTTTGTGGAGGTATGCGCGGAGCGCGTGCGCCATCGGCTCGTCGGTGCCGATCAACACGTAGTCGATGCCCTGCGGCGCGAGCTCCCGGCGCCACTCCGCCAGTGCGTGCTCGACCGCCTCGCGATACTCGCGCCGCACGTCGGCCGCGCTGACCGGCAGCTCCTCGTCCGTCTCCGGGTCGATGAACCGCACTTCGCCGACGCCGGGCAGCTCGCGCTCGCCCGGATCGAGCAGGTGGAACACGAGCACCTCGTGCCCGCGATGCCGCAGGAAGCGGAGCGCCAGGCGCGTGGCGTCCGGATCGACCAGGAGATCGGAGATGAGGATGACCAGGCCGCGGCGCCGCAGCCGCCCCGCGAGGTCGCGCAGTGCCGTGCCGGGGTCCGTGCGGCCGCTCGCCGTAACGGGAGCGAGCGTGCGCAGCAGCTCGTGCCAGTGCCGGCGCCCGCCGCGCGGTGCGACGTGCGAGCGGATGGCCGAGTCGAACGCGAGCAGGCCGACCGCATCGCCCTGCCGCACGAGCATCAGCGCGATGCTCGCGGCGAGCTGCTTCGCATACCACAGCTTCGGCGGCAGCACGTGCGCCGCCGACGTCCAGGCCATCGACGCACTCACATCCAGCAGGAGATACGCGCGGAGGTTCGTCTCCTCCTCGAACTGCTTGATGTAGTAACGGTCGGAGCGGCCGAACATGCGCCAGTCGATGTAGCGCAGATCATCGCCCGGCTGGTACATGCGATGCTCCGCGAACTCGACCGAAAAGCCGCGGTGCGGAGAGCGGTGCAGTCCGGCGATGAATCCCTCGACCACCTGGCGGGCGACGAACTCCAGTCCCCCCAGTGCGGCGAGCTCCTGCGGGCTGAGCAGGTCGGCGCGTTGGTCTCGTGCGATTTCGGCGCGCGCAGCGGATGTGCGGTCGGCAGGTGTGCTCATCAGCGGCGCGAACGTTAGCGGAACCCGACGGTTCCATCAAGCGGCGCGGGGCAGGGTGGCCGCACGGATGGACGCTTTCCGGTCCGCACGCGACGGTTGGGGTGCGTCGGCGGACTCGCGCACGCTGCGGACGGACCCGCGCACGGCTGCGGGACGGACTCGCGCACGGCTGCGGGACGGGCTAAACTGATCTGCCGGTCGCAAGACCGCCACTTCTTATTCCGGACAGTGCAGGGAGATATGAAAGCGTACCGAACCGGCCTCGTCGTCGCACTGGCCGCGTGCGCGCAGCCCGTGCAGCAGGCCGCCGTCGAGCAGGCCGCACCCACGGCCGCCGCCGCCCTCGCGGATGCGGCCGCCAGCATCCGTCCTCAGGACTTCTATGCGCGCATCGGGTTCCTCGCCTCGGACGCGCTCCAGGGGCGCGACACCCCCAGCCCGGGTCTCGAGGCCGCCGCCGCATACATCGCGAGCGAGTTCCACAGCTTCGGACTGCGGCCCGCCGGCGAGGATGGCGGCTACCTCCAGCGGTGGCCTTACGTCACGCGCGTCCTCGACGTGGCCAGTGTCCGGTTCGACGTGCAGGCGGAGGGCCGTTCCCGACCGCTCGCCTACCGCTCCGACTACTACGTCACCGGCGGCGCGCGGGCCGGCTTCAGCGGTGGCCTGGTGTTCGCCGGCAGTGCGGTGCCGGCGGCCGATGTCCGCGGCAACACGCTCCGCGACCGCGCGGTCATCATCACGCAGCCGCAGGTCGAGGCGCGTCAGCAGGGACAGGCGATCATCCGGGCCCGCGCCTCGGCGGATTCCGCCGGCGCGGCCGCGCTCATCGTGATCCTCCCGCCGAATATGGACGCGGCCGCCGTCGCGCAGCGGGCAGCGGGCGCGGAGCGCGCGAGCCGCGGCCTCCCGTCCATACCGGTGTTCTACGTGCGCAGTGCTGCTGCACGCTCGCTGTTCGAGATGGCAGGGCTCGACTTCAATGCGCTGACCGGCTCGGCCGGCGCGCAACGACCCGTGCCGCTCGCCGGCCTGACGGCACAGCTCGGCGGCGGCGTCACGGAGACGGAGCACCGTCCGCCCAACGTCGCCGGCATGCTGCCCGGCAGCGATCCGGCGCTGCGCAACTCCTACGTCGTGTTCAGCGCCCACATCGACCACACCGGCATCTGCGCGCCCGGCACGGCCGACCCGATCTGCAACGGCGCCGATGATGATGCATCGGGGACATCGGCGATCATGGAGCTGGCCGAGGCGTTCGCGCAGCTGCCCGTCACGCCGAAGCGCTCCATCATCTTCCTCGGCGTGAGCGGCGAGGAGAAGGGCCTGCTCGGATCGTCGTACTTCGCCGACAACCCGACGGTGCCGATCGACAGCATCGTCGCGAACGTGAACATCGACATGATCGGTCGCAACCACCCGGACAGCGTCGTCGTCATCGGCAAGGACTACTCGACGCTCGGGCCGCTCCTCGAGCAGGTCAACGCGCAGCATCCCGAGCTGCGCATGACCACCAGCGACGACATCTGGCCGGAGCAGCGGTTCTTCTTCCGCAGTGACCACTTCAACTTCGCGCGGCGGGAAGTGCCGGCGATCTTCTTCTTCACCGGCGTGCACGACGACTATCACCGCCCGAGCGATACGGTCGACAAGATCGACCTCGACAAGATCTCGCGCATCACGCGCCTCATCTTCTACTACGCGAACGCCATCGCAAACGACGAGCAGCGGCCGCAGTGGGATCCCGAGGGCCTCGAGGAAGTCCGCCGCCTCGTGAGCCAGCGCAACCGATAGGAGCGATCATGGGATTCTTCCGCAGCATCCTGCTGCTCGCCGGCGTCTGCCTGTGCGTCGTCTTCGCCTACTTCTTCGGGCACGCCCTGTCCGTGCACGACACGCGACCCGTGCTGTTCGGCGCCGGACTGCTCCTGGCCGGCGCCGCGATCCTCGCGGCACTCAGCCGCGACCGCGTCCGCTGGTAACCGGCGGACGCGGCACCAGATTTCAGTTCCGGCGCGGGCGGCCATGATCGCGCCCGGGGCCGGCTGACGAAAACGGGAGCGCGGCCGGGGCGACCCGGACGGGCCGCCGGTGCGGCCCTGCTCGACGGACCGGTCGAGCCGGCCGCACGCGCTCCCGTTTTCGTCAGCCGGGATCTCCCGGCCACGATGCTGCCCGTCGGGGTCAGAACTGAAATCTGGTGCCGCGTCCGCGACTTCCGGGGAGGGCTCATGAGAACGGCGATCCTTCTGGCTTCGGCTCTCGTCTTAACCGCCTGCGCGTCGTCGGCGCCTTCGGCCGCGTCGAGCGGCGAGCAGACCGTGCGGGTGGTCGGCGGGGGAGGCAGTCTGACGCAGATCAACACGACGGCGGTGGACGGTGCGCGCGTCGGGACCGTGAGCCGGCCGCGCGATCAGGTCTGGGCCGCGCTGCCCGAGGTCTACCGCTCGCTCGGCATCGAAGTGACGCAGCGCGATGAACGGACGGGCGTTGCGGGCAACCCGGGCTTCCGCGTGCGCCGCCGCCTCGGCGCGAGCACGATCTCCCGCTATCTCGACTGCGGCAGGACGCAGGGCGGACCGAGCGCGGACACGTACGAGGTGCACTTCTCCGTGCTCACCGAAGTCCGCAGGGACACGCCGGGGAGCACGATCGTGAGCACCATGATCGAGGCAACGGCGCGGCCCGTGAACTTCGCCGGCGACCCCGTCCGCTGTGCATCCCTGGGCGAGCTCGAGAACCGGATCCTCATCGCCCTGATGGGCCAGGGCTGACGCGTCAGCCGCCGCTGCGGCTGTGGACCTGGATCACGCCCGCGGAGTGGTCGCTGCCCCACTGCTGCGTGGCCGATGGCCCATCGAAGTAGCGGATCATGTCGATGGCCGAGGTCGGGATCTGCCGGAGCTGATCCAGCCCGCCGAGTGGAAGGTCGTCGAGATAGACGCGCTTCTGCGCGCGACCGCCGCCTGACGCCGGTCCGCGGATCTCCAGCCAGTGCGGCCGCAATGCCTGGATCAACGCGAACGCGCTCGCGTGATGAGTCGCCTGGATCTCGGCGAGCGTGATCAGGTTGCGGTCGCCCCCGGTGCTCCCGGCCCCTCTCGCGCTGCCGCACGCGCCCGCCGCCGCGCCCAGGCACAGGATGACGACGGCTCGTCTCAGAACCCTGTTCATTGAACTCTCCGGTGTGCGTGCCGTGATCACGGCCGCACCCGCACGATGCCGGTTCCGCCGGGCCGTCACAAGGTCCCGGCCCCTCGCCGGAGGACGAACCCGCCGCACCGTGTACCGGCGTCTCAATCGGGACCGTTCGCGCGTTCATGGGGACGAACGGCTCCGCGGGCGGGGCGGACCTCTGCACCACACTTGACTTCGGAAGTGTGGAACATTAACGAACGTCGTCATTTCGACGGTCCCGCCTCCCGGGCCGAAGCTGCGAGAAACCGAGATGCCGAACCGCGCGCAACGGCCGGCATCGATCCGTACCGAAAAGCCGACGGACATTCGACGCCGCGACCTGCCATGATCGGCCGGCCAATCGGCGTATCCGCCGGCGTGCATATGTGGGCATTGGTCTGAACGACGTCGTCACGACAACCCGTGGCCGACCTGATGTCACACCTCAGTCCGGAGAGATGAGCATGCCCGTTCCCTGACCGACGTGGAACTCGGTGCGGGCGGAGCCATGCCCGCGCTCGTTGCATCGGTTTGACTCTCATCATACTGACGCCCGGAGGAATTACATGACACTACGGACATGCCTGCGGGGCCTGATCTCCGCGGCTGGACTGCTGGCACTGTGGAGTGCCGGTCCCGTCGAGGCGCAGGAGACGGGTACGGTCCAGGGCGTGGTGCTGGATGCCGCCACGAACCGGCCGCTGCCCGGTGCCCAGATCACGATCGTGGGCCCGAACCTCACGCAGATCACGAACGATCAGGGACGCTACCTGATCCTGAACGTACCGGCGGGGCAGCACACGATGCGGCTGGAGCTGCTCGGCTACAATGCGATCACGCGGGACATCACGGTGACCGCCGGCCAGGCGACTACGGTGAACCTCACGGTCGAGCCCGAGGCGATCGCGCTGGGTGAGCTGGTCGTCACCGGCGTGAGCGGCGGCGCGGTCGAGCGCGCCAAGGTGCCGTTCAGTGTGTCGCGCGTGGACGCGGACCAGATGCCCGTCCAGGCGGTCAACCCGCTGTCGCAGATCCAGGGCAAGGTCCCCGGCGCGAACATCGCCCAGATCAGCGGTCGCCCGGGCACGGCACCGGCCGTGATCCTGCGCGGGCCGACGTCGATCAACGCGTCCGGCCGCAGCCAGGAGCCGCTCTACATCATCGACGGCATCGTCCTTTCCAGCAGCATCGCGGACATCAACCCCGCCGACATACAGAGCGTCGAGATCGTGAAGGGCGCTGCCGCCTCCACGCTCTACGGCTCGCGCGCCGCGAGCGGCGTGATTCAGATCACGACGAAGCGCGGCACCGTCGACGGCGTGCGCTTTACCGCCCGCTCCGAGTACGGCCTGAACGACATCGAGCGCGATTTCGGCATCGCGCGCTTCCACCCGTTCCTGCTGGACGAGACCGGAACGCGGTTCTGCGTGCTCGATGCCTACGGCTCGAGCAACCTCTGCTCCCGCACGATCGACTACCGCGCCGAGCAGCTGCGCATCAACAACGCACCGGGCGACTTTGCGCTTCCGACCGTGGGGTTCCCGGTCGACCCGGGCGCGGTCAGCGCGGGCCCGATCCTCCGGCGCAGCTTCCTCGCCGGGGTCTGGCCGGGTACCACGTACAATGCGGTCGAGCAGCTCGTCGACCCGAAGCCGCTCAGTCAGAACGACTTCTCGATGTCGGGCCGGATCGGCTCGACCACGTTCTTCAGCAGCGTCGGCTACACGCGCCAGGGCGGCGCGATCCAGGGGCTGGAAGGCTACGAGCGCCTGAACGGCCGAATCAACCTCGGCCAGCGCATCGGCGAGCAGTGGAACATCGAGCTCCAGTCCTACATCTCGCGCGCCGACCTGGACGGCACGAACCAGGAAGAGGGCGGCGTGGGATTCTTCCGACTCACGCGCACGCCCGCGATCGTCGACATCACGCAGCGCGATGACCTCGGCCGCCTGTTCATCCGCACGAACCTCGGGTCCGGCGGTACGCAGAACGAGAACCCGCTGTACTCGTTCGAGAACACGCAGCGCGAGGACGTCCGCTGGCGCTATCTCATCGGCGGCAACCTCCGTTATACGCCGCTGACCTGGCTGGAAGCGGACGCGAACTTCAGCGTGGACCGGCTGAACACGAACTTCCGCCAGTTCAACAACCGCGGGTTCCGCACGACGAACAACAACCCGAACACGAACAACGGGTTGATCTTCAACGGTGTGAACAACACGCAGTCGCTGAACGGCAGCACCGGCATCACGCTGCGCTCCAACCTGATGGATGCCGTCACCAGCCGCATCACGCTGCGCTGGCTGTACGAGCAGGAGAACTTCGACGGTCGCTCGCTCCAGGGTAACCTGCTGCGCGTCGCCGACGTCGATGCCGCCGCGAACGCGACGAACATCCAGAACATCTCGTCGAGCAAGACGGAGACGCGGCAGATGTCGTTCTCCGCGGGTGGCTTCTTCGACGTGCTCGACCGCTACACGTTCGATCTCGCCGTGCGTCGCGATGGCAACTCGCGCTTCGGCGACGAGCACCGCTGGCAGACGTACTGGCGCGCTTCGGGTGCGTGGCTCGCGGCCCGTGAGGCGTGGTTCCCGGTGGACGCGCTGAGCACGTTCACGCTGCGCGCGTCGGTCGGCACCGCCGGCAACGCGCCGAACTACTCGGCACAGTACGAGACGTACAACATCGGTTCGGGCGGAACGCTGAACGCGGCGACGCTCGGCAACCCGCTGCTGCGTCCCGAGGTCCAGACGGAGATCGAGGTCGGCGCCGACCTCGAGTTCCTCGAGCGCTACGGCTTCTCGCTGACGTACGCCAACTCGCTCACGAAGGATCAGATTCTGCCCGTGCCGATCGCGGTTGCGACGGGGTTCCCGACGCAGTGGCAGAACGCGGGCGAGCTGCGCAACCAGACGTGGGAGGCTTCGCTCAGCCTGCCGATCCTGCGCAATACCGGCGGGTTCAACTGGACGGCTCGCGCGAACTACACGCAGAACCGCACGATGGTCGAGAAG
Organism: Longimicrobiales bacterium; assembly: GCA_036374995.1. Lineage (GTDB taxonomy): Bacteria > Gemmatimonadota > Gemmatimonadetes > Longimicrobiales > RSA9 > SH-MAG3. The sequence continues at coordinate 71,063 of DASUSS010000108.1, read as the reverse complement.
CTGAACGTGCCGCCGTTCTTCATCGGTACCGGCCTCCAGGCGACGGGCGACGTGTTCCGCGTCGAGGAGGGCATGCGCTACGGCACGATCTTCGGCCGCGTCTTCATGCGCAGCTGCAGCCAGCTGCCGGCGGCGTTCCAGTCGCAGTGCGGACCGGGGCGCGCGTTCCAGACGAACGACGAGGGCTGGCTGGTCTGGGTCGGCGATGGGAACAACCCGGGCATGGGCATCACGCACAACATGTGGAACGCCCAGCTGCCGGCATCGCAGGGCCCCTATGGCCTGGCGATGAACTGGGGCATGCCGATCCTCGTCCGGGACACACTGAACGGCACGCCGCTGCGCCTGCCGATCGGCAACGCGCTGCCCGACTACCGCGTCGGCTTCTCGAACACGGTCGAGTTCCGCCGGTTCTCGCTGTACGCGCTGGTCGATGCGGCGTACGGCCGCGACATCTGGAACCAGGGTCGTCACTGGTCGTTCCTCGACTTCCTCGGCAAGGAAGTCGATCAGGGCGAGAAGTCGGTCGAGAATGCGAAGCCGATCGGCTACTACTTCCGGACCGGTCCGTGGGACGGATTCCAGGGCCTCGGCGGGTTCTATGATGCGCTGACGCCGAGCAACCAGATGGTCGAGGACGCGAGCTTCGTCAAGCTGCGCGAGGTTTCGGCGTCCTACAACATCGGCACCGTCGGCAACTTCGGTGACTGGACGGTCTCGGTGATCGGCCGGAACCTGAAGACGTGGTCGGACTACCGCGGCTTCGATCCCGAGGTCGGCATCGGCAGCTCCGGCGGCCAGTCGGGCAGCGGTCTGATCAACGCGATCGACGCGTTCACGTTCCCATCGCTGCGCACGTTCTCGTTCGTGCTCAGCACGACCTTCTGATGACCATGCGCAAGCAAGGAGCCATACACATGAGAATCTTCCGGCACCTGGCTGCGGCGCTCGTCGTTGCCGGCGCGTGGGGCTGTTCGGACATCGAAGTGGTGAATCCGAACAATCCCGACCGCGACCGCACGCTCGCGAATCCCGCGGACGTCGAGGCGCTCGCCGCCTCGCAGTTCCAGCAGGTCATCGGGGCGACGCACGGGGCGATCGGCCGCATCCAGACGGGGATGATGACAGCCTCGTTCATGAGTGCGTCGACGCTGGCGAACAACGGGATGGGCCCGCGCAGTGCCATCCCGCGCCAGCAGATCGACAATGCCGTGGGCAACACGTATCAGGGCGAGAACTTCGCCGAGTACCGGCTGCTGTCGTTCGTCGCGCGCAATGCTGCGGACGTGCTCGCGCGCTCGAAGGCGGACGGCTTCAGTCTCGGCGCGAACCGCGAGGGCGATCGTCTGCGTCTGAATGCGTGGGCCCACTTCGTCTACGGCCTGGCGGCGGGTTACCTGTCGCTCGGCTACGACTCGGCGGGTGTGCCGCGGCCGGATGATGCGGCCGGGTTCATTCCGCCGCTCGAGAGCTACGCGGCGATCAATGCGTTCGCGCTCGCGCAGTTCGACTCGGCGCTCGTCTATGCGAGCACCAGCGGCGTCACGGCGCTGCCGGGCGGCTGGCTCACCGGACCGGGCGGGGACGGCGTCTCGATGGCCGAATTCCAGAAAGTCGTCCGGTCCTATGCCGCACAGGTGCGCGCGTCCGTGGCCCGCAACTCGGCCGAGCGCGCAGCCGTGGACTGGAACCAGGTCATTGCCGATGCCACGGCGGGCATCGATGAAGACCTGCTGATCAACATGAACCCATCGCTCGGCTGGGACTACTCCTGGCTGGCGACGACGCTGCACTTCCGCGATACGAACTGGCACCAGCAGCCGTACTACATCATCGGCATGGCGGATGTGAGCGGTGCGTTCGCGACGTGGCTCGCGACGACACGCACGGATCGGACGCCGTTCGTGATCGTGACGCCGGACCAGCGCTTCCCGCAGGGTGCCACGCGTGCGGCGCAGCAGCGGCCTGTGGCTGACGACGACGATCCGCTCCCGGCCGGGCAGTACTATCGCAACCGCGCCGAGGGAGACCAGGCGGCCGTCGGCTGGGAGGTGTCCTTCTACGATGACTACCGTCATCGCGCGTTCTCCGACGCGAGCCGCATCGGCGAGTTCCCGATCCTGACGAAGGCCGAGGTCGACATGCTCGCGGCCGAGGGCTACATCCGCACGGGCAACATCCCGGCGGCGGCCGCGCTGATCGACATCACGCGCACGGCGGCCGGCCTGCCTGCGCTCACCGGCGCAGTCACGGCGACGGGCCAGCCCGTGCCGGGCGGCGCTCAGTGCGTGCCGCAGGTGCCGATCGGGACGAATCCCCCGGCGTGCGGCGACATCTTCGAAGCCATGAAGTGGGAGAAGAGGATCGAGACCGCGTTCACGTCGTGGGGTGCGTGGTTCTTCGATGCGCGCGGCTGGGGCGACCTGCCGATCGGTACGGCCGTTCACTGGCCGGTCCCGTCGCAGGAGGCGAACGCTCGCGTCATTTCGATCTACAACATGGGCGGCGCGGGCAACCCGGGCGGTGCGACCGAGAGCACCTACGGCTACGGAGTGGGGACCCGGTAGCATGATGCGAGGATTCCGTTTCGCCTGCGCGCGGTGCAGCCTGCCGCGCGCAGGACGCCCGAGCCCCGCACGAGCGGGCACCGCGACCCTGCTGCTCGTCATGCAGCTCACGGGCTGCTTCACGTACGTGCCCATGAGCAGCACGGCAGTACCGGAGGGCAGCCGTGTCTCGGTCGCCGTGACGGATCGCGGTCGCGTCGCGCTCGCCGAGCCGGTCGGTCCGGGCGTGCGCAGGATCGAGGGTGACATGATGGGGACGACCGACTCCTCGGTCGTGCTGTCCGTCAGCTCGGTGGAGTACATGGATCTCAACGTTCCCGCCCGCTGGGCGGGCGAGCGGCTCGAGATCTCGCGCGACCACATCGGCGAGCTGCGGGAGCGGCAGCTGTCCCGCTCCCGGACGTGGCTCGCGATCGGTCTCGGCGCGCTCGCCGCAGTCGGCGTAGCGTTCCTCGCGATCGAGGGGTTCGGCGGAGACGGAATCAGCGACCGCCCCGGCAACGGCGGCGGCGGGTCCACACAGTGAACTGGCGTTCTAACGATTACATCCATCTACCGCACGGGTGGAACACAATGAGATACTGGAAGCTTCTGATGGGCCTCTTCCTCCTGCCGGCCGTCACGGCCTGCGACGATTCGGGCGTGACCGGCCCGAGGTCGAGGGGGGACACGGCCCCGGTCCGCGTGCTGAATGCGGCGGTCGACGTGGGGCCGATCGACTTCAGCTTCATCGACGAGGTCGAGAACCTGCCCTCGTTCAAGGGCCTCGCGCCTCGCGCGCACTCCGGCGTCTACCAGGGAGTGCTGACGGGCTCGCGCGCGTTGCGTGTGTTCCCGAACAACGACACGCTGTCCGTCACGTCGACCATTCTGGTGGACCAGCCGGTGCCGCTCGCGACGGGCAACCGCTACACGCTCGTGTATGCCGGCTCGGCGACTGCCGGAACCGACCAGGTCGTCGTCTTCAACGATCCGGCGTCGCTGCCCGCACCGGGCGCCGGCAGCATCGCGATCCGCGTGCTCAATGTCGGCAACGGCATGGGGAGCGTGGATGTCTACGCGGTGCCGGTCGCCGCGACCACGAGCTCGACGCCGACGGACTGGCAGACGAACAACGCCGCCGTGTTCAGCGGTGTCGGTGAGTTGACCCAGACCACGCACGGCAACCTGCCGGCGCTCGCGAGCGGGTTCTACCACTTCGTGGTGACGGCCGCAGGCTCGAGCACGCCGCTGTTCACTGCGACGCCGAACCTGCCGGGTGCTGCGGCTCCGGCCGGGGCCACTTACGGCGATCAGCCTGGCGTGCGGATCTCCGGCTCGGTCCTGACGCTCGTCGTCGCGAGCGGGACCGTACCGGGCACCCGGGGATCGACGACGGCGAACCAGTCGCCGACCGCGTTCCTCTGGATCGACAAGTCGCTCGATCCGTAGGCCGGGCGCACAGGTCATCACACGGCTGTGGCGCGGGACCCGTTCCCGCGCCACAGTTCATCCTGACCGCACGGATCCACCCCTCAGCCGTGCAACGCGTACGACCAACGTCGTAGAGAGGCGGCTATGACCAGGCTGCGGCTGTACCTGGCCGGCCTGCTGCTGGTGCTGCCCGCCGTAGCCCACCCGCAGACCATCGTCGGCAGGGTCGTCGAGGAGGGCTCCCTCACGCCCATCGCCTCGGCCATCATCGAGGCCGATCGCAACGGTCAGGTCGTCGCCCGCACGCTCTCCGACAGCATCGGCGCGTTCATCCTCCGCCTGGACCGCGGCGGCAGGTTCGCGTTGCGGTCGAGCCATCCGTCCTTCACCGCCGGTGAGCCCGCCGAGGTCACGATCGGCAGCCGCGAGACGCTCGCGGTCGAGCTCAGAATGGGCCGGACGAACATCCCGCTCCGGCCCCTGATCGTCACCACCGAGCGCGACCCGCGCATCGCCGCATTCTACGAGCGCATGCGCCGCCCCGGCTCCGGCCAGTTCCTAACCCGCGCACAGATCGATTCCCGACCGGCCGCGCGGACCACCGACCTGCTCCGGGAGATGCACGGCGTCGAGATCCTGCCGGTCAGTACCGGGATCGGTCGCCCCCGCGCCAACATCATTGCTCTGCGCGGCGGCCGCGGGCGCTGCATGCCCACCCTCTACATCGATGGCATCGCGATCAGCCAGTACCCGGAGAGCGGCGTCGACGATTTTCTCCGGCCCGAGATGCTCGATGGCGCCGAGGTCTACACCAGCAGCGCCAGCGCACCGCCCCCCATCACCGCCCGCACCTCCTGCGGCGTCGTCGCGTTCTGGACCCGGCCGCTGGAGGACGTGGAGGCCTGGAGCTGGACGCGGCTCGTGGCCGGCGGCGTGGCGCTCGGCGGTCTGGGCCTGCTGATCCTCCTTACGCGCTGAACGCGGACCTGGCACCCCTTTTTCCAGTTTGCCCATCGGCCTATGCGGCCGTCCCGGCGCGCGCGGACCGGCGGTCTCGCCCGGATTCCGCATGGCGCGATGGGCAAAATGGAAAAAGGGGTGCCAGGTCCGTTATGTTTACGACTCACGACGAACCCGGAATACAGTGCATCTCGATCATATCCGTAACTTCTGCATTGTCGCTCACATCGATCACGGCAAGTCGACGCTGGCGGACCGGCTCCTGGAGCGGACGGGCACGCTCACGCGCCGGGAGATGGAGGAGCAGGTGCTGGACTCGCTCGACCTGGAGCGGGAGCGCGGCATCACGATCAAGCTGCACGCGGTCCGCATGCGGTACCGGGCCCGGGATGGCAGCGAGTACCAGCTCAACCTGATCGACACGCCCGGGCACGTCGACTTCACGTACGAGGTTTCGCGCTCGCTCGCCGCGTGCGAGGGCGCGATCCTGGTGGTGGATGCGAGTCAGGGCGTGCAGGCGCAGACGCTGTCGAACCTGTTCCTGGCCCTCGACGCCGGCCTCGAGATCATTCCCGTCCTGAACAAGATCGACCTGCCCGGCGCGGAGCCGGCGAAGCGGCGCGAGGAGCTGGGCGAGCTGCTGGGCGTCGAGCCGGAGGAGATCCTGTCGGTATCGGCGAAGGAGGGCGTCGGGATCGAGGAGCTGCTCGAGCGCGTGGTCGCGAAGGTGCCGCCGCCGACGGGTGACCGCGCTGCGCCGCTGCGCGCGCTGATCTTCGACTCGTACTACGACCGCTACCAGGGCGGCGTGCCGATGGTGCGGGTCGTCGATGGCGTGATCCGGCCGGGCATGCGCATCACGTTCGGCGCTGCGGACGCCGTGTATCCGGTCGACGAGGTCGGCTACCAGCGGATGGGGCGCTTCAAGGTGCCGGAGCTGGGGCCGGGCGAGGTCGGGTACGTGCTCGCGGGGATCAAGCGCGTCGGCGACACGAGGGTCGGCGACACGATCCTCGACGCGGACGACCGCGCGCAGGAGCTGCTGCCCGGCTACCGCGAGGTCAAGCCGATGGTGTTCGCCGGACTCTACCCGTCGGAGGCGAACCAGTACGAGGAGCTGCGCGATGCGCTGGAGAAGCTGAAGCTGAACGACGCCTCGCTGTTCTACGAGCCGGAGGTGTCGACGGCGCTCGGCTTCGGCTTCCGCTGCGGCTTCCTCGGCCTGCTGCACATGGAGATCATCCAGGAGCGGCTGGAGCGGGAGTACGAGCTGGACCTGGTCACGACCGTGCCGAACGTGGAATACCACATCGTGATGACGGACGGCACGAGCACGCACATCGAGAACCCGAGCGCACTGCCGGACCGGGGCCGCATCGCGCGCATCGAGGAGCCGTACGTCAAGGCGCGCATCATGTGCCCGACCGAGTACATCGGCGCGGTCCAGAAGCTGTGTCACGAGCGGCGCGGCGAGTTCCGCGAGATGCACTACCTCGATACGACGCGCGTGGAGTTCATCTACGAGCTGCCGCTCGCGGAGATCGTGCTCGACTTCTACGACCGGCTCAAGGGCTCTACGCGCGGTTACGCATCACTCGACTGGGAGTTCGTCGGCTACCGCGAGAACGACCTCGTCAAGCTCGACATGATGATCAACGGCGACCCGGTCGACGCGTTCAGCGTCATCATCCACTCGGACAAGGCGTACGACTGGGGCCGGAAGGTCGCCGAGAAGCTGCGTCAGCTGATCCCGCGGCAGCAGTTCGAGGTCGCGATCCAGGCGTCGATCGGCAACCGCATTATCGCGCGCGAGACGATCAAGGCGATGCGCAAGAACGTCACCGCGAAGTGCTACGGCGGCGACATCACGCGCAAGCGGAAGCTGCTCGAGAAGCAGAAGGAAGGGAAGAAGCGGATGAAGCAGGTCGGCACCGTCGAGATCCCGCAGGAGGCCTTCCTGGCCGTGCTTCAGGTAGGAGACTAGGGGCGCGGGCCAGTTCCGCGGATTTCTCGCAGGGAGCGCCGAGGCACTGCGATCTTGCGAGGCCGTGACGGCTGCGCTCCCAACGCAGCGCGGCCCGGAGATTCACACAGGCGCAGTGACGTCGTCGTAGATTCGCTCCAGCGCTTCCGTCTGCCGTGCCAGCGAGAACTCCTCCACTGCGAGCGCGCGTGCGGCGGCTCCCATGCGCGCGCGCAGCGATGCGTCCTCGAGCAGGTCGGCAATGCGGAGTCCGAGCGCCTCCTCGTCGCCGGCCGGGACGAGAAAGCCGGTGACGCCGTCGCGCACGCCTTCCGCGCTGCCGCCGGACGGCGACGCGACTACGGGCAGGCCGCACGCGATCGCTTCCATGATCGTGATCGGCAGGCCTTCCGCATCGCCGCTGTCCGTCACGATGCTCGGTGCCGCGAGCAGCGCGGCACGGCGCATGTGCTCCAGGATCTCCGCAGGCGTGCGCACGCCGGTGAACGTCGCGTTCACATCCAGCTCGCGAGCGAGCGCCTCGAGCTCGCCGCGCAGCGGGCCGTCACCCACGATGACGAGTGCCGCTTCCGGAACGCGGCGCTGCACTGCTGGAAAGGCACGCAGCAGATGAGCGAGGCCCTTCTTCGGCACGAGCCGGCCGACGAACAGCACCGTCGCGCCGGCTGCCTCCGCCGCCGCGGGCGCGAACCGGTCCGTGTCGACGCCGATCCGGTGCACCACGATCTTCCCGGGCGGACAGCCCGCCGCGTGCAGACGATCCGCGATGAACTCCGACACCGCGATCGCGCGCTCGATGCGGGCGAAGCTGCGCGCGCGGCGCTCGGCATCCCGTGCCGTGCGCGGCGCGGTGGCAATGTCGTGGCCGTGGAACGTGACGATGAGCGGGACGCGGAGCGCTTCGGCGATCGCGGCCGCGGGTGTGATACCCGTCCCGAAGTGCGCGTGCACGAGCCGCGGCTGCGTGCGCTCGAGAGCGCGCAGAAACGAGCGCGGCGGCCGGCCGGTCAGCTTGAGCAGTGCTTTCCCGATACCCGGCAGCGCGCCGTACTCGGAGAGCAGGACTCGCTCACAGCCCTCGATGTAACCGATGCCACTGCGGTCGGCGGCATAGCCGACGAATACGGGACGCCAGCGACGAAGCGCTCGACCCTGCGCGGCGATGAACGTCTCCGACCAGGGCAGCAGTCGCTTGCGGAAGATGAGGACGGTCGCTGCCGTGCCGGCCGGATTCACGAAATGGCGGAATCGACGGAGGTGTGTCGGTCCAGACCGACGGGCGTACGGACGCGCCTCGACCGCGCGGTCTCATCACGGATCGCGCGGTTCGCGCGGACCACGTCCGGTTTCCTGTACCCGCGCGCGTGATGCAGATGCACGACGTGAGCGCGGTGCCGCACCTGGAGTCCGCGGACACCCGCATTCTCGAGGCGCTCGCCCAGCTCGCGGTCGAGACCGCCCCAGCCCATGCGCTCATCGAAGCCGTTCACGCGCAGGATGTCCTCGCGCCACGCGGAAGCGTTGTGTCCGTTGAACGAGGGCCGCGTCGGCGTGGCCAGATCCAGGACGCCGGCGATGGCGGCCGGCACGCGCAGCCGCAGGAGGGCACGCGTCGAACCGGCGCCCCGGCGTCGCAGCCACCGGTAATCCGTGACGCGGCCGCTCGCGACGTCCTCCCGCGAAATCGCGCGACTCACGTGCTCCGGCAACTTCGCATACCCACCGGACAGGAACCTGCCCGGCACCAGGAGACGGTCGTGCACGCTCAGGAAATCCCGGCGCGGAATGCAGTCGCCGTCGGTGAACAGCAGGATGTCGCCGGAGGCTGCGAGAATCGCCTTGTTCAGGATCTCGCACTTGCGGAAGCCATGGTCCTCGTGCCAGATGTGAAGGATCGGCACGGCGCTGTCGGGGCGGGCCCGCTCGATGACCTCGGCCGTACGCTGATCGGAGCCGTCGTCGGCCACGATCAGCTCGAAGTCGCGGAACTCCTGAACCGCGTATCCGCAGAGGACGAGGTCCAGCCATTCGGGCTGGTTGTAGGTCGTCACAATGACCGAGAGACGCATTCGTGAAAGCTAACAGAGCTCCTGCGGTTTCGGCAGGGCGAAACGGTCCTGGTACCGCCACACCCGAGAACAAGAAATGGGTGGTGGGCGTCGATCTCGGCGGGACGAACATCGTGGTCGGCGTTCTGCCGATCGACGGTGGGACCGGCGTGGTGCTGGGCTGCCGCAGCGTGCCGACGGAGGCGCAGCGCGGCGCGAAGTTCGTGGTCGATCGGATCGTCGGCCTGATCGAGGAGTCGATGGCGGAAGTCATCGCGGAGCATGGCGGCAGCCGCACGGATTTCGGCGGCGTCGGCATCGGCTCGCCCGGTCCGCTGAATCGGGAAACCGGCACGGTGATCAACACGCCGAACCTCGGCTGGCGCAATTTTCCGCTGCGCGACCTGATCTCGAATGCGGTCGGGCTGCCCGCGACGCTCGACAACGATGCGAACTGCGCGACGTACGGCGAGTGGTGGCTGGGCTCGGCGCGCAACGTCGACACGCTGGTCGGCTTCACGCTGGGCACCGGCATCGGCGGCGGGATCGTGCTGAACGGCGAGATCTTCCACGGCGTGAGCGATGCGGCCGGCGAGATCGGCCACATGACGATCGAGGCGAACGGCCGGAAGTGCAAGTGCGGCAATTACGGTTGTCTGGAGGCGTATGCGAGCGGCCCGGCGATCGCGCTGCGCGCCGTGGAGGGGATCGAGGCGGGAGCGGAGTCGCTGCTGCCGGCGCTGGTGAACGGCAAGCTGGAGGACATCACGGCAGCAACGGTCTACGAGGGCGTGGTCCTCGGTGACCCGTATGCGAACGACGTGATGCGCGAGACGGCGAAGTTCCTGGGTGCGGGCATTGCGAGCATCATCAACATTCTCAATCCGGAGATGATCGTGATTGCGGGCGGCGTCACGCGGGCCGGCGAGCATCTGTTCGCGCCGCTGCGGGCGGAGGTTCGCCGTCGCGCGTTCAAGAGCGCGCAGGAGGCCTGTCAGATCGTGTCGGCGCAGCTGCCCGGCACCGCGGGGCTGATCGGCGCGATTGCGGTGTTCAAGAAGGAGATGTACGGCGCCGTCTGATGCGGCTCGGCGTGCTGGGCACGATGGTGTGGGACCGCATCTTCGCACGGGATGGCCGGTCCCTGCCGGTGGAGGAGTGGGGCGGGATCGCGTACGCGCTCGCGGCCGCAGCCGCCGCGTGCCCGGCCGGGGCGACCGTCGTGCCGCTGATCCGCGTCGGGTCGGACCTGGCCGAGCGGGCGTTCCGTTTCCTGCGGGCCCTGCCCGACACGGATCTCGACGCCGGCATCGTGGTGGTCGATGAGCCGAACAACCGCGTCGAGCTGCGCTACACGGATCAGCAGCGGCGCTGTGAGCGGCTGACGGGCGGCGTCGGCCCGTGGACCTGGGAGGAGCTCGAGCCGCGGGTCTCTGATCTCGACGCGCTCTACATTAACTTCATCTCGGGCTTCGAGCTGGAGCTGGAGACGGCGCAGGCGCTGCGCGCCGGCTTCGCCGGACCGATCTATGCCGACATCCATTCCCTGCTGCTGGGCGTTGGCCCGGACGGCACCCGGATCCCGCGTCCGCTCGAGTCGTGGCGCGAGTGGCTGCGCTGCTTCGATGCGGTGCAGATGAACGAGGATGAACTGGCGACGCTCGCGCAGGCATGGGGCGATCCGTGGCTGTTCGCCGCGGAGGTCGTAGGCGATCAGCCGCGGCTGCTGCTCGTGACGCTCGGCGATCGCGGCTCGGCCTATTTCGCGGCGCCGGAGCTCGACCCCGATCCGCGCACGTGGCGGCGCGGACGCGTGCTGATGCCCGGACTCGGCGTGACCGGCACGGGCGCGGTCCTGACGCGGCGCGTCCCGCCCGAGCTGCAGCCGCGCCAGGGCGACCCGACGGGCTGTGGCGATGTGTGGGGCGCGAGCTTCTTCGCGACACTGCTCGCGCAGCGCGATCTGGAAACGGCCATGCGCCGCGCGAACTCCGCGGCCGGACGCAACGTCGAGCATCGCGGCGCGACGGGGCTACATCATCATCTGCAGGGTCGAATCGGCACGTGAACGTGATCACACTTCCGGCATCGCTCGACGAGCGGTACTTCGAGCCGCTGGTGCGGGCGCTGGATGCCGTGCAGGAAGAGCGTGTGCTGTTCGACGGCACACACGTGCGCTGGGCCGACCCGTACGGCATGGTCGGCGTGCTGGCGCTCGGCGAGGTGGCGCGCCGGCGCGGTGAGCAGGCCGTGCTGAAGCTACCGGATTCCGCCGACGTCGTCAGCTACATGGCGCGGATGGGGTTCTTCGAGCATGCTGAGCCGATCTTCGAGATGACGGGGACGCGGCCGCGGCACCGCAGCGAAGGCGGCTCCGACGTGCTGCTCGAGATCACGGCCATCAACTCGCACGCGGACGTGCACACGGTCGTCGACCTGGTCAACCGCCGCGGGCTGAACATCCTTACGAATCAGCTCAACTACCCGATGCGTGAGGCGTTCCAGTTCAGCGTGATCCTGTCGGAAGTGTGCCAGAACATCATCGAGCACGCCGAGGCGAGCGGCTGGGTAGCGACGCAAACGTACAACTGGACGAAGAAGCTCGGCCGCAAGGTCGTGGTCATTGCGGTGATGGACCTGGGCATAGGGTTCCGTGCATCGCTCGCCGCGGCACATGCAGCGCGCTACCCGCGCTGGGACGATGCGGCGGCACTCGAAGCCGCGTTCATGCACGGACAGACGCGTTTCCACGATCCCGGCCGCGGACAGGGCCTGCAGCAGATCCGCAAGTACGTTGCGCGGTGGGGCGGCCGCATCTCGATACGGAGCGGGACCGCCCGCATCATGGATGTGCCGGCGTGGGACGAAGGTGTCCCCCTGGAGACGAATCTCCCGCATCTGCCCGGCGCCCAGATCGGCATCGTGCTGCCCGCGCGCGTCGGTGCGGATACGGAGAAGGCCGCCGCGGCGGGAAGGGCAGGTCGCTGATGCATCCGGGTCACGTCGTACCGTTTTCGTTCGACCTCTCCAGTCTCGTGCAGCGGTCCGTCGCGAGTCTGTACTCCCACCTGGTCACGCGTCCGACCGGGCGCGCACTGCGGCTCGGCATCGAGAGTCAGATCGGCGAGATCGGATCCGTCTGTCTGTCCGTCCTCGATTTCACGCAGGTCGTCGTGCTCGACTACAGCTGCGCGGACGAGGCGGTCGCGAAGCTGATCCAGCGCTACCAGCCGGAGGATCGTCCCGCCGACGCGTACTTCGTCGCGCGCGGACTGGGCGAGCAGCACCGTGATCCGATCGATGAAGTGCTGATCCGCCACGATCTCGCGCTGGTCGCCGAAGTCGAGGGCGAGTTCACGCTGCTGGGCCGGTCGAACGAGCTGGAGCAGGATGCGTGGCATGCGCTGCAGCGGGTCCGGCTCGGCCGGCCGCAGGACATCGCGCAGGATCTCGCCACGGCGGAAGCCCGCATCTGTGCGGCGCTCCAGCGGCTTGCCGAACGCCGCGTCGTGCTCCGGCGCCCCGGCACGGACTCCTTCTTCGCCCTCACCACGCTCCTCCCCGCGACGGAGCGCTGACCGCGGCTGGCGCAGTTCCTGCGCTTCGTCGGGGCCATGGAATCCACCGAACATGCCGCCGCTGCGGCCGAGCTGGCGGGGCGGATCCGTGACGCGCGTGCCGAGCTGACGACGCGCTGGATCGATCGCATCGCCGCACGGGTGCACGGCGATCCGGAGCGCATCTTTCCCGCGGACGAGGTGCTCGAGCGCGTGCCGATGCTGATGGTCGGCATTGCCGACTACATCGAACATCCGGCGGACGAGATCACGGCGGATCTGCCCGTCATCATCACGGCCACGGAGCTGGGTGAGCTGCGGCTGGGCGATGGCTTCGATGTCAGCGACATCCTCGAGGAATACGAGCTGCTGGGCCGCGTCGTGTTCGAGTTCGCCGCGGAAACGGCAGCGAAGCTGGAGCCGAGCTGCGACACGGTCGAAGTGTTCGAGTGCGGCCGGCGGATCTTCCGTGCCATCTCGGCGATCGGTCAGATCACGACCTCGCGCTACCTGCGCTCGCTCGGCGAGAAGGTGGGCGAGCGGGAGGAGCGGCTGCGCCGGTTCAATCGGATGATCACGCACGAGCTGAAGAACCGCGTCGGCGCAACGCTCGGCGCCGGGCAGCTGCTTCAGGAGGAATGGCTCGGCGATGCGGATCGGCGCCGGTTCGCGGGCATGGTGACCGAGAACGCGCAGGCGATCCAGAAGGTGCTGGAAAACCTGATCGCGCTGTCCCGCGTGGACCGGGAGCGGCGCCGCCAGCGTAACGTCGCGCTGCGCGAAGTGGTGCTCGAGGTCTTTCGCCAGCTGCGCGACCTGGCGAGAGCGCGGCAGGTCGAGCTGCGCACCGCCGAGGATCTGCCGGAGATCGAGGTGAACGCGGCCGCCACCGAGCTGTGCCTGTCGAACTACGTGTCGAACGCAATCAAGTACTCGGACCCGGCAGCGCCGCACCGCTGGGCCGAGGTCTCCGCCGCCATCGCGGAGCAGCCGGAGCGCCCGGGTGAGCGGGAGATCGTCGTGCGCGTGCGTGACAACGGCATCGGCGTCGCCCCCGACGCGCGCACGCACCTGTTCGAGCGCTTCTTCCGCGCGAACTCCGATGTGCAGGTGGAAGGCACCGGGCTCGGGCTGAATCTCGTGCTGGAGACGGTGCAGGCGCTCGGCGGCCGGGCGTGGGCGGAATTCGAGGAAGCGCCCGGCTCGGTATTCGTCTTCACGCTGCCGTGCCGGCGCGACGGCGAAGCGGCCGCGGCGGACGCGGTCAGCGGCGGCGTTGCCGCATTGACGCGGAGCTCGAGCCCTCGGCCAGACGCAGCACCAGCGCCAGCGTCCGATTGACGGCCTTGAGTGCAGCGAGCACGGCTGCGGACTCCGAGTCCATCTCCACCGGCTGCGCTCCGACGAGCGGAATCGGACGACGCCCGAGGAACGGTGAGCTCGCCAGTGCGGTGACGAGCACGTAATCGCGCTCGAATGCGTGCACCACGGAGACATGCTCCACCTCGAAGCGCGCTCGGCCGACGCATGTCGCATCGATCGCCTGGAGCGTCGCGGCCGCCGCCGTGCGCAGCCGGCCCGGCAGCGTGTCCAGGCCCATCGCCTCCGCTTCGTACTCCTTCCCGCCGAGCTCCAGGGCGACGCTCATGCGGGCGCGCGTCCCGATCGCTTCAATGCGGATCCCCGAGAAACGGACGCGCAGATCGGCCGGTTCGGGCTCGGGCTCCGGCTCCGCTTTCGGGGCCGGGACGGGACGTTCCGCCAGCCCTGCCCGCTCGGCGAGGATCGGACCGGGCTTCCGGCCGGGCGCGAGCTGCGCGATGCTGATGACGCGCTGGTCGACCGGAATGCCGAGCCGCTCCTCCAGCAGGTCACGGACGTCGTAGGCGAGATGTCGCGCGTTAGGGCCGGGCCGCACGAGAAGGTGGATCTCGCGGGGATGGCCGTTCACGTCCTCACGCACGAAGGCGCCGATCACGGATGGAAGCTCGCGTAGCACCGCTTCCGCCGCTTCTTTCGTACCCTCTCTGGCCATGCCCGCAGTTCGGGTGGGAGCAGCGTTCAGGATGCACCTGCGGGCAGTCATCGTCAAGCGTGGCGATTTGCTGCGTACGCACGCCGCGCCTACCTTGACCGGCACGTGGATTGCCACTCGAGGACGCACACGGGAACGGACGGGAACGGCACGGAGGCGGATTGAGAGGCGTCATCATGGCGGGCGGCTTCGGCACCAGGCTGAAGCCGCTGACGATCAATCGCCCGAAGCCGATGGTGCCGATCGGGAACCGTCCGATCATGGAGCACATCGTGGCGCTGCTCCGGCGTCACGGCATCACCGACCTCATCTCCATCCTCTACTTTCAGCCGGACCACATCACATCGTATTTCGGCGATGGCTCCGCGTTCGGCGTGACCATGCGCTATGTCACGGCCGACGCCGATTACGGGACGGCCGGTGCAGTGCGCAATGCCGGCGACCTGATCCTCGATGACCGCGTCATCGTCATCAGCGGCGACGTGCTGACGGACTTCGACCTCACCGCGGCGATCGGCTCACACGAGGAGCGCAGCGCCGAGGCGACGATCGCGATCACGCCCGTCGAGAACCCGCTCGCGTTCGGCATCGTGATCGCGGACGAGAGGACCGGCAGGATCGAGCGGTTCCTGGAGAAGCCGACGTGGGGCGAGGTCTTCAGCGACACGATCAACACGGGAATCTACATCCTCGAGCCGGACGCGCTGCGCCGCGTGCCGGCCCGCACGAACGTCGATTTCTCGAAGGACCTGTACCCGCAGATGCTGCGCGAGGGGGCGCAGCTGTACGGCTACGTGGCGAAGGGGTACTGGCGCGACATCGGCAACATCGACGAGTACCGCGTCGCGCACCGCGACCTCCTGGCCGGCCGCGTCCGCCTCGACCTGCCGGGCGAACAGCAGGCGCGCACGGGAGGCACGGCGTGGGTCGAGGCGACGGCGCAGATCGGTCGGAACGTGACGATCCGCGGCACATCGATCATCGGCCGTAACGCACGCATCGGGGACAATACCGTGCTCGAGAACGTGGTCGTCGGTGCGGATACCGTGATCGGCGACGGCGCGGAACTGCGCGATGCGGTGTTGTGGGACGGCGTGCGGATCGGGCGCCGCGCGCGGCTCGGCGAGTCCGTGTGCGCGAGCGGCGTTCACATCGGCAAGGCCGCGATCATCCGCGAGAAGTGCATCCTCTCGGACAACGCGGAGGTGGGTGACTTCGCGGTCGTCGGCCCGAACGTGAAGGTCTGGCCGGGCAAGGTGGTGGAGGAGCGCGCATCGCTGACGCACTCGCTGATCTGGGGCGAGGCGTGGGAGCGCAGCCTGTTCACGGGCGCACGCGTGAGCGGGATACCGAACTTCGAGCTCACGCCCGAGATCGCGGCGCGACTCGCAGGCGCCTACGGCGCAATGCTCGGACCCGGCGCGTTTGTCGCCGCGTCCCGCGACTCCGACCGGGCCTCGCGCATGATCAATCGCGCGCTCATGTCCGGCTTCATGTCCGCCGGGCTGAACGTCGAGGACCTGCGCGAGATGCCGATCCCCGTCGTGCGCCACGCCGTGCATCATGGACGCGAGGCGGGCGGCATCCACGTGCGGCGCTCACCGTTCGATGCGAAGGTCATCGACATCCTCTTCTTCGACAAGGACGGGCGCGACCTGCCGCCGGGGAAGACACAGTCGATCGAGCGGCTCTTCGCACGCGAGGACTTCCCGCGCGCCGGCCCCGAGGGAACGGGTGACCTGAATTTTCCGACCCGCATCGTCGAGGGCTATTACGAGCACTTCCTCACGGAGACGAACGTCGAGCCGATCGCGAATCGTCACTTCAACCTCGTCATCGACTTCGCATACGGCACGACCGTGGCCGTGCTGCCGGGACTGCTCGGCGCGCTGCGCGCCGAGAGCGTGAGCCTGAACGCGTACGCGGCACCCGGCCGCCTCTCCCGGACGGAGCAGGAGTTCGAGGAATCCCTGGATCGGCTCGGCGGGATCGTCCGCTCGATCCGCGCGGATCTCGGGATCTGGATCGATCCGGGCGGCGAGGTGATCCACCTGGTGGACGACTCGGGGCGTATCCTGCCGCCGGAGCTGATGCAGCTCGTGTTCGTCGACCTGGCGCTCGCGCAACTGGGTGTGCGGCGCGTCGCGATTCCGGTGACGAGTCCGGCCGCTGTGGCGGATCTGATTCGCGCGTGCGGCGGCGAGGTGCTGTGGACGAAGACGGAGCATCATGCGATGATGGCGAGTGCCGAGAAGGCGGACATGATCGCCGGCACGCGCGGCGAGTTCATCTTCCCCCACTTCATTCCGGCGTACGACGGGATGTATGCGGCGGCGAAGCTGCTCGAGGGTCTCGCCGCGTCCGGCGCGAAGCTGAGCGAGCTGGCGAACCGGCACGAGGTGATTCACATGCGACAGGAACGCGTCGCCTGCCCGTGGGGTCGCAAGGGTGCCGTGATGCGACGGCTGATGCAGGAGACGGAGCACGAGCAGCGCCAGCTCGTCGACGGCGTGAAGATCTGGAAGAGCGACCGCGAGTGGGCCATGATCATTCCGCATTCGGACAAGCCGTATTTCGTCGTTACCGTCGAGGCCTCGGACGCAGACGGCGCGGATGCGCTCCTCGACCGCTATTCCGGTTACGTTGCGATGTGGCGCGATGAGTCCTGATCATCACGACAGTGGCGCTGCCGGTGAGCGGCAGGGCGAGTCGACGCGGGCGGTGCATGCCGGCGGACCGCCGGCACGTGCGGGCGGTCCGGTCGTGACGCCGATCCATCAGACGGCGACGTTCTTCAGCGAGCCCGTGCCTGCCGGCGAGGTGCTCTACACGCGGTACGGGACGAATCCGAATCAGCTCGCGCTGCAGGAGAAGCTGAGTGCGCTCGAGAATGCCGAGGATGCGGTCGTGCTCGCGAGCGGCAATGCCGCGTGCACGCTCGCCCTGCTCTCGTGCGTCGGTGCGGGCGACCACATCATTGCACAGCCGGAGCTGTACGGCGGCACACTGCGCATCCTGCGGCGCGAGCTGCCGCGTCTCGGGATCGCCGTGACGTTCCTGCCGGACATCGCCCGCTGGAGCGACGCCGTGCGGCCGGAGACACGTGCGCTGCTGATGGAGATACCGGTGAATCCGACGCTGCGCGTGCCGGACATCGACCTGGCCGCGCAGGTGGCGCGCCGGGCGGGTGTTCCACTCATCGTGGATGCGACGTTTGCGAGTCCCATCAACTTCCGGGCGCTGGAGCACGGCGCGGACCTCGTCTTCCACAGCGGCACGAAGTACCTCGGCGGCCATTCCGACCTGACCGCGGGCGTGGTGGCAGGGAACGCGGCACGTGTGGCGGAGGTGAAGGAGCTGCTGAAGAGCTTCGGTCCGGTGCTCGATCCGCACGCGGTGTGGCTGCTCGAGCGGGGCGTGAAGACGCTCGCGCTGCGGATCGCCCGCCACAACGAGAACGGCCTCGCCGTGGCACGCTGGCTCGAGACGCACCCCGTCGTCGACAGCGTGCTGTATCCCGGCCTCGAGTCGCACCCCGACCACACCCGTGCGCGCAAGCTGCTCGCGGGATTCGGCGGTGTCGTCGCAGTCATGGTGCGCGGCGGCGATGAAGCGGCACTCCGCATTACGCAGCGGCTCCGTCTCATGTGCGTGGCACCGAGCCTCGGCGGTGTCGAGACGCTGGTCTCGATGCCGTGCTTCACATCGCACGCGTCGCTCACACGCGAAGAGCGGCATGCGATCGGTATCGGTGACGGCTTCATCCGGCTCGCCCTGGGCATCGAGGATGCCGGAGACCTGATCCGCGACCTGGATCAGGCGCTCGCCCCCGAGGTGGAGCGCACCCGCGCCAGGCCGGCCGAGGTGCTGCCCTGACCATGCAGGCACCGATCGAGCTGGCCGTGATCGGTGCCGGGCCGTGTGGTCTCGCGGCCGGCATTGCAGCGCGTCGGGCCGGCATCCCGTGCATCCTCTTCGACAAGGGCTGTGTCGTTTCCTCGATCTCCGGCTACCCGACGTGGATGACGTTCTTCAGCACGGCGGAGCGGCTGGAGATCGGCGGTGTGCCGTTCGTCGTCGCGGGTCACAAGCCGACACGACGCGAAGCATTGCGCTACTACCAGCGCCTCGCGCAGGAGTTCGAGCTCGACGTGCACCAGTTCGAGGCCGTCGCAGCCGTCACGCACGACGCGGCGGGGTTCGTGCTGCGCACGCGCACGCTGGCAGGTGTCGAGCACGCGTACGCGGCGCGGCACATCGTCGTCGCGACCGGCTACTTCGATTCGCCGAACCTGCTGCGCGTCCCGGGCGAGGACCTGCCGAAGGTGGCGCATCGCTACGGCGAGGGACACGAATACTACGATCAGGATGTCGTCATCGTCGGTGGCGGGAACAGTGCCGTGGACGCCGCACTCGAGCTGCACCACTGGGGGGCGCGCGTCACGATCGTGCACTTCGAGCCGGCGCTCGATCCGAACGTGAAGCCATGGGTTCGGCCGGAGATCGAGGCGCGCCTGCGCGAGGGCAGCGTTGCGGCCCGGTTCCACGCTCGGCTCGCCGAGGTCCGGCCCGAGAGCGTGCTCATCCGACACGAGGCCACGGGCCGTGTCGAGGAGCTCGCGAACGACCGTGTGCTCGCCATGACCGGCTACACGCCCGACGGCGCGCTGCTCCGGTCGCTGGGTGTGGAGTTCGACGCCGGGACCGGGATCCCGCGCCACGACCCGGAGACGATGGAGACGAACGCGCCGGGCGTCTTCATCGCGGGCGTGCTGTCGGCGGGATTCAACGCGAACAAGGTCTTCATCGAGAACGGCCGCGGCCACGGCGATCTGATCGTGCGGGAACTGGCGCGGCGCCGCGCGGGTTGAGCGGGCGGGCTCCGCGGGTTGGCGAGGGAACCGCGAGTTGACACCTTTCGCGACAGCGGGGTACGTTCATCGACTGGACTGATTACAGGAAGGCGGAGCGCACCGCTCCCGCCAGGAGGCTGCAATGGCGACGGTTACGGAAATCCCCCCGTTCACGAACGAAGCGCTGCTGGACTGGAGCGACCCGGACAACGTACGGCAGATGGAAGCCGCGCTCGCACAGGTGCGTGCGGAGTTCGACCGGACGTATCCGCTGGTGATCGGCGGCCGGAAGGTGACGGAGGGCGCGCGGGATTCGGCGCACAGCCCGTCGAATCGCGATCGCGTGGTCGGCCATACGATCCGTGCGACGGTCGATCAGGCGCGCGAGGCGATCGGCGCCGCGGCGGAGGCGTTCCGCGCATGGCGCAAGGTGCCGTGGGAGGAGCGGGCCGACTACCTGTTCCGCACGGCGGAAGCGCTGCGCGCGCGCCGCTTCGAGTTCGCCGCCATCATGGTGTACGAGGTGAGCAAGAGCTGGGTCGAGGCGGATGCGGACGTCGCCGAGCTGATCGACTTCGCCGAGTACTACGCGCGCGAGGCGCTGCGCATCGGTGGGCCGCAGCCGGTCGTGCAGTATCCCGGCGAGCGCGATGAGCTGCGCTACATCCCGCTCGGCGTCGGCGCGGTCATCCCGCCGTGGAACTTCCCGGGCGCGATCATGGGCGGCATGACGATGGCCGCGATCGTCACGGGAAACACGGTCGTGCTCAAGCCGGCCCACACGTCGACGATCATCGCCGCGAAGTTCGTCGAGCTGCTCGTCGACGAGCTCGGCCTGCCGGCCGGCGTGCTCAATTTCGTGCCGGGTCCCGGAGCGGTCATCGGCGATGCGATCGTCGACGACCCGCGCACGCGCTTCATTGCGTTCACCGGCTCGAAGGAGATCGGCATGCGCATCTACGAGCGCGCGTCGAAGGTGCATCCCGGGCAGATCTGGCTGAAGCGCTCGATCCTGGAGATGGGCGGGAAGGACGCGATCGTCGTCGATGAGACGGCGGACCTCGATGCTGCCGCGCAGGGCATCGTCGCATCGGCCTTCGGTTTCCAGGGCCAGAAGTGCTCCGCCTGCTCACGCGCGATCGTCGTCGACGAGGTCTACGACACGGTGCTCGAGAAGGTGGTCGCCGGCGCGAAGAAGCTGACGCAGGGTGACCCCGCCGACCGCAGCAACTTCATGGGCGCGGTCATCGATGAGAAGGCGTTCGGCAAGATCAGCGAGTACATCGAGATCGGGAAGAAGGAAGGTCGCATCGTCCTCGGCGGCGATGTCCCCTCGCCCGACAGCAGCGGCGGCTGGTTCATTCCGCCTACGATCGTCGCCGATGTCGCACCGGACGCGCAGATCGCGCAGGAGGAGATCTTCGGTCCCGTCCTCGCCTTCATTCGCGCCCGCGACTTCGAGCACGCGCTGGAGATCGCGAATGCAACGGAGTTCGGACTCACGGGTGCGCTCTACTCGAACGAGCGGGAACGACTCGACCGTGCGGCCGACGATTTTCACGTCGGCAACCTGTACCTGAACCGCAAGTGCACGGGCGCGCTCGTCGGTGTACACCCGTTCGGCGGCTTCAACATGTCGGGCACCGACTCGAAGGCGGGCGGACCCGACTACCTGCTGCTGTTCACGCAGGGGAAGAGCGTGGCAGAGAAGGTCTGAGGGATGCAGAACATCTCGCAGAGTTCCGCCAGGTAACCGAGGTCGGGAGGTCGAGCCGCGGTGGTGATCTCCACTGCGCCGTCGCTCATGCGGCGGACGGGGTGGTTTCCCGCGCGGTGGTCGCAGAGGAAACATTGCTCGAAGTCACCGGGTCGCCTCCCGAGCTCGCCGGTTCTCGGCGCGCTCTGCGCGATGATTCCGTCGGCGGTCGAAACGCCCGGCGGTGGGACGCATCGCAGGGTGCGCCTTCCGCCTCTCCAGTCCTCCGAAGTCGCGGAACGGCGCGCCCGCCCCGCCGCGAGGCGCGGCAGACGAAACCGACGCGTTGCCGGGGGGTAGAGTCGTGGGTAGATTGGCGGAACTGGCACCAGGGTTGGAAGCATGGATACCGTGGCGGATCCGCGGCAGAAAATCGAGGACGTACTGGAGACGATCCGGCCCGCGTTGCGTTCGGACGGCGGCGATGTCGAGCTCATCGACTATGATGAGGACGACGGGATCGTCCAGCTCCGGCTGATGGGTGCGTGCGGATCCTGTCCGGTATCGATGATGACGCTGAAGCAGGGTATCGAGCGGCGAATCATGATGGCGGTGCCTGAGGTCAGGGGCATCCTCGCGTTGTAATCCGATGGCTTGATGTCGACATGAACGGCCGGCGCCCGGGGCGGGTTGCCGGCCGTTCGTACACGAAGGTTCGGGAAATGGCAACGGACAGGGAAGCGATCGAGACGCGCGTGAAGAACGCGCTGGCGACGGTGCAGACCGCGGCGGGCACGGACGTGCTCGCGAGCGGTCACGTTCAGAACATCGAGGTCGACGACGACGGCGTCGTCCGGATCCAGTTCCTCCTGCGACCGGAAGATCCGGGCACGCTCGTGCGGGAGGTGCGCGGCCGCATCGAGGGACTCGATGGCGTCTCGAAGGTGAAGATCGACGTGCGCCTGCCGAACGCACCGCAGCAGCAGCAGCGCGGGCGGCAGCTCGAGCCCGGCTCGGTGCCCGCGCCGACGCCGGATGCAGCGCTCACGAAGAGCATCGAGCACGTGATCGCGGTCAGCTCCGGGAAGGGCGGTGTCGGCAAGTCGACCGTCGCCGCGAACCTCGCCGCCGCGCTCGCGACGACCGGCAAGCGCGTCGGCCTGCTCGATGCGGATGTCTACGGCCCCGACATCCCGCTGATGTTCGGCGAGAAGCGCAAGCCGAAGGTGACGGGCGAGAAGGGTGCGGAGAAGATCGTCCCGCTCGAGGCGCACGGCGTCAAGCTGATGAGCCTCGGGTTCCTGCTGGAGGACGAGCAGCCGGCGATCATGCGCGGACCGCTCGTATCCGGTATCCTGAAGCAGTTCCTCGAGCAGGTCGAGTGGGGCGAGCTGGACTACCTCATCGTCGACATGCCGCCCGGAACCGGTGACGCGCAGCTCTCGCTCGTGCAGATCGTCACGCTCGACGGCGCGGTGCTGGTCACGACTCCGCAGGAGGTGTCGACCGGGGATGTGCGCCGCGCCGTGCGCATGTTCGAGCGCGTGAACACGCGGATATTCGGGATCGTCGAGAACATGACGGGCATGGCGTGCCCGCACTGCGGCGGTCACATCGACGTGTTCGGCCACGGCGGCGGACGCCGGCTCGCGCACGACATGCATCTGCCGCTGCTGGGCGAGGTTCCGCTCGACCCGCGCGTGCGCGCGGCGGGCGACGAGGGACGGCCGACCGCAATCGCACACCCGGACTCACCGGCCGGCCAGGCGTTCCGCGCCGTAGCGGAGTCGATCGCCGATGCCGTCGAAGCCGCTCCGGCGGGCGCGAGCGGCTGAGTCGCGCGGGCGGGAAACGCCGCGGCGGCGCGAGGCGTGAGCCCATGAGCGGACGGCCTCCGCGCATCACGCTGCTCACCGACTTCGGCACCGCCGACGGTTACGTCGCGGCGATGAAGGGTGTCATCGCCGCGATCCTGCCCGGCGCCATCATCGATGATGCGTCCCACGACATTCCGCCCGGCGACGTGCACGCCGCGTCCTGGGCACTCGATGCGTACTGGCATCTGTATCCCGCCGGCACCGTGCACGTCGTCGTGGTCGATCCGGGCGTCGGCAGCGCGCGCCGCGCACTCGCACTCGAGGTCGACCGACGCTTCATCATCGCGCCGGACAACGGCATTGTCACAGCGGCACTCCGGCGCGCACCGCTCGCGCGGGCCGTCGAGATCCGCACACCGCACCGGCTCCGCGACACCGTCTCCGCCACGTTCCACGGCCGCGACGTGTTCGCTCCGGCCGCCGCCCACATCGCGACCGGCGCGCCGCTCGAGGAGCTCGGTCCGCCGGTGACGGATCCCGTCCTGATCGCGTTGCCGGAGCCGGCGCGTACCCGCGCATCCGTCGCGGGCACGGTCGTGCACGTCGACCGCTTCGGCAATCTCGTCACGAACATTCCGGCCGCGGATGTGCGCGGCGGCGCAGTCGCGGTCGGAGCACGCAGGCGCATTCCCGTGGTGCGCACGTATGCGGACGTGCCGTCCGGCGAATGTGCGGCACTCATCGGATCGCGCGGCGCGCTCGAGGTCTCGGTGCGGGATGGGAGCGCCGCGGAGGTGCTGGCGGCAGAGAGGGGGACCGTGGTGGTGTGGTCGGCGGACGGGTCGGCGGGCACCCCCGCGGACGCGGCACCAGAATTCTGAAACGGCCGGGGCGAGCAGGGTGGCCTCCCGTTGGCGCATGATAGCGGGAACGACTCTGAACGTCGCTTCCCGCGTGCCCGAGAGCCCCGCGACGCCCGGCCTGGATCCGGGCGCCGGCACAGCGATGGCGGCGCGGCGCGAATGGGGCGCAAAAAAACCGCGCGACCGAATGGTCGCGCGGTTTTTTCGCGCCCGGGCGGTGCCGCCGCCATGGTCATGCCGGTCGGCGCCGCGGCGATGGCTCAATGCGCCATAACGGAATTCTGGTGCCGCGTCCGCGTCCGCGCGCCGGGTCAGCTCTCGAGCCACTTCCTGTCTTCCGCCGACAGCTTCTTCTGCCGCGGAGCGAGCAGTCGCACGACGACATATCCGACCAGCAGGATCGGGAGCAGCTTGAAGAGCAGGCCAACGGCGAGGCCGAGCACGGCTCCGATGACGGAGAGCACGGCCAGCGCGACGATGCCGACGATGAAAAGGGTGAGCAGGGTAGAAATCATTGCAGCCTCCGTCCCTTGTTAAGAGTCCACCCACTCCACCCGAATCGATCCGAGCGCAGCGTTCAGATCGAGGGAGAGCTTGTACGTCGAACGATCCCAGTTCTCCGAGTAATACACATCACCGCGCTTCGTGAGCCGCTGGCCGTCGAACGACGCGAGCAGGCCATCCTTCGTGATGCGCACGCCCAGTCCCTCGGGGAACCGGAGCGTGAGTGAGCCGAGACCCATCTCGATGCTCGCCTCGAGATCCTGTGCCCAGGAGCCGGTGAAATCGAGGATGACTTCGCCGACGCCGCCCTCGAGCGAGAACCGCCGCGCGTGGAGGTTGCCAAGTCCGCGCGCCTCGAATCGGGCGGCGCCGACCTCGATCTCGAACAGCTCGCAGGTGATCGGATTCGGCGTCGTGATGCTCAGCATCGTGCGGCTCGCGCCAGTCTGCAGCTCGGCGCGGCGCAGGCGTAGGCCGCTCAGGTCGATGGTCGCGTCGGCTGCACCGAATGCCAGATCGATGTCGAGCGGAACGTCGGGGCTGAGGCGGAGGTCCAGCCGACCCTTCTCGAGATTCCGGCCGCGCACGGAGTTGCCCTCCATGCCGAAGCGCAGGCGTCCGCTGTCATACGCGAAGCGCGGCGTGAACGTATTCGCGTCGTAACGCAGGTTCGTGCGATAGAGCGTGCCCGCGCTGGCCGGAGCGATGCGGAGCTCGCCGGCACCGTACTCGACATCGACGACCAGGCGCTCCTCGCCGGACAGCTGTCGTGCGTACGACGTCGTGCGCCAGTCCTGTCCGTTCGCGGGTGCGCACGCGAGGAGCAGGAGCAGCGTCGCGGTGACTGCGATCGCGATCCGCAGAATGTCGACGCGGCGCCGCGCCTCCGGCTGTGCGGCTGTGATCCTCGTCGTCGACTCAGACACCGGCTTCCTCCGTGAAGAGGTCCTGCTCCGCACCGCTGCTGCGGATGGGCTGTTTGCCGCCGCGCGAGATCAGCACGGCACCGAATCCGATCGTGACGAATGCGATGGTGCTCACGACGCCCAGGAACATCAGGATGCCGCTGATCGCGCGCAGCCACGGGCCCGCCATGAAGACGACCATGCTGGCGAGGAACAGGGCGACGAGCACACCGAGTCCGGTCAGCAGGAAGTAGTAGGAGTTGCCGCGCTGGAACCAGTCGGTCACATAGAAGCGGCGCTCGGCGAACGCCTCGCCCGCCGCGTGTGCGACGCCGAGATAGCCGAGCAGCGCTGCGAGCAGGACGGCGACCGGGAAGCCGGGCACCCAGACGAGCAGGCCGGGAATTCCGATCACCGAGATGACGAGCGCGATGATGCCGAGCACGAATGCCGGCACGACGAGGAACGCCGCGGCCAGGCCGACGAGGAAGCTGCGGCCGGTCGCGTGGCGCGCGGTGTCCGCAACGCCCTCGATGTACTTCCTTCCGCCGAAGAAGATCACCGCGAAGCCGAGCGCGAAGAGGACGGCGTACGCGACCACGATCGAGAAGATGCCGGCGAGCCCCTCGCCGATGTAATGGAACGGGCCGCGGCCGCTACCGCGCCGCTCGACGGTGCCCCGCTCGGAGCGCGCTTCCAACCGGTTCACCTCCCGCTGGAGCTCGGTGATCCGGTCCACCAGCCGGTCCATGCTGTCGGAGTTCGGCGCGGCGGGTGCCGCGGGCACGGCCGGCACCTGCAATCCGTCCGCGCCGGGGAGCAGTGCCGCATCGAGTGCGCTGTCCAGACGTGCGCCCGCGTCGCCTTCGGCCGACCACTCGAACAGGATCTGCGGTAGCTCGTCGGGTGCCGCATCCATCGCGCGGGTGAGCAGGTCACGCCACTGCCGGTCCAGCGGGCTGCCGCGCGCAGCGTCGCCGACCCTCGCGCCGTCGATGAAGACGCCGCCATCGCGGAGACCGAGCTGGAGCGTGCGGCCCCCCGCGAGCTCAAGATCGAGCGTCGCGGCGGCCCCGGACATCGAGAACTCGCTCGAAACGATGTTCGTGAAATCCTGCCCGGCGAGCGGCGATGCCGTCGCGAGGACGAGCAGGCCGGCCGTCGCGGCCACGAACCGGACGAGACGGTCAGAACGAGAAGAGAGCATAATCGGATTCCCGCGAAGGCGAGCGGAACAGGTTGCGGTAAAGTACCCATATGGAGAGCAGCGTGGCCGTGCCGAGGACGCCGAGCACGGCGCCCACGCCGGTCACGCCGGCACTGTTGATGAAGCCGCCTACATTGGCAACGATCCAGGTCGCCGCATCCGTCTGCATCGCGGCACCGATCACCGTGGACCCGAAGCCCTGGAGCCCCTCGACCACGGAGTCACGCGTGTAGCCGAGCAGCGTCTGCGGCGTGATGTAGGACCTCGAAACCAGCCAGGAGATGACGCCGCCGCCCAGAATGACGGGCAGAGCCAGCAACGCGACCGCGAGGGACCAGCCGAAGTTCGTCTTGGGAGCAGCGCGCGCCACCAGCGCGTTCGCGCGCTCCGTCCACTGCTGCCAGGCGCCCTGCCGGGCAACCCGGACCTGGGCCATGACCCGGTTCGCGAAGCCGACCGACGGCTCGTACTGCGGCAGGCGGTCCAGAACGGAGAACAGCGCCCGCCATTCCTCCGTCCGGGCCTGGCACGCCGGACACGCGACCAGGTGCGATTCGAGCACCACGCGCTCCCCGGCCGCGAGGCTTCCTTCCACGAAGGCCTCCAGCCGGTCCGCTGTAGGGTGGTACGGTTCGCTCATCGTCCCAGATTCTCCAAATCGAGTGTCCGTGAACCATTACGCCCGGATCCCGGCGACGGTTTCAACATCGCAGGTGCTCCAGGCGCTGCATCAATTCCTTGCGGCCCCGGTGGATGTACGTCTTCACCGTACCCAGCGGAACGTCCATGATCTGGGCAATCTCGTCGTACGGACGCCCCTCGACGTGGCACAGCAGGATCGCGGTCCGGTACTCCGGCCGCAGCGTCCCGATCGCCGACTCGATCTCGCTGCCGAGCTCGCGGTTCTGGGCGAACTGCTCCGGCGTCTCCTCGCGGCTCTCCGGCGTGATCGTGCTCGCCTCCACCTCCGCAGCCGTACGGGCATGCGGCGAGCCATCCAGCGACAGCGTCTCCGGCTCGCGTCGTCGCAGGTGATCGAGCCCGGTGTTGTGGGCGATCTTGAAGATCCAGGAGCTGAACTTGTACTGCGGATCGTAGCGGTCGATCGCGTTCAGCACCTTGACGAACGTGTCCTGGGCGAGATCCTCGGCCTTCTCCCGGTCGCGGACCAGACGGTAGATGAGCGAAAAGACCGGACGCTGGTAGCGCCCGATCAGCTCCCGGAACGCCTGCTCGCGGCCTTCGCGCGCAAGCAGGACCACCTGCTGGTCGGTTAAGCTCGAGTAGTCCAATTCCCTCGCGGGTGTGGACGGCCGAACATGCTCTCCGCGCCCGCTGGGCGCAGTCGCCGTCCGACTGCCCATACGCGGTCGGCCGTGGCGCGGTTTCGCATGCGGACCTGGCACCCCTTTTTCCAAAAGGCCCAGCGCGCTATGGGCGGAGCGGCCGCGAACCGCCGTTCGGGCCGTGAGCGCGGGGACGGCGCATGGGCCGTCGGGCCTTTTGGAAAAAGGGGTGCCAGGTCCGCTGGTTGCCGGCCGCCGCGGGACGGGACTAGTTTGCCGCGGCATCCGGCAGTACTCCAATGTAATGAAAGCCGAAGGACCTGTGCGATGGCAGGCACACCGCTGCCGCCCCCGGAGACGAAGGCGACAGAGGTGCGCCGCATGTTCGGTGCGATCGCCCCTCGCTACGACCTCCTCAATCACCTGCTCAGCCTGAACCGCGACCGTGCCTGGCGACGTCGCGCGGTGGACCGGCTGCTGGAAGGTAGGCTTGCGGACGGCGTCTATCTGGACGCGTGCGCCGGCACGCTGGACCTGGCGGTGGAGCTGGCGGACCGGCCGGCGTTCCGCGGTACCGTGCTGGGGTTCGATTTCGCGTGGCCGATGCTGGATGCGGGGCGGTCGAAGCTGGCGGGACGCGGGATCCTGCCGGCGTGTGCGGATGCGCTCCGGCTGCCGCTCGCGGACGCGAGCGTCGACGGGGCGATGGTCGCTTTCGGGGTGCGCAACCTGGCGGATCTGGATGCGGGGCTGCGCGAGCTGGGCCGGGTGATCCGCCCCGGCGGCCGGCTCGTCGTGCTGGAGTTCATGACGCCGCACTGGCAGCCGTTCCGGGCGCTGTACCTGTCGTATTTCCGGCACGTACTGCCGCTGGTGGGACGGCTGATCTCGAAGCACGGCAGCGCATACACGTACCTGCCCGAGTCTGTGCTCCGGTTCCCGGAGCCGGCCGGGCTCGCGGTCCGGATGCAGCACGCCGGGTTCGACGCGGTGGCGTGGGAGGCGATGACCGGGGGCATCGTGGCGGCGCATCGGGGCACCCGCCCGGGCTAGAATGGTCACGCCGCCGGCGGCGCGGCGCATCGGGGCACCCGCCCGGGCCAGAATGGTCACGGCGCCGGCGTGGCGGCGCATCGGGGCACCCGCCCGGGCCAGAATGGTCACGGCGCCAGCGGAGCGGCGCACCGGGGCACGCCGCCCGGGCCGAGGCGCTGCACGGCGCCGCGGGACGGGCGGCTCGACCCGGGGCACGTCCCAGTGACGAAGCGCCCCGCGCCCGAGGTTCCGGGCGCGGGGGCAATGACGTCAGGCGTGCCGGCTCCGTCTCAGGACTCGCACTCGAGCTCCGCGAAGCCGTTGTGGATCTCGACCTCGAACTCCTCCGCGACGCCGGTGCGGCCGAAGTCCAGCTGGGAGAGGTCGCGTACGGTGCCGTCGCCGTGACTGAACCACAGCGCAGGGTCGAGGACGACGGTGAACTTCGCGCCCGTGCCGTCGTCGACGAGCGTGACCGGCGGCACGAGGTCCATGCGGATGTCGACCTCGGCCTCGAAATACGCCGTGAAGGGCTGCGCTGCGCCGCCGGTCGGCGTGAACGTTCCCGTGACCTGCATGCTCGCCTCGCGCGGCCACTCCGGGAACTGTGCGCGCACGTCGCTCAGCAGCTGCGCGATCTCCGCTGCACGCGTCGGCGTGTCGTCGTCGTCCTCGAGATCCTCGATCTCGAACTTCAGCCGGCGGTACGTGCCCGGCTCGACCGGCTGCTCGATCGCAACCGTCGATCCGCCCGTGAGCGGTACGTCGATGAACAGCGGCGGCGCGCGGAACCGCTCGCACGAATGATCCTCCTCGACACACACGTCATCCTCGGTCCGCTTCAGCTCGAACCGGTCGACGATCACCCGCAGCTCCTCGATCACGAGCGTGCCGTTGGTCCCCTGCAGCACCAGTTGTCCATTCGATTGCGTTCCCGCGCCCGCGTCGCTCGTCGCGAACGCCACCGTCACGGCCACCTGGTCCGCCGTCGATGTCGGGTCGCTGCACGCCCCGAGCGCCAGCACCGCGAGCGTAACCCATGCCTTCCTCATGCGAGCCTCCCTTGAAGATGATCCTGCGTCGCTGTCGGGAAGGGCAACGGCCATTCCGGGGTCCCGCCCGCGCCGGAACCCGTTGCGGCCCATGCGGAACCGGCCCGAACCACGATTTCCTGTCGGCCGGTCGACTGTAGTGCTATGCTACACTCGAGTGTCCCACGGTACAGGAGACGAGTGACGGAACCGGACGAACGGAGCGGCGAGCCGCGCCTCATCGTGGTACAGCAGGGCGACTCGTTCGAGCAGCTGTGGCCGGAGCTGGCCGCGGCCGCTGCGGCCCAACTGACGGTGGTGGACGCGGCAGCCGCGGCGGGAGTGGTGCCGGGCTCGAGCGCGTGCCTGCTCGCCGTGCCCGGAGTGGAGGAGGATGCGCCGGAGCTGCTCACGGCGCTCAGGGCCGCGGGTGCGGTGGCGGTGGCGGTGGTTGGAGCGGCGGCGGAGCATCGGCTGGCGGTGGGCGCGATGCGCGCGGGTGCGTCGGAGTACTTCGCGCTGCCGGCCGACGTGGGCGCGCTGCGGGCCTGGGTAGTGGAGCAGGCGGCGGCGAACCGGGCGCGGCGCCGGGCGGTCGAGCTGGCGGAGGAGGAGCGTCGGTCGTACGACTTCTCGCAGATCGTGGGCGAGAGCGCCGGGATGAGGGAGGCGCTCCGGATCGCGTCGCGAATCATTCCGCGCGGCTCGGCGACCGTGTTGATCACGGGCGAGACGGGCACGGGCAAGGAAGTGCTGGCGCAGGCGATCCATTACAACGGACCGCGCGCTGCGGCGCCGTTCGTCGAGGTGAACTGCACGGCGCTGCCGGCGAACCTGCTGGAAGCGGAGCTGTTCGGTTACGAGAAGGGCGCGTTCACGGATGCGCGTGCGTCGAAGCCGGGCCTGTTCGAGGCGGCCGATGGCGGCTCGCTGTTTCTCGACGAGATCGGTGATCTGCCGCTGGACCTGCAGGCGAAGCTGCTGCGCGTCCTGGAGCAGAAACAGGTCCGGCGCCTCGGCAGCGTGCGCTCCGTCTCCGTCGATGTGCGGATCCTTGCGGCCACGCACGTGGACCTCGAAGCAGCGGTGCGCGAGAAGCGTTTCCGCGAGGACCTGTTCTTCCGCCTCAACGTGCTGCCCATCCACCTGCCGCCGCTGCGCGAGCGCGGCGACGATATCCTCGTGCTCGCAGAGCGGTTCCTGACCGCGTTCGCGGAGGAATACGACGTTCCGGTTCGCCCCCTCGAGGAGAGCGTGCGGCAGGCACTGCTCACCCACGAATGGCCCGGCAACGTGCGCGAGCTGCGCAACGCGCTCGAGCGCGCCGTGCTGCTCGGCGACGGCCGCATCGCCACGGCGGACCTCTTCCGCAGCGGAGCCGCCACCGCGCGGCCGGGCGCGGCCGGCGAGATCCCGTTTCCCGCAACGCTCGCCGAGATCGAGCGCGCGGCCGCGCTGCGCATGGTAGAGAGACTGAACGGCAACAAGAGTGCGGCGGCGGAGATTCTCGGCATCAGCCGGACGCGGCTGTACCGCCTGTTGCATCCGGAGGTGTAGCGGAGCGGAACAGCTGTACACCGGCGTAACACCCGGTCGCCGGGAACTCGTGGCGGCACAAGGATCCCGCGCGGGAACGGCGAGTGCCGAAGATGTCACTCGTCCGATCCTGCGACCACGTATCCAGAGGTATCGATGAGAGCGTTGAAGGT
This sequence comes from Longimicrobiales bacterium, assembly GCA_036374995.1. GTDB lineage: Bacteria > Gemmatimonadota > Gemmatimonadetes > Longimicrobiales > RSA9 > SH-MAG3. Next base: position 39,593 of record DASUSS010000108.1, on the reverse strand, counting down.
ATTGCTCGTGTGTGCGGCCGTCCTGCCGTCCGCATGCAGTGACGGTACGGGCCCCGAGCCGGGTGTGGACGAGACGCAGCTGGAGTTCGTGCGGTTCCCATCGGATCTGCTGCCGCTGGTCACGTCACAGGCGAGTTTCTGGGCAGTGAAGGGCGAAGATCGCATCCTGGTGATGCGGTATCTGCCGGAGCAGCCCGGCGAGGAGGGCGAGGAGTTCCTGGAGTTCCGGGTGGCGGCGCAATCGCTGCTGCGGCGCCCGGATGGAACGCTGTTCCAGGACGGCGACTCGGTTCTGATCAGCGTACTGGTCAGTCCGGACGGCCGCTTCCTGTTCCAGTTCGAGCCCTCGGGCCTGCGCTTCGATCCGGACCGTCCGGCGCGGCTCAAGATCGTCTACCGTCGCACGGAAGGCGACCTCGACGATGACGGTGACGTCGATGACGACGACGATGACCTCGAGCAGCGGCTGCGGCTGTGGCGGCAGGAGAGCCCGGGAGCGCCGTGGTATCCCGTAGGCTCCATCCGTCTCCACGTGGAGAAGGAGGTCGAGGGTCTGATCACGGGCTTCACCGGATTCGCGATCGCCGGCTGACGGAGACGTGGTGAGCCTGCCGGGTTCTTCGGATCTGCTCGAGCGCGTGCGTGCGCACACGCAGCGGAGCGACTTCGCCGCTGTGGTGCGCCTGCTGGACGGCACGCCCGACGAGCTGCTGCTCGAGGATCCGGAGCTTGGTTACCACGCGGCGTACGCGCGCCGCCGGGTCGGCCGGACGGTCGCCGCGCTCGATCTGGTCAAGCGGCTGGACGTCGTGGTGCGGCGTCGCGCGGACGCGTGGCTCATCCGGCGCCGCCTCAACCTGGAGGCGATGCTGCGCTACGACAGTGGCGACCTGGCAGCGGCCGAGCAGCTGTGGTGGCACGTGGTGGAGCTGGCGACTCGCGACGGGGACCTGGCGCTGCTGTCGGCGGCGCACAACAACCTCGGCGTGATCCAGACGCTGCACGATCGGACCGATGACGCGCTCGCGACCTACAACCGCGCGCTGGTCGCAGCGCACCAGCTGGGTGATCGCCGCGGCGTCGCGCAGGCGCATCAGAACCTGGCGATTCTGTACCGTGAGCGCGGGCGACTGCTGGAGGCGGAATCGCATTTCCTCGAGGCGATGCAGCATGCGCGGGTATCCAGCAGCGACGATGTGCTCGGCCGTGCAGAGGAGGAGCGCGCATTGCTGCTGCTCGATCAGGGCGACGCGACGCTGGCGCGTGCGGCCGCGAGCCGAGCGCTCGCGCGGCTGCGTGCGATCGAGGATGCGAACGGCGCCGGCGAGGCGCTGCGTGTGCTGGGCATCGTCGCGCTCCGGGAGCGCGCCATGGAGCATGCGGCGGAATACCTGGCGCAGGCGCTCGAGCAGGCCCGTCACGTGCACAACCCGCTGCTCGAAGCCGAGACGGAGGAAGCGCTGGGCGTGCTGGCGCTCGCGACCGGCGACGACGACGGGGCGCAGCGCTACCGTGACGCAGCGGAGCGGCGGTTCGGCATGCTGTCGGCGGAGCCGTGGGGGCGGCGGATCCGGGAGCGCACGCTCGAGCTGGCCGCGCTCACCTAGGACGTCGATCAGCCGCCGATCGGCTGCGAGACTTCCAGCAGTGCGAACGGCACGGAAGCGAACAGCGCGCGGAGCTGTATGGTGTCGCCGGTCTCGGTGATCTCCCCGGTCAGCGCATTGTGCCAGCGGTTGCGCAGTCCGGGCGGCAGCGGTACTCGCGTGTCCCGCCACAGAGCGGGATCGATCGCGGGGGACTCGCCGAGCGTGACCGTCCGGCGCGGCAGCACGGTGATGCAGGCGCGACCGTTCAGGCGGCGCGCGAACGCGAACACGTGATCCGCCTCCGGGCCGGTCGCGGGCAGGGGTGTGTACTCACCCTGCTCGAAGACGTCGCGGTGCATGGCACGGAACCGGAGGGCGTGGGCGGTCAACAGGAGCTTGATCCGGCCATCCTGCCATGAGGTGAGCAGGGCGCGCGCCGGCGCGGGGTCCGGCGAGTCGCGCAGACTCGCGACTTCGTCGAACAGGCTGCGCCGCGCCGCAAAATCGATCGGCGCGCGATTGTCCGGGTCGACCAGCGTGAAGGACCACAGCTCGGTGCCCTGATAGAAGTCCGGTATGCCGGGCGCCGTTGCCTTGAGCAGCATCTGCGCCATCGCGTTCAGCGCGCCGTGCGGGGCGAGGCGCTGCGCGAACGTGCCGACATCCTCGGCCAGACCCTCGCGTCCGAACTCCGCCATGAGCCGCTCGATGAACGCGGTGAGTGCGAGCTCGTAATCCTCATCGGGCCGGCGCCAGCTGGTCTGCTCCTTCGCCTCGCGCACGGCCTTCATCATGTAGGCATGAATGCGCGAGCGGAACCCGTCATCGACCCCGTCGAGCGGCCACGCGCCGAGCAGCGTCTGATACAGCAGGCTCTCGACATCCGCCGAAGGAGCGACCGTCTCCTCCTCTTCCGCGATCTCGTTCTTCCATTCATCGCCCTGCCGCATCCAGCGACGGAGACGCGCGCGCCACTCGTCGGGAAGCTCCGACAGCACGGCAATCCGTGCGCGCGTGTCCTCGCCGCGCTTCGTGTCGTGGGTCGCGGTCGCGTTGAGAGAGAGCGCGGCGGACTGGAGTCGCCGCTGGAGCGCGGCGTGGAGCTCGTCGTCGGCGAGGCAGGGTCGTGCGGGATCGGTGCCGACGTCGTTCGCGGCCAGCAGCGCGTTGTGGCAGTAGAGCGCGGTGTCCTCGAAGCCCTTCGCCATCACGGGGCCGGTGAACTGCTGCCAGCGCATGACCCAGTCGAGGTGACCCGCCGGCTGTTCCGGCGACTCGAGCAGGACGATCCGCCGCAGCGCCTCGAGCACGGCCTCGAGCCGGCGGTCCGTGGCGCGCTGCACGGCATCGCTCACGGCCTCCTCGATGCGCCGGCGATCGGCGGGACTCACACGCCATTCGCGCGTGTAGGTGCGGTACACGTCCATGCTCGCAGTCAGCTCCGCGATCGCGCGACGCGCCACGCCGTACTCGACCTTCACCAGCCGCGCCAGTGCGAGCGCGAGCGACCTGAGCTCGCCACCGAACAGTCGCTCCATCACGAGCAGCTTCTTCTCACGCACCAGCTCGTCGAAGTGCCGCGTATCGCCGGTGACCCGCCGGTAGAAGGCGTCGATCTGCGCCTGCCCCTCCGGCGCGATGAGGAGCGCACCGGCCAGGCTGAGGAACTCGTAGCCGGTGGTTCCCTCACACTCCCAGTCCGCGGGCAGCAGCTCGGAGCTCTCGAGGATCTTCTCGACGAGCGTGAACACGGGGCCGCCGTCGGGATCCCGCACGAACTCACGGAGCTCGTGCAGGTAGCCGGCCGGATCACGGAGCCCATCGATGTGATCGATGCGCAGGCCCGTGATGATGCCGTCGGCAGCGAGCTCGCGGACGAGCGCATGTGTCGCCTCGAACACGGCGCGGTCCTCGACACGCACACCGGCGAGGTCCGTGATATCGAAGAAGCGGCGATACGTCATCTGCTCGGACGCCGTCCACCACGGCACGAGCTGGTACTGCTGCTGCCGCAATGTGGCGGCCACATCGTCGGTCGCGGTCCCGGACGCGATCGGAAGCCGGGTCTCGTGATAGATCAGCTCGCTCCCGTCCGCGGCGATCGTCATCTCGCCGCGCTCGAGGACGCGCTCGATCGCGTCGCCGAGGATCGGCAGGGCGAGCGGGCCGGCATTCCAGTCGACATCGAAGAAGCGGGCGTACTGCGAGGCCCGGCCCTGCTCGAGCACGTCGCGCCACCACGGATTTTCGCTCGAGGCGGCCATGTGATTCGGCACGATGTCGAGCACGATGCCCATGTGATGACGCTGCGCCTCCCCGGCGAGCCGCGCGAGCGCACCGGGCCCGCCGATGGAAGCGCGGACGCGGGTCGGATCCGTGACGTCGTAGCCGTGGGTGCTGCCGCGTCGCGCCTCGAACACCGGCGAGAGATAGACGTCGGTGATGCCGAGGCGGGCGAGCCACGGCACGAGGTTGCGGGCGTCATCGAGTGTGAACGCGTCGTTGATCTGGAGCCGATACGTGGCGACGGGGACACGCATCTCAGGCGACGACGACGGAGAGCTGGTCGCCCAGCGCGGTGAAGAGATCGGCCCAGCGACGTGCTTCCTCCTCCCCGGCCGCCGCGCGCTCGCGCACCGCGGGATACACGGCGTTGAGCAGCTCGTAGAAGACGTTCTGGGTCTTCCACAGGTTCACGTCGAAGGGGAGGGACGCGATGAGACTCGCCAGGCCGGCCCATGCCTCGAGGAGCGTGATGTCGTGCGGATGCTCGAGCAGCTCGTAAGCGACGCGCTCGAGCGCCTTGCCGAACACGTAGCTGAGACCCTCCCGGTCCAGTTGCACCCGCGTGGCCTCGGCCTCTTCGAGCAGCGAATGCGCTCGCTCCAGGTCGACGCGGCCGGCGGCGAGCGTCGCGCGGATGTCGCGATTCAGCACGAACTCGGCGGCCATGCGGAACGCGCGCGGCAGCGGCAGCTCCTGCGCGATCAGGAACCGCATGAGCGATGCGTTCTCCTGATACAGCCGACGGTAGGCACGCTCCGCCTCGGCGACACTGGACTCGAGCACGCGGTAGAGGATCTGCCGCTGCCGGTCACCGAACAGCGACTTGAGCGAGAACGTGTATTCCGGAAAGTTCGCGAGCAGTCGCACCACCGCCGACAGGTCGGCGGACGAGAATGCGCGCAGCAGCTCGTCACGCAGCGCGCGGTATTCCTCCTCGCCGGCGAAGCGGCGGATGCCGCCGCTCAGGTTGTGGCCGCCGAAGTGGAGCACGGCGAACGTGACGACGTCCGACTCCTGCGTGATTTCCGAGATGACGCGGGCGCGGCCGACGAGCAAGACCGTCTCGCCGCTCTGCCGGCGGTCGCCGTGCTCCAGCTCGACCTGATACGAGTAGATGCGCATCTCGGGCCGGGCCTCATCGAACAGGGAGCTGACGGCGTAGTGCGCGGCGACATTGAGCAGGTCGACGCGTGCGGGGATCACCTGCTGCTCGTAGATGCGGCGCGCAGTACCGACATCCGGCAGATTGCTCTCCGCGAGCTCGAGATGGTCCAGCAGGCCCTTCTCGAACGACTGGCCGAACAGCCTGCCCGCGAGCTGCACGACGCGGCCCGCGTACTGAAGCACCTGCACGGTCTCGATGCCGGAGACCTCGTTGAAGAACCAGCCGCAGCTGGTATACATCAACATCGCATGACGCTGGAGCTCCATCAGCTCGAGCAGCGTCGTGACCTCGTGCTCGTCGAGTCGGCCGCGCGCGTGCTTCGCGACGAACGGTATCGTGTTGCGGCGGCGGTCCAGGACGACATCGATGTAGTCATCGCGCGCGGCCCACGGATCCATGAGCAGGTCGCCGGCGCGCTGCTCGTAGAACGGCATGACCTCGTCGCGCAGCCAGTCGAGCGCGGCGCGGAGCGGCTGTCGCCACCGCTGGTGCCAGCCGGGCGCGCCGCCGGTATGACACCCGCAGTCGCTCCGCCAGCGCTCGACGCCGTGCGCACAGCTCCAGGACGTGTTCTCCTCGATCTGCACCTCCCAGCGCGGCGGGTGCCGCTCGAGGTACGCTGCGTAGTTCGTGAGAGTGGCCAGCTGCCGCTCCTCGATGTGGTGCAGCGCGTAGGCGAGCGCCATCTCGCCATGGGGATGATGATGACCGTACGTCTCGCCGTCGGTCGCAATGTGGGCGAGGCTCGGCTCGTCGGCGGCGCCGTGGATCGACAGGAGCCGCTGCGCGAAATGCTCACCGTTGCGCAGCAGGTCCTCGAACGCGACGGCGCGTGCGGTCATCCCGTCGTAGAAGAAGATCACGATCTCCGCGCCGGATGGCAGCCGGCAAAGGTAGGGTCGGCGGGTATCGATGCGTGAGGTCCGGACGTCCTGCCAGTCGCGCGCGCCGAGTGGCCGGACGGCCGCGGCCTGGTTCGGCGCGAGGATGGTGAAGCGGATGCCCTGCGCAACGAGGTCCTCGAGCGTCGGCGTGTCCACGGCGGTCTCGGGCAGCCACATGCCATCGGGCCGGCGACCGAACCGGTACTGGAAGTCGCGGATACCCCAGATGACCTGGGTACGCCGGTCGCGCGCATTCGCGAGCGGCATGATCAGGTGACTGTACGCCTGCGCCATGGCAGAGCCGTGGCCGAAGCGGGTGATGCTCTCGCGGTCCGCCTCCAGGATCGCGTCGTACGTCTCGCGCGCGTACTCGCGCATCCAGGACAGGAGCGTCGGGCCGAAGTTGAAGCTGATGCGCGCATAGTTGTTGACGATGCGCACGATGCGGTCGCGGTCGTCGAGAATGCGCGCCTCCGCATTCGGGCCATATGCCTCCGCCGTGATGCGCTCGTTCCAGTCGTGATACGGGTAAGCGGAGTCCTGCTGCTCGATCGTCTCGAGCCACGCGTTCTCGCGGGGCGGCTGATAGAAGTGCCCGTGGATGCAGACGTAACGTTCCATGCCCTACGTCTCGTCGTGGAGCAGCAGCACGGCGCTGTGCGGCCGGAGCTCGATCGTCGCGCCCGCGGCGACCCGCTCCGGCAGGTCGCTGCCCGCGCCGCCGAACTCCGCCGACTCGGTATCGAGTGCGGCGCGCCAGCCATCCTCGATCGCCGGCACGTCCAGGCGTGCGCTCCGGTCGGCGAAGTTCAGGAACAGGAGCGTGCTCTGCCCGGCGGACCGCCGGTGCATCGTGATGACACCGTCCGGCATGGCCCCATCGGAGGGCGCGCCGGCGGTGTCGAGGATGTCCGTCTTCATGGCGTCCGCGGCCGCAATCGCGGCCTCGTCGCGGCGCAGCCCGAGCAGGCGGCGGTAGAGGCGGAGCATGGCGCCGTGCGCACCCGACTCGCGCTCACCCCAGTCGAGGACCGCGCTGCGGAACGTGCTCTCGGCCGCGGGATCCGGCGGCTCGCCCTCCCAGGTGAATGCGGCGAACTCCTCGAGGCGTCCGCGCCGGACGGCCGCGAGCAGCGCCGGATCGCCGTGACTCACGAAATACGGGAACGGCTTCCGCGTGCCGTACTCCTCGCCCATGAAGAGCATGGGTGTGAACGGTGACAGCAGAACGGCGGCGGCGGCGAGTCGGAGCTGGGCCGGAGTCACGGTGCCGGCCGGGCGGTCGCCGCGCATGCGGTTGCCGACCTGGTCATGGTTCTGCGAGTACACCACGAACTGGCGCGGGAGGATGTCGGGTCCGGGTGCGCCGTGGCGGCGGTTGCGGAAACGCGAATGCTCGCCCGTGTAGACGTAGCCCGTGCGGCAGGCGCGGGCGAAATGAGCCAGCGTCCCGAAATCCACGTAGTAGCCCCGATCCTCGTGCGTGAGCAGCGTGCGCAGGGAGTGGTGGAAGTCATCGAGCCACTGCGCATCGAAGCCGAGGCCGCCGAGGTGCTCGGGCCGGATCACGCGGGGATCCCCGAGATCGCTCTCGGCAATCACGATCGCGTTCCGCCCGAGCGCGGTGGCGCGGGCATGCACGGCATCGGTCAGCTCCCGCAGGAACGGACTGGCCGAGCGGTCGAAGATCGCGTGGACCGCGTCGACGCGCAGGCCGTCGATGCGGAACTCGTCGATCCATTGCAGAGCACTGTCGGTGAAGTAGCGGCGCACCTCGTCGCTGCCGGAGTCATCGACGTTGATGGCGGCGCCCCATGGCGTATGATAAGTCCCGGTGAAGTAGTGGCCGAACGTCGGCAGGTAGTTACCCTCGGGGCCGACGTGGTTGTAGACGACATCGAGCACGACGTGCAGGTCGAGGGCGTGCGCCGCATCGACGAAGCGCTTCAGCGCGGCGGGCCCGCCGTAGGAGTTCTGTACGGCGAACGCGAAGACGCCGTCGTATCCCCAGTTGCGGGTGCCGGAGAACTGCGCGAGCGGCATCAGCTCGACGGCGGTGATGCCGAGGTCGCGGAGCGCGGGGAGGCGCGGGATCGCGGCATCGAGCGTGCCCTCGGGCGTGAACGTGCCGACGTGCAGCTCGTAGAGCACCATGGTGCGCAGCTCGGGAGCCTGCCATGATGCGGTGCGCCACTCGAAGCCGGTGCCGACGACCTGTGACGCCCCGTGCACGCCGTCCGGCTGGAACCGGGTTGCGGGGTCGGGCACGTTGCGGCCGTCCGGGAGCACGAACGTGTAGCGCGTTCCCGCCGGCACGTCACCGAGCACGGTACCCCAGTAGCCGTGCGGCAGCGGCTCGAGCTCGACGGTGAACGGTCGCGCCGCGTGGATGCGCAGGCGGACGTACTCCAGTGCGGGTGCCCACACGAGAAAGCTGGTCGTGCCATCGGCGAGGACGTGCGCACCCAGCGGCAGTGAGGCCGGCAGGTCGCGCAGTCGATCGGGCGTCTGCCGCGCAACGTCCTGCGGTCCGGACAGCGCGACTCGGGCGGTCGGCATGCTCAAGCGCTACCGCCGGGCTCGTGCCTGAGGACGATCATCGCGAGAGGCGGCAGCGTCAGGTTCAACGAATGCGGCCGACCGTGGAACGGCACCGGCACGGATGTCGTGCCGCCGAGGTTGCCCACGCCGCTGCCGCCGTACATCTCCGCATCGCTGTTCAGCAGCTCGCGCCAGAAACCGACGTGCGGCACGCCGACACGATAGTTCTGCCGCACGACCGGCGTGAAGTTGCAGATGACGAGCAGCTCCTCGGCACGGCCCGTGCCCGGATCGGCGTGGGAGCTCCGGACGTAGGACAGCACGCTGTTCCATGCGTCGTCGGCATCGAGCCACTGGAATCCGGCGTGACTGAAGTCGAGCTCGCTGGCGGCGCGCTCGTGCCGGTAGAAGTGATTGAGGTCGCGGACCCACCGCTGGACGCCGGCATGCGTGTCGTAGCGCAGCAGGTCCCACTCCACCTGCGCCTCGTGATTCCACTCGCTCCACTGCCCGATCTCGCCGCTCATGAACAGCAGCTTCTTGCCGGGCTGCGTGTACATGTAGCCGAGCAGCAGCCTGAGGTTCGCGAACTTCTGCCAGTCATCGCCCGGCATCTTCCCGATGAGCGACCCCTTGCCGTGGACGACCTCGTCGTGCGAGAGGGGCAGCACGAAGTTCTCCGTGAACGCATAGATGCCGCGGAACGTCAGGCGGCCGTGATGATAACTGCGGTGGATCGGCTCGCGCGACATGTAGTCGAGCGTGTCGTGCATCCAGCCCATGTCCCACTTCATGCCGAAGCCCAGGCCGCCGATGTAGGTGGGTCGCGACACCATCGGCCAGGCGGTCGACTCCTCGGCGATCGTCTGCGTGTCGGGGAACGCCTGGTAGACGTCGGCGTTCAGCCGGCGGAGGAACTCGATGGCGTCCAGGTTCTCGCGCCCGCCGAACCGGTTCGGGATCCACTCGCCCTGGTTGCGCGAGTAGTCGAGGTAGAGCATGGATGCGACGGCATCGACGCGCAGGCCGTCGGCGTGATACGTATCCAGCCAGAACATGGCGCTGCTGAGCAGGAAGGAGCGTACCTCGTTGCGGCCGTAGTTGAAGATGTGGCTCTTCCAGTCGGGGTGGAAACCCTGTCGCGGATCCTCGTGCTCGAAGAGGTGCGTGCCGTCGAAGTAGTGGAGGCCGTGGGCGTCGCCGGGGAAGTGGGAGGGCACCCAGTCGAGCAACACGCCGATACCGCGCTGGTGCAGCGTGTCGATCAGGTACATGAAGTCCTGCGGCGTGCCGTACCGGCTGGTGGGCGCGAAGTAGCCGGTGGTCTGATAGCCCCACGACCCGAAGAACGGGTGCTCCATGACGGGCAGGAACTCGACGTGCGTGAACCCGAGTTCGGCGACGTAGTCGGCGAGCGGCTCGGCCATCTCACGGTAGCCGAGCGGCACGCCGTGCTCGCGCCGCCACGAGCCGATGTGGACCTCGTAGATGGAGATGGGACGATCGATCGCGTTGTGCTGCGCGCGGTGCTTCAGCCACCCGCTGTCGCCCCAGTCGTAGGCCGTATCCCAGACGATCGATGCCGTCGCGGGCGGCACTTCGTGAAAACGACCGAATGGATCCGCCTTGTCGACGCGGAAGCCCTGGTACCGCGACTCGACCCGGTACTTGTAGCGCGCACCGCGGCCGATGCCGGGCACGAACGCCTCCCAGATGCCCGAGTCACCGCAGGGCGAGAGCGGGGTGACGCCGGGCTGCCAGTCGTTGAAGTCGCCGATCACGCTGATGCGCTCCGCGTTCGGCGCCCACACGGCGAAATTCGTCCCCTCCACACCGGCCGCGGTGCGCAGGTGCGCGCCGAGCTTCTGGTACAGCCGGTTGTGCGTGCCCTCGTTGAACCAGTGCAGGTCGTCCTTCGTGAGGACGGTGCGTGGCTTTCTCTTCCTCGTCTCAGTCATGGCCAGCCGTTCGGGGGTCGTGCGCCCGGCGGCGCTCCGCTATCGCACGCAGCATTCTGCGCACCTGAGCGTCGCCCGTGATCTCCTCGAGGCTCCGCCGCGCGCGTCGCTGCCAGTTCGGCCGCTCGTGGGAGGTGCCGGGCACGTTCTGTGGCCGGTCCTCGAGCCACAGGTCTTCGAGGGTGACGAGCACGTACCGCGCCGCCGATCCGGCGAGGCGCTCGGTGAGACGCTGGCGCACGATGCCGGCATCGATCTCGCCACCCGCACCGACGCTCCGCGACAGGCGGTGTCGCAGGGCCCGCCGGCGCTCCAGCGCAGTCCTCAGCTCGGTCTCATCGATCAGCCCGAGGTCGAGCTGATCGTCGATCTCGCTGCCGCGCCAGAACCCGGCGAACAGCGGCATGTCGTGCGTGTTCAGACTCGCGACGACGTTCTCGTCCGGCGCGGGCACCGGCGGCTCGCGGTCCGGTGATGCCTCGAACTGGACGACGTGCATGCGGTGTATGCTGTGGCGGTCCATGGCGCGCCGGACCGCGGCGGGCACCGTGCCGAGGTCCTCGCCGATGACGACGGCGCGATGCCGTGCGGACTCGAGGACCATGATCGCGAACATCTCGTCCTCCGCGTAGCGCACATATACGCCGCGCGTCGCCGCCACGCCATGCGGCACCCAGAAGAGCCGGTAGAGCGACATGACGTGATCGAGCCGCAGCATCGTCGCGTGCCGGAGATGATGGCGCAGCGCCTCGATGAAGTACCCATAGCCGGCGGCCCGCAGCGCGTCCGGCCGGAACGGCCGGAAGCCCCAGTTCTGCCCGCCCGTGAACAGCGGATCGGGCGGTGCACCCGCGGACACGCCGTCGGCGAACAGCTCTCTGAAGCGCCAGACATCGTAGCTGGCGGAATTGACACCGAGCGGCATGTCGAGGTAGAGCCCGGCCGATCCGTCCTGCCGTACGGCATCGATTGCCCCGAGCTGCCGGTCAGCCTGCCACTGGGCGAACAGATGATAGTCGTAGTCCTCGGGTGCGAAGTCGCCGGGGCGGAGCGTTCCGTCACGAAGCCGTTCCGGCCACTGCTGCCACGGCTCGCGACGCCGGTCGCACACCGCGCGAAAGCGGGCATAATCGGCGGCGTGCGCATGGGACGCGGCGAACTGAGCGATGCCGTCACGCACCGCGGTGTCCGCTGCTGCGGCCGCCAGCGCCCGCTCCAGCTCGCGTCGCTTCAGTGCGGCCACGCGCCGGTAGTCGACGAGGTCGCCGCGGCAGCACGCGGCGATCTCCGCCGCGTCGTCCTCGGCGGCAGTCCAGCCGGGAACGTCCGTCACATCGATGAACAGCTCGTTCCAGAACAGCCGGCTCGCGGGCGAGTACGGGCTGGGGTCGAACGGCGCATCGACGAACGTGGCGAGCAGTGGGAGCGTGGACAGGAACGAGCCGCCGAGCGAACCCACCCATTGCGCCGCACGTGCGAGATCGGTGTAATCGCCCGTGCCCCAGCTGCGACTGGAACGGAGGGCGTGCAGCGGGATGAACACGCCCCACTCGCGTGCGCCCGCGGGGACGAAGGCATCGCGCGGCGCCGCGATGATCAGGGTCTGGAACGTGGAGCCCGAGGTCTCGACCTGGAGCCGGTGATAGCCGTGCGGCAGACGCCGGCCAATGGGCAGTGCATGGGTCGCGGTCCAGCCGCCGCGCGGCCGCGCGCTCACGGGTTCGGCTCGACACGCGTGCGTGATGATGTCGCCGGACTCGAGCCGGATCTCGACGGCTGCGCGCTCGGACTCGCCGTGCGCGAGCCGGACGCGCACGTGCGGCAGCGAACCGCCCCACGCGACCTGCACGGGCTGGATCCCGAGCACGTCGAGCTCCGCGCGGCGGACGCTGAGCGCGTCGTCGGCATCATGCCTGTCATCGAGTGCGGCGCCGAGCGCGCGCAGCACGAGCGTTACGGCCTCCGCATCCGCGCGGCGGCGCCCGCCGTCCATCCCCTCGTAGGATGTCTCGACGCCGTACAGCCGGGCGAGCTCCGACAGCCCGCGCGTGCGCGTCCTCACGTCCCGGGCTCCTCGCCGTCCAGCAGCTGGAGCAGTCCGCGGAGCGGGATGCCCGCCCACGCCGGGCGGTTGCCGAGCTCGTAGCCGAGCTCGTAGATCGCCTTCTCGAGCAGATACAGATCGAGCAGCCGCGCCAGCTCGTCGCGGTCCTGCACGAGCAGCGGCGAGCCGTGCATCGCCGTGAGATAGCCGTTCAGGAACGCGGCACTGACGTAGGCGTACCAGCCGCGCGCCCACCACTCCATCGCCGCACGATCGCTCAGCCGGACCGGACTGCGCTCCTCCTGCTCGTAGAGCGCGGCATGCGCCGCGTAGTGGAAGGAGCGGAGCATTCCGGCGACATCGCGCAGCGGCGAGCGCTTCAGGCGACGCTCCGACAGCGGCCGGATCGGCTCGCCCTCGAAATCGGTGATGCAGAAGTCGTTGCCGGTATACAGCACCTGACCGAGGTGGAAGTCGCCGTGGCAGCGAATGCGTGCGCCGCGGACCTTGTGATCGACGAGCCTGCGGAAGCGTCGGATGATGGCGGACTCGAGGCCGAGCACTTCGCGGGCTGCACCCTGCAATTCCTCATCCAGCTCGTCGATCCGGGTGCGGAGCATCTGGAGCACGCGGCCGGCCAGGTTGCGCATCGACTGGTACAGCGAGCGCTGGTAGAACATGGTGAACGGCTCGGGCGCGAACGCGGCGTCATCCGCATCGGAAGCGAGCACGAGGTGCATCTCGCCCGTGCGCTGACCGAGCAGGCGCGCCTCCTCGAGGTAGTGGCCGACGAACGCGCGTGCGACTTCGCTCCCGCTCTCCTCGGACAGGCGCAGGAGCGCGCGCGTGCTCGCGTCGATCACGCTCGGCGCGCCCGCGACGGCGGCCGCGCGCTCGAAGAATTCCGTGACGGCGTCGAGCGTGAGGTCCCACGCATCGCCTTCGTTCTGCACGAACTCCTGCACCACGGCGAGTGTCCGGATCGGCGCGCCATCGCGCGCATAGGAGATCGAGCCGAGCACGGCCGGCGTGTGCGCGAAGCCGTGCTCGCCCAGAAACTCGCCCACCTCGACGTCCAGGCTCACGCCATCGTCCAGCCGCCGGTACACCTTCATCACGATGCCGCGGCCGAACACGATCGACGTGTTGCTCTGCTCCGCGCCGAGGATCCGGCTCTGCCGATCTTCCATGTCGCCGGACAGCCGGCGCAGCTGGCCGGTCGCGCTGCCCTGGAGCTCGCCGCGCCGGCCGCGGATGCGCCGCCGGCCGTGGGCGGCGTCCAGGAGTGCCTCGCGGAACTCGTCGAGGTACAGCGCATCGGCGATGACGGCCGGCCGGTCATCGGCGACGACCTCCGCCACGACCGCCTCGGGATGATTGTCGAGCAGCGTCTGCGCCGGCTGCCCCTCCACGAGGGCGATCGGCAGCACGTAGGTCTCGGTCGGCTCCTCCACGTACTGCACCTCGACGAGCGCGAGGCGGTGCGCGGCAGCAGGCACGGCGGCCGGCAGCAGATCCGTGATCGTGATGCCGCGGATCTGGCGACCCTTGCCCTGGAACCAGCGCTGGCCGGCGATATGGCCCGGCAGCACCGCGGCCAGCGGCGCCACTTCGCCGTCGCGGAGCAGCAGCTCCCACTGCGCGCGCGTCAGTCGCGCCGCCGGGCGGGCACGGCCGCCGTGCACGTAGACCTCGTGCCCCCGCTCCGGGCGCCGGATCTGGAACCAGTAGAACGCGTGCGGCCCGAGCGTCACGAAGAACGGGTCGCTGCCGATGCGCGGGAACTCGGTGAGGCCGAACAGCTCGACGGGCACGTGATCGCGGAACTTCGACAGGTCGAGGTTCGCGTACTGGACGAAGCGGGACAGGTTCGCCACGACGAGCACGGTCTCGTCCTGATAGCAGCGCAGGAACGCGAGCACCTTGCGGTTGTCGGGGTACAGGAACTCGACGGCGCCGCGGCCGAACGCCTGGAAGCGCTTGCGCAGCGCGATGAGGCGCTTCGTCCACCACAGCAGCGAGCTGGGGTTCGACTGCTGCGCCTCGACGTTCACGGTCTCGTAGTGATACTCCGGATCGACGATCACCGGCAGGTAGAGGCGCTGCGGGTTGGAGCGCGAGAAGCCCGCATTCCGGTCCGCGCTCCACTGCATCGGCGTGCGCACGCCGTTCCGGTCACCGAGATAGATGTTGTCGCCCATGCCGATCTCGTCGCCGTAATAGAGTACCGGTGTGCCGGGCAGCGAGAACAGCAGCGAGTTCATGAGCTCGATCTTGCGGCGGTTGTTGCCGAGCAGCGGTGCGAGCCGGCGGCGGATCCCCAGGTTGATGCGCGCCTGCGGGTCGTTCGCGTACATGCGGTACATGTAATCCCGCTCCTCGTCCGTCACCATCTCGAGCGTCAGCTCGTCGTGGTTGCGCAGGAACGTCGCCCACTGGCAGTTCTCCGGGATCTGCGGCGTCTGGTTCAGAATGTCGATGATCGGGAACCGGTCCTCCATCTGGATCGACATGAACAGGCGCGGCATGACGGGGAAGTGGAAGTTCATGTGGCACTCGTCCCCATCGCCGAAGTAGGGAACGGTCTCCTCCGGCCACTGGTTCGCCTCCGCGAGGAACATCCTGCCCGTGAAGTTGCGGTCGAGGTGAGCGCGCATCTTCTTCAGGAACGCGTGCGTCTCGGGCAGGTTCTCGCAGTTCGTGCCCTCGCGCTCGTAGAGGTACGGGATCGCGTCGAGCCGCATGCCGTCTACGCCGAGACGGAACCAGTGGTCCATCGTCCTGAAGATGGCATCGTGCACGGCCGGATTGTCGAAGTTCAGGTCCGGCTGATGCGAGTAGAAGCGGTGCCAGAAGTACTGTCCTGCGACCGGGTCCCAGGACCAGTTGGATGCCTCGAAGTCCTTGAAGATGATGCGCGTCTCGCTGTACTTCGTCGGGTCGTCGGTCCAGACGTAGAAGTCGCGGGCGGCCGAGCCGGTCTGCGCGCGACGGGCGCGCTGGAACCAGGGGTGCTGGTCCGATGTGTGATTGATGACGAGCTCCGTGATGACGCGCAGGCCGCGTGCATGGGCCTCGCGCATGAAGCGCTTGAAGTCGGTCATCGTGCCGTACGCCTGGTGGATGTCGGCGTAGTCGGCAATGTCGTAGCCGTCGTCGCGCCAGGGCGATGGGTAGAACGGCAGCAGCCAGATCGCAGTGATGCCGAGGTCGTGCAGATAGTCGAGCTTCTGGCTCAGGCCGCGGAAGTCGCCCATGCCATCGCCATCGCTGTCGTAGAACGCGCGCACGTGCGCCTCGTAGATGACCGCGTCCTTGTACCAGAGAGGATCGGTGTCGAGGGCGCGATCGGAGCGCCGCCGTGCGGGAGTGCGGGTGGTCGCGGCCATGTTCAATCCGTCGTCTGTGTGATGCGGAAGATGTGTGCGGGAACGACGGCCGGATCGAGCTCGATGAAGTTCCACTCCCCATCCCACGTGTAGCGCGCATCGCCGATCAGATCGTGTACGAGGTAGGAGCGGGCGGGATCGATGCCGAGCTGTGCGAGCGGCAGGCCGACCCAGCCGGAGTGCCGGTTCACGGGATCCAGATTCACGACCACGAGAATCACGTTGTTCTCGGGTCCCGGTGGCGGCGGCGTCGCATGCTCGTACCGGTAGATGGCGCGGCCCGTCGGTGCGACGGGTGCGGCGGCACTCGACTTCGTGTAGGCGATCAGCTGATCGACATCGAAGCCGTCGCGCGCGACCCGATGAAAGCGCAGTGTGCGATTGTCGTGCAGTGCGGGATTCGTGCGGCGGATGCGGTTCAGCCGCGCGATGAAATGGCGCAGGCTGTCACTCCGGTCGAGATCCCACTCGCGCAGCTGGTACTTCTCGGAATCGAGGTATTCCTCGCTGCCGTCCTCGCGCGGGCGGTGCTCCATGAGCTCGTACGCCGGGCCGTAGATGCCGTAGGCGGCCGAGAGCGTGGCGGCGAGGACGATGCGGTTCATGAACGCGCCGCGGCCGCCGAGCTGGAGGTATTCCGTCAGGATGTCCGGCGTGTTCGGCCAGAAGTTCGGTCGGAAGTAGTCGGCGAGCCCGGTCGTGGTCAGCTCCTCCATGTAGGAGATGAGCTCGCTCTTCGTGTTGCGCCAGGCGAAGTACGTGTACGACTGATTGAACCCGAGCTTTGCGAGCCGCTCCATGCGGCGCGGGGTGGTGAACGCTTCGGCGAGATAGATCGTCTCGGGGTGCTTCGAGCGGAGTCGTGCGAGGCACCACTCCCAGAAGCCGAACGGCTTCGTGTGCGGGTTGTCGACGCGGAAGATGCGTACGCCCTGATCGATCCAGAATTCGAATACGGCCGCGAGCTCCGTCCAGAGCGCGCGCCAGTCGGCGGTCTCGAAGTCGAACGGATAGATGTCCTGGTATCTCTTCGGCGGGTTCTCCGCGTACTGGATCGAGCCGTCGGGCCGGGCACGGAACCAGTCGGGGTGCTCCTGCACCCAGGGGTGATCGGGCGCAACCTGGAACGCGATGTCGAGCGCGACCTCGATGCCGCGGTCACGGGCATTGCGGACGAGGCGCCGGAAGTCGTCGAGCGTGCCGAGCTCCGGGTGCACGGCGGTGTGGCCGCCCTCGGCGCTGCCGATCGCCCACGGGCTGCCGACATCGTCCGGCTCCGCCGCCTCGCGATTGTTGCGGCCCTTGCGCTTCAGCATCCCGATCGGGTGGATCGGCGGCAAATACAGCACATCGAAGCCGAGCTCCTCGACGTAATCGAGGCGACGCTCCACATCGGCGAACGTGCCGTGCGCTCCGGGCTCGAGCGCCGTGGAGCGGGGGAACAGCTCGTACCAGGCGCAGAACTCGGCGCGGACGGGGTCGACGGCGACCTCGAGCTCGCGGTCGTAGCGTGTCAGGTGCTCGAGATCGGCGAAGCGGGACACGAGCGCGTCCGTCTCGTCCGCCATGGCGAGCTGGATGCGCTCGGTGATGTCGACGGTGGTGTCCTGGACGCGCTGCCCGACCTCTACGAGCGTGCGTGCGTCCCGGCCCAGCGCGCGGCGGGACGCGGCGGCGATCAGCCGTCCGCCGATGATGAGATCGACGGCGACGTCCTGATACGCGGCGAGACGCTTCTCCATGTCGCGTCTCCACCCCTGCCACGGATCCGGCCACGCCTCGATCGTATAACGGTAGCGGCCGAGTCGTTCGACCGTGAACGCTGCGCGCCAGCGGTCGTTGCCGAGCGGCTCCATCGGCTCTTCGCGCCACCGGCGATCCCGCTCGAAGCGCGACAGCAGGCGCGCCGACAGCGCCTCGTGTCCGTCAGTGAAGATGTCGGCCTCGACGATCACGTCACGGCCCGCGACCCGCTTGCACGGAAAACGGCCGCCGTCGATTTCCGGCTGAACCCCCTCGATGATGACCCGACGTCGATCTCCGCCCTTCGCTTCCGCCATTCCTCCCCCGTCACAGTCGTCCGGTCCGTCGGGCTTGCAAGATTCGCGCAGCCTGCCTCGTGAGGCAGGTAGGGTAGACGGGCGCGGTGCTGCGGGCAACCGCGGCTCGCGCTGTCTCCTGCCGACCGCGTACATTGTCGGCCGGCCCGGGTCTGGATGTTGCACCCGACCGGCCGGAACGGTGCGCAGCCGCACCCGTCAATGGACAGGAGGCGACAGAATGGATCGTCGGGGAACGATGCTGGCGGCACTCGTGGCGGTTGTGCTCGCGGGCGCGTGCGGTGATGCCGGGACGACGGAACGACCGGAGGACGAGGCGGTGGAGGCACCCGGCACTGACGCGCTGCCTGCGGCCGCACCGGACGAGCAGCAGACGCTGCCGCCGGATGATGCCGACGTGCAGTCCGTCGATGCCACGCTCGCGGAATGGAGCATCACGCTGTCGCGGGACAGCGTGCCGGCGGGCGTGATCGCATTCAACGTGCAGAACTCGGGCAGCGTGATGCACCGCTTCGAGATCGAAGGCAACGGCGAGGAGTGGGAGACGGGCGACCTTGCGCCGGGTGATGGCGTCACCATGAGCATCAGCCTGTCGCCCGGTGAATACCGCGTATACTGCCCGATCGAGACCGACGGCGTGAGCCACGCGGATCAGGGCATGAGCACGACACTGCGCGTCTACTGAAGCGCAGCGCGTCTGGCGGCGGCGGCGGCCATGGGTAGGTTGGTACCATGGAGATCGCTCGATTCATCTGGTGGATGGCCGCCGCGGCACTCCTGCTGGCGTTCCTGGATCTGGTACAGCGGACGTTCGGCCCGCAGCGATGGCTGAGGCGGGCGACGCGGCCGCGCCTCCTGCTCGCGATACTCGAGGTCGGAACTCTGGTCGCATGGCTGTTCGTGCGCGGCCGGTGGCACTTCCTTCCGGAGCAGGACGCCGGAGTCGCGTTCGCCGGCGCCGCGCTGGCGCTCACGGGAGCGCTGTTCGCGGCGTGGGCGAAGTCGCGGCTCGGCCGGCTGTTCTCGCCTCAGCTCGGCATCCAGGAGGGACACCGTCTCATCACGACCGGACCCTACGCCGTGGTCCGGCATCCGATGTACCTCGGCCTGATCGACTTCATCGTCGGCTCGGCACTGTTCTGGAACGATCCGGCACTGCTCGCCGTCGCGATCCTGTTCGTGCTCTATTTCGCGGCGCAGATCCGGATCGAGGAACGCTTCTTCGCGGCGCATTTCGGCCGCGAGTGGCAGGAATACCGGGCACGTACGCCGACCCTGTTCCCGCGCGTACTGCCGCGGCGGCCGGGCTGAGGTGCGCTTCCGCGGCCGCGCGGCCGCGCGTACATTCCGCGCATCATGCGTGACCCGGAGGAAGCCAGTCGCATGCAGACCGAAGTGCAGGTGAGGGAAGGGCAGACGTTCCGCGGCCGGTCGCTGGCCGCCCGCTACGCCAGCTTCGTGAAGCTGCCCCACACCCTGTTCGCCCTGCCGTTCGCCGGTGTGGGCGCCGTCCTCGCGTCGTGGCGGTATCCGGCGAATCTCACGGCCTGGACGGCGGTGTGGATCCTGGTCGCATTCACGGCGGCGCGGTTCGCGGCGATGGGTTTCAATCGTATCGTGGACCGGCGCATCGATGCACTGAATCCGCGCACGGCGCGGCGTGAGCTGCCTGCCGGGACGCTCACGATGCCGCAGGCGAGCGCGGCCGTGACGGTTGCGGGAGTGGTGTTCATCGCCGCAGCCTGGCTGCTGAATCCCCTCTGCGGCATGCTCGCTCCCCTCGCCCTCGCCTGGGTGTTCTTCTACTCCTACACGAAACGGTTCACGGCGTGGGCACATCACGTACTCGGCCTCGCGCTCGGCATCGCGCCGGCCGGCGCGTTCCTCGCCGTCTCCGGCACGTGGCCGGAGCCGTGGTATGCGCTGCCCGTGCTGTCGGCCGCCGTGATGTTCTGGGTCGCCGGATTCGACGTGATCTATGCCGTCCAGGACCTGGAGTTCGACCGCTCCCACGCCCTGCACTCGATACCCGCGCGCGTGGGCGCGCCGCGCGCGCTCCGCCTCGCGCGCGTGTTCCATGGCATTGCGTTCCTGCTGTTCGGGGCGATCGCCGTGTTCGACCTGCTGCCGACCGGCGTGTTCTACGCCGCCGGCGTCCTCGTCATGGCGGGGCTGCTGGTCTACGAGCACCGCCTCATCGATGCGATGGATCCCGCACGGCTCGACCTGCCGCGCATCGACCGGGCGTTCTTCCACGCGAACGTGGCGGTCTCGACGTCGTTCCTCGGGTTCGTGCTGCTCGACCGCCTGCTCGGCGGTACCCTGCCGCTGTGAGCGATCTGCCGGTCACGCTCGCGATCACCGGCGCGTCCGGAGCGCCGTACGCGCGGCGCCTGCTGCACGCGCTGACCGATGCGCGCGTGCCCGTGAGCCTGATCGTGTCGCGCACCGGTTGGCGCCTGCTGGAGGAGGAGCTCGGCATCGACGGCGAGGGCGAGCTGCGTCGTCGGACGGGCGACTGGTCGCGCGTGACCGTCTATGCCGATGACGATCGCGGTGCGACTCCCGCATCCGGCTCCGCGCCGTCGCGCGGGATGGTGATCTGCCCGTGCTCGATGGGCACGCTCGCCAGCATCGCACAGGGAACGACACGCTCGCTGATCGAGCGCGCGGCGGATGTCGTGCTGAAGGAACGGCGGCGGCTCGTCCTGGTGCCGCGCGAGACGCCGTACTCGCAGATCCACCTGGAGAACATGCTGCGGCTGACGCAGGCGGGCGCGGTCATCCTGCCCGCATCACCCGGGTTCTACCACCGGCCGCGTACGATCGACGATCTCATCGATTTCGTCGTCGGCCGCGTGCTCGCGCACCTCGATGTCGCGAGCAGCATCGGGCCGCGCTGGCAGTCGGGCGAGCCATGAGGGTGGGGCTCATCAGCGACACGCACAACCAGCTCCGTGGCGCGGTCTTCCGCGCGTTCGACGGTGTCGATCTGATCCTGCACGCCGGCGATGTCGGCTCGGCGGACATCATCGTCGAGCTCGAGACGATCGCACCGGTGCACGCGGTCATGGGCAACACCGATTCGCCGGCGCTCCGGCCACGCGTCCGCGATGAGCTCGAGCTGGAGCTGGAAGGGTGTCGCGTGATCGTCGTGCACGGACACGCGTTCGGCTCGCCGTCCGCACCTGTGCTGCACGCGGCATATCCGGAGACGGACGTGATCGTGTACGGCCACACCCACCGTCAGCGCATCGACCGGATCGGGGATTGCATCGTCGTCAACCCCGGAGCGGCCGGTCCGGCGCGCTTCGACCTGAAGCCGAGCGTCGCGGTCATGACGCTGGTGCGCGGTGAGAGTCCTGCGGTGGAACTGATCGCGCTCGGCGGGTGAGGCGGCGGAGCAAACGGAGCGAGTGACGGCGTTCTATCCGACGCCCTGCGAATCTCCGTCCACGCGCCACGTGCGCTCGAGCTCCTGCGGCCGGAGCCGGAACCAGCGGGCGAGCAGCAGGATCTCCGCGGCCTGGGTCGGTGCGACGCGCGCATACGTCTCCCGCCGCTGGAGCAGCCGCCGCGCACGCCCCGTGAGCTCGTGGCGCGCCGCGTCATCGGCGGGTGCGCAGCAATCCTCGCGGATGCTGCCGCGCCGGACGATGTAGACGCGATCCTCGCCCGCGTGTCCGGGCACCTCGTAGACGAACGACATGGACTCGATGAAGCCGCGCAGCGCGACGAGCTCGGCGCGGGCGTCCTCGAGGCGGTGCATGCGGTCGCGCAGCTCGGCGGCATACTCGAAGTGCAGCCGGTCGGCGGCGGTGTCCATGCGGCGGCGCAGGATCGTGAGCGGGATGTCGGCATCGCCGTCGAGGAAGCGGCGCGCCAGCTCGACCTGCGCGAGGTACTCGGCCTTCGTGCAGCGGCCCGCGCACGGGGCGAGGCACTTGCGGACATCGGCGCGCATGCAGAGCGGCTGCGGGTCGGCGCCGAAGAGGTCGAGCTGGTCGGCAAAGCGCATGCGGGTCGACGGCGCGCAGTCGCGCAGCTCGAGCAGGTCGCGGATCTCGCGCACGACGTCGCGCACGCGCTGCGGGCCGCGGAACGGGCCGAAATAGATCGCGCCGTCATCGAGGACCTCGCGCACGACGAGCAGGCGCGGCGCCTCGTCGCGCGTCAGCTTGACGAAGCAGAAGACGCGGTCCCGCTTGTGCTCCACGTTGTACGGCGGCCGCCAGCGCTGGATCGAGCGCATCTCGAGCAGCAGTGCCGCGAACTCGCTCGGCGCATAATCCCACTCGATGTGGTGCGTGTGGCTGATGATCTCCGCCGCCTTCTCGCCGCGGTCCGCACGGAAATAGGAGAGCAGCCGGCTGCGCACGCGAATCGATTTCCCGACGTAGAGCACCTCGTTGCCGGGGCCGAGCATGCGATAGACGCCCGGCCGGTTCTGGCAGGCGGCGCGGACATCGGCGCGCAGGTCGGCGGCAGGGCGTGGCCGCGTCGGCAGCATGGTCATCGCTGGCACGCCGGGCAGTAGAACGCGGAGCGGTTCGACAGCACGACCCGCTTGATCGGCGCGCCGCAGCTGATGCACGGCAGGCCCTCCCGGTCATAGACCCGCAGCCGCTGATCGAACGCGCCGCGCTCGCCGTTCGCATCGCGATAGTCGCTGATCGTGGTGCCACGCGCGTCGATCGACTCCTGGAGCACGGCGCGCAGCGTGTCGCGCAGCGCAGCGGATTCCCGGCGACGCAGCGTGCGGGCGCGCCGGGTCGGCCGGATCCCGGCACGGAAGAGTGCCTCGATCGCGTAAATGTTGCCGACGCCGGCGACCCGGCGCTGGTCGAGCAGCCAGTTGCGGATCGGCGAGATCGAGGTGCGGGTGAGCGCGTGCAGCATCTCGGGAGTGAAGTCATCGGACAGCGGCTCGACACCGAGCTCGGCATCGCGCACCGCCCAGCCGTGCTCGTCGCGCAGGTCGAGATCGCCGAAGCGCCGCGCGTCGTCGTAGAGGATCGCACGCCCATCGCGCAGGTGCAGCCGTGCCGCGACGTGGCGCAGCTCGCCGGCTCGCTGCGCGTCGCTCGTCACCACGCGCCCGGTCATCCCCAGGTTGATGATGAGCCGGAGGCCGGCATCGAACTCGATCACTACGTTCTTCCCGCGGCGTGACACGCCCGTGATCGTGCGACCGTGGAGCCGGCGCCCGAGCACGGTGGGTGTGAGGCCCTGGTGCAGGATGTCCGGACGCGTGACGACCACGCGCGTCACCGTCGCCCCCGGAATGCGCGCGCGCAGGTCGCGGACGATCGTCTCCGCCTCGGGCAGCTCCGGCATCAGCCGCTCAGCGTCATGTCCCGCGCGAGCTCGCGCCAGCCGATGTCGCGGCGGTAGTACTTGCCGTCGAAGTGGATCGCTTCCGCTGCCCAGCGGCTGCGCTCCGCGGCGTGCTCCATGTCGGCGGCGAGCGCCGTTACGGCGAGGACGCGGCCGCCGGCCGTCACGAGGCGCCCGTCCTGGAGCGCCGTGCCGGCGTGATAGATGAAGATGTCGCGCGCCTCGTGGACCTCGGGCGGGATCGTGATCGTCGCGCCCTTCCTGTACGTGCCGGGATAGCCCTGCGCGGCAAGCACGGTCGTGAGCGCGGCACCGCCGTGCCAGTCGAGCCGGAGCCCGCGGATCGAGCCGCCGCGCGCGATCGCGAGCATCGGCTCGAGCAGCGAGGACCGCAGCAGCGGCACGACGACCTGCGTCTCCGGATCGCCGAACCGCGCATTGAACTCGATGACCTTCGGGCCGTCCGCCGTCAGCATCAGGCCGGCGTAGAGAAGTCCGCGGAACTCGCGGCCCTCCTCGCGCAGCGCCGCGAGCGTCGGCAGCAGGATCTCGGTGCGTACCCGCTCGAGGAGGGCGGGCGTCGCGATGGCCACGGGCGCGTACGCCCCCATGCCGCCCGTGTTCGGTCCCGTATCCGCCTCGCCGATCCGCTTGTGGTCCTGCGCCGGCAGCATGGGGATCGCCTCGCTGCCATCGCACAGCGCGAACACGGACAGCTCCTCGCCCTCGAGGAACTCCTCGATCACGACCTCGCTGCCCGCGGCGCCGAACGCCTCGCCGGCCAGCATCGCACGCGCGTGATCGAGTGCCTCGTCGACGGTGTCGCACACGATCGCGCCCTTGCCGGCGGCCAGCCCCGACGCCTTGACGACGATCGGTGCGCCGCGCTCACGGATGAACGCGGCCGCACTCTCGAAATCGGAGAACGTGCCGAATGCAGCCGTGGGCACGGCGGCGCGCCGCATCAGCGATTTCGCGTACGCCTTCGATGCCTCGATGCCCGCGGCTGCGAGCGTGGGGCCGAACAGCGGCACGCCGTGCAGCATGAACTGATCGGCGATGCCGGCCGCGAGCGGCGACTCCGGGCCGCATACCGCGAGCGTTACGCCGTTCTGCTCCGCCCATACCGCGAGAGCCGGCACGTCCAGCGGGTCGAGCGGCAGCGACTTCGCATCCGGCTGCGTGCCGCCGTTGCCGCGCGTGATGTAGAGCTCCGCCGATGGCGCGTCCGTCCGGAGCTTCCGCAGCAGCGCATGCTCGCGCCCGCCGTTGCCGACGATCAGGATCTTCATGCTTCGGCTTCAGGTTCGTGGAGGTGGTAAGGTAGGATTGCGCCGGCAGTCGAGGAAAGAGGCAGGCAGGCAGGGGGAGGCAGGGGAACGCTTCATTTCTCGCGGAGAACGGCTGCAGGGACTTCGAGGTTCGGGAGCACTGGTGGCGTCGATTCCCGGTCCACGCGGTGCCGACTCCATGCGGAGTGCGCACGGATGTTCTGTTTCGAATGGTGGATACTGGCCGAACGGGCCGATCACCGCGCGAGCCGCGAAGCCGATGCTGAAATCCGTTCCAATCAAATCAAGAGCACGATAACGCGACGACCACGCGGCACGCCGCACACGCTCCCCAACTCGAAGTCACTCCAGCCGTTCTCCGCGAGAAATGCAGTCTGCCCTGCCTGGACAACTGCCAGCCTGCGCCGATCACGCCTCCGGAGACCGCCGGAACCCCTCGGCAAAGCGATCCCGGGTCTGGCGGATCGCATCGCTGAACTGCCTCGCGAACGTCTGGGCGTCCTCGCGGTAGGCCTGGGCGGCGGCGGCGAGGTCCTCCTTGTAGGGGGCGGCGCCGTCGGTGCGGTGGCGGTACTCGCCGCGCAGCACGCGGTCGTACTCGCCCGCCTCGATCCAGTCGCGCAGCTCGGCCGCACGCAGGACGTGGAACGGGTGCGTCGCGCCGAGCAGATTCAGGACCTTGAACACCATGTCGGCGGCATCTCCGCCGTCGCGATACTGGTCGGCCTGGATCAGGAACTCGTTCAGGTCCGTCTCGCTGTCGAAGCCGCCGCCCGCGAGGCGCATGAACGTGTGCAGCGTGGTCTCCGGCTGCTGGAGCGCGAGCAGGCCGGCACGGTCGGCGGACAGCTCGCTCTTGCGCTGCCACTCGAGCAGCGCGACCAGCACGACGCGCGCGGCAATGCCGACGACGGGGAACCCCATCTGCGCGAGCTGCATCAGCAGCACGATCATCGTGCGATAGAGCACGTGGCCGCTCATCACGTGACCGAGCTCGTGGCCGAGGATGTACGTCATCTCGTCGCGGTTGAGCAGCCGGATCGTGCCGGAGTTCATCACGATGAACGGCTTGTTCATCCCGTATGCGCCGGCGTTGACGAGCGGTGTCTGGGAGATGAACAGCTCGGGCGGCTCCGCGACGTCGAGCGTCTCGCACACCTCGAGGTAGTGCGTCCAGATGTCCGGGAACTGGCGGGGTCCGACGCGTACGGCATTCGCCTGGAACGCGAGCCGGATCGGCTTCTCGCCGAACAGGCCGAACACGGCGCGCAGCACCTTGTCGAACACGGGGATCCGGCGCGCGGCCATGAGTGCGGCCCGGTCGGCGGGGTGCTCCCATGCGCTCGGATCGATGTCGCGCAGGATCCGGCGGGAGCGGGCCTCGATGGGTTCGGACATGGGATGCTTCTCCTCGAAGGTTCAGCTCGACCTACGCGGCCGTCCGCGCCGCGGTTTCGCCGGGCAGTGCGCGGACGGTCAGCGGTGCCGGAGCACGTTTGGCCGGGCGGTCCGGCGCACGGTCAGCGGTGCCGCAGCACGCTGCCGGCGCGCTCGTCCGTGAGCCGGCCGTCGGCGACCGTCACGACGCCGTTCACGATGACGAATCCGATGCCGTCCGGGTACTGGTGCGGGTCCGCAAACGTCGCGCGATCGCGCACGGTCGCGGCATCGAAGACGACGATGTCCGCGCGCATGCCTTCCGCGATGCGGCCGCGGTCGGCGAGCCCGAGCCGCGCTGCGGGCAGCGACGTCATCTTGCGGATCGCCTCGGCGAGCGGCAGCACGCCGCGCTCGCGGACGTATTCCGAGAGGACCCGCGGGAACGTGCCGTACGCGCGCGGGTGCGGGTGTCCCTCCCCCGGGCGCGAGAGCCGTCCATCGGATGCGATCGCGGTCATCGGGTGGCGCATGATGCGCTCGACATCCGCCTCGTCGAGCACGTGATAGATCGCGTTCGCGCCGCCGCGCCGCATCGCCTCGAGCACGAGCTCGGCGCCCGTCTCCATCGTGGGCGGCCTGCCCTCGCGCGCGGCCCAGTCGTACAGGGTGCGACCCTCGAGCGACTCGTCCCACTGCACGCGCGAGAACTGGACGCGTCGCAGATCGCGGCCGCCGCGGTCGTTCACGAGGTTCCAGACGATGCCGGCCGTGATGCTGTCGCGCAGGACCGCATCCTCGAGCCGCTCCGCGAAAGCGGCGGCGCCGCCCGCGAGCGCCCACGGCGGGACCAGGATGCTGATCCCGGTGTGGGTGGCGGTATACGGGTACTGGTCGGCCATGACATCGATGCCGATGGCGCGGGCCGAGTCGATCATCGCGAGCGTCCGTTCGCTCCGGCCCCACATGTCCGCGCCGACGACCTTGTGATGCGTGAGCACGACCGGAATTCGTGCGCGCCGGCCGATCTCGATCGCTTCGGTGACGCCGGAGAACAGGTCGAGTCCCTCATCGCGCAGGTGCGACGTGTAGATGCCGCCGCGCCGCGCGGCCACGTCCGCGAGCGCCACGACTTCATCGGTGGTGGCGTAGAATCCGGGCGTGTAGCGCAGTCCGGTCGAGAGTCCGAACGCGCCGTCGGCCATCGCCTGCTCCACCAGCGCACGCATCCGGTCCAGCTCCCCGGCCGCCGGCGCGCGATCGGCCATGCCCAGGACCTGCCGCCGGATCGTGTTGTGGCCCGCGAGGAAGCCGACGTTCATGCCCAGTCCCAGCGACTCGAGGGAGTCGAGGTATGGACCGAGCGGGAGCGGTCCGCCGCCGTCCGGGTTGCCGAGCGCGGTCGTGACGCCCTGGCGGACGTGGCTCTCGGCGTCCGGCATGTCGGCGAGCGGCTCCAGGTGCGCGTGCAGATCGATGAACCCGGGTGCGACGACCAGGCCGTGCGCAGCGATGACACGCGCCGCCGCGTCGCGCGGCAGCGGTGTGCGCGACACCCGTACGATCAGGCCGTCGCGGATCACGACATCGGCCGTGAAGCCGGCCGCGCCGGTCCCGTCGTACACGGTGCCGCCGGCGATCAGCAGATCCGCGGGCGGCGCCGCGGGCGCGGATGCGCACGCCGCGAGCGCACCGAATCCGAGTGCGGCGAGTCGTCGCATGATCAGTCGCGCAGCGCGCTGTCGAGGTCCTCGAGCAGATCGTCGACATCCTCGATGCCGACGGACAGCCGGACCAGGCCCTCGGTCACGCCCATCCGGTCGCGCATCTCCTTCGGCACGGACGCGTGCGTCATGATCGCGGGATGCCCGATCAGCGACTCGACACCACCCAGCGACTCGGCGAGCGAGAACAGGTGCGTCCGCTCGACGACCTGGCGCGCGCGCTTCAACGAGCCCAGCTCCATGCTCACCATCCCCGTGAAGCCGCGCATCTGGCGCCCGGCGAGCGCGTGCTGCGGGTGCGACGGCAGTCCGGGATAGAACACGCGCTCCGGACCGAGCCGCTCCGCCAGGAACTCCGCGACCCGCTGGCCGTTGCGGTTGTGCGTCTCCATCCGCACGTGCAGCGTCTTCGTGCCGCGCAGCACGAGCCAGGCGTCCCACGGTCCCGGCACCGCGCCGGCCGCCTTCTGGAGGAAGCGGAGCTCCTCCGCGATCGCGTCATCGCGCGTCAGGACGATGCCGCCGACGACATCGGAGTGACCGTTCAGGTACTTCGTGCTCGAGTGCACGACCATGTGCGCACCGAGCTCGAGCGGCCGCTGGTTGTACGGCGAGGCGAACGTGTTGTCGACGGCCACCTGGATATCGTGGCGGCCGGCGATCTCGACGATGGCCGCCAGGTCCGCCACCTTCATCATCGGATTCGTCGGCGTCTCGAGGTGGATCAGCTTCGTATTGACCTTGATCGCATCCTCGACCCGCTGCGGATCGCTCGAGTCGACCGCCGTGAAATCGACGCCGAAACGCCGCAGCACCTTGTCGAAGAAGCGGTGCGTGCCGCCGTACACGTTCTCCTCGTAGATCACGTGATCGCCCGCGGACAGGCGCTGCGCGATCGCGCCGATCGCCGCCATGCCACTCGCGAACGCCATCCCGTGCGTGCCGCCCTCGAGCGCCGCGATGTTGCGCTCCATCGCCTCGCGCGTCGGGTTCTGGACGCGCGCATACTCGTAGCCGCCCTTCGGCTCGCCGAGCTTCGGTTGCACGTATGTCGATGTCTGGAAGATCGGCGGCATGATCGCGCCGGTCGTCTCTTCGGGATGCTGGCCCGCGTGGATCGCGAGTGTGCCGAACCGCTGTGACGTCCCCATGTACCGTTCCGTTGTGCGTGAAGGCCGACTGCGCCTGCGAACATATTCCCGCCCCGCGACCGGCGCGAGCCTCACGCCGCGGCGCTGGCGCGAGCCGCCGCGCCGACATACACTCCGCGCGCAGCATCGACACGGAGCACGAGTGAGCGAACCGATCCTGGCTTACGACCGAGTGACGGCCGAGGGTGCCGAGCCCCGCGCATGGCTCTACGCACTCCACGGCATCTACGGCGCGGGACGGAACTGGGCCTCCGTCATGCGCCGCGTCGTCCGGCAGAGGACCGACTGGGGCGCGCTGCTCATCGACCTGCGGCAGCACGGTGATTCGCAGGACTTCCCGCCGCCCCACACGATCCGGAGCGCCGCCGCCGACCTCGACCGCCTCGCCCAGCACACCGGCCTCGAGCCGGCCGCCGTGCTCGGCCACTCCTTCGGCGGAAAGGTCGCGCTCGTCTTCGCCCGCTCCACGCCGACGCCGCTGCGACAGGTCTGGGTCATCGACTCCACGCCCCAGCCGCGCGAGCCCGACGGCAGCGCCTGGGACATGCTCCAGCTGATCGAGGCCATGCCGCAGCGCTTCCAGAACCGCGGCGAGCTCGTCGAGCAGCTCCGCGCCCGCGGACAGTCGGAGCCCGTCGCCCAGTGGATGGCCACCAACCTCGTCCCCGACGACGGCGCCTACCGCTGGCGCTTCGACTTCGACTCCATCCGCGAACTGCTCGTCAGCTTCTACGACACCGACGCCTGGGACGTCGTCGAGTCCCCGCCCACCGGCACCGAGGTCCACCTCGTCAAGGCAGAGGAGTCGCCGATCCTCGGCGGCGAGGCGCTCGCGCGCGCAGAGCGCGCCGCCGAAGCCGGCGTGCGCACATTCCTCCATCGGATCGCGGGCGGCCACTGGGTGAACGCGGACAACCCGGCGGCGCTCGAGTCGCTTCTGGTGCAGATGTTGCCCTCTGAATGAGTCTGGCCCGAAAGCGAACGGAGCGGCAGGTGGCATTCGAGATCCCGTCCGATCTGATGGTGAGCGTGTCCGGCGTGCGCGGCCGCGTGGGCGCGGGACTGACGCCGGAAGTGGTCGCGCGGTTCGCGTCGGCGTTCGGCGCGTACGTGCGGGAGCGGAGCGGCACGGCGCGGCCACGGGTGGTGCTGGGACGGGACACGCGGACGTCGGGCCCGATGTTCAGCCGGGTCGTGGCGGGGGCGCTGCAATCGGTGGGTTGCGACGTGGTGGAGATCGGGGTGGCGCCGACGCCGACGGCGCTGTACACGATCCGGTCGCTGGGTCTGGACGGCGGGATCGTCGTGACGGCGAGCCACAACCCGGTCGAATGGAACGCTCTGAAGCTGGCGTCGTCGGCCGGGATGTTCCTGGATGCGGAGGAGGCGCCGCTGATGCGGGCGTACGTGAACGAGCGAGCGATCGAGCGTGCGGGCTGGGACGGTCTGGGGGAGGTGGTGGCGGACGAGGCGGCGGTGCAGCGGCATCTGGACGCCGTGCTCGGGATTCCGTACCTCGACATCGAGCGGCTGAGGGCGCGCCGGTTCCGGGTCGGCCTGGAGTGCATCAACGGAGCGGGGACGGTGCTGCTGCCGCGGCTGCTGGAGGCGCTCGGCTGCGAGGTTTTCGGACTGAACCTGGAGCCGACGGGCCGGTTCGGTCGCGAGCCGGAGCCGGTGGCGGAGAATCTGGGTGACCTGGAGCGGCTGGTCCGGACGGAGCGGCTGGATGTGGGGCTGGCGACGGATCCGGATGCGGACCGTCTGTCGCTGGTGAGCGACGCGGGCCGTGCGATCGGCGAGGACTTCACGCTGGCCCTGGCGGCATCGCTGGTGCTGCGGCACCGGAAGGGCGCGGTGGTGACGAATCTGTCGACGAGCCGGGTGCTCCAGGACGTGACGGATGCGGCGGGGGTGACGCTGGAGCGGGCGCCGGTCGGCGAGATCAACGTGGCGCGTCGCATGGAGCGGTCGGGTGCGGTGATCGGGGGCGAAGGCAACGGCGGCGTGATCCTGCCGGACGTGCAGCTGACGCGGGACGCGGCGGTGGCGGCCGCACTCGTGCTGGAGCTGCTGGTCGAGGACGGGCGGAAGCTGAGCGAGATCGTTGCGGGTCACGTCGGCTATACGATCGTGAAGGACAAGCTGCCGCGCGATGCCGGATCGCTGGAGTCGGCCTATGCGATCCTGGAGCGGCGGCTGGGCGCGCCGCATGCAGATCGGCAGGATGGCCTGCGGCTCGACTGGCCGGAGGAGCGCCGCTGGGTGCACCTGCGGGCATCGGGCACGGAGCCGATCCTGCGCATCATCGCCGAGGCGCCCTCGGCGGATGCGGCGCGCGCGCTGGTCGAGCAGGCTCGTCAGGCACTGGCAGGGGTAGCATGAAGGCACACGCTCCCGATCCCGAATTCGTTCAGAAGGATGAACCATGTGTGGAATCGTCGGCTACATAGGTGACCGCAGGGCGGTGCCGCTGCTGATCGAAGGACTGAAGCGGCTGGAGTACCGCGGTTACGACTCGGCCGGTATCACGGTCGTGAACGGGAGCGGACTGGAGACGCGGCGCGCCGTCGGCAAGATCTCCGAGCTGGAGAAGCTCGTCGGCAACGGCAGCGAGCCGGAGGCGACGATCGGGATTGCGCACACGCGCTGGGCGACGCACGGCGCGCCGACGGAGAAGAACGCGCATCCGCACACGAGCTGCGATGGCGAGATCGCCGTGGTGCACAACGGCATCATCGAGAATGCGGGAACGCTGCGCCGGAAGCTGGAGGAGATGGGCCACGAGTTCAAGAGCGACACGGACACGGAAGTGATCGCGCACCTGATCGAGGAGGCGTATCAGGGGAAGCTCGAGGATGCAGTGCGCGAGGCGCTGAAGCAGGTGGAGGGTGCGTACGGGCTCGCGATCATCTCGAGCCGGGAGCCGCGCAAGATCGTCGCGGCGCGCAAGGGCAGTCCGCTGCTGCTGGGCGTGACGGACTCGGGCGAGTACTTCGTGGCGAGCGATGTCGCTGCCGTGCTCGCGCAGACGCGTCAGGTCATCTACCTCGAGGACGGCGAGATGGCCGTGCTCACGGAGGACGGCTACGAGACGCAGTCGCTGCGTGGCGAGACGCTCGAGAAGGAAGTGAAGGAGATCGCGTGGGACCTGGACGCGATCGAGAAGGGCGGCCACGAGCACTTCATGCTGAAGGAGATCTTCGAGCAGCCCGAGACGATCATGCAGTGCATCCGCGGCCGCGTGCTCGAGGAGGATGGCACGGTGAAGTTCGGCGGCCTGAACCTGGAGGATGATGAGCTGGCCGCATTCGACCGCATCATCATCTCGGCGTGCGGCACATCGTGGCACTCGGCGTTGATCGGCGAATACATGCTGGAGGAGATCTGCCGCATTCCCGTGGATGTCGAGTATGCGTCGGAGTTCCGCTACCGCAAGCCGATCGTGAACGAGCGGACGCTGATGCTCGTGATCAGCCAGTCGGGCGAGACGGCGGACACGCTGGCGGCGATGCGGGAGGCGAAGGAGCACGGCGCGAAGGTGCTCGGCATCGTGAACGTGGTCGGCTCGACGATCGCGCGTGACGCGAAGGGCGGCATCTACCTGCACGCCGGCCCGGAGATCGGCGTGGCATCGACGAAGGCGTTCACGAGCCAGGTCGTGGCGCTCACGCTGTTCACGGTGCGCATGGGCCGGCTGCGCGGCACGCTGACGGCCGAGCAGGGTCGCGAGATCCTGCACGCGCTCAGGGAGCTGCCCGAGAAGGTCGAGCAGGTGCTCGAGCTGAACGACGCGATCCGCGAGCTCGCACGAATCTACAAGAGCGCATCGAACTTCCTGTACCTCGGCCGCGGCTACAACTTCCCGACCGCGCTCGAGGGTGCGCTCAAGCTGAAGGAGATCAGCTACATCCACGCGGAGGGGCTGCCGGCGGCCGAGATGAAGCACGGCCCGATCGCGCTGATCGACGAGAACATGCCGGTCGTGGTGATCGCGCCGCACGACGCGGTCTACCAGAAGGTGCTGTCGAACATCCAGGAAGTGAAGGCCCGGGGCGGCCGGGTCATTGCCGTCGCTACGACCGGCAACTCCGAGCTCGCGGGGATGGTCGACCACATGATCCCGGTGCCGGACACGATCGACATGCTGACGCCGATCGTGACGACGATCCCGCTGCAGCTGCTGGCGTATCACGTCGCGGTCATGCGCGGGTGCAACGTCGACATGCCGCGGAACCTCGCCAAGTCGGTGACGGTCGAGTAGCGCACCGGCCTCGCACTCCGCCGGTGCGCATCGTCCTCCAGCGCGTCTCACGCGCCGAAGTCCGGATCGGGGGCCGGGTGACCGGACGCATTGCGACCGGCTTCCTGATCCTCGTCGGACTCCACCCCGCCGATACGACGGAGACGCTGCGGTGGATGGCCGATAAGGTCATCTCGCTGCGCCTCTTTCCCGATGACGAAGGCCGGATGAACCGCGGCCTCGAGGATGTGTCCGGCGGCATCCTCGTGGTGAGCCAGTTCACGCTGTACGGCGACGCGCGCAAGGGCCGCCGGCCGAGCTTCATCGATGCCGCGCCGCCGGAGATCGCGATCCCTCTCTACGACCGCTTCATCGAGCTGCTGCGCGAGCGGGCTCCCGGGCCGGTCGAGACGGGCGCGTTCGGCGCGATGATGGATGTCGAGCTGGTCAACGATGGACCGGTCACGCTGATCCTGGAACGGTAGCGCCGCGCGGAGCTGCCCGTCGCTTCGTGCACGTGGGCGAGGCGCGGGAGCGCGGGTCCGCGCGGGAAAGCGCGTTGCGTGGTCGCGGCCCGGATCGCGCCCCGGCCGCCGACGGGATACAATGACGCCAGCCGAACGATACGGCGGCGCTTCAGCTCGGAAAGGAAGTGGCGGATTCGCGATGGCGGCTCGGACGTGCGGCGGCTCACGCAGGCAGGTCTCACGAGGTTGGGCACCGGACCATGGCAGGCCGCAGGATCGGCGTGTGCGAGTGCTGCGCCCGCGGCAGTGCTCACGACCGTGAGCCGGGTGCGCGTCGTTCTCGCCTCCCGGTCGCCGCGCCGGGCTCAGCTGCTGCGCATGCTCGGGCTCACTTTCGACACGGTGCCGGCCGACATCGACGAGGCGTACGGGGCGGGCGAGGCGCCGGCGGCGCACGCGGAGCGTCTGGCGCGCGAAAAGACGGCAGCGATCGCAGCGCGCGAGCGGGACGCCGTCGTCATCGGCAGCGACACGGTCGTCGTGGTGGATGGCGAGGTGCTGGGCAAGCCGCGCGATCGCGCCGAGGCCGTTCACATGCTGCTGCGCCTCCAGGGTCGCGAGCACGAGGTGGCGACCGGAATCGCCGTGTGCTTCCGCGGTCGCGTGCATAGCGATGTCGAGCGCGTGACCGTGCGATTCCGTGATTTCGGCTCGGACACCGCCGCCGCCTATGCCGCGACGGAGGAGCCGATGGACAAGGCGGGCGCATACGGTATTCAGGGGTACGGCGCCACGCTGGTGAAGCGGATCGAGGGGGATTACTTCGCCGTCATGGGACTGCCGATCTGCCGCATGATCGGACTGTTGCAGGAAGCGGGGCTGCACTACAACTTCCGCGACCTGGTGCTGCCGGATGCATGAGCAACGTGTGACTCACGTGAGGAGCTGTCGATGAGAGCCGTGCTTGCGATCGATCAGGGCACGACCGGAACGACCTGCCTCGTGCTCGACGAGCACAGCCGTCTCATGGGCCGCGCGTACTCCGAGTTCACGCAGCACTACCCGAAGCCGGGATGGGTGGAGCACGATGCCGCCGAGATCTGGGAGGTGACGCGGCGCACCGCGCAGAGCGCGATCGAGCGGGCGCGCGAGCAGGATGCGGTCGAGATCGCGGGCATCGGCATCACGAACCAGCGCGAGACCGTGGTGGTGTGGGACCGCGAGACGGGCGAGCCGGTCCATCGCGCGATCGTGTGGCAGGACCGGCGCACGGCGGAGCGGTGCCGGGAGCTGAAGGAGCAGGGCAGGGAGGAGTGGGTGCGCGAGCGGACGGGTCTCGTGCTCGATCCGTATTTCTCCGGCACCAAGCTGGAGTGGCTGCTGCGCAACGTGACGGGTCTGCGCGAGCGGGCCGAGCGCGGCGAGCTGGCCGCCGGTACGATCGACAGCTGGCTCGTGTTCCGGCTGACGGGCGGTGCCGCGCACGTGACGGAGCCGACGAACGCATCGCGCACGCTGCTCTACAACATCGATCGACTCGGCTGGGACGACGAGCTGCTCGACCTGTTCGACGTCCCGCGCGCGCTGCTGCCGGACGTGCGCGGCTCGGCCGAAGTGTACGGCGAGACATCGCCCGACGCGCTGGGCCTCACCGTGCCCGTCAGCGGCATGGCCGGCGATCAGCAGGCGGCGCTGTTCGGTCAGGGCTGTGTGACATCCGGTCTCGCGAAGAACACCTATGGCACCGGCGCGTTCCTGCTGCTCAATACCGGCAGCGAGCGCATTGCATCGCAGAGCGGGTTGCTGACGACGGTCGGCTGCGGCCCGCGCGGCGAGCCGGCGTATGCGCTCGAGGGCAGCATCTTCATTGCCGGCGCCGCGGTGCAGTGGCTGCGCGACGGGCTCCGCGTCATCGAGCGCGCCGAGGATACCGCCGCCCTCGCCGCGGGACTCGAGTCGAACGATGGCGTGTACTTCGTGCCTGCGTTCGTCGGACTGGGTGCGCCGCACTGGAACCCGGAGGCGCGCGGCACGATCGTAGGCCTGACGCGCGGCAGTGATCGCGCGCACCTCGTGCGCGCCGCGCTCGAGTCGATGGCGTACGCAACGCACGATGTGCTGCGCGCGATGGAGCAGGACTCCGGCATCACGGCGACGGAGCTCGCCGTCGACGGCGGTGCTTCGCTGAACGACTGGCTGATGCAGTTCCAGGCGGATGTGATCGGCCTGCCCGTACGGCGTCCGGCGATGGTCGAGACGACGGCGCTCGGTGCCGCCGGCCTCGCGGGGATCGCGACCGGAGTCTGGCGCGATGCCGGCCACTTCCTCGCCGAGCGCGCCGCGCCCACGCTCTTCCAGCCGCGCGGCGAGCCGCAGCAGCGCGCGGCGCTGCTCGAAGGCTGGCACCGCGCCGTCCGCACCGCACTCGCCTGGGCGGAGGCGTGATGGGCGAGCTGATCCGGATCGCGGCGCTCGTCGCGGGCGCGGCCGCCGTGCCCGGCGATTCGACGCCGCCGGCGATGGCGTGCGGGCGCTTCACGTGCGCGGCCGTGCAGGTGACGGCACCGGCGCCGGCGCGCCGGCCGGGCGCGGTGTGGCCGGGCGAGGACAAGTTCCGGCACGTGGCGATGTCGTGGGCGACGATGGTGTTCGCGTATGCCGCCGTGCGGGCCGCGGACCAGGATGATGGCACCGCGCTGGCGATCGCCGTGCCGCTCACTGCGGCGGCGGGCATCGGCAAGGAGATCGCCGATCGGCGCCGCGGCCGCGGCTTCAGCCTGCGCGACCTGGTCGCGGATGCGGCCGGCGCCGGCATCGCGTGGCTGGTCCTTCGTGAGGTGCGTTGATGGAAATGCTCGTGATCGCCGTCGTCGCGCTCGGTGCGTTCGCGCTCGTGCTGGTGCCGCTGTTCCGGCGGAAACCGGGCATCGGCGACGAGAGCGAGTTCGAGAACATCCCGCCCGCCGAGGCCGCAGCCGCGAGTGCGGAGCCGGTCCGGCCGGCGCCTGCTGCCGCGTCAGCGGGGGATGACGAGCTGGAGGCGGAAGTCCGTCGTTATCGGGAGGCGGTACGCGCCGGCACGGTATGCCGGAAGTGCGGCCAGGCGAATCCGCCGCAGAGCCGGTACTGCTACGAGTGCGGCGCGACACTGCCGCTCGCCGATGCGAAGGAGTACGAGTAGGCGATGAGCGTCGCCGCGGACGACGTCGTCGATCTGCGCAGCGACACCGTCACGCGACCGACGGCCGCGATGCGCGCTGCCATCGCCGGCGCGGCGGTCGGCGATGACGCGCTCGGCGATGATCCCACGGTGCGCGAGCTCGAGGAGCGCACCGCCGCCCTGCTCGGCAAGAGTGCCGCGCTGTTCTTCCCCAGCGGCATCATGGCCAATCAGACCGCACTCATCCTGCACGCGGTGCGCGGCACGGAGGTGATCTGCGAAGCCACGTGCCACCTGGTGGACTGGGAGCTGGCGGGTGCCGCGGTCAATGCGGGCGTGCAGCTGCGCGGGATCGCGACGCCGGACGGCATCCTCACCGCCGGCGCCGTCGAGCGCGCGATCCGGCCGCGCGCGGCGAAGGTGCAGATCCAGACTTCCCTGGTCGCGATCGAGAACACGCACAATGCCGCCGGCGGGCGCGTCCTGCCGCTCGACGTCGCGCGTGCAATCCGCGACGTCGCACGCCGCCACGGGCTCCCCGTCTACCTCGATGGCGCGCGGCTGTGGAACGCCGCGGTCGCGGCCGGCGTGCCGGAGGCGCAGCTCGCCGCCTGCGCCGATACCGTCATGGTCACGCTGTCCAAGGGGCTCGGCTGCCCGGTCGGCTCGATGCTCGCCGGCGATGCCGAGCTGATCGAGCGCGCACGCGTGGTGCGCCGCCGCCTCGGCGGCTCCATGCGCCAGGTCGGCATCCTCGCCGCCGCCGGACTGTACGCGCTCGACCATCACCGCCAGCGACTCGCCGAGGATCACGCGCGCGCACGCCGACTCGCCGAGCTCACGCGCGGCATCAATGGCATCGATGTCGTGGAGCCGGAGACGAACATCGTGATGTTCGACATCACGCGACCGCGCGTCTCGGCCTCGAAGGTGGTATCGCAGCTCCGCGGGATGGGTGTGCTGTTGACGGAGTTCACCGCGAGTCGCGTCCGCGCGGTCACGCACCTCGATGTCGATGACGCCGGCGTGGAGAGAGCTGTGGAGGGGTTGAGGAGGGTTTTCGGGTGAAGGGGAAACGACATTCACCGCAGAGTCGCTGAGGACGCCGGGGACTGCCGGGATCCGATGACAATGGATCGGACGCGCGTCAGGGTGACGCACCCTTATCCGTGCTCAGCCGTTCCCGGCGTCCCCAGCGACTCTGCGGTGAACAATCCGTTCTCCGTTTACTCCGACTTCCTCTCCGCCTTCCTCCGATCCGCGAGCGCGAACAGGTCCTTCTGCGTGCGGCCCTCGCCGAGCAGCTCGACTGCGGCGCGGATCTGGGCATCGGACGGAGCCGCGCGACGGAACGCGGCGGAATCGCCGAACGCGAGCGCCGCAATGCGCTGCTCGAGCATCCGGTCGAGGAGCGGGCGGGCGGCGTCGTACTGTGCCCGCGTGATCGGCACGTCCGCCTTCCGGAGTCGGGCGAACAGGTCGTCGCGCCACTGCGGGCGAATCGTGAAATCGGGCTCGACGCCATCCTTCAGCTCGATCGCCAGGTCGTAGATCGAGACATACACCTGCGGGCCGTTGTTGCCGACCACCTGCGTGAACTCGCGCTCCGGCGTATCGATCGTGTCCAGCTTCACGACGAGGTCCGGCGTGATCCCGCCGCCGCCGTACACCACACGACCCGCGGTGGAGCGGTATGCCGGGCGTTGCGCATCCTCCGCCAGAACCGGCGAGCCGTCATCGTTGCGATCCAGCTGGATCGAGCGGCCGGCCGGCGTGAACCACTTGCCCGTCGTCAGCTTGAGCGCCCAGCCGTCATCGAGCGGGTAGATCTGCTGCACGAGACCCTTGCCGAACGAGACGGTGCCGAGCACCAGCGCGCGGTCATGGTCCTGGAGCGCGCCGGCGACGATCTCCGACGCCGACGCGGAGTAGCCATCGGTCAGCACGATCATCGGCATGTCCGTCGTGAGCGTACCGTTGCGCGCCGTGTAGACGTCCGGGTCGCGGCCGCGGTACTCCACCCGCGCGAGCTCGGCGCCCGCCGGCAGGAACAGGTTGCTGATCAGCAGCGACTCCTCGAGACTGCCGCCGCCGTTGCCCCGCACGTCGAGGATCAGAGACGTCGCGCCCCGCGCGCGCAGCTCGCTCACGGCCTTGCGCACGTCCGCGCTCGACGTCTCGTTGAACTTCTGCAGCGGGATGTAGCCGACACTGCCATCCAGCACGACCGCATACGGCACCGCCGGCACGTGCACGACCGCACGCGTGAACGTGCCGCGGATCGGATCACGCACACCCGCGCGCGCGAACGTCGCTTCCACCTTCGTTCCCGGCCTGCCCACCAGCCGGCCCGAGACCTCCTCGATCTTCAGGCCCCGCGTCGACTCGCCGTCCACCTCGACCACACGGTCGCCCGCCCGCACACCGCCCCGCTCCGCCGGCGTGCCGGGGAACACGCGCGTGACCGTGATCACTCCCTGCTGATCCTCGATCTGCATCCCGAGCCCGCCGTACGCCGCGCCCAGCTGTTCGCGCGAGAACGTCGCCAGCTGCTCCGGTGAGTACAGGTCCGCGTACGGATCGTCCAGCCGGTCGACCAGCCCGCGCGCCGCCCGCTCGTACATCTCATCACGCGTCAGACCGTCGATCGCCTCGGAGTCGACGATCTCCAGCACCTGCGCCAGCAGCTTCGGCCCGCTCGCCGGCAGAAATCCCCGCACGGCCCAGCCGCCCGCGAGCGCGGGAACCAGCAGCATGACCGCGATATAGCCTCTGTGCACCCTTCGCAAATCGACCTCGGGAGTGAAATGGGCGGATGGGGAATCACATAAACAAGTTACCAACTTGCAGATGCGCAAGTTCCGAGGGACGGCGGACGAGTGGTCGGGGACGGGAGCGCCATTCGGAAGGAGGCAACGGACAACGG